>NZ_AFUE01000001.1 GCF_000222765.1 Streptococcus cristatus ATCC 51100 | reverse complement strand
GGAGGATTGAAGAGTGTTTCATATAATAATTATCATTTCTATCATACTTTTATTACTCATGTTTCATTCTTTGATTCAGCAATCAAAGAACCCTTCGGGCTTTCTAGGAAAACGAATGATGAAATTGTGGAATCGAGCCTATCTTCCCATGTTTGTATGGGCAATTCGTTATCTGGATAGAACTTCTTACCCTGCAATCCTAGATGTAGGAGTTGGGAATGGTCGTTCAACCATTCTACTGAAAGAAACCTTTCCGCAAAGTACTGTAACTGGAATCGATATTTCAGACACTGCAATAGCTCAAGCCAAACAGATAGGGATGGTCAATTTAAATTTTGAACGAAGAGACGTTAGGGAGACAGGCTTTTCTGATGAAAGTTTTGATTTGATTACAGCTTTTCAAACGCATTTTCATTGGCAAGATCTAGAGGCTTCTTTTATAGAGCTTCGAAGGATACTCAAATCAGACGGGATGCTCTTACTAGCTTGTGAATATAACAAGTTATCTTATTTTTTACCGAAATTTCAAAGCGAAGAAGTATTTAAACGATTCTTGTTATCAGTAGGCTTTGCGCTCGTAACTAGTCAAAGAAGGGGATCGTGGATCCTTTATAAAATTGTTAAAAACTAATGGAGGTACAATCATGAAACAATTATTTTTATGTTCATATTTTGCTGGTGTCAAAAATCTTTTTAGTGATTATGCAAAGGAAAAAAATCTAGAAAAAAAGGTTCTATTTATTCCTACCGCTGGGAACAAAGAGGACTATACTGCCTATATCGATGAGGCTCAGCAAACATTCAGAGATTTAGGCTTTGAAATAGAGGTTCTAGATATTGCTTCTTGTGATCGAGAAACTGCACAGGCAAAGATTTTCCAAAGCAAGATTCTTTATGTCTCAGGCGGAAATACCTTTTATTTGTTGCAAGAATTAAAGAAAAAGCAACTCCTATCTCTCATCAAAGAACAAATAAGAGATGGGTTGGTCTATGTGGGAGAATCAGCAGGGGCTATCATTACAGCTAAGGATATTGACTACAATAAACTCATGGACGATAAGACCGTAGCGACAGAGTTATCTGATACAGCAGGATTGGATGAAGTGGATTTTTACATCCTTCCACATTATGGTGAGGAGCCTTTTACTGATAGTAGCAAAAAGACCTTTGAAATGTATAAAAATAAGCTCAGTTTAATGCTAACGAACAATTCCCAAGCCGTAATTGTAAATGGTGAAGAAAGAGAAGTCGTTTCTGAACAGGATTAAAATAAATTTCTTTTTGCTATTATGATGTTCATTTTAACAATTTGTTGCTTTTAAAAAAGAAAGTGAAGATAATATAAGTTTATGGCAGTTTTTTTCTTGACATTTATCCATTTTGCGTGTAGAATAGAGTAGATCTTGGACTTGAAGGGAGTGAAAAAAATGTCAAAAACAGTAGTACGTAAGAATGAATCTCTTGACGATGCTCTTCGTCGTTTCAAACGTGCGGTTACTAAAGCTGGTACTCTTCAAGAAACACGCAAACGTGAATTCTATGAAAAACCTTCTGTAAAACGCAAACGTAAATCAGAAGCAGCTCGTAAACGTAAAAAATTCTAATCAATAGAATGAGGAAGCAGCCGATTTGGCTGTTTTTTCTTTTGAATGGGAAGTATATAATAAAAACAGCACAGATTTTTCAGTGCTGTTTGGATATTAGTTTTGTTTTTCAAGCAAGCTCTTGATTTCTTGCAGAACTTCAAGTTCTGTTGGTCCAGCTGGTGCTTCTTCAGCAGCTTCTTCGTTCTTTTTAGCAAGACTTTGTGCTTTTTCAGCAGACTTCACGATGAAGAAGAGAACAGTACCGACTACCAAGAAGTTGATCACGGCGCTCAAGAAGTTACCATAAGCAATTCCGTTCCATTTCAATTCAGCGATTTGCTTCAAGTTTGCAGCTTTCAAAATTGGATTGAGGAAGAGGGGAGTGATAACGTCAGTAATCAATGAATTGACGATTGCTCCGAAAGCATTCGCAATGATAACCCCTACTGCCAAGTCAATCACGTTACCGCGTAGCAAAAATTCTTTAAGATCCTTTAACATTTTCTTTTCCTTTCAAAAAATAATTTAATATTTGAGATTATATTATAGCTTAAAGAAGCAATTATTTCAAGTTATTTGCCTATCAAATGTTTTACATTTGCGTCAAATTATTATAAAATATAGAGTGATATTCTGTGATGAATTGGAGGTATTGTCTATTGGATAAAGAAATGATTTCTGAAATAAAAAATAGTGTCAATATCGTCGATGTCATAGGAGAAACGGTAGCCTTGACCAAGGCTGGCAGAAACTTTTTGGGACTTTGTCCCTTTCATGGCGAAAAGACGCCCTCTTTCAACGTTGTAGAGGACAAGCAGTTTTATCACTGTTTTGGCTGTGGCAAGTCGGGTGATGTTTTCAAGTTCATTGAGGACTACCGAGGCGTATCCTTCATGGATGCTGTGCAGATTGTCGCAGACAGAGCGGGCATTTCCTTAGGTATGGAGAGAGCTGGCGCAGATCGACCGAGACAGGCTCATCCGCATCAGGCGCTCTACGATATTCATACAGAGGCAGCGAAGTTCTACCATGCGGTTCTGATGACGACCAAGATAGGAGAGGAAGCACGCGCTTATCTCTATCAGCGTGGTCTGACGGATGAAGTCATTAAGCATTTTCAAATCGGCTTGGCTCCTAATGAAGGCAACTATCTTCATAAGAGCATGGCTGGTAAGTTTGATGAGTCTACCATCATGAACTCAGGTCTTTTTAATCTAGCAGAGAATAATCTGGTCTATGATGCTTTTCAGAACCGGATTATGTTTCCCTTGACCAACGACAAGGGTCAGGTTGTCGCCTTTTCTGGTCGGATCTGGCAAGATTCGGAGGCTGGTTCACAGACTGCCAAGTATAAGAATAGTCGCAGCACCCCTATTTTTAATAAAAGCTATGAGCTTTATCATCTGGATAAGGCCAAGCCGGTTATCAAGAAGAGCCATGAAGTCTATCTGATGGAAGGCTTTATGGACGTGATCGCGGCTTATCGGGCTGGAGTTGAAAATGCAGTCGCGTCGATGGGAACAGCTCTGACGCCTGAACATGTCCAGCATCTGCGTAGGTATTGCAAGAAAATTATTCTGACTTATGATGGAGACAAGGCTGGTCAGGCTGCGACAGCCAAGGCTTTAGAAGAGCTGCGGGATATGTCGGTAGAGATTGTGTCCTTTCCTGACGATATGGATCCGGACGAATTTATTGCTAAAAATTCTGCCGAGGAATTGCGACAATTTCTGACTAAAACGCGAATTAGTGATGTAGAGTTCCTTTTACGCTATCTCAAACCGGATAATATTGAAAATTTGCAGGCTCAAATTGAATTTGTGGAGCGAATGGCACCAATTATTGCTCAGACACAGTCTATTACAGCTCAGAATTCCTATATTTATATGTTGGCTGAGTTGCTGCCGGATTTTGATTACCAGCAGGTAGAGAATACGGTTAACAATAGTCGTTTGGCTGAGCGAAGTAGTCGAAGCGGACAGCAGTCAGAATCTCTAAGAAGACCTGTACTGGTAGATCTTCCACTGTCTAAACAGCTATCACGGCTGATAAAGGCAGAAATCCATATCCTCTATCGTATGGTACACAATCCGCTGGTTTTAAATAGCTATCGGCTTCGCACAGATTTTGCCTTTGATACGGCGGAACTGCAGGAGTTATACGAGCTTTTACTGGCCAATGGTGAAGTGACTTCGCAGGATTTATCTAGCTTACCGGAAAGAGTCCAGCAACTTTGGTATCGGATGTTGGAGGAAGATTTGCCAGAGGAGATGGAAGACGGAGAGTTAGCAGAAGTTGAGTTAACTAGGGAACGTGAATTGCTTCGTAAGAATAATCAGCTGATTAGCAAAAAGGTTCGAGAAGCTTTGCATACTGGAGATGAGAATGCCGCTATATTAGAAGTGGAGCGCTTAATCGCACAAAAAAGAAGAATGGAGTAGGTATGGCTACAAAACAAAAAGAAGTAACAACATTAGACGTTCAAATTGCAGAATTCATCCGCAATCACAAGCAGACAGGTGTAGCGACAGACGATGAAATCAATGACCAGCTGGTCATTCCTTTCACTTTGGACGCTGATGGGATTGAGGATTTGCTGCAACGCATTCAGGATGCGGGCATTTCTATCACGGATAAGGAAGGAAATCCCAGCGCGCGGGTTCTGAATACTGAAGAGGAAGAAGTAGAACTGACCGATGAAGAGCTCTTGGGTAGCAATTCAGCCAAGGTCAATGACCCAGTCCGCATGTATCTGAAAGAAATCGGGGTTGTGCCGCTTCTTAGCAATGAAGAAGAGCAAGAGCTGGCGATTTTGGTTGAGCAGGGTGACTTAGAAGCCAAGCAGCGTCTGGCTGAGGCCAACCTTCGTCTGGTTGTTTCCATTGCTAAGCGCTATGTCGGCCGTGGTATGCAGTTCCTTGATCTGATTCAAGAAGGAAACATGGGGCTGATGAAGGCTGTTGATAAGTTTGACTACACCAAAGGATTTAAGTTTTCAACTTATGCGACTTGGTGGATTCGTCAGGCCATTACCCGTGCGATTGCTGACCAAGCTCGGACTATTCGGATTCCAGTTCACATGGTGGAAACGATTAACAAGCTGGTCCGTGAGCAACGTAATCTCTTGCAGGAATTAGGTCAAGATCCTACGCCTGAGCAAATCGCTGAGCGGATGGATATGACACCTGACAAGGTTCGTGAGATTCTCAAGATTGCTCAAGAGCCGGTTTCTCTGGAGACGCCAATCGGTGAGGAAGATGACAGCCATCTGGGAGACTTTATCGAAGACGAAGTGATTGAAAATCCAGTTGATTACACAACTCGTGTCGTTCTTCGTGAGCAGTTGGATGAGGTCTTGGATACTTTGACAGATCGTGAGGAAAATGTCTTGCGCCTACGCTTTGGTCTGGACGATGGAAAAATGCGGACGCTGGAAGATGTCGGCAAGGTCTTCAATGTCACCCGTGAGCGGATTCGCCAGATTGAAGCCAAGGCCCTACGTAAACTCCGCCATCCAAGTCGTAGCAAACCACTCAGAGACTTTATCGAAGATTAAGAAATGAAGAGCAAGAAGGGGCAGGAATCTTTCAGTAGGAAGTGTCAAGTCGGCAATCCTAGCTGAAAACAAAGGCCCCCTCGAGCTAACTTGAACTTTCTGCTATATTTATAAGGAGGATATGTATGTCAGAAAAAAATACAGCCCTGAAGAAGTTGAAAAGATTAAAACGCGTATTTTGGAGAGCTTGGAGCAGGTCATTGACCCAGAGCTGGGAATTGATATTGTCAATCTCGGCTTGATTTATGAAATCCGTTTTGACGAGACTACTGGGGAAACGGAAATCGATATGACCCTAACAACCATGGGATGCCCGCTGGCGGATCTTCTGACTGACCAGATCTATGATGCTATGTCAGATGTACCAGAGGTTACTAAGACAGAAGTCAAATTGGTTTGGTACCCCGCTTGGACAGTGGAAAAGATGAGTCGTTATGCTCGGATTGCATTGGGGATTAAATAGCGACATCATACTGGAAGAAAGAGTATACAGAAAAGCACTTGAAACGAAAGATCAAGTGCTTTTTGAATACAATCTTGGGTAGACTACCAGCTAGTCAGTGAAATTTCCCCGCTGTTGAGCCAGATATTTTGGCCGTTCTCCAACTGGACTAGAAGTTGGCCGCTGTCCGAGATATCGCTAGCAAGTCCCTTATAGGTTTGATTATTTTGATGGAAGCCCACTTGGCGACCTAGGACTAGAGAGTGCTTTTTGTAAAGATAGAGCAAGTCTTGGGGATCGCTTTCGTAGAAACATCTCCAGATTTCAGCAATCAGCTCATTTCTGCTGATAGGAGCTCGCTCTGTAAAGAGTGATCCAGCCTTAGATTGCAATTCTTCCGGAAAATCATTAATGCAAAAATTAAACCCGACCCCGATAATAATATCTGTGACTAAGCCTGTCTCGACTGAAGTAATGGCCTCGGTTAAAATGCCTGCGATTTTTTTATCCTTGTAGTAAATATCGTTGACCCACTTGATATCTATGTCTATGAGGGTTAGATTTTTTACAGCTTGATAGATGGCTCCAGCTGTCAGGAGGGTATAGGCAGGGATTTGATCAAAAGCTAGGTTGGGTTTGAGATGGAGGGACATGTAAAAGCCGCCCTGTTTTGGAGAGAAAAAGTCTCGGCCGAAGCGACCGCGACCAGCGGATTGAGCAGCAGCTAGATAAAGGGTATTTGCTTCGCCACCCGCCTCCAGACCTGCTTTGGCATCTATCTGAGTAGATTGGCAGTTGGGGTTGAAGGAAACTTTGATGGGCGCCTCTTTTTCAATGATTTCTGGGAATAGTAAATCCCCCGCTTTGAGCTTATAGCCCCGATTTTTTACGGAATCGATCTGGATTCCTTCTTTTTCCAAGCGTTGAATAGCTTTCCAAATGGAAGTCCTGGAAATGCCCAGTGTCTGAGCCAGACTTTCTCCGTTTACATAATCGTCAGCTTGGCTGAGAATGGTAAATAATTGTTCGTAGGTTTTCATTCGTTCTTTCTCTGTTAAATACTGCTTTCTCGAATGGTCAGCTTGGTAGAAAGTTTGACCATATAGGGAATGGAGTCCTCTTCGGATGTTAAAATTTGATTTAGAATGTGCAGAGCCTGCTTGCCCATTTCTTCTGTAAAAACGGTGACCGTACTGAGACTGGGATAGATATACTTAGCAATAGACGTATCATTAAATGAAATAATGCTGACATCTTGGGGAACTTGGATTCCGTGTTCTTGCAGAGCCCGCAAGGCACCGATAGCCAAAGCATCGCTAGAGATGAAGAAGGCGGGCGGGAGCTGGTCTATGTGTTCATTGATAATCTCTGTCATCATCTGATAGCCTGATTCCGAAGAAAAGCTGCCTACCTTAACCAAGTCAGCTTGGAAGATTCCCTTATCAGATAGATACTGCTGAAAACTCGCTAAACGAGGGTCGCTGATGAGGCTAGCCTGGTCAGAGGTTCTTTCTTGCCCAGCAATCATGCCAATCTGGTCAAAACCAGCGTTCATGAAGTGCTCAAGAACCTTCTGTACAGCATTCTCAAAATCCACCGTCACACAGCTGTGGCCTGCATTAAGCGTATCACTGTCGACAAAAACTAAGTGGCTACTGTACTGCTCCAGCTGCTGGATTTGAGCTGGGCTGAATTTACCGATGGCAATCAAACCATCAATGTCTTTCAATTGCTCAAGAGAATCATTTTGAAAGACTCTGAGAATCTCATAGCCCAATTCTTGGGCTTTTTTTTCAATACCCAAGCGAATGGAGTAGTAGTAAAGGTCATCGAGCTCTTCCTGCTCAGTGTACCATTCAATGAGCCCGATACGGTAGGCTTGAGCCTTGCTTGGCTTCCTTTTTCTTGATTTTTTATAGTTCAGCTGCTCAGCGATATCAAAAATCTTTTTACGAGTGCCATCACTGACTGACATGGCTGGGTCGTAGTTGAGTACGCGAGAAACTGTAGCGGGAGAGACTCCAGCAGCTTGGGCAATATCCTTAATCGTAGCCATTTTTTTCTCCTATTGTCTTATATGGGCTATTATACCTCAAAAACAAGTAAATAACAAAGAGGAATTTAGTAAATATTAGGTGATCGCTTTATTAAGTAAAAATTTACTAAAATTATTGAAGTTTTACTCGGAAACAGTTATAATGAAATCAAGAAAACGATTACAATATCGATCATCATTTTAAAGGAGTTTAGTTTATGTCAAATGTCATTTCAGTAGAGCAAATCCGCGCAGATTTTGCCAAGGTTTTTGGAGTAGAAGCGGACCACACTTTCTTTTCACCCGGTCGGATCAATCTGATCGGCGAGCATACGGACTATAACGGCGGCCATGTCTTTCCTGCAGCCATTTCTCTAGGAACTTATGGAGCGGCTCGCAAGCGGGACGACCAGCTCTTGCGATTCTTCTCAGGGAATTTTGAAGAAAAAGGGATTATTGAAGTGCCACTGGAAAACCTGCACTTTGAGCCTGAGCATAACTGGACCAACTATCCAAAAGGAGTTCTGCATTTTCTGCAGGAGGCAGGCCATAAGATTGACCGAGGCATGGATGTCTATGTTTATGGAAATATTCCCAACGGCTCGGGCTTGTCTTCTTCTGCATCGCTAGAGCTTTTAACTGGTATCATGGCCGAGAAACTTTTTGATTTGCAGTTGGAACGTCTGGACCTAGTGAAAATCGGTAAATTAACTGAGAATGAATTTATCGGGGTTAATTCTGGTATTATGGACCAGTTTGCCATCGGTATGGGAGCTGACCAGCGGGCTATTTACTTAGATACCAATACCTTGGAATATGACTTGGTGCCACTTGATTTGAAGGATAATGTTGTAGTGATTATGAATACCAACAAGCGGCGTGAGTTGGCGGATTCTAAGTACAATGAGCGTCGGGCGGAGTGTGAAAAAGCTGTTGAAGAACTGAACCGCAAGCTATCTATCGCAACCTTGGGTGAGTTGGACGAGTGGTCCTTTGATGAGTATAGCTATCTGATAGAGGACGAAAATCGCCTCAAACGGGCTCGCCATGCCGTTTTGGAAAATCAACGCACTTTGCAAGCGCGGGCAGCTTTGCAGGCAGGCGATCTTGACAAGTTTGGCCGCCTCATGAATGCTTCCCACGTTTCATTGGAGCATGACTATGAAGTGACTGGCCTAGAGCTGGACACCTTGGTTCACACGGCCTGGGAGCAAGAAGGCGTTCTGGGAGCCCGTATGACCGGAGCTGGCTTCGGTGGCTGTGCCATTTCCTTGGTGCAAAAAGATGCCGTTGAGGCCTTTAAGGAAGCTGTTGGCAAGCACTACGAGGAAGTCGTTGGATACGCTCCAAGCTTCTATATCGCTGAAGTTGCAGGTGGCACTCGCGTTTTAGACTAGGAGAGAAGTAAATGGACGCTGTAATATTTGATTTAGATGGCTTATTAGCTGATACTGAGATCATTTCTCTAAAAGTTTATCAAGAATTGCTTAAAGATTTTGGAATTCCTTTCACAGAAGAAACATATTCTAGAGAATACAGTGGACATAGGGAAGAGGAGAATGTTCAACGATTTTTGGATACCTATGATTTACCTTGGAACTTTGACCAAACCTTGGAAAAAGTTTATGAACTGGAAGCTCGAATATTAGCCAAAGGTGTAAATTTAAAAAAAGGTGCTAAAAATTTGCTTGCTTTTTTGCAAAGAGAAGGCATTCCGATCGCCTTAGCAACTTCAAGTGTTGAATCTCGAGCGAGAATGATCTTGGATAGCAATGGTATACTGTCCCTATTTGACCATCTAGTTTTTGCAAAAGATGTAAAGAGAAGCAAACCTTACCCTGATATATTTTTAAAGGCCTGTAGAGATTTGAACGTTTTACCAGAGAATTGCTTAGTACTAGAGGATAGTGAAGCAGGGATTGAGGCAGCGTATAGGGCTGGGATACCAATCATTTGTATTCCAGACTTAAAAATACCAGCGCAGTCTTTCTTAAATAAAACAGAACAAGTTTTTCAGGATTTAGACGCTGTCAGAGACTATTTAGAATGTAAGAAGGAGAATCAATGAGTCAGGGAGTTCTAGATGCATTTATCACAGAAGTCATTTCTGAAAGTTCATTTGAGGAAATGGATCGAATCTACCTGATCAATCGTGTTTTGGCACGAGTGGGAGATGGCGTTTTAGAAGTTGAGACTGAGTTGGATGACTTGATTGGCCTCAAGGACCAGCTGGTTGAGGAGGCAGTTAGATTAGAGACGATTGAGGATAGTCAGACTGCGCGTGAAATCCTTGGTGCTGAGCTTATGAACTTCATCACACCTGCCCCTAGCCAGCTCAATCAGGACTTCTGGACGACCTATGCTTCCAATCCCGAGCAAGCTGTGGCTGATTTTTACCAGCTTAGTCAAAAGAATGACTACATCAAGGTCAAGGCTATTGCTAGAAATATTGCTTTCAAAGCACCGACTACCTATGGAGATTTGGAAATCACCATTAATCTCTCTAAGCCAGAAAAGGATCCCAAGGAAATTGCGGCAGCTAAAAAGGCTAAGAACAGCCATTATCCAGCCTGCCAGCTCTGCATGGAAAATGAAGGCTACCAAGGCCGCTTGGATCACCCTGCCCGCGCTAACCATCGGATTATTCGATTCGATTTGGCCGGACAGGAATGGGGCTTCCAGTATTCGCCCTATGCCTACTTTAATGAGCATTGCATCTTTCTGCACAGCCAGCACCTTCCTATGGCTATCAGCCGACTGACCTTTGAGCGCCTGCTGGACATCGTCGAGACTTTTCCAGGCTATTTTGCAGGATCCAACGCCGACCTGCCTATTGTCGGTGGCTCCATCCTGACCCACGACCACTATCAGGGCGGACGGCATACTTTTCCTATGGAAATAGCAGAGCTGGATTGCAGTTTTGCTTTTAGCGGATTTGAAGAGGTGGAAGCAGGTATTGTCAAGTGGCCTATGTCTGTCATTCGTCTGAAGTCTGATAAGAAGGAACAGTTGATTGAGTTGGCTGACAAGATCTTGCAAGCTTGGCGGACTTATTCTGATCTAAGTGTGCAGGTGTTGGCAGAGTCTGAGGGTGAGCCTCACCATACCATCACACCGATTGCCCGCAAAAAAGATGGATGTTTTGAGCTAGACTTGGTCTTGCGGGACAATCAAACTTCCGCAGAACATCCAGACGGCATTTACCATCCTCATAAGGATGTGCAACATATTAAGAAAGAAAATATCGGTCTGATTGAGGTTATGGGACTGGCTATTCTGCCGCCTCGGCTCAAGGAAGAACTCAAGCAGGTGGGACTGTTTCTGCTGGGAGAAGACTGTCAGGTCGCTGTCTACCATCAGGAGTGGGCCAATCAACTCAAAGACCAGAATCCAGATGTTTCCGCTGAGATGGTGGAAGGAGTAGTTCAGGCATCGGTTGGACAAATTTTCAGCCGAGTACTGGAAGATGCGGGTGTTTACAAGCAAACAGAGGAGGGGCAGGATGCTTTCATGCGCTTTGTCCAATCTGTTGGTTTGAAAGAGGAATAATTGCAGGAGAGTTTTCATTTGTCCCTATTTTTGATAGAATAGTTAAAGTATAAATCAAGACAAGAAAGAGAGAAACATGGCAATTTTAGTATTAGGTGGAGCTGGTTATATCGGCTCGCACATGGTAGACCGTTTGGTAGAAGCAGGCAAGGAAGAGGTGGTCGTTGTTGATAATTTGGTGACTGGCCATCGCGCAGCGGTTCATCCTCAGGCAGTCTTTTATGAGGGGGATTTGACGGATAAGGACTTTATGCGAGATGTCTTTGCCAAGCATCCATCCATCGATGCGGTTATTCACTTTGCTGCCTTTTCACTGGTCGCCGAGTCTATGGCGGATCCGCTCAAGTATTTTGACAATAACACAGCCGGTATGATTTCTCTTCTGGAGGTCATGCAGGAATGCGGCGTTAAAAATATTGTCTTTTCTTCGACTGCGGCGACTTATGGCATTCCTGAGGAAGTGCCGATACTGGAAACGACTCCGCAAAAGCCGATCAATCCTTATGGTGAGAGCAAGCTTATGATGGAGACCATTATGCGCTGGGCAGACCAGGCCTATGGCATCAAGTTTGTAGCCCTGCGTTATTTCAATGTGGCTGGTGCCAAGCCCGACGGCTCGATTGGTGAGGACCATGGACCAGAGACCCATCTCCTGCCCATTGTGCTTCAGGTAGCTCAGGGTAAACGAGAGAAGATTGCCGTCTTTGGCGACGATTACGATACTCCAGACGGAACCAATGTCCGCGATTATGTCCATCCTTTCGACTTGGCTGATGCCCATATTCTGGCTGTTGAACACCTGCGAGCTGGTCAACCTTCGGATGCCTTTAACCTTGGCTCTTCGACTGGTTTTTCCAACCTGCAGATTGTAGAAGCCGCCCGTAAGGTGACCGGCCATCCTATTCCTTTGGAAATAGCAGAGCGACGCCCAGGGGATCCAGATACGCTGATTGCTTCTTCTGAGAAAGCGAGAAAAGTTTTGGGCTGGCAGCCGAAATTTGACAATATCGAAACCATTATCGAAACTGCTTGGAAATGGCATTCCAATCATCCAAATGGCTATGATGATCGTCAGTAACCAGTGTAGTTTCAAATATTTACTGAGACACTTTGTTAGAGATAGCAAGGTGTTTTCTTGGAGCGATAGAAGTTCTTTTCATGGGATTTAATTTGTTGTAAAAAAAGCGGATACATAGTAAAATAGAAAAATGATGAAAATAAGACGAATAAATAATGAATTAGAGATAAATCAGGAAGAAGATACAGTCTTGGTTCTGGGCTATTTTGACGGCCTGCATAAAGGGCATCAAACACTTTTTAAGGAAGCAAGGAAAATTGCAGCTGAGCAAGGACTGAAGATTGCTGTACTGACCTTTCCTGAGTCACCCAAATTGGCTTTTGTCCGCTATCAGCCAGAGTTGATGTTGCATTTGAATCATCCTGAGGAACGCGCTGCTCACTTAGAAAATTTGGGTGTGGACTACCTTTACTTGATTGACTTTACTAGTCATTTTTCTAAAAATACAGCCCGAGAATTTTTTGATAAGTACGTTTCTGCGCTTAAAGCAAAGGCAGTTGTGGCAGGTTTTGATTACCATTTTGGATCTGACAAGAGAAAGGCAGAGGAGCTTGCAGACTATTTCGATGGTCGGATTGTCATCGTCTCATCGGTCAATCAAGATGATGAAAAAATCTCTTCTACTCGGATTAGAGAGACCATTCAAAATGGTGATGTTGCCAAGGCGCATCAGCTATTAGGCTATCCTCTCTCTACTCGTGGCATTGTGGTTCATGGCAATGCTAGAGGGCGTACCATTGGCTATCCAACGGCCAATCTAGCACCATTGGATCGCGTGATTTTGCCAGCAGATGGTGTCTATGTGGTAGATGTTGAGCACAATGGCAAGATTTTTCGTGGCATGGCTAGCGTTGGCAAAAATGTGACCTTTGAAGGAGATGAGCTTCGTTTTGAAGCCAATCTATTTGACTTTGCGGAGGAAATCTATGGCGATACGATTCGGATTATCTGGCTGGATAAGATTCGTGATATGGTTAAATTTGATGGTATCGAGGAGCTAGTGACTCAATTAAAGAGTGATGAAGAAGTGGCAAGAAATTGGGAACGTTCGGAATAAATGTCAGTTTTTAATATTTTTCTTAGTATTTCGAGCCGATTCTCAAAAATATCTAGTCAAGAGAGATAAAATTTAGTATAATAGAGTTAGTTACTATATAAAAATAAGAAGAGAACAGCATGATTACATTATTTTTATCGCCTAGCTGCACTTCCTGTCGCAAGGCGCGTGCTTGGTTGATTGGTCATGAAGTTCCATTTACGGAGCATAATATCATGACGAGCCCTCTGTCTGCTCCAGAATTGCAACACATTCTTTCATTGACAGAAAATGGCACTGATGACATCATCTCAACCCGCTCAAAAATTTTTCAAAAACTAGATTTAGACGTAGAGGATTTATCGATTTCAACACTTATTAAGCTGATTGAGGAAAATCCTAGTCTTTTGCGTCGCCCAATTATCCTCGATGGTAAACGAATGCAAATCGGCTTCAATGAAGATGAAATTCGTGCTTTCTTGCCTAGAGGCTATCGGAAAGAAGAACTCAGAGCCGCAACTATGCGTGCTGATATTTAAAATATGGAAAAAAATTATAGTTACCCACTAGACTTATCGTGGAGCACTGAAGAGCTTGCTTCAGTGCTTTCTTTTTTTAATGATGTAGAGCAAGCCTATGAACAGAAGATTCAAGCGGAAAAACTGCTCCAGTCTTATGCAGTCTTCAAGAAAGTTGTTCCCAGCAAGGGAGAAGAGAAGCGACTTGGCCGTGAGTTTGAGACGGTCAGTGGCTATTCTCTTTATCGCGCTGTTCAGGAGGCGAAAAGGAAAGGGAAAGGAATGATTTCTCTTGGAAAATAAATTTCATTTTGCGAAAGAAATAGTTTATCAGGCAGGTGCTTTTTTAAGGGAGCATCTCTATGATGACTTGGATGTCGTACAAAAGAGCAGCCCGACTGACTTGGTGACTCAAATGGACCGCTTCATCCAGGATGACTTGGTTGGGAAAATTTTAGCTCAGTATCCTGACGACGCGATTTTGGCCGAGGAAAATGACCTACGACACGACATCGTGGATGGTAATGTCTGGGTGATTGATCCCATTGATGGTACCAATAATTTCATCACCCAGCGGGCTGATTTTGCTATTATGTTAGCTTATTTCGAAAATGGGCAGGGCAAGTTCGGATTGATTTACGATGTGACAAGGGACCAGCTTTTTCATGGAGGCGGGGCTTTTGATGTGTACTGCAATGACAGAAAGTTGTCTGCTTTTATTGACAAGCCCTTGCAGCAATATCTTATTGCTTCAAATGCTAGTATGCTGGAGCATAATCACTGGGGACTAGCTGATTTAGCTCGTGATTGCTTGGGTGTGCGTGTCTATGGCAGTGCTGGGATTAGTTTTGCTAAGACCTTGGCTGGTGGTTTAGCCGCCTATTTCTCTTATAATTGGCCTTGGGACTATGCGGCGGCCTATGTGATGGCTGACAAACTGGGCTTCGTCATTCAGACTCTAGATGGCAATCAGCCAAATTTTCAGACTCAGGAGCCGATTATGATTGCACCAAAGTGCAAGTTGGATGAATTACAAGAGTATTTACGAAAGGGAAAAGGCTAGTATGGACTTTCCAGCAGGTTTTAAGGAAAAGTATGAGAAGATCTTGGGACAGGAAGCAGAGGCCTTTTTTGCGACTTTTGATCAAGATCCGATTTCAGCTTTTCGCAGCAATCCCTTAAAAGAGAATCAGAAAGATTTTACAGATGCGATTCCAAATACAGACTGGGGTTATTACGGAAAAGTGTCTGGGAAGTCAGTGGAACATGTCACGGGGCTGGTTTATTCTCAGGAGCCTGCTGCGCAAATGGTCGCTCAGGTTGCAGCACCGCAAAAGGGCATGAAAGTTTTGGATTTAGCGGCTGCACCAGGTGGAAAATCTACTCATTTACTCTCTTATCTGGGAAATACAGGCTTGCTGGTTTCTAACGAAATCAATGCTAAACGTAGTAAAATTTTGGTGGAAAATATTGAGCGTTTTGGAGCGCGAAATGTCCTTGTCACCAATGAATCTGCGGATCGATTGGCTAAGGTTTTTCAGGGCTATTTCGACCTCATTGTTCTGGATGCTCCTTGCTCTGGCGAAGGAATGTTTCGCAAGCAGCCAGATGCTACTCAATATTGGAGTCCGGAATATCCTGCCCAGTGTGCGCGTTTGCAACGAGAAATTCTAGAGGACGCTGTCAAGATGTTGGCGACAGGCGGGCAGTTGGTTTATTCAACTTGCACTTGGGCGCCAGAAGAAAATGAAGAAATTGTCGCTTGGCTTTTAGAGAATTTTCCCTTGGAATTGCTTGAAATACCAAAAATCAATGGCATGGTTGCAGGGATTGATTTTCCAGAAACAGCTCGTATGTATCCCCACCATTTCAAAGGAGAAGGACAATTTGTAGCGAAATTTCGCTTTACAGGCAGTCAGTCTGCTAAAAAAATCAAGGCGACCAAAAATAAATTGACAGCAGAGCAGAGAAAACTCTGGCAAGATTTCCAGAAAAAGCATCTAAAAATTGAGCTAGAAGGACATTTAGATACTTTTGGTGATAATCTGTATCTGCTGCCAGCTGGACTGCCAGATATCTCCAAACTAAAAATTGCTCGTAATGGCCTGCATCTAGGAGAATTTAAGAAAAATCGCTTTGAACCGAGCTTTGCCTTAGGTTTAGCCTTGAGGCCTAGTGAAGTCGTCTCAGTCCTTGAGATTGATGATGAGTCTTTTAGCAAATATGTAGCAGGCGAGACGGTTCAACTCTCTCAAAACTATCCAAATGGCTGGTATCAAGTGCTTGCCCAAGGCAATGGTCTGGGCTTTGCAAAAATTACTGGAAATACCTTGAAAAATTATTTCCCAAAGGGGCTTCGCTTTCGTTCAAAAGACTAGGCAAAGCCCTCTTTCTATGTTATAGTGGATATAGTGGGATTTTCAGATTTTTTCAATATAGACATTCCACTATCATTCTCAAGATTTCGAGGAAAAAAATGGTGAAGAAAAAATATAAGCTGATTTTGTCAGCAGTTCTAGTGCTATTTGCAGTTAGCCTCTCTGCTTGTTCCAGCTGGATTGACCGAGGGGAGTCTATGACTGCCGTTGGTTCGACAGCTCTTCAGCCGCTTGTCGAAGCAGCAGCGGATGAGTTTGGTTCGGCCAATATTGGAAAAACAGTCAATGTTCAAGGTGGCGGATCAGGTACGGGATTGTCTCAGGTTCAGTCTGGTGCGGTTGAAATTGGCAACTCAGATGTGTTTGCTGAGGAAAAAGAAGGGATTAACGCTTCAGCCCTTGTCGATCACAAAGTAGCAGTCGCTGGAATTGCCGTGATTGTCAATAAAGAAGTATTTGTCGATAATTTAACGGCAGAGCAGCTGCAGAAGATTTTTACTGGCGAAGTGACAAACTGGAAGCAGCTGGGTGGGGAAAATCTAGAGATTTCCATCATCAACCGTGCGGCAAGCTCTGGTTCTCGAGCTACGTTTGACAGTGTTATTATGGCTGGTAAATCAGCCGTTCAAAGTCAGGAACAAGATTCAAATGGGATGGTTAAGTCCATTGTTTCTCAAACACCGGGAGCCATTTCTTATCTGGCCTTTGCTTATGTGGATGATTCTGTCAAGACTTTGAAGCTCAATGGCTACGAGCCAACGGCTAAGAATGTTGCGACCAATGCTTGGCCACTATGGTCTTATGAGCATATGTATACATTGGGCAAGCCGACTGGTCTTGCAGCAGAGTTTCTGGACTACATGTTGTCAGACGAAGTTCAGGAT
Organism: Streptococcus cristatus ATCC 51100; assembly: GCF_000222765.1. GTDB lineage: Bacteria > Bacillota > Bacilli > Lactobacillales > Streptococcaceae > Streptococcus > Streptococcus cristatus. The sequence goes on along the minus strand of NZ_AFUE01000001.1, from coordinate 142,908 downwards.
GGGATTGTCTCAGGAATGGGCTATATTTCCATCAAGGAAATGCAGGTCAGCAAGGATGCTGATGGAAATGTTACGAGCTTAAAAGGAGATAGCAAATGAGAAATGAAGAATTAGCAAAAAAATTACTATCCCCTTCGAAAAACTCTCGTCTGGAAAAATTTGGGAAATATATCACCTTTGCCTGCCTGTCTTTAATCGTCCTGATTGTAGCCATGATTTTAATCTTCGTAGCACAAAAAGGCTTATCGACCTTCTTTGTCAATGGAGTCAATGTGTTTGAATTTTTATTTGGCTCCACTTGGAATCCGTCAGGTAAGGAATTCGGTGCCCTGCCGATGATCTTGGGGTCTTTCATTGTTACGATCCTGTCAGCATTGATTGCAACTCCCTTTGCTATTGGAGCGGCTGTCTTTATGACTGAAGTGTCGCCTAAAGGAGCCAAGATTCTTCAGCCTGCGATCGAACTCTTGGTTGGGATTCCGTCTGTTGTGTACGGATTTATCGGCTTGCAGGTTGTGGTTCCCTTTGTTCGGACTGTTTTTGGCGGTACCGGATTTGGGATTTTGTCTGGTATTTTCGTACTTTTTGTCATGATTTTGCCGACCGTTACCTTTATGACGACGGACAGTCTGCGTGCTGTACCACGCCACTACCGTGAAGCGAGTCTGGCTATGGGGGCTACGCGCTGGCAAACTATTTGGCGGGTGACGCTAAAGGCTGCTCGCTCAGGTATTTTTACAGCGGTGGTCTTTGGAATGGCGCGTGCCTTTGGTGAAGCCCTGGCTATCCAGATGGTTGTTGGGAACTCTGCCGTGATTCCAACCTCTTTGACAACACCTGCGGCGACCCTGACTTCCGTTTTGACCATGGGAATCGGAAATACCGTTATGGGAACAGTGGACAATAACGTCCTCTGGTCTCTGGCTCTGGTGCTCTTGATGATGAGCTTGGCCTTTAACAGTGTCATTAAACTGATTACAAAAGAAAGAGGTAAGAAAAACTATGCACGCTAAGAAATTAGATAAATTGGCGACTGGTATTCTCTACACGATAGCGAGTATCATTGTTGCTATTCTTGCCTCTCTGATTCTTTATATTCTGGTAAGAGGCTTGCCGCACATTTCTTGGTCTTTCCTGACTGGAAAATCTTCTTCCTATCAGGCTGGAGGTGGTATTGGGATTCAGCTCTACAATTCCTTCTTCCTGTTGGTGATTACTTTGATTATCTCTGTTCCTCTTTCTATGGGGGCTGGGGTTTATCTGTCAGAGTATGCTAAGAAAGGACCAGTGACCAACTTTGTCCGTACCTGTATTGAAATCCTGTCCTCGCTGCCATCCGTGGTAGTCGGACTCTTTGGCTATTTGATTTTCGTTGTCCAGTTTGAGTATGGCTTTTCTATCATCTCTGGTGCCTTGGCTCTGACTGTCTTCAATTTGCCTCAGATGACTCGGAATGTCGAGGACAGCTTACGCCACGTTCACCATACACAACGTGAAGCAGGACTAGCTCTAGGAATTTCCCGCTGGGAAACAGTACTGCATGTGGTGATTCCAGAGGCTCTTCCAGGGATTGTGACAGGGATTGTCCTTGCTTCTGGTCGGATTTTCGGTGAAGCAGCTGCCTTGATCTATACTGCTGGTCAATCTGCGCCAGCTCTGGATTGGTCTAATTGGAACATTTTTAGCATTACCAGCCCGATTTCGATTTTCCGTCAGGCGGAGACGCTGGCTGTCCATATCTGGAAGGTCAATAGTGAGGGAACCATTCCTGATGGCACTGTGGTGTCAGCAGGATCAGCAGCGGTGCTTCTGATTTTTATCTTGATTTTCAACTTTGGAGCCCGCAAACTCGGTTCCTACTTGCACAAGAAATTAACCTCTGCATAAAGGAGAAGCAATGACAGAATATAATTGGAATGAAAAACATATCATTACTTTTCCTGAAGAAAAGGTAGCCCTTTCGACCAAGGATTTGCATGTTTACTACGGTAAAAAAGAATCCATCAAGGGCATTGATATGCAGTTTGAAAAGAATAAAATCACAGCTCTGATTGGTCCGTCTGGCTCAGGGAAATCGACCTATCTCCGCAGTCTCAACCGTATGAATGACACGATTGATATTGCCAAGGTAACAGGGCAAATTCTTTACCAAGGAATAGACGTCAATCGGTCTGATATCAACGTTTACGAAATGCGTAAGCACATCGGCATGGTCTTCCAACGGCCCAATCCATTTGCTAAGTCTATTTATCGCAACATTACCTTTGCCCATGAACGAGCTGGTGTAAAAGATAAAAATATTTTGGATGAACTTGTTGAAACTTCGCTCAAACAAGCCGCACTTTGGGACCAAGTCAAGGATGATCTTCATAAGTCAGCCTTGACTTTGTCAGGCGGCCAGCAGCAGCGACTCTGTATTGCCCGAGCTATTTCGGTCAAGCCAGATATCTTGCTTATGGACGAGCCGGCTTCTGCGCTGGATCCGATTGCGACCATGCAGCTGGAAGAGACTATGTTTGAGCTCAAAAAGGACTATACGATCATCATCGTAACTCACAATATGCAGCAGGCTGCCCGGGCCAGTGACTACACCGGCTTCTTTTATCTAGGAGATTTGATTGAGTACGACAAGACTGCCAATATCTTCCAAAATGCCAAACTGCAGTCGACCAATGACTATGTTTCTGGTCATTTTGGTTAGAGGTGAAGAAACTAAAGGAATGAACTTATGACAGAACCTATTTTGCAAGTCAAGGACTTGTCGGTTTATTATAATAAAAAGAAAGCACTCAATAGTGTCTCCTTGGACTTTATGCCTAATGAAATCACTGCCTTGATTGGACCGTCCGGTTCAGGGAAATCCACCTTGCTTAAGGCTATCAACCGCATGGGAGATTTGAATCCTGAAGTCACTACGACTGGCACGGTCATCTATAACGGACACAATATCTACAGTCCTCGGACAGATACGGTGGAGTTGCGCAAAGAGATTGGCATGGTGTTCCAGCAACCTAATCCCTTCCCAATGACCATTTATGAAAATGTTGTCTATGGACTGCGCATCAATGGTATTAAGGATAAACAGGTTTTAGATGAAGCGGTGGAGCGTTCCTTGATTGGGGCTTCTATTTGGGACGAAGTGAAAGACCGTTTACATGATTCCGCTATCGGTCTCTCTGGTGGTCAACAGCAGCGGATTTGTGTAGCACGCGTTTTGGCTACCAGTCCGAAAATTATCCTCTTGGATGAGCCAACGTCAGCGCTAGATCCAATCTCTGCGGGTAAAATTGAGGAAACTCTCTATGGACTTAAGGACACCTATACCATGCTCTTGGTGACGCGCTCCATGCAGCAGGCTTCTCGGCTTTCGGATAAAACAGGCTTCTTCTTGGGTGGCGATTTGATGGAGTTTAATGATACTAAGGAGATGTTCCTCAACCCACAAAATAAGGAAACAGAAGATTATATTACAGGAAAATTTGGATAAGGAGTTGAATGATGTTACGATCTCAATTTGAAGAAGATTTGGAGAAATTGCACAATCAGTTCTACGCAATGGGACAAGAAGTGCTCTCACAAATCAACCGCACCGTGCGTGCTTTTGTCACACATGACCGTGACTTGGCAAAGGAAGTCATCGAAGATGATGCAGAAGTAAACGAATATGAAGTGAAATTGGAAAAGAAATCATTTGAAATGATTGCCCTCCAACAACCTGTTTCTCAAGACCTTCGAACTGTCTTGACTGTTCTCAAGGCTGTTTCAGACTTAGAGCGTATGGGAGACCATGCGGTATCCATTGCAAAAGCGGCTATTCGTATGAAGGGCGAGCAGCGTATTCCAGCTGTCGAGGACGAAATTAAAAAGATGGGTCGCGATGTGAAAAATTTCGTTGAAGCTGCCCTTGATCTCTACCTAAATGGTTCTGTAGATCAAGCCTATGAGGTAGCAGCTATGGATGAAAAAATCAACCATTATTTTGATAGCATTCGTGACCTGGCTACGGAAGAAATCAAGAAAAATCCTGAAGCCATCGTTACTGGCCGTGATTATTTCCAGGTTATTTCTTTCTTGGAACGTATCGGCGATTATGCCAAAAACATCTGCGAATGGGTCGTTTACTTTGAAACGGGTAAAATTATTGAATTATAATATATGTTAAAGAGACAGGCTAAGCTTGTCTTTTTTGTTTTGAGGAGGAGAAAAGAGAATAACAGGATGTCTTTAAAATGATTACTTTATGTTTGAAGTCAAAAATCAATTTTGAGTCAGTTGGAATGAGTATAAAGTCACTAAATATGGTAGAATAGTAAGAGATGAATCTTGAATGGAGGTTGGTTTATTACCAGCCCCTTCAATTAGATGAGGAGAAAAACATGCAAGCAGTTGCACATTTTATTGATACTTTTGTTCCAGAGCACTATGATCTCTTTTTGGATTTAAATCGTGCGGATAAGACTTTCTCAGGGAAAGTTACCATTACCGGTGAAGCCAAAGCTGAGAAAATTTCCTTGCACCAAAAGGATTTGACGATTGAGGCCGTAGAAGTGGCTGGACAAGCTCGTCCCTTCACTCTTGATAATGATAATGAAGCTCTTTACGTTGAATTGGCATCAGCGGGTCCTGTGGAAGTAACCTTGACCTATACAGGTAAGATTACAGATAATATGACGGGGATTTACCCATCTTACTATACAGTAGATGGAGTGAAAAAAGAGATCATTTCCACGCAATTTGAGAGCCATTTTGCCCGTGAAGCCTTTCCTAGCGTGGATGAGCCAGAAGCTAAAGCGACTTTTGATTTGGCATTGAAATTTGACCAAGCAGAAGGCGAACTAGCTTTGTCTAATATGCCTGAAATCGACGTTGAAAACCGGAAAGCGACAGGCATTTGGAAGTTTGAAAGAACGCCTCGCATGTCTTCTTATCTTTTGGCCTTTGCTGCTGGGGATATGCAAGGCATTACTGCTAAAACTAAAAACGGCACTTTGGTCGGTGTTTATGCAACCAAGGCTCACCCAGCTAGCAACTTAGAATTTGCTTTGGACATTGCGGTTCGCTCTATTGAATTTTACGAAGAATATTATGGTGTCAAATATCCGATTCCTCAGTCGCTGCACGTAGCCTTGCCGGACTTTTCATCTGGTGCTATGGAAAACTGGGGTCTGGTGACCTATCGCGAAATTTACCTCTTGGTAGATGAAAATTCTACGGTATCCAGCCGTCAAGATGTGGCACTTGTTATCGCCCATGAGTTGGCTCACCAATGGTTTGGTAACTTGGTCACAATGAAGTGGTGGGATGACCTCTGGCTCAATGAAAGCTTTGCCAACATGATGGAATACGTCTGTGTCAATGCGATTGAACCAAGCTGGAATATCTTTGAGAATTTCCAAACCACAGGTGTGCCTTTGGCGCTCAAACGAGATGCGACAGACGGAGTTCAGTCTGTCCATGTAGAGGTGAAGCACCCCGACGAAATCAATACTTTGTTTGATCCGGCTATCGTTTACGCCAAGGGAAGCCGCCTTATGCACATGCTTCGTCGTTGGTTGGGTGATGAGGCCTTTGCTAAAGGATTGAACGCTTACTTTGCTAAACACCAGTATGGAAATACCATCGGTCGTGATCTTTGGAATGCCTTGGGAGCTGCTTCTGGTCGTGATGTAGCAGCCTTTATGGACTCTTGGTTGGAACAGCCAGGATACCCTGTTTTGACGGCTACAGTAGAAAACGATACATTGAAACTCTCTCAAAAACAATTCTTTATCGGGGAGCACGAAGATAAGAAACGCACTTGGGTCTTGCCTTTAAATAGTAATTGGAAAGGTTTGCCAGATACGCTGGAGACAGAAACCCTGGAAATTCCAAATTACTCTGCCTTGGCTGCTCAAAACCAAGGTGCTCTGCGCTTTAATACAGAAAACACAGCCCACTATATCACGGACTATCAAGGTGTCTTGCTTGAGCAGATTTTAGAGGGTATTACAGACTTGGATAGTACCAGCAAGCTTCAAGTGGTGCAAGAGCGCCGTCTTTTAGCTGAAGCAGGCAGCATTTCATTTGCTGATTTGGTTCCAGTTATTGAAAAACTAACAGAAGAAACCTCCTATTTGGTTGTTTCAGGAGTCAAAGCTGTTTTGAATGGTCTTAAGCTGTTTGTGGACGAAGGAAGCGAGTGCGAGAAAGCCTATCATGAATTGGTTCTTAAACTTAGCAAATTCAACTTTGACCGTCTAGGCTTTGAAGTACAAGAAGGCGAAAGTGATGAAGATGAGTTGGTTCGTCAGATCGTTGTAGGAAGTCTGATTTCAGCTGACGATCAAGCAGCAAGCCAAGAAGCAAGTCGCATTTTTGCCGCTCATCAAGAGGACTTAGAGAAATTGCCTGCAGCTATTCGCTTGCATATTCTCATCAATCAAATCAAGCATTATGAGAGCAAAGAATTGGCTGACCAATACTTGAATGATTATGTTTCGACAGTTGACGGCAGCTTCAAACGTCAATTGGCATCTGCTTTGGCTTATACTAAGGACGCAGAAACACTTGCTCGTATCTTGGAATCTTTGAAAAACAAGGATATTGTGAAACCACAAGATTTGGCCATGAGTTGGTATTTCCCTCTCTTGAATCATCAATTTACTCAAGCTACTGCTTGGACTTGGGCGCGTGAGAATTGGGAGTGGATTAAAGCGGCTTTGGGTGGCGACATGAGCTTCGACAAATTCGTCATTTATCCAGCTAATGCCTTCAAGACAGCAGAAAGACTAGCAGAATACAAGGCCTTCTTTGAACCGCAGCTGGACGATATGGCTATCAGCCGTAATATCAGCATGGGAATTAAGGAAATCGCAGCGCGTGTTGACTTGATTGCCCGTGAAAAAGCAGCGGTGGAAAATGCAATCAAGGCATCAGTTTAGCCTAATGAAAAGATCAGATTATAAAGTCTGGTCTTTTTTGTTGCTTAGAATCCCATAGTTTCAGTCTTCTTTAAGAAAAAATTCAGTCCCGTTTAAGCAAAACTCCCTATAATAACTCTAGCACGTGAAAAGATGTGAACTTGTGTAATCAAACTTTATATTGCTTCATAGTGTTAAAATCCATGAAATACAAAATTTAGAAAGAGGAAAACTTTAAAATGGATATGGAAAAAATGATTGTAGTTAAAAAGAGTACCAAATGGTGGATGACAGCAGTAGCTAGTGCCTCTTTAGCTGTCGGAGCAATTGGTGGCTATGGAATTGGTGCCTTGACCCAGAAAAGTCCGCAACAGAGCTCAGCGCAACAAGCCACTATGCCTCAGCAAAACAAGCAAGATGGCAAGATGCCAGGTCAAGGCGGACAAACTCCTCAAGGTCAGGGGCAGGGAAATGAAAATGGTATGCCACCACAGATGGGGGGGCAAAACGGTCAAGATGGTCAAGGCGGTCCTGGAGGTGGAGGCCAGCCACCACAAGGAAATGGTCAACCAGGGGGACCACAAGAAGGAAATCAATCAAAAAAGAAGCCATCAAACGCTGACGGCACAACAAAAGATGATAAGAATAACGAAAATAACTCGAAAACAACAAATTCTTAAAGCATTTTCGACAAGTCATGATATAATAGAAAAAGATAAGTGAAGATAGAATGAGAAGTGTTTACCATGTCTCAATTTAAACTACACAGCATAAGCTTTTTCTAGAAAGGGAGGAACAGGATGATTAAGATTCTATTAGTGGAGGATGACCTCGGTCTGTCAAACTCAGTATTTGATTTTTTAGATGATTTTGCAGATGTTATGCAGATCTTTGACGGCGAAGAAGGCTTATACGAGGCAGAAAGTGGCGTGTATGACCTGATTCTACTGGACTTGATGCTTCCTGAAAAAGATGGCTTCCAAGTACTCAAAGAATTGCGTGAAAAAGGGGTGAGCACTCCTGTCCTCATCATGACTGCCAAGGAAAGTATCGATGATAAAGGCCATGGTTTTGAACTCGGAGCTGACGATTACCTAACCAAGCCATTTTATCTGGAAGAGCTGAAGATGCGGATTCAGGCCTTGCTCAAACGCTCTGGTAAGTTTAATGAAAATACCCTTTCCTATGGCGATGTGACGGTCAATCTTTCGACCAATTCGACCTTGGTAGATGGAAGAGAAGTTGAGCTACTGGGTAAAGAGTTTGATTTGTTGGTATACTTCCTTCAGAATCAGAATGTTATTTTGCCCAAGACTCAAATCTTCGATCGTTTGTGGGGCTTTGACAGCGATACAACGATTTCTGTGGTGGAAGTCTATGTATCTAAGATTCGGAAAAAATTGAAAGGAACGGCTTTTGCGAATAATCTTCAAACCCTTCGCAGTGTCGGTTACATTTTAAAGAATGCTGAATAAACTCAAAAAAGCCTTATATGCGGATGATTTTTCTTATTTCATTCGCTATTTTGGTGTGTTCACCCTGATTTTTTCGGCCATGACGCTCATTATTATCCAAGTCATGCGCTCTAGCCTTTACACGACCGTTGATGATAATCTCAAAAGTCTCAGTCAAAATCCCGCCTGGGTAGCCAATCTAGCCTATCGGACGACGGGCCGGCAATACCAACAGCCAGAGAATAAGGATTCAGAGAACAGAGATTCAGAGTCTGTGCAAGCTCATGATATCAAGATTGAGGAACCGGGTAGGGTAAATGTTAGCGCCAATACTTCAGCTATTCTTTTGAATGATGATTATCAGAATGTATCAGCAAAAAATAGCTTTTTAAACTTTGATGCGATTAAATTTAACAAACGCTTTCTTAATCAGATCAAGCAAATACAACTAACTAATAGCTATGGACAGGTCGAGAGTTATCGGGCCTATATGTTTGACATTGATCCAAATGATGAAATTGAAAATGTCAAATACGCAGTTGTCATGACTAGTATCAGCCAGCTGGAGCAGACTAGCGAAAAGCATGAAAAGCTGATTGCCATCGTCATGATTAGTTTCTGGGGTATTTCCTTGATTGCCAGTATCTATCTGGCGCGGATGAGTGTCAAGCCTCTCTTGGATAGCATGCAGAAGCAGAAATCCTTTGTTGAAAATGCTAGCCACGAATTGCGGACGCCTCTAGCTGTGCTGCAAAATCGTCTGGAATCTCTTTTCCGTAAGCCCGAGGCTACGATTATGGAGTCTAGTGAGAGTATCGCGTCCAGTTTAGAGGAAGTGCGAAATATGCGCCTGTTGACCACCAACTTACTCAACCTAGCTCGGCGCGATGACGGTATCAAGCCAGAATACGGTGAAGTCACACCAGACTTCTTCACGACAGCTTTTTCTAACTATGCTATTATTGCAGAGGAAAGCGACAAGGTCTTTGATTTCAAAAATCTGGTTTCAAAATCAATCACGACAGACAAGGTCTTGCTCAAGCAGGTTATGACCATCCTTTTTGATAATGCTATCAAATACACGGAAGAAGATGGAGAGATCTATTTCGTGGCTTCCGCCAATGATCGGAGCTTGACCTTGCGTATTTCTGACAATGGTCCAGGGATTGCGGGCGATGACAAGAAAAAAGTCTTCGATCGTTTTTATCGGGTGGATAAGGCACGGACTCGTCAAAAAGGTGGATTTGGACTAGGACTATCCTTGGCGAAACAAATCGTGGACGCCTTAAAAGGAACCATTACAGTCAAAGACAACAAACCGCGTGGAACCATCTTTGAAATCAAAGTTCCCCTTAGGTCAGATATTAGAAAACGAATTAGCAAAAGCTGAAAAACTTTTCATATTATTTCAAATTTGACTGCTTTTGCGGTATAATAAAAGAAAGAAATGAGAGAGGTACAACTATGACATCAAAAATGTTGCATACTTGTTTACGAGTGGAAAATTTAGAGGCTTCGATTGCCTTTTATGAAGATGCATTTGGATTCAAGGAACTACGTCGCAAGGACTTTCCAGAGCACGCTTTTACCATTGTTTATCTCGGTTTGGATGGAGATGATTATGAGCTTGAATTGACTTATAATTATGACCACGGACCTTATGTAATCGGTGATGGCTTTGCTCATATTGCTCTTAGCACGCCTGATTTGGAAGGTTTGCACGCTGAGCATGCTGCTAAGGGCTATGAAGTGACTGAACCAAAAGGGCTGCCTGGAAATCCACCGAATTATTATTTCATCAAAGATCCTGATGGCTACAAGGTCGAAGTGATTCGAGAAAAAAGTCTTTAAAAATAGGTGAAACTTGTATTTTAGCACTTGTAAGATACAAGTTTTTTAACATCAGAATCATTTTATGACAATAGCTTAGGGGATAATAGATGAAAAGACAACATAAAAGGAAGCGTAGACGAAAATATAGACTGATTCTCAGTCTTCTGAATCTGCTTTTCTTAGGACTTCTTATTTTTGGCGGACTACGAATCTATGAAATGTTTCAGGAACAGGAGTTCCAGAAAAAGGTTACAGAAGTGATTGCCAAGGAAGAGCAAGAGCATGCTGACAATGCCGAAAAGCAGTCTGGTAGGATTGGCACCCATTACGTGGCAGCTTTTTATCCTCTGATGAATGGGCAGCCTCTTCAAAGTGTCAAAGATAAAATCTTGCAGGACAGTCAGAGCATTTCAGATGACAAGAAGCAGAAGGAAAACTTGACGGCTTTGACCTTTTACTATACGGAGGAGAAGTCTACTAGTCTGGCCAATACCAAGGAAGTAGTCATTCAGCGAAAAGATTACAGCATCTCAAAAAGAGACATCAAGTCTGAAGAAGCAAGAGAAGTAGCCTCGACTTATATCAATCAGGAAGGCACAGCGGTGACTTTGGACAAGCTGTTTCAAAATCCAGAAGCTGCCAAGGAAATTTTCCTGAAGGAGTTGACCAGTCAGCTGACCTTTAGACAGGTGGAGGAAAGTCAGCAAACAGCAGCTTTAAATACCCTCCGAGAAATAGAGTTGAGCCAGTGGAATTTTCATTACGAGGATAGTTTATTTTCCATTCGTTTGCCCAAAGAAATCAACGGTGTGTCGAGCGTGACAGTTCCTCTGTCTAGTTTTTATGATCTAATCCGTCCAGAATATTTACAGGGGGCTGATTTGGAAGCTTACCAGCAGTATGAAACCAAGCGGCATGAGAAAATGGTTGCCCTGACCTTTGATGACGGTCCCGACAGTAAAACGACTCCTCAGGCCTTGGAAATTCTGAAACGCTACAATGCTAAAGCAACCTTCTTTATGGTGGGACAAAATGTTGCTGCCAATCCAGAACTGGCTAAACGTGTCCTTGATGAAGGCCATCAGCTCGGCATCCATACATGGAGCCATCCAGATTTGACTAAGTTACCTCTGAATCAATCCAAAAAGGAAATTTTAGACACTCAGGAAGCCATTTATAAGGCGACTGGTATCCGACCTATGATCACAAGACCGCCTTATGGAGCCATCAATTCTACGGTTCAAAATGCTGTCGATCAGTCCTTTATTATGTGGAGCGTGGACAGTCTTGACTGGAAAACGCGTAATACAAAGGCTATTATGCAGGAGATCGTGAAGACCCAGCCGGGATCTATTATCCTCATGCATGATATCCATCAGACGTCCATCGATGCTCTGCCAAGCGTTCTTGACTATCTGAAGAACAACGGCTATACTTTGGTGACAGTTGATGAACTATTAGAAAATCAGCTTCAACCACATCAGATTTATTACAGTAGAAATTGAAAAAAGCATTGGGAATATTAAGTTTCCAATGCTTTTTGCTTTGCTACCATCAAATAAAAATATTGATGAGCGTAATTCTCGCTTAAGGACACACATACAGTTCTTGTTTTTTCAAGATGATTTCTCGAACAGAGGCATATTTTTTGAGAGTTTTTAGTTCTTCTGGGTGGCTGATGAAGGTAATGACATAGCCTTCCTTGCCCATCCGACCTGTTCGGCCAGAACGGTGGGTGTAGGTTTCCAAAGCGCGCGGCACTTCGTTGTTGACTACGCACTCTAGGGAATCAATATCAATGCCACGCGCAACTATGTCAGTCGCCAGTAAGAGTGTGATATCGTAATCTTTAAATTTCTCAAGAATGACCTTGCGGAATTTTACATTGACATCGCTGGCTAGAGAGACCACACTAGCTCCTCGGTACTGAAGCTTTTCTTCAGCGCTGCCCAAATCTGACAAGCTGTTGAAAAAGACTAGCCCACGAAATTCTTCTACATTGGATAGTTTGCGCAAGAGTTCAACCTTATCACGTTTCTCCACCTGCATATAGAAGTGCTGGATATTGTCCAAAGTCTGGTCGTCAATGCTGATGCGCAAGGTATTTTCGGCGATCTTCTCTTGGTCAAACTTAGCTGTAGCACTCATGTAAATCAGCTGGTGGTCACGCGGTGCATAATGCAGAATCTTATCAACAAACGCATACTGGGAATCACTGAGAAGCTGGTCAAATTCATCTAGGATAATAGTTTCAACATTCATCATCTTGATTTTCTTGAGCTTAATGAGCTCGAAAATCCGACCCGGTGTGCCAATCAGTATCTCAGGACCTTTCTTGAGTCGCTCAATCTGTCTTTTCTGGCTATTACCAGAGAGGAGGAGTTGATTGCTCAAGCCTAAAGGCTCCGCCCAAGATTTACAAACATCAAAAATCTGTCCCGCTAGCTCTGTATTTGGAGCTAAAATCAAAAGCTGCTGCGCTTTTTTAGGCTTCAATTTCAACAAGCTAGGAAAGAGATAAGCCAATGTTTTGCCCGTACCGGTCGGACTGATGCCTAGCACCGTCTGTCCCTGAGAAATGGGCTGGAATATTTTTTCTTGGATAGCAGTCAGTTCAGCAAAACCCAGCTGATTTAGCTGGTCCTGCCAGACTGTTGGAAATGTTTCTTTAATCATGGTCAACCTCAAATCTAATGCCAGCATCTTTTCTCATGGCAAACAGACACTCATGCACAGCAGTAGCAGCCTGCAGGTAGTCGCTATAAAGCTCTTCTTGGCCGCCTTTAAGCACACGAGCAAAAGCCTGAGCCTCTTCCAGCATTTGGTGCTCTGCTTGGTGGATAGCTAGACTTTCCGTCTCTCCAGTCAGCTTTTGGAAAATGGCAGAGCGGATAAACTCGATACCATCTAGGGTCAGAGTGCCTTGGTCCGTATAGATTTCAGCTGGTAGCTGGCTATGGATATTTTTTCCAGCTTGGATACGAACCTGAAAATCAGGATAAATCAGACTGCCTGAACCGTTGAGATCAACGCTATTTGGCAGTTGTTGAGCTGTATAGCAAACGCTTTGTGGAGCACCAAACAGCTGGACAGCTGCATAAAGCGTGTAGACACCCAGATCCATCAGAGCACCGCCTGAGAATTTAGCAGAAAAAACATTTGGTTCCTGTCCACTCAGCAGGGCTCCCATCTTGGAAGAGTATTTTGCATAGGTGAAATTAGCTCCCCAAATTTTCTTGTCCTTTAGAAAGTCACGAATGACTGCAAAAGCTGCTTCATGGTAGTTTCTGGCTGCCTCAAAGATATAAACCTGATGTTCAGCTGCCAGCTTAACCAATTCCTGCCATTCTTCAGGCCTTGATACAGCTGGCTTTTCAACGATGACATGCTTTCGAGCCAAAATGGCTACCTTGGCATGGTTGAAGTGGAGGCTATTAGGACTGGCGATATAAATTACATCTAGGTCGGCAGATAAGAATTCAATCATATCGGTGTAGAGTGCGACGTTTTTATAAGCTTGCGCAAAACGCTCCGCGGCACTCAAAGTTCTTGAGTAAACAGCTGTAAACTCATACTCACCACTTAGTTGAGCTGCTTTGATAAACTCGTGGGAAATGGTTCCCGTACCGATGATACCGAGTTGTAACATACTTTCTCCTTTAAAATGATTTTCCTGAATTTTTCTTGATTCACCCTTTCATTATATCATGAATTAAGGTAAAATAGATAAGATAACAAGTAATGGAGAAAACAATGCAAAACAGACCTATTATTATCGGTGTTACAGGTGGATCTGGTGGGGGAAAAACCAGTGTATCTCGGGCGATTTTAGATCATTTTCCTAATGAAAAGATTTCCATGATTGAGCATGATTCATACTACAAGGATCAGTCTCATTTGACCTTTGAGGAGCGGGTTAAGACCAACTATGACCATCCTTTTGCTTTTGATACAGACCTCATGATTGAGCAGATTAAGGAGCTTTTGGCTGGCCGCCCAGTGGACATCCCGACCTATGACTATACGGAGCACACGCGCAGCAATAAAACCTATCGTCAGGAACCGCAGGATGTCTTCATTGTAGAGGGAATTTTGGTCTTGGAAGATCAACGCCTCCGCGATTTGATGGACATCAAGATTTTCGTCGATACTGATGATGATGTGCGGATTATTCGTCGGATTAAGCGGGACATGGAAGAGCGCGGACGCAGTTTGGATAGTGTCATTGAGCAGTATCTGGGTGTCGTAAAGCCTATGTACCATCAGTTTATCGAGCCGACCAAGCGCTATGCGGATGTCATCATTCCAGAGGGCGCTTCTAATAAAGTTGCGATTGATTTGATTACCACCAAGATTGAAAAGATTTTGGAGGAAGCTAGAGAAGGATAGAAAGGAAGTCTGGTGTTACACTGGACTTTTTGGGTAAATTATGAGAAAGTTCGTCAAAAGAGAATTCCATTCTCGATCAAAGTTTTTTGCCTGTTTGCTGACCTTTTGCGCAGGTTTCGTGGATGCTTACACTTTCATGGAGCGCGGGGGCACATTGGTTGCGGGCCAGACAGGAAACGTCGTCTTTTTGTCCGTTGAGCTGATTCATCACAAGACTGGAGAAATTGAAGTCAAACTGGCTACCATGCTAGCCTTTATGCTGGGAATTTTTCTGATAACAGTTTTCCGCCCCTTTTTTGAGCAGTCAATATGGCGAGTAAGTAGCATTTCACCAATGGTGCTCATCTGTACTCTGGTAGGCTTTATGCCAAGTACCGTGCCTAATATGCTGATCGTTCCTCCTATTGCTTTCTGTATGGGAGTCGTTGCGACAGCTTTTGGCGAGGTAGATGGCATAGTCTACAATAATTCCTTTATGACAGGAAATATCAAGAAAACGATGGTGGCTTTTGGAAATTTTGTGAGAACTCAGGAAAAACCATACTTAAAAGAGGGCATTTTCTTTGTTGCTTTGTTAGGAAGTTTTGTCATCGGAGCCATTATTTCTACCTACCTGCTCCAATTTTACGCCTTGCGAACCATTTGGATCGTTGCAGGAATTCTATTTGCTTTCATGATGTTCCGCTTGGTTCAGTATGTACGAAGATAATGACGAAGCATGATTTGTAAATTATTAAAAAGGTAGGATATAAATGTTTAAAAAGGCTGAAATGAAGCTCTTGGCTAGAAGCAATCTTCGTTATCGCATACTAAAAACAGAGGATAACTATTATCTTCTGGATGTAGAACGCCCTTTTTTGATTGTCTACTTCTTGCCCTTGTTGATTTACTTTGTACCTCACAGATGTTATGAGATGAGTAAGGAAGAATATGAGCAATTGTCTCAATCAGAGGAGAAGAATGCTCGGTTAAAAGAGGCCTTTGAAAAACATGGTCTTGGCTATAGCTTAGGAACTGGCGTAGGTGCCATGCTTCTATCGAGAGTATTTGATATCAATCAATTTTTGAAATTTGATTCAAGTAGAATTAGCAATTTTTTGGCTATTCTAATTGTATTATTGGTTTTTGGTTTGCGTTTATGGCTTACAGTGGCTTATGAAGTCCCTAGTGGATTAAAAAATAGTAGCTATCATACGATTTACGTTTATCCTTGCTTTGTTAAAGAATTGCTTTTTAGTATTTTTGCGTATATTATATCAGTGTTGTTTACAGTAATGATTATTGCCGCTTTTTTAACGAACATAATGGATAATTATATTGGTCATATTGGATTGTTAATATTTTTGACATTTTGGTTATTTATAGGGAATATGTTTTTCATGCGGCCGGCAAGTAATTATTGGATAAGAATAAAAAATGGCTAAGGGAACGGTATAAAAAACTTTTGAGGAGCTAATTATGCGAGCGCACCATGTGAATTTTCGTTATATATTATTAGAGGATGGTAAGGAATACTTTCTATTGGATAAGCTACCAACATTGTGGGGTTATTTTTTTCCTTATCTGAATTGGTTTAGCAATCGAACGATTTACCGATTGACAGAGACGCAATTTTGGGAAATCCGAATGCGTAAAAAACATTGGTTGGAGACCCTTCTAATTCCAGCACCGATATTTTTAGCTGTTTCAGTATGGGCAGGGCGGATGCGAACTAGTGACAGCTTATATGCATACCTTAATTTACCTCGCTTCTCATTTACTGAAAGATGGATTTATTGGTTTCTTGCTTTTATACTAGCAGTAATACTTGCAAATCTAATCTATTTTTTATCATCTCGGTCTTTAGTAAAGAAATTTGATTTTAGTCTTTACAAAAAAGAGAAGGGAAAAATAAGATTAACTAAATTGGCTCCTTGGATGAAAAAGCAGTTTAAGGGCGTTCTGATTCTCAACTTCCTAATCTTTTTGTTTAGCTTTTTCATTTTAAATTGGGGGACTTTAGCTTTCCTGATATTTCATTGTCTTATATTACTAATGTCTACGCTGTTAGCAGGTGATCTAAGCTATAGTGAGAATTGTCAGTATACAATAGAAAGAGATGAGAAAGATAGTGGTATAAAATAAAGGTATTTGTTTTCTAGTTGTTAGCTGCAGTGCTAGTAAAAATAAAATTCTGAATGAGTAAAATATTCAATAATACGGGAGACCAAAGTGACTACATTTAAAAAATTGTTGTTTCTTGGAAATTTTCAAGAACAAGATATTTTCTATCATTTTGAATCAGGGAAACTCTATTCTTACTCTTATAAACCAGATAAGGTATGGGACATTAAATGGGCAGTTTTAACTTCTGGACTGGTGCTAACCAACTTACTATCTTCCATCGGTTTTCATACTTTCTCAAATTCTTTTGTAAAATATGGTTTGCTTATAAGCATGATATTCACCATTGTTCTTTTAGCAGAATGGGCTCTGAAACTCAAACATGATCAAGAATTGATAAGTTTTAATCCTAGTAATTATTTTGGTTGGTCTGACTTTATTAAGAAATGCAAGAATAACTTGTTGTTCCTCTCATTGACAGGTATTGTTTTCTCTGTAATGACATTTCAATTTTTATTGACCTATCTTCAAGAAGCAAACTTGTATAACTTTATCCTATTTAGTCTTTTTTTCCCAGTTTCCTATTTTTTAACATTTGGGGTTCGACCAATCAAAAGATTTTTGATGTTAAAGAAATTATCCGAGGAAATATCTAATACTTAAGTTATTACCAATAGGTAATGTTGTCCAGCTTAATAAAGAGGAAGTAAAAATCACTATTCTCTATATGATAATAAAGATGAAATTGCTATTAGACTAGTCTGGTAGGAAATTGGAAAAGTTTAGTATAGGTGATAATGTATTAAAAAATGATTATCACGATTTATAATCGCCAGCAATTATTTGAATCAAATATATAATGGAATAAGCTGATTACCAAGGAGAATATTGTTGAAAAATAAAGCAAAGTTGGTTAATTTAGGTGCTTATAAGGATAAGTATTACCACTTTGATTTTGAAAATAAAACATTATTAGAAGAGGTAAAACCTCCTAATTATTTGTCTTATATTTTAGTGCCGATAACTGTTTACGTTCTAAGATTTCTGATGACTGGTATTGAAAAAACTGGTATATTTGAAAGTGGGAGTACTCGAATTTTCCTAGTTCTATTTCTACTTGTAATCTCTTATCTATTGGCCCAATGGATTACAAAAAGTTATCAATCAAAGCTAGAACTTCAAAAATCTGCGCTTGATAAACATGTGTTGGCTAATTTTGTAAAAAGCCTTAGAAGAAGACACATAGTTTTTCTTACACTGAAATCAGTGATATATTTAGCAATTTTGATTTGTGCCTGGCTATTTCTATTAGGTGTGCTTGGAGATATCTTTCTGCTATTTCTAGGAATTTTACTTTCTTTATTTATACTAAATGCAGATTATCAATTACAAAAATGGCCCTTCATCATTCAAACTCTACAAAAAGGAGACTTTTAATTTTTAAGATTTTGAAATAATAGGATCTTGAAGATGATGTCTCCTAGTTATTCATTAGATGTTAAGTAAATAAAGACTGATAATCAAAATCTTGCTTTGAAATGCATGGTCCTGTATTCTATAATTTCCCAACTATAAATTGTGGCAAATGAAGCAATGATTTGATCACAAAAGGAGTAAACTGATATGAAAAAATTTTTTCTAAGTCTCTTCTCCCTCCTTGTAGTAGGTAGCTGTGTCTTTGGTTTTCTAAGATATCGGGACTATGACTCACTAAAAAATCCAATTGATGAAATCTATTATGCGAGCGTTCATTACAAAAATATTCTTGGTTTGCCAGTCATGAGTAGGATTATAGAAAGTAATACGGCATATGTAGGTGAGCCGGCCTGGATATACTATCGCCGAGCTAAACCTAGTTTGGCAGATGATGAAGATTTGCAGCTATATATCAATTCCGATGGTTTGCTTGCTGTTTTGTATAGTAAAAAGTTATCAGGAGAAACTTATCTCAATATTGACTATGTCTATGAGGAGGGTTTCGTTAAACAAAATGTCTCCATTGCTTTCTCCAAAGTTTCGGATTTTACTGTTCAAGCTTTTATTAATCAATCTAAAGAAAGGGGCTATGTCAGGACAGCAGATGAAATTTATCGCTCTCTTGGAGGGGGAGAGCCCCCGCGTAAGAGTCTAGTGTCAAAAGAGGAGATATTGGACTATCTGAAGGATTACGATATTGATCAGACTTGGTTGGCAGAAAAATCTGATCAAATTCTCTACACCTATTTTCTGGATATCTGGTTTAAAGAGGGAAGTCAGCGCTATTCTAAAGAAAATATGGGCGATTTGAAAGTGAAATACTCGGATACCATAGGGAAAGAGTAAATAGGTTATACTAAACCAGACAGAATTTAATAAGTTTTTTTACTCAAAAAACGTTATAGGCCTTTTCGATTCAAGGTTAAATTATTAGAGGCGATGCAACCTTTGTAGGATTTTAATGAGTAAAATGGTGAGTAGAGGAGGATGCGAATTGATAAAAAAGCCATCGATTGTTATCTATAAAAGATCAGCACTGGGACTACTTAGTCTATTTAGTTTAATGGTGGTGACCAGTTTTTTTAATATTTTCCTAGAAGAAAATCGGTCAGCAAATCTTTTCTATTTCTTAGTATCAGTTTCTTTATTGCTCACAGTAGGTTGGATGGCCTTTGCTTTTATGGGAAAAATCCAGCTTGATGGTCAATACTTGCTTGTTTTCCGAAATTTCAAATGCTATCGCTTTCCACTTTCTTCAGTGACATTTTACTTCGGAAAGAATAGACACGCTTATCGTGGCAGTTATGAATGGCCTTTATTTATTGTAGGGGAAGCGTTGACCCAAAATGGCAGCAGTCAAAAAGTAACGCTGAAGTTAATTGGAAGTAAGCGGAAGAACCGTCAATTCCAGCAATTTATTCAAGAACATCTTGAAGGGAAAATACATCCTCTGCCTAAGGAAGATTCGTGGAAACTGAATGCTTTTGGTCAGTTAGAGATCATTGAAGATGAAGCGCATGAAGAACCAAAGTCAGCATTGGCAGTTACTAGGAAGCTGGCTGATTTTATCGAATTTGGAGCAGATCAAGGAAATGTCAAAAGGACTGTGTTTTATGATATTAAGCGAAATGAGCTTTTTGTAGGGAAAAGTGTGCCTTTTCCAATGATTTTTCTACCAAGTGCTGGTTTTTCTTATGGCCTGTATATATTAACGGAGAATCTGACTGTACGAGGTTTGTTCCCTTTACTTTTTTCCTTCATTTTCATGCTTTTACTGGCTCTTTACCAGTTTAAAAATAGAAGGGAGAAATCAGTAGTTGAAGTAGTGCCTTATGAGATGCCTATAGACTATTTTGCCACCCAAAAATCTAACGGTCTAAAAACCTATGCTTTCATTTTCCTCTCTGCCTTGATTTCAGCTGTTTTCTCTTGGCTTTATCTTCTATTTGGCAGTTTCCTACTTTTATTTTTGACGATTGTGACATGGTATTGCTTCTTGCTCTTGCTCCTGTCTGGGCAATTTAAAAAATCTAAATATTTGAAAGTATTAGAAAAAGAAAAGTAATATAGAAATCAAAGATGGAAAAGTTGATTTGGAAAGCATGGGGATCAGCAATGGTATAAGGCTGGCAGATTTGCCGCGTATGATTCTCTTCTAATAGGGAGGAATGACTGGTTTTCAAAATTTTATCCTTGTAGTCAATATATTACTAGAAGAAGGAGCTGGCCTGCTTCTTTTTCTTTCTCGCATTTATACTAATAATGCCACAAAATAATCCAGCATATTAAAAATTTTCAGAAAATATCGAATTATCTGTTGACAGCTGAATGATACTGTGCTAAAATACTAATCAATAACATTTCAAAAGGAGTCAGTCAAACATGAAGTCAACTCAATTTTCAGACTTTGCTTTGTTGTTGCGTTACTCGGGCTAGTGCGAAAGCATTAGTCCTGTTTGGCTTACCAAGCGGGAGTAAATCAACATCTCGCTTGGCTTCCAGCGAGATGTTTTTATTTTATTCTTCACGAAAATCTTTGCTAGGATATACTGAGAAAAGCGAACTAAAAGTTCATTCCATAGTTGTATCTCTCATTGATTTTTATAGCTGTTTTAAACGATAAAGAAAGAGGAAAGTCTATGCAAAAAGTTGAGTTTCTTGATACCAGCCTTCGGGACGGTGAGCAGACACCGGGAGTGAATTTCTCTATTAAGGAAAAGGTTGCCATTGCTAAGCAACTAGAAAAATGGGGAATTTCTGCTATTGAAGCTGGTTTCCCAGCTGCTAGTCCAGATTCATTTGCGGCAGTGCAAGAGATTGCTAAAGTCATTACAAAAGCGTCTGTCACTGGCTTGGCGCGTTCGGTTAAATCGGACATCGACGCCTGCTACGAGGCACTCAAGGATGCCAAACATCCGCAGATCCACGTCTTTATTGCAACCAGTCCCATCCATAGAGAGTTCAAGCTGAAAAAGTCCAAGGAAGAGATTTTAGAAGCCATTAAGGAGCACGTTTCCTATGCTCGCTCTAAGTTTGAGATTGTCGAGTTTTCACCTGAGGATGCGACACGGACCGAGCTGGATTTTCTGCTTCAAGTTGTCCAGACAGCAGTTGATGCAGGTGCTAGCTACATCAACATTCCAGACACAGTCGGCTTTACCACGCCAGAAGAGTTTGGCAATATCTTCAAGCATCTGATTGACAATGTCCAAACAGATCGTGAGATTATCTATAGTCCTCACTGTCACGATGATTTGGGAATGGCGGTAGCCAACAGCCTGTCCGCGGTCAAATACGGAGCTAGACGGGTGGAAGGCACTATTAATGGTATTGGCGAGCGTGCTGGTAATGCTGCGTTGGAAGAAGTAGCGGTTGCCTTGGAAATTCGCAAGGATTATTACCAAGTTGAGACAGACATTGTCCTTAATGAAACCATCAACACTTCTGAGTTGGTGTCCCGCTTCTCAGGTATTCCAGTGCCTAAGAACAAGGCGGTTGTTGGTGGCAATGCCTTCTCTCATGAGTCCGGTATCCATCAGGATGGCGTTCTTAAGAATCCACTGACCTATGAAATCATTACTCCTGAGCTGGTTGGAGTCAAGAGCAATTCACTTCCGCTTGGCAAGCTGTCTGGCCGCCACGCCTTTGTTGAAAAACTCAAAGAACTGTCTCTGGACTTTGAAGAATCTGAAATTAATGAGCTCTTTGCTAAGTTTAAGGCCTTGGCTGATAAGAAAAACGAAGTCACGGACGCTGACATTCGGGCTCTGATTGCTGGAACTACAGTTGAAAATCCAGAAGGCTTCCACTTTAATGATCTGCAGCTGACGACCAATGACGATCATACCATCACAGCAGATGTGCAGTTGGTTAATGGCGACGGTGAGACGGTCAACTGTGTGGCAGAAGGCAAGGGAAGTGTCGAAGCTATCTTTAATGCTATTGACCAATTCTTTAACCAATCTGTTCAACTTTTAGCCTATAATATTGAGGCCGTGACGGACGGAATTGACTCTCAGGCTCGTGTTTTAGTAGCTATTGAAAATACGGATACAGATACGATTTTCAACTCCTCTGGTATTGACTTTGATGTTCTTAAGGCCAGCGCCATTGCCTATATCCATGCCAATACCTTTGTGCAAAAGGAAAATGCCGGTGAAATCGGCCATCAGGTATCCTACCGCGATCTGCCTGCAAATAATTAGAAGGAAGCGACTATGACAAAAGAAATTGTAGCTCTGGCGGGTGATGGTATCGGCCCAGAAATCATGGAAGCCGGTCTCCAAGTACTTGCTGCTGTTGCGGACAAGTTCGGTTTTACGTATCATATCACGGAGAAGGCTTTTGGGGGTGCTGGTATCGATGCGGAAGGTCATCCTCTGCCTCAGTCAACTCTAGAAGCGGCCAAGGAGGCGGATGCTATTCTCCTAGCAGCTATCGGCAGTCCCCAGTATGATAATGCTCCAGTTCGTCCTGAGCAAGGCTTGCTCGCTCTGCGGAAGGAGCTTGAACTCTATGCCAATATACGCCCAGTTAAGATTTTCGATGCTCTGAAGCATTTGTCGCCTTTGAAACCTGAAAGAATTGCTGGTGTGGATTTCGTGGTCGTGCGCGAGCTGACTGGTGGGATTTACTTTGGCGAGCATATTTTGGAAGACAGAACCGCGCGGGATATCAATGACTACAGCTATGAAGAGGTGGAGCGAATTGTCCGTAAGGCTTTTGACATTGCGCGTGGTCGCAGAAAGCGCGTGACCAGTATTGACAAGCAAAATGTACTAGCGACATCCAAGCTCTGGCGCAGAGTAGCAGATGAGGTGGCCAAGGATTATCCAGATGTGACCTTGGAGCACCAGCTGGTGGACAGCGCTGCGATGCTCATGATTACCAATCCTGCTAAGTTTGATGTTGTTGTAACGGAAAATCTTTTTGGGGATATTCTATCCGACGAGTCCAGTGTCCTGTCAGGGACGCTGGGAGTTATGCCATCAGCCAGTCATTCGGCTACTGGGCCAAGTCTTTACGAGCCTATCCATGGTTCAGCTCCTGATATTGCAGGGCTAGGTATTGCCAATCCTATCAGCATGATCCTTTCTGTAGCCATGATGCTGCGGGATAGTTTTGCAGAGCTAGAAGCTGCAGAAGCGATTGAAGCAGCGGTTGAAAAGACCTTGGCTCAAGGGATTTTAACGCGAGATCTGGGCGGTCAGGCGACAACAACTCAAATGACGGAGGCCATTATCAATAACTTATGAAATGGATACTAACAGGTATTTGCCTGATATGGAACCTTATCGTTTTCCTCCTTTATGGCTGGGATAAGCGTAAGGCTAAGAAAAATCACTACCGCATTCCAGAGAAGACTTTGCTCTTGTCAGCATTAGGAGCCGGAGGTTTGGGCGCTTTCTTAGGTGGTCGCCTCTTTCACCACAAGACCAGAAAATGGTATTTCTGGTTGGCTTGGATTTGCGGAATAATAGTGGAAATTGGAATTTTGTATTACATATGGAGAAGCTAGTATGGCTGGAAAATCAATTTTTGATAAGATTTGGGAAAGACACGTAATAACAGGCCAAGAAGGTCAACCCCAGCTTATGTATGTGGATCAGCATTATATTCATGAAGTAACCAGCCCTCAGGCTTTTCAAGGACTTCGAGATGCCGGTCGCAAGGTTAGACGACCGGACTTAACTTTTGGAACTTTTGACCATAATGTTCCTACGGTCAATATCTATGATATTCGGGATGTGATTTCCAAGGCTCAGATTGATAAACTTTCTGAGAACGTCAAGGATTTTGGCATCGAGCATGCGGCTCACGGATCGGAACTGCAGGGGATTGTTCATATGGTTGGACCCGAAACAGGCAAGACTCAACCGGGCAAATTTATCGTCTGTGGCGATAGTCACACGGCTACTCACGGAGCTTTTGGAGCTATTGCTTTTGGAATTGGTACTTCAGAGGTGGAGCACGTCTTTGCCACGCAGACCATTTGGCAAGTCAAACCCAAGAAAATGCTGGTCAAATTTACCGGAGTTCCACCTAAAGGTGTTTATTCAAAAGATTTTATCCTCGCTTTAATTGCCAAATACGGTGTAGCTGCGGGTGTTGGCTATGTGGTAGAGTATGCCGGTGATGCGATTGACCATCTGACCATGGAAGAGCGTATGACCATCTGCAATATGTCCATTGAGTTTGGCTCCAAGATGGGCATTATGAATCCTGACCAGAAGACTTATGATTACGTTCAAGGGCGGCCGGGCGCTCCCAAGGACTTTGAGGCGGCGGTAGCTGATTGGAAGACTCTGGTCAGTGATCCTGATGCTGTCTATGATAAGGTCATTGAGATGGATGTCTCCGAGCTGGCACCTATGGTAACTTGGGGAACCAATCCTTCTATGGGAGTAGAGTTTGGCGCGGCTTTCCCAGAAATCCGCGATATGAACGACGAGCGGGCTTACAATTACATGGACCTCGCCCCGGGTAAGAAAGCAGAAGATATTGACCTAGGTTATATCTTTATCGGATCCTGTACCAATGCCAGACTCAGCGATTTGCAGCTGGCGGCTAAGTTTGTCGCTGGCAAGCATATCGCTCCCAATCTGACTGCTATCGTCGTACCAGGCTCTCGTCCGGTCAAGCGGGCTGCTGAAAAGATGGGACTGGATAAAATTTTCATGGATGCAGGCTTTGAGTGGCGCGATCCGGGCTGTTCCATGTGCCTGGGAATGAATCCAGACAAGGTGCCAGACGGAGTTCACTGTGCTTCGACTAGCAATCGGAACTTTGAGGATCGGCAGGGATTTGGAGCTAAAACCCATCTTTGCAGTCCGGCAATGGCCGCAGCGGCAGCCATCGCCGGGCACTTCGTAGACGTCCGCCAACTACCGGAGGTCCAGTAAGGAAGGTTTATGGAAAAATTTACAATCTACACGGGGACAACAGTGCCCCTCATGAACGATAATATCGATACGGACCAAATTTTGCCCAAGCAGTTTCTCAAGTTGATTGATAAAAAAGGTTTTGGCAAGTATCTCATGTATGCTTGGCGTTATCTGGACAATCGATATACTGAAGATCCTGATTTCGTCTTTAATAGACCGGAGTACCGCAAGGCAACTATTCTGATTTCAGGAGATAATTTCGGGGCGGGTTCCTCTCGGGAGCACGCTGCCTGGGCCTTGGCTGACTATGGCTTCAAGGTAGTCATTGCTGGATCTTTCGGGGATATTCACTACAACAATGAGCTTAATAACGGTATGCTACCAATTGTCCAGCCGCTAGAAGTGCGGCAAGCCTTGGCGAATCTGAAACCGACGGATGAAGTGACGGTGGATTTGGAGCAGCAGAAGATTTTTTCACCGGTGGGAGAATTCTCCTTTGACATTGATGGTGAATGGAAGCACAAGCTCCTCAACGGTCTGGATGACATCGGCATTACACTCCAGTATGAGGATTTGATTGCAGAATATGAAAAAAATCGTCCATCTTATTGGCAGTAACCTTATTTTTGCTATATTGAGAAAATTCTGAAAAAATCTTGTTTCCAATAAAAATATATGGTAAAATAAATCTTAATTTAATAGAAAAGGAAGAAACTTATGACAAAACACATTCAATGGAACGGAACTCTTTCACAAGAAGGCTATGACATCTTGAAAGGCGATGGCGGCTGCATCGTTTGCCCGACCAAGGTGGGTTACATCATCATGACCAGCGATAAAGCTGGCTTGGAGCGTAAGTTCGAAGCTAAGGCACGTAACCGTAATAAGCCAGGTGTTGTCCTCTGTGGCAGTATGGATGAGCTTCGCGCTTTAGCACAACTCAATCCGGAAATTGAAGCTTTTTACCAAAAGCATTGGGATGAAGACATCCTCTTGGGCTGTATCCTTCCATGGAAGCCGGAAGCTTTTGAAAAGCTCAAAGCCTATGGCGACGGTCGGGAAGAGTTGATGACAGATGTTCGTGGCACTAGCTGTTTTGTTATTAAGTTTGGTAAGGCGGGCGAGCAGCTGGCAGCTAAGCTTTGGGAAGAAGGTAAGATGGTCTATGCTTCCTCAGCCAACCCATCCGGTAAAGGAAACCGCGGCAAGGTAGAAGGAATTGGAGAGCGCATCGAAAATGCTGTTGATTTGGTTATTGAAGCAGATGACTATGTAGCCTCTATCCAGCCAGACAAGACCATTGAAACTCGCTACGAGCAAGGCGTTATGGTCTCTATGGTGGATAAAGATGGAAAACTGATTCCAGAACAAGGTGGGCAACGTTCCATCTCACCAGCACCAGTGGTCATCCGCAAAGGCTTGGACATCGACAAAATCATGATGCACCTGTCAGATACCTTTAACTCATGGGATTACCGTCAGGGTGAATATTACTAAGATAAAAATAAGCTCAGTGTGGGAGAGGGATTTCCTCTTTACACTGGGCTTTTTGTTTTGAACTTTGAGTTTAAAGATCTTTACCCAATTTTAAATTATTTCTAAATCGAATAAAATCCTTGACAAGTGTAATATCGGGTGTTACAATAAATAGAAAAAATTCGATATAGAAATAAATTGGAGGAAGTATGAAAGATAGTCATTTAGTTGCCCATCATATTCGTTTGTTGAATGGGCGGATTTTTCAAAAGTTACTGAGTCAGGATCCTGAAACCCTTTATCGGAGTGAGCAGGGCAAGATTCTCACTGTTTTATGGAATAGTGAGACAGGTTGCGCTACGGCGACAGATATTGCGCTTGCGACTGGTCTTGCTAACAATACGCTAACAACCATGATTAAGAAGCTTGAGGAGCAAAATCTGATCACCATCAGTCCATGTGGAATAGATAAGAGAAAAAAATATGTCAAGTTGACAGAGCAGGGTTGGTCTCAGAAGGAAGTTGGCCATCGTATCAGTCAAAAGTTGGATGCTATTTTTTATAAAGGCTTCTCAGAGGAAGAAATTTGCCAATTTGAAAGTTATCAGGAACGTATTTTAGCCAATCTGAAAGAGAAAGCAAATGAGGCATAAATCATGTCAAAACAAGTTGAAAATGCGCAAAATTTATATATTCATGCCATTCAAGACGGGTGTGTTGCTGAGGCTCAAGCCCAGTCTGTAGGGGATACCTACATTCAACACTCGACAGGTGTGCCAGATGGGAAAGAAGGTTTTGCGGCTTTCTTTGCAAATTTCTTTGAGCGCCATCCCGAGCGTGAGATGAAAATTGTTCGCACTATTGAAGACGGCAATCTAGTCTTCGTCCATGTTCATCAATATCTCAATGGTGGGGAAGCTCAATGGGTGACGACAGATACTTTCCGTGCGGATGAGAATGGTCGTATCGTGGAGCATTGGGATGTTATTGACTACTATCGAACACCTGAAAATGGCCAATTAGATCAGATTTTTGGTGATTTTGAGATCAAGGATTTGGATAAGACAGCAGAAAATAAAAAGTTAGTTCGCCGTTTCTTGACAGAAATTTTCCAAAATGGGGAACTGGAGCAGTGGAGTGATTATGTAGCAGACGATTTGATTCAGCATAATCATGAGATTGGACAAGGAAGTGCTGCTTATAAAGACTATGTGGCTGAACATGGGGTTACTTTTGACTTTGTTTTCCAACTTTTGGGACAAGGAAACTATGTGGTCAGCTATGGGCAGACTCAGATTGATGGCGTTGCCTATGCCCAGTATGACATCTTCCGTTTGGAGAATGGCTTGATTGTTGAGCATTGGGACAATAAAGAAGTCATGCCTAAGGTAGAAGACTTGACCAACCGAGGGAAGTTTTAAAAGGAGATACTAAGATGAAAGCTGTGCTTGTTAAGGAAGCTGGGGGACCAGAAGTTCTGCAGGTTGTGGAAGTTCCAAAACCGACTGTTAAAGAAGGTTGGACCTTGGTCAAGGTGCAAGGATTTGGAATCAACCATAGCGAGATTTTTACTCGTCAAGGACTATCGCCGTCCGTTCAATTTCCACGGATTTTAGGAATTAAATGTGTGGGACTTGTAGAGGAGACCAATCGTCCCGATTTGCAGGTCGGGCAGCAAATCATTTCCATCATGGGAGAAATGGGGCGTGCTTTTGATGGTGGTTATGCTGAGTACGTTTTGCTACCGGATGAACAGTTTTATCCTGTGAGGACAAAGCTTGCTTTGGAAAGTTTAATCGCACTGCCTGAAACCTACTATACAGCATTTGGCTCTTATCTCAATCTCAAGATTGAGGAGGGAGACAGAGTTCTGGTTCGAGCAGCGACTAGTGGTGTTGGGATTGCTTTTGCAAAGCTTCTCAAAGGGCAATTTCCAAATGTCTATTTAGCGGGAAGTAGCCGTAGTCTGAGCAAGGAAAAGCAACTAAAAGAGGCAGGATTTAATCAGGTAATTTTGGACAAGGATGGTGTTTTGCAAACGAAAGAGCAGTTTGACAAGGTCTTGGATCTTGTCGGTCCGAGTGCTATTCTTGATACATTTGCTCGGACGGCAGATGGTGGTATGATCTGTTCTTGTGGCTTGCTGGGCGGTCAGTGGACTATTCCAGACTTTGACCCTATTGAAATGCTTTACCGCAATCTCTACTTGACTACCTTTGTTTCTGGCAATGTGTCTCAAGACAAGCTACAAGCTTTGGTGGACTTTGTGGAGCGGTATCAGGTAGACGTACGACCTGAAAAAGTATTTTCTATTGAGCAAATCCAGGACGCTCATGCTTATCTGGAAAGTAGCCAATCTTTTGGCAAGGTTATCGTAATAAATAAGGAGAAGAAATGATTGAATATAAAAATGTAGCGCTACGCTATACAGAAAAGGATGTCTTGAGAGATGTCAATTTAAGGATTGAGAACGGAGAGTTTATGGTTTTAGTTGGGCCATCTGGGTCAGGTAAGACGACCATGATAAAGATGATCAACCGTCTTTTAGAGCCAACAGATGGCAATATCTATATGGATGATAAACGGATTAAGGATTATGATGAGCGTGAGCTACGCCTCTCTACAGGCTATGTCTTACAGGCGATTGCCCTCTTCCCAAACCTAACTGTGGCTGAAAATATTGCCCTGATTCCTGAGATGAAGGGGTGGACTAAGGAAGAGATTGCTCAGAAAACAGAAGAGCTTTTGGCTAAGGTTGGTTTACCAGTAGCTGAGTATGGACATCGACTTCCTAGTGAATTATCTGGTGGAGAACAGCAACGGGTGGGCATTGTCCGGGCCATGATTGGTCAACCTAAGATTCTACTCATGGATGAACCTTTTTCGGCCTTGGATGCCATTTCGAGAAAACAACTACAAACTTTGACCAGAGAATTGCACAATGAATTTGGGATGACGACAATCTTTGTGACTCATGATACGGACGAGGCTTTAAAGTTGGGGAATCGGATTGCCGTTCTGCAGGACGGGGAGATTCGTCAAGTGGCGACACCTGAGGAAATCTTATCTGCACCTGCAACCAGCTTCGTAGCGGATTTATTTGGAGGTGTTCAACATGACTAATTTGATTTCTACCTTTCAGGAGCGCTTTGGTGATTGGGTAACAGCCCTTGGTCAGCACCTCCAGCTCTCTCTTCTGACCTTACTTGTGGCCATCTTCCTGACTATTCCGCTCGCTATCTATCTCCATAGTCATAAAAAAGCAGCCAATTGGGTGCTGCAAATTGCAGGAATCTTTCAAACCATTCCTTCAATGGCCTTGCTGGGACTCTTTATCCCGCTTATGGGGATTGGTACACTGCCGGCACTGACTGCTCTGGTGATTTACGCTATTTTCCCGATTTTAGAAAATACTGTCACGGCTTTGAATGGGATTGATCCTAGTTTAGAGGAAGCTGGAATCGCTTTTGGGATGACCAAGTGGGAGCGGCTCAAAAAGTTTGAACTGCCTCTAGCTATGCCCGTCATCGTGTCAGGAGTTCGGACGGCAACGGTTATGATTATCGGAACAGCAACTCTAGCAGCCCTTGTTGGAGCTGGTGGATTAGGTTCTTTTATCCTTCTAGGAATTGATCGTCGCAATGCTAGTCTAATCTTGATTGGAGCAATTTCATCCGCAGTTTTGGCAATTCTTTTCAACAGTCTCCTTAAATGGATGGAAAAGGCCAAGCTTCGGACGGTTTTTGCAGCTTTTGCGGTCTTAATCCTCGGACTAGGCGCTTCTTATACGCCGAGTTTATTACCTAAACAAAGCAAGGATAATCTGGTCATTGCTGGGAAATTGGGTCCAGAGCCAGAAATTCTTATGAATATGTATAAACTCCTAATCGAGGAAAATACTGATATGACTGTGACGGTCAAACCAAACTTTGGTAAAACCGACTTCCTTTATCAGGCTTTAAAGAAAGGCGATATTGATATCTATCCTGAGTTTACCGGTACGATTACTGGAACTCTCTTGCAGCTTGCTCCAAAGGTCAGCAATGATGCTGAAGAAGTTTTTGAAGCAGCACGCGATGGCATTAAGAAACAGGACAATCTAGTCTTGCTCAATCACATGGCCTATCAGAATACCTATGCGATTGCAGTTCCAAAGACTATCGCCAAAGAATATAATCTTAAAACAATTTCTGACCTTAAGGCGGTTCAGGATAAACTCAAAGCTGGCTTTACCCTAGAGTTTAACGACCGTGAAGATGGGAATAAGGGGCTTCAGTCGGTCTATGGACTCAATCTCAATGTATCAACTATGGAGCCAGCACTTCGCTACCAAGCTATCCAGTCGGGTGATATTCAAATCACGGATGCCTATTCGACTGATGCAGAACTTGCGCGTTATGATTTACAAGTTCTAGAAGACGATAAGCACCTTTTCCCTCCTTATCAAGGGGCACCTCTCCTGAAGGCTGAACTGCTAGAAAAACACCCTGAGTTGGAAGGTATTCTCAATAAGCTGGCTGGTAAAATTACAGAAAGCCAGATGAGCCAGATGAATTATCAAGTCGGCATTGAAGGCAAAAAAGCGGAAGCTGTCGCGCGTGATTATCTGGTCAAGGAAGGACTTTTAAAAAAATAAGAAGTAAGAGAGTTAGACTTATAAGGTCTAGCTTTTTTACTTATTTTAGAATAGATAGACTGCAGATTGAAGAAGATACATCAGTAATATTCATCCATTTTTGGTATAATAAGGTATCAATGCATGGAGGTGTTCCGATGGCATCTAGTCAAGAATATTTGGATTTTATCTTGAAGCAGCTGCAAGGCTTAGGTCAAGAAATCAGTTTTCGCAAGATGATGGGGGAATATTTGCTCTATTATCGAGGTCGCTTATTTGGCGGGATTTATGACAATCGCTTGCTACTCAAGCCAGTTCAGCCTGCTCTGACTCTCTTAGAGAATCCAGTCTATGAACTCCCTTATCCAGGTGCAAAGCCAATGCTTCATATAGAAGAAGTAGAAGATCCTGCCTTTCTCTGTAGTTTGATTGAGGCTGTCTATCCTATCTTGCCAGCACCTAAAAAGAAAAAATAGTCTTTCTGTTCTAATGGATATTTCTAAAATTTTCCGTTGTAATAGACATTTTAAAAATTTTCCTTTATAATGGACTTAAAGGAGGTTTGATCAGCTATGCTTTATATTGCTCTTATTGGAGATTTGATTGAGTCCAAACAGCTAAAAAACCGCAAGCAGGCGCAGCAAGAGTTGCAGGAATTGATGGCGGTGCTAAATCAGGATTATCGAGATTATCTGGTGTCGCCTTTTACAGTAACGACTGGAGACGAGTTTCAGGCTTTGCTGCGGCCTAATCCTGAGATCATGCGGCTCATTGATCAGATTGCCTTAGGCTTTCCTCATCCGATTCGCTTTGGTCTTGGTCTGGGTGAAATTGTGACGGATATCAATCGCGAACAAAGTATTGGCTCGGACGGTCCAGCCTACTGGAGGGCACGCGCAGCTATTAACGCAGTCCACGAAAAAAATGATTATGGCAGCAGTCGCATAGCTGTATCCTTAGGAGATGAAGAGCTCAGTCAGGCGGTCAATACGGTGCTGGCGGCTGCGTCCTTTATCCAGAGCAAGTGGAATAACAGTCAGAGAGAAGTTCTGGAGCGGATGCTCATGGAATATATCTATGACGAGAATTTTTCTCATGGAGAAATAGCAGAGCTGTTGCAGATAAGTCCCAGTGCGCTTAGTAAGCGGCTCAAGTCGTCTGGTCTGAAGATCTATCTGAGAAATCGCCGTTTAGCTATGAGAATGATTTTACAGGCAGCATAGGAGGCTGAACAATGACAAATTTTATGGGATTTTCAGAATTTTTCATGCAGAATCCGATTCTTGTATTGACTTTGCTGGCCCATGTGCTAGCTGATTTTCAGCTTCAAAGTCAGAAAATGGCCGACCTAAAAAGCCGGCGGTTGAATTTTTTGATTCTCCACTTGGGAATTGTTCTCTTGCCCTTGTTGCTCTTAGGGCTAGTCCTACCTAAGTATCTGCTATATTTCGGCTTGGTCTGGCTCAGTCATGCGCTTATTGACTTCTTAAAGAATAGGCTGAATTCATTGATTGTCCAGCAGCATGCTCAAAAGTTTGCCTTTATACTGGATCAGATTTTGCATTTGATTAGCATTTTTGCTCTTTATTTTCTTTTAGGGCAGCAGCAAATTCCAGCTCCTAATTGGCTGTCTGAGCGCTACCTCATGCTGCAGGCTCTCTTTTTCTTCGCCCTTACTGGCAAGCCGATTAATATCCTCTTTAAACTCTTCTTCAGCAAGTACCAGGCAGGAGAAGACAGTGGGGAGACTATTGCGGGGGCTGGTGCCATGATTGGGATTTTGGAACGCTTGATTATGGGACTTTCCCTTATTTTTGGGCAGTTTACTGCCATTGGGTTAGTTTTTACAGCTAAATCTATTGCCCGCTATAATAAGATCTCAGAAAGCCAGTCTTTTGCAGAATACTATCTGATTGGTTCACTCTTTAGCATGATCAGCGTTTTACTGACTTATGGCTTGCTTTATTGGTAATAAAAACGAGACTGGGATAGGATTTCCGGTCTTTACTCTAATTCTCGTTTGATACAAGGTAAGGAGAAGTCACATGGCAAAATCCCTAGAAGATATGTCTTTAGAAGAATTATGGCAGTTGTTCCCGATTTTCTTAAAGGAGTATAATGAGGATTGGGCAGCTTGGTATAAGGAGGAAAGCAGAAGAATACAAAGTTTTTTGCCAGCAAATCAGTTGTATAAAATGCATCATATTGGCTCCACATCTATTGAGGGGATATGGGCTAAGCCGATTATTGATATTCTTTTAGAAATTCCTCGAAGTGAAGATATGGGTAGCATCCAGAGAAAATTGCTGGAGTATGGCTACCTGCTTATGTCAGAGTCAGAAGGCCGAATGACTTTTAACAAGGGCTATACACTGCAAGGTTTTGCTGAACGCGTTTTTCACTTGCATTTGCGCTACTATGGAGACAATGATGAACTCTATTTCCGAGACTATCTGAAAGATCATTCAGCTGTCGCTAAAGACTACGAGCATTTAAAATTAATCTTATGGAAAAAGTACGAGCACAATCGTGATGCCTATACAGAAGCTAAAACCGATTTCATTAGGCAGTACACACAAAAAGCTAAACAGCTTTATAAGAGAAGGTATGACGATGAAATTGAATAGCATGGTAGTTCTTGGTGCGATGATTTTCTATTCAAGTTAATACGAATAAAAATGAAATAAATACGTTTTAATACAAATTAAGTTCCTTTAAATTCTTTTTAAATAGAACATCGTCTTCTTTAGTTGTTTAAGGTTATTAGAAATGTTATGATACTAATCCATACGAGTTAGGAGGTGGAAAATGAGAAAACGGTCTATTATCGCACTCTCAACTTTTCTGTTTATTGCTCTTGTTAGCTTATTTCTAATCTACAATCGGCAAACCAAAGGATTAAATAGTAGAGACTATATTCAGTCAAGCACACCAACCTTGTTTTTCCACGGTTATGGCTCAAGCGCCAATGCTGAAAAGCATATGGTAGAAGCAGCCAGACAAGCTGGGGTTACTCAAACAATTATCACAGCCACAGTTGACAGTCATGCTAAAGTAACTCTTAAAGGTGATATTCCGAAAAATGCTGTTAATCCAATTGTCATGGTTGAGTTCAAAGACAATCGAAATGCCAACTATGCTCAGGATGGAGAGTATGCGGCAGCAGTTGTCAGAGAGTTGCAAGCAAGATATGGCTTTAAAAAGATGAATTTTGTTGCACATTCTATGGGAAATATGTCTATCCTATTTTACCTATTGGAGCACGCTCAAAATGAAGAACTTCCACAACTACAAAAGCAGGTAAATATCGCCAATCATGCCAATGGTTTGGAGGGTATGGATCTGCCAGCTAATTTGACCATTCTAGATAACCATACAGGGCAGCCTAGCGCCATGAGTGATAGCTATCAAAAACTTCTGGGCTTGCGCGAAATTTATCCGCAAGATCAAGTGGATGTTCTCAATATCTATGGAGATTTTAAAAATGAATCGGATGGTTCCGTCTTAAACGTTTCTTCTCGCAGTCTCAAGTATCTTGTAATTGACAATGCCAAGTCCTATCAGGAAAAACGAGTGTCTGGTCCTCTGGCTCAGCATAGCCAGCTACATGAAAATCCAGAAGTCGATAGATTATTGATTGATTTTCTTTGGGGCAAATGATTTTAAGAATTGCAGGCTATTCTTTGTCTATAAGAAAACTTTAAGCATTTTATACTATTTTGTTCTATGGGAAGTTTTCCTTTCCTAATTTAGTATGACAGCGCAATCCGCTGATTATAATCGAAGCTTCTCTAAAACCTTATTGTTTAGAGATAGATTGAGGAGTAAAATGAAATTTAAGAAAACATTACTGACAGCAGGAGCTTTTCTAGCTACTCTCTTTACCGTTTCTACTGCAATGGCTGACACAAACGTTCAAAAAGTCATTGACGAAACCTATGTTCAGCCTGAGTATGTCTTGGGCTATTCCTTGGATGACAGCCAAAAAGAGCAAACGCTTCAGCTCTTAGGCTACAATGCATCGAGTGATTCTAAACCTCTGAAAACAATGACACCTGATGTCTATTCAAAGATTATGAATGTGGCAAATGATCCTAGTTTACAGCTATATTCTTCTGTTAAGATTAAGAAGTTAGGTAACAAGAAACCACTTCAAGTTAAGATTGTTACGCCGCAAAACATCACCAAGGTTACAGAGGATATGTATCGCAATGCGGCAGTCACCTTGGGCGTACAGCATGCAGAAATCACAGTAGCAGCACCTATCCCTGTGACTGGAGAAAGCGCCCTGGCTGGTATTTATTACTCGCTGGAGGAAAATGGAGCAAGCGTTCCCCAGGAAAATAAAGACTTAGCTCAGGAAGAATTAGCAGCCCTTTCAAATATCAACGCTGAGAACCAGGGCAAGGAAGGTTACGATGCTGATAAGCTGAATGTGGCTCTGACAGATATAAAAACAGCTGTTGCCAATGCTAAAAAGAATAACAGCAACTTGACAGAAGCTGATGTCCGTAAAATCGTTGAAGAAACACTGAAAAACTACGGTCTCAGTAGTTCAGTCACAGCTGACCAAATCAATCTGATTATTAACTTTGCAGTCAATCTTTCAAATAACGGAGTCATCACAAATTCTGATTTCACAAAGACGCTCACCGACTTGAAAAACAGTATTGTTTCAAAGGCTGGTAACACATTCAATAATATCAACCTTAACTTTGATGCAAACGGACTTCTTGAAGATGGCGGAAATTTCTTTAGCAATATCTGGAATGCAATCGTCAATTTCTTTAAGGGCCTGCTAGGTCAATAAGACTGTCTAAAAAAATGCAACTAAAAACCAGCTAAATTCTAGCTGGTTTTTGCATATTTGTTATTCCCACTCCACAGTTGCAGGTGGTTTGCTGGTAATATCGTAGACGATGCGGTTAACATGGTCAACTTCATTGACGATACGAACAGAGATTTTTTGCAGAACATCCCAAGGTATCTTGGCAAAGTCAGCTGTCATCCCATCAATAGAGGTGATAGCACGAATGGCAATTGTGTAGTCGTAAGTCCGGCCATCGCCCATAACACCGACTGAACGAACGCCAGTGTTGACAGTGAAGTATTGCCAGATATCGCGGTCAAGACCAGCCTTGGCGATTTCTTCGCGGAGAATAGCATCTGACTCGCGGACAGTTTCCAATTTCTCCTCTGTGATTTCTCCCA
The DNA here is from genome assembly GCF_000222765.1 of Streptococcus cristatus ATCC 51100. Taxonomy (GTDB): domain Bacteria; phylum Bacillota; class Bacilli; order Lactobacillales; family Streptococcaceae; genus Streptococcus; species Streptococcus cristatus. The sequence goes on along the minus strand of NZ_AFUE01000001.1, from coordinate 106,568 downwards.
TGACACGAATAGCAAGACCAGGACCTGGGAATGGCTGACGCCAGACAATTTCATCAGGCATACCAAGCTCGGTACCCAAAGCGCGCACTTCATCCTTATAGAGCGTATTAAGTGGTTCAATCAGCTCAAACTGCATATCTTCTGGCAGACCGCCAACATTGTGGTGAGATTTGATGGTCTGAGCAGTATCGGTACCAGATTCGATAACGTCGGTATCCCCTGTGTGCCTTGAGCCAAGAATTTCACATCTTTCAGTTTGCTGGCTTCATCGTCAAAGACGTAGACAAACTCGTTTCCGATGATTTTACGTTTTTGCTCTGGATCAGATACACCAGCAAGTTTGTCAAGGAAACGCTTAGCTGCGTCCGCTTTAACGATATTAAGACCAAACTTGCCGCCCAGCATCTCCATAACTTGATCAGCTTCGCCTTTACGCAAAAGACCGTGATCTACAAAGATACAGATCAATTGATCTCCGATAGCTTTCTGCAAGAGGACACCTACAACAGAAGAGTCAACACCACCTGATAGGCCTAGAAGAACACGTTTGTCACCAACTGTTTCACGGATCTTTTGAATCTGCATATCAATGAAGTTATCCATAGACCAGTCTCCTTTTGCTCCACAGATATTAAGAGCGAAATTGCGCAAAATATCGTAACCATACTCGGAATGACGAACCTCAGGATGGAACTGGATTCCGTAGATTTTCTTGTCAGGATTTTCAATAGATGCAAAAGGACAGTCTGCAGATGTACCCGTACGGACAAAGTCTGCAGGAATCTCTGTCACCGCATCACCGTGGCTCATCAGGACAAGCTGCTCATCTGGTGTGCCTTTAAAAAGAGGAGAAGTAGCACGTGTCAGTTTGGATTGACCATATTCACGATTGCCAGCATCACCTGCTGGCAATACTTTCCCGCCCAATTTATGAGTCAAAAGCTGCATACCGTAGCAAATCCCTAAAATTGGAATCCCCAACTCAAAAATCTCTGGGTCAATATCAAATGAACCTTCTTCATAAACCGAGTTAGGCCCACCTGAAAGGATAATACCAACAGGACGGATAGCACGGACTTCATCCGCTGTGATCTTGTGGCTCTTGAGTTCAGAAAATACACCAATTTCACGGATGCGGCGTGAAATCAGCTGGTTGTACTGGCTGCCGTAATCAAGCACGATGATTTTTTCAACATCTTGCAATTCAGTTGTAGTTGTCATCTTTTCCCTTTCTTAAAAGAAGTAATCTTTTTCCCTCATTCTATCACAAAAATCGAATTTTTCCAAGGTAATAGAGCCAGCTCCAAGTAAAATAACTGGAAAATTAAAACATCTGTTCTAAAAAATGATAAACAAATAGGATTTCCCTACATTGATTGATATTTAGTTTGACTTTTAAACTAATTGATAATACAATAAATGTATAAAAAAGCTGCTTAAAATCAGAAAAGAGGGCTATTGATGTTACCTGCTTATGTGAGAATACATGATCAAATAAAAAAAGATATTGACGAGGGTATTTGGGAGATTGGCGAGCGTTTGCCAAGCGAACGTGATCTTGCTGAAACTTTCGAGGTCAGCAGAATGACCCTACGCCAAGCTATTACGCTTCTGGTGGAGGAAGGGGTGCTAGAGCGTCGAGTCGGTAGCGGGACTTATGTCGCAAGCACTCGCGTGCAGGAAAAAATGCGCGGAACAACTAGTTTTACAGAAATTATGAAGTCTCAAGGGAAAATACCGTCCAGCCAGCTGATTTCCTACCGTCGGACGCTGCCTAGCGAGCGAGAAGTCGAAAAGTTGGGCATCCATAAGACAGAGAACATCATCCGTATGGAACGGGTTCGCTACGCTGACGATATCCCCGTTGTCTATGAAGTTGCCTCGATTCCAGAGAAATTTATAAAGAATTTCAAAAAAGAAGAAGTGACCAGCCATTTCTTCCAGACCTTACAAGAGCACGGCTATAAAATCGGCAAGTCCCAACAGACCATTTACGCCCGTTTGGCCAAGGAAAAAATCGCTAAATACCTAGGAATTCCCCGTGGTCACGCTATTTTAGGTCTAACACAGGTTTCTTATTTTGATGATGGAACGGCCTTTGAGTATGTAAAAAGCCAGTATGTCGGCGAACGCTTTGAGTTTTATTTAGAAAATACATGATTACATAATTTAAATTACGTTATAAAACTGTCAATCGGCAGTTTTTTTATAATTCTCCATTTTCAAACCTATCGAAAGAGTGGAGTTTAAAGGGATTATTTGGTATAATATTCTTTATGGAAATTGAAAAAACAAATCGAATGAATGCTCTGTTTGAGTTTTACGCGGCTTTGCTGACTGACAAGCAGATGAACTATATTGAGCTCTACTACGCAGATGATTACAGCCTTGCTGAGATTGCTGAGGAGTTTAATGTGAGCCGCCAAGCTGTCTATGACAATATCAAGCGGACAGAGAAAATTCTGGAAGACTACGAAATGAAACTGCATATGTACTCTGACTATATTGTCAGAAGTCAGATTTTCGATCAGATTATGGAGAAATACCCTGACGATCCCTATTTGCAGGAGCAGCTTGCGGTTTTGTCCAGCATTGATAACCGAGAATAAAACGGATAGAAACCTGTCCATTTCCATCATTTGATAATTAAGAGGAGAAATATTTATGGCATTTGAAAGTTTAACTGAACGTTTACAGAACGTCTTTAAAAATCTTCGTAAGAAAGGGAAAATCTCTGAAGCGGATGTCCAAGAGGCAACCAAAGAGATTCGTCTAGCCCTCTTAGAGGCCGACGTTGCCCTTCCTGTTGTAAAAGACTTTATCAAGCGCGTCCGCGAGCGGGCCGTAGGGCATGAAGTTATTGATACTCTAAATCCAGCTCAACAGATCATCAAAATCGTAGACGAAGAGCTAACAGCCATTCTGGGTTCTGATACTGCCGAGATTATCAAGTCACCAAAGATTCCGACTGTTATCATGATGGTCGGTTTGCAAGGGGCTGGTAAAACGACCTTTGCGGGTAAATTGGCCAATAAACTCAAGAAAGAAGAGAATGCTCGTCCTTTGATGATTGCGGCGGACATCTACCGTCCAGCGGCTATTGATCAGTTGAAAACACTGGGGCAACAGATTGATGTGCCAGTCTTTGCCTTGGGTACCGAGTTTCCAGCAGTAGAGATTGTCCGTCAAGGTTTGGAGCAAGCCAAGGCTAATCACAATGACTATGTATTAATTGATACGGCTGGTCGCCTGCAAATTGACGAGAAACTCATGCAGGAGCTGGCTGATGTCAAGGCTTTAGCACAGCCAAATGAAATTCTGCTGGTTGTCGATGCTATGATCGGTCAGGAAGCAGCAAATGTAGCCCGTGAATTTAACAATCAACTCGAAGTGACCGGGGTTATCCTGACCAAGATTGATGGGGATACCCGTGGTGGTGCAGCTCTGTCAGTCCGTCAGATTACTGGCAAACCAATCAAGTTCACTGGTACCGGTGAAAAGATTACTGATATCGAAACCTTCCACCCAGACCGTATGTCTGGCCGTATCCTCGGTATGGGGGATATGCTGACCCTGATTGAAAAGGCCGCTCAAGAGTACGATGAGAAGAAATCTCTTGAAATGGCTGAAAAAATGCGGGAAAACACCTTTGATTTCAACGATTTCATCGACCAGCTGGACCAAGTGCAGAACATGGGTCCTATGGAAGAATTGCTCAAGATGCTGCCAGGTATGGCCAATAATCCTGCTCTTAAAAACATCAAAGTAGATGAAAAAGAAATTGCCCGTAAACGTGCCATCGTATCCTCTATGACACCAGCCGAGCGGGAAAATCCAGACCTGCTTAACCCAAGCCGTCGTCGTCGGATTGCAGCTGGTTCTGGTAATAGCTTTGTCGAAGTCAATAAGTTTATCAAAGACTTTAACCAAGCTAAACAGATGATGCAGGGCGTCCTATCTGGAGATATGAACAAAATGATGAAACAGATGGGGCTCAATCCTAACAATCTGCCTAAAAATATGCCGGGTGGCATGCCGGATATGTCAGCTTTAGAAGGCATGATGGGCCAAGGCGGTATGCCTGATTTATCTGCTTTAGGCGGAGCAGGTATGCCAGATATGAGTCAACTTTTTGGCGGTGGCCTCAAAGGAAAAGCTGGAGAATTCCTCATGCGCCGCAGCATGAATAAAATGGCTAAGCAAATGAAGAAAAACAAGAAAAAACGGAAGTAATCGCAAACAAGTTACATAATTTAGTTTATGTAGCTTGTTTTGTACACTTAGGAAAAAAGAAATGAAAAAGTTTATTAAGTATCTAATTCGGCTTTATAACGACATACAAGCGAAGCTCACTTCCCATCCCATCAGCCATCTGCCCTTTAGCAAAGTTGATATTCAGCCAATTATCATGATTCCGGGTAGTTCAGCAACAGAGAATCGTTTTAACAAAATGGTTAGAAAGCTCAATCACGGCCAGCATCCTCACCATAGTCTCATTCGTATCAAAGTCTGGAATGACGGCCACATGACTTATCGTGGGCATTTGAAGCGAAAGGACAGAACCCCCATTTTTGTGGTTGGTTTTCAGAATAATTGCGATGGTTACAAAAATATCAAGAAGCAGGCTGCTATGTTCAACGCTGCCATAACTGTTTTACGAGAGAAATATGCTTTTACCAGCTTTAAAGGGTTGGGGCATTCTAATGGAGGTCTAATTTATACAGTATTCCTACAGCAATACCTAGCAGACCATTCTGGGTTGGGGGTGGAAAAGCTCCTGACTATTGGTAGTCCTTATAATCTGAATAAGAAAAATCTCAATCATCGAGTCCCAATGCTAGACGACTTTGTAGCCAACCAAGGAAAACTGCCTAAGAAGCTGCAGCATTTATCGATTTTAGGAATATTTTTCCGAGATGGCGATGGCATCGTTCATAGAAGCAGTGTAGAAGCTGGGAGCCTGATTTACAAAGGCAAAATTGCTTCATACAGAGAGGCTATCGTCATAGGCAAGGCTGCCCATCATTCCTCTCTGCCGCAAAATGGTCAAGTCATTGGTTTAATTAGGGAGTTTTTGTTCTAATAATTATATTACATAATTTTATTTTGGTAAAAAATTTAGAAAGACAATAAAACAATGAAAATGACAGACATTCTTCATAGGTATTATGGTGACTTTGATCTGATAAAAGAAAAATGGAATGAAGACTATGAAGGCATTTTGATTAAGCCGAAGGATAATCAAGAATACAAAAGATGCCGTTTGGCAAAGAAAACACCTAAAAAAGAAGGCTACTTTACAGTCTTTTGGAAAAAAGACCAAGACAACAAGAATATTCCTTATACCGATGAGGACTTGGGTGATGAACTGCTGATTGTCGTGATAGACGGCTGTCATTGCGGTTTATTTATCATTCCCAAAGAGGTGGCTATCAGTAAAAAAATTCTCTCTACAAAGGATTGTAAGGGAAAGATGGCTATGCGTTTTTATCCATCCTGGTGTACAAATTTAAATAAAACTGCTCAGGCAACACAAAAATGGCAACAGGATTATTTTCAAAAAATCGAATTAGAAGAATAAGTTTCAGGTAAAACAAGACAGAGTTTAATTTCTCAATTTTGTCTTGTTTTTGTGCATTGACAGTCAAAAATATAATTCAAGAAACCTGATTCTGCAGCATTCTTATTTATTTATTCCCCACTTATTTGTCATTTTTTATGGACAAATAAGTGGGGAATTTGTGCATTATTGACAAAAAAGTTGATAATTTATGCACTGAAAAAACCTTAGCTTTATAAATAGTTGATAATTTTTGCTCTAAGTGTTATATTGATTTTAGAAAGCGTTTCCTTTTATATAAGCGAGGGTTTGTTTATGTTAGATATTAAACCAGTGAAACCTAAATTTTCAGCAACAAGATCATATGGAAACAATAGATATATTGTTTACAGCCCTAAACTTGGAAGAGAAGTTATTCTTTATAGCAATCTGGAGTATTATTGCTTTTTAATATTGGAGTTTGATAGCAATGTATCTTTTTACTGTGAGCAACCTGACTTACATATTGCCCGATTTATTAATCAGAAGAGTAAGAAGTCCGTTGTGGATTTCATAAAGGAAGATAAAAATGGTATAACCATCATTGAATGTAAACATAGTTCAGATTTAGAAAAAACAAAAGTAATAGAACAGATACAGGTTCAGAAAGAGTGGGCGATTTTAAAACAGTATTCGTATGAAATTTTCACAGAAAAAACAATACACGATAAACAAACGATGTTGGCAAATTTCAAAAAACTACACACTGCTTTATTACAATATTCAATAGACGAGCAGGCAACCAAGAACGGTGTAATCATCCTTTTAAAGGAGCTGGGGACATTATCGATAAAAAAACTAATAGCTTGCTGTCCTAACACCTCGGAAAAAAATATCTTGCCAATACTATCTTTCTTATATCACACTGGTAAGATATCAATAGAAATAACGAAGTCCGAACTTAACTTAGAGACCGAGGTGAGTTGCTGTGAGAGATAAATTGAAACAGTTTAATGTTCCGGAAGAATACCTTAACACAGACGCGTGGGAACCTGTAGAGATATCAAATCTGTCTGATAGTGAGAAAGAGATATTTTTGCGCAAGAAAAATGCTATCGATCTATATTTGTCCACTAGTCTCACTATTAAAACAATATCTGATGAAACCAACATGTCAGCAAGTAAAATCTATCGTTTGGTAGAGCGCTGTCTGACACAAAATGGCGATGGATACATCTATGGTTACTCAGCTCTCTTACCCTATACCAGAATCAATAGTAATCGATACAACAAATTCAAAGAATTTATTATACAATATCCTGTTCTGAATGAACTAGTTATCAAAAGATTTAAGCTACATAAATTTAATCAAATTTCTAATTTACAAACTATTCACCGTTCTTTTTTAAGGTGGTGCTATAAAAATAATATCACTGACAATGAATATCCATTTACATTGTCAGATAGGGGATACAAAGCTTTATTGAGATATTATAAGGAATGGTCAGATATTCAAGATAGGTTAAAAGCATTATCTCAAACTACTCGTTTAACTCTTGAGCAACTTCCTACTTCGTGTGGACTTCCTCTATCTGAAGTAGAAGTAGACGGACATCGAATTGACGCTTACTTCATTACTGAATTTCAGACTCCTTCAGGAACTTGGAGAGAGGCAATCATTGAGCGTCCATGGATTTTGTGTGCTATAGATCGTTCTACACGATGCATCTTAGGATATGAGTTGGTTTTAAAACCAGAGTACGATTCGCTTGATTTAATTTCATGTATTGAAAATAGTATTATTCCGACTAATCGTTTTTCTTCTGAAAAAGACGATAAACCAAAAGCCTTTCCAAATCAAATATTTTCAGATATTGAATATGCACTTTTTGATGAGCTTCATTTAGATAATGCTAAAGCTCATCTAAGCGACTCATTTTTGAATACTCTTGTTAATAAACTTGGAATTAAAGTTTGTTATGGGAAGGTAGCAGAACCGACACGACGTGGAATTATTGAACGCTTTTTTAAAACTTTGGAAGAAAACAGTTTCCACACTCTGCCTTCAACAACCGGATCTTCACCAAAGGATCCTAGGCGTCACTCTCCTGAAATGCAGGCTCAAAAATATCGTATTTCTGTTGAAGACTTGGAAAATATCACATTCTCGACGATATTACACTATAATAATACTCCTCATAGTTCACTCTATGGTAATTCTCCCTTAGAGGATTTTAGACAAAAAAAATAAATAAGTTATTTACTTACCTTCCAATTCCATTAAGGGACGGTTCTGAACTCCATACTGCTAAATATTCAAGAAAAGTAGTAGCTAATGGTGACAACTATCTCCATCTTAATTTTGCTGGAGCCAAATATACCAGTTCAAAACTAGCCAATGACAAGTCAATACTAGGACAAACATTACTTCTTCAAATAAATTTAAAAGATGCTCGCGTCATTAAAGCATTTTATTCAAAAGGAAACTATTACGATGATTTATTCGTAGAGAAAAAATGGCGTGGACGAAAGCACTCTTTGAAAGAGAGGAGAATCATCACAAAATTAGCTCGAGAAGGCCATTTTTCACAACTCAATCAATCTAACATTTTAGAAAGCTATGATAACTATCTTTTTAATAAGCCAACCGTTGATAAAAAAACTGCTTCAAAAATCGCTGAACATCTAAAGGAAACTGCACCCCCTTTAGAGCTCAAACAACAAGTAAAAAAATCTGATAATATGAGTGGAGAGAAAGAAATTGACAGCCTTAGAGCATATCGGAAATTAAGAGGAACGCCAATAGAAATAAAAGGTCTTAATTTATAGAAAAGAGGCTAATAATTATGGTTGTAGAGCATCCTATTGAGACAGGTAATTATTTGATTCCTACACCCCAAATCCAAGAACTAACAAACACAATACAATGGTGGCTGGAGAATCGAATCACTGGAGCCATCATTTATGGAAAACCTAGAGTTGGAAAGACAAGTGCTCTGAAGCTAATCAGCGAATCGCTTTTTAAAGCTAATTATAACATTCCTTGTTTTTATGTATCAGCAATTCGTGAAATAAAACCATCAGAATCATCATTTTACACAACTCTTTTAAAGGCAGTCAGCCATCCTAAACCCAATAATCGTAATAAAGCAGCTAAAAGGATACAATTACTCGACTATCTTATATTAGTAGCTAGAGAAAGTCAGCAAAGTAGATTAGTTCTAATTATTGATGAGGCTCAAAATCTAACAGAATACCATTATGATTGGCTGATTGGCATTTACAATGAACTATATCATAGAGAAATCCAGATGATTACCCTTTTGATTGGTCAAGAACAACTCAACACGCAAAAACAAAGTTTCCTGGAGATGGGAATGACACAAATAGTGGGACGTTTTATGGTTGATTCAGTATCTTTCTATGGTATAAAAACAAAGGACGAAATAACAGATATACTGAGTGCATTTGATTCCAAAATTGAATTCCCATCAGGATCAGGAGTATCTTATACAAACTACTATTTCAAGTCAGGTTTAAAGCTAGCGAACTACAGTGATAATCTATTTACTGCTTTAAAAAATATCAATTTGGCTTATTCAATTGGAAACGATGAGATCCCCTTATATAGTTTTATCCCCATTGTTCGCGAAGTCTTACTGCAATGTGGAGATTATGGACGTGCATTACAAGAATTATCTATTGACACTTGGGAAGAGGTCATTAAATCAACAATGTATATCACATGGATGAAAACACTATGATTATTGGAGAAAAATATCTACAAATAGACTCACATTTAAGTAATTGGTGCGTTTTAGAAAGATATAAAAGACTATTTCACATTACAGGTGATTTTTACAAGAAATTTGAAGAAACTTATTCTATTGACCTTAATAACCGTAGAAAACAACTATCAGAGGAACTGTTTAAGGATTTCATTTACGGAGTTCCTTATTATAAGAGTTTGAGATTTTGTCCTGTATGTATCTCTCAAGGAATACATTTGTATGAGCATCAAGCGATGGTGCATCAACACTGCGTGTTACATCCTGATGTAGAACTACAAGTCACGTGTTCAAGCTGCCAGAAGTCAATAAATCTTTACCAAAGCCCCTATAGAATGCACATTCCAGCTTTCTCCTGCACTTGCGGCCATAAATTTTTAAAATACGATGACTTAAATGATCTATTAAACTTTTGGGAAAAAGAATTCCCCATTGATAGGAGTAGTAGCTATTTTAAAACTTCTCATTATAAGCATTATCCTGATTATTTCGAACAAGTTGATCAGCATTCTCTAACTCAGCTTTATAAAGGGAACTATGACTTCAATTTCAAACAAACTATAGAAGTACCATTTGGAGTGGTAAAACGAGGAACATTTAAAACACGTCGTGATATCATCAATAGATCATTTAATAACTTTTTATCAAGAGCTTTATATTTGTTTCCGAGACAAGTCATTTGTCAATTTTTAGTAAACTATCTTCATCTGAGCATGAAAGCATGTTTCGGTCTAGAATTATATAGCGATGAGGCTGAATACTATTTAAAAGTACTAAGAAGATTGGACGGAGATAAAATTGATTTTCTTCCTGTAAGTTATAAGCAATTGGATTGCTATAATGATTTTATTTGGAGCATGTCGACTAATTTAATATTAAGCAATGCTGTCGTACATAATTGGTTTATTTATCACTTTATTCAATACCTATGCTCAGAACAAATAAGAACAATCACCTGCACTGATGTACTTTGGAATCCATTTTTATATGATTGTCAGATTGATAAAGAAAAAAGCATCATCATTTTAAGTGTTCAATATAAATCAGAAATCACAAATAAAAGTCTATAGGTGTAAAATAGTACATAAATTATCCCAATTTTTATCAAATTTAGAGACAGTAAAGTAGGTAATTTGTGCACTGAACTAAGCAAAAATGAGTTGAAAGTGCATAAATTACCCAGATTTTTGTCAATTTTTAGAGACAGTAAAGTGGGTAGTTTATGCACTGAGATCTAGGATTATCCACATTTGTGTCAATAGTTTATCTGGTTTTTTGTCTATGCACAGTTTTTATTATCTATTTTGTAGTAAAGTTAGATTTCTTACTTCTCTCTATCATCTTTCCGAAAAACTATAATTTTCTTGAAAAATATATCTAGATATGCTATACTACTATTATAGAAAAAACGGAGAAATATGATGAGACGTGAACTGTTATTAGAAAGAATTGATAAACTCAAAGCTACTATGCCCTGGTACGTTCTAGAGTATTATCAGTCCAAGCTGGCGGTACCTTATAGTTTTACAACCTTGTATGAATATCTCAAAGAATACGATCGATTTTTTCGCTGGGTTTTAGACTCCGATATTTCTGACGCTTCAGAGATTGCTGAGATTCCTCTCTCTGTCTTGGAAAATATGACTAAGAAAGATATGGAATCTTTCATTCTATACTTACGGGAGCGGCCGCTCCTCAATGCTAATACGACCCAAAACGGTGTTTCCCAGACAGCCATCAATCGGACTCTTTCGGCTTTGTCCAGCCTCTACAAATATTTGACTGAGGAAGTTGAAAATGAGCAGGGTGAGCCCTACTTCTATCGAAATGTGATGAAAAAAGTTGCTACTAAGAAGAAAAAGGAAACTCTGGCTGCTCGTGCAGAGAATATTAAGCAGAAGCTCTTTTTAGGGGATGAAACCGAGGAATTTCTCCAGTATATTGATACAGAGTACCCTAAGAAGCTCTCTAATCGCGCCCTGTCCTCTTTTAACAAGAACAAGGAACGAGATCTAGCCATCATTGCCTTGCTGCTAGCCTCTGGTGTTCGTCTGTCTGAAGCCGTCAATCTGGACCTAAAAGACATCAATCTCAAAATGATGGTCATTGAAGTAACTAGAAAAGGCGGGAAAAGGGACTCTGTCAATGTCGCTGCTTTTGCCAAGCCCTATTTAGAGGAGTATCTGAACATTCGAAGCAAGCGATACAAGGCCGAAAAGACGGATACAGCCTTCTTTTTGACGGAATACCGTGGTACTCCGAATCGAATTGATGCTTCCAGTGTCGAAAAAATGGTAGCCAAGTATTCTGAGGACTTCAAGGTGCGAGTGACGCCACACAAACTCCGGCATACGCTTGCTACACGTTTATATGATGCAACAAAATCTCAAGTTCTCGTCAGTCATCAGCTAGGGCATGCTAGCACTCAGGTAACGGACCTCTACACCCACATTGTCAATGACGAGCAAAAGAATGCTTTGGACAAACTATAGTTTACAGAACTAAAATTATGACACATGCAACAGTAAATGCTCTATGATGTTTTGTTCATAGAGCATTTTTACTTAACTTAAATAGTATTTAACCGAATCACTTCATCAGCCTTTTCCCAAATCGCTGGGTTATGCGTTGCAATAATCATCAAACGGTCTGGCTTTTTCAATGATAACAGCAAGTTCATAATTTCTTGTGAGGTTTCGGGATCGAGTGCTGCAGTCAGTTCATCCGCCAAAATCAAGGGAGGATCCTTGAGGATGACTTTGGCCAAGGCGACACGTTGCGCTTCTCCGCCTGATAATTCGTAGATTTTTTGATCGAGTGCGAGATAATCCAATCCGACCTTTTCTAAGACTTCTTCTTCTCGCTGCTTCTTCTCTTGTTTAGTCCATTTTTGCCCAATCAATCCAAGTTCTAAATTGGCAGCTACGGTTTCGTTTTCAAGAAGACCAAAGTTTTGAAAGAGATAGCCTAATTCATTTTTGAAAAAGTGATGAGATTTGATTTGCTTAAGCTCTTGCCCTCGGTAGCTGATGCTTCCCTTATCATAAGGTTCCAGCTTAGCCAGAATATTGAGTAGAGTTGTTTTGCCACAACCACTATTTCCGATTAGCGCATAGACCTTTCCTGCTTCAAATTGCAGATTGATATCCTGAAAGACAATCCGTTCTCCAAATGATTTTGTCAGGTGTTCTATATTAATCATATTAGGCTCCTTTCAGAATAATGGGCAAGAAATACTCTTCTTTATGCGAGCGGTAAAGGAGAATCAGCCATGCATTAGTCGCAAATAATAAGAGCGTGACGAGAGCGATCCACCATTCCTGTGTGAGAAAGAAAATCAGGACACTACCTAATAGCAGCATAGCAATCTCTGATAGGAGCATGCTTTGGTGAATTTTCAAAAAGTCCATACCCGCAATCTTCTTCAGGAATATCGGTCTTCTAAACTCTTCAAAATAGAGGAAATTCATGGTATTAAAGAGTAGAATGGAGGTCGCCATTCCGAAGATACCTCCAGCAATGGCCATGAGGTTCTCTAATTGAATGGATTGCATCATCTGCTGATAGACAGCTGCTGCATAGTCATATTGACTTACGTTTTTTTCAAGCCCATGCTCAGCTACTAGCTTCTTGCTTTTTTCGAGTCCATCAAAATACAGATAAGAATTAAGTTGAGAGAAATAAGGATTGTCGTAGCCACCAAAGCTTTTAGGTCGAACAACAATCAAAATCGGATCGGTCAAGAATTGCTGATAATTCATAGGTGTATTGTTATAAATAAAGCGTTTTTGGTTGTTAGGAAGATAGGTCACCCGTGCTTTCATGGCTAACTGGCTCTTTCCTTGTTCATCTCTAGGAGTCAGATAATCTTCGTAGCGTTTTTTCAACTCCTCTTCTTGACCCTTCAACTTTTCAGGGAGCAAGAGTCCAAATTCTCCAGCTTGCAAGTGATTCAAGCGCTCTTTTTCCTCAGGGGAAACTGAGATCCTTTGGATATCGAGATAATTTGGAGTGACATACAGGGTATTTGCAAGAGGATCGTAATCTGTGATTGAAAGATCTCTACCTGTTCTAGGATCGTTCATGAAGCCTTTTGAATTAAAAGATACGAGCTGATGATAGACCAAGAGACCACCTTTTTTGATGCCAGACTCGATTAGCTTAGTCCATTTGGCTCTGTTTTCAATTTGCGTCTCTTTGTTTGTATTCTGTGAAAAATCCTCCCGATTTACACCAATTTGAACCCAATTCGTCTCTTTAGACCAAGCCACTTTCCCCTCTTGGTAAGTCTGCCAGACAGAACCATAGATACTGACCCGATGGATAGCAAGGCCAATGAGAGCAACAGCTAGAAATTGACAGGTAAAGAGAAAAACTAAAATCCTTTTTACTGGAATTTTCCCTTTTAAAAGGCTAACCAAGTGCACCGTCTGGATGCTGAATGCAAATATAAAGGACAGGAGAGCAGATACGATGAGCAAGAGCGTATTATAAATGATACTACTTGAAATAATGAAGGAATAGGCAAAGGGGGTTAATTGTAAGCAATAAATCAAAATGGATCCTAAGGCACTGGCTCCAATACATCCTAAAAGCAGCTCTCTGCTGTCTTCCATGAGAGAACGTCCAAAGAGTTGGTACCGTCTCATCCCTGCAATATAACGAATCCCTGCACTCCTCAATTCAAGTGTTTTTTGAATAATGGCCAATGCACTAAAGCTAAGAATAAAAATAACCAAGGCTAAGGATTGGGAACCGGAACCAAAAAATGCCATAAAATTCTGCAAGAGATTAGGCTTATTCATGAAAGTCTTTGAGAAACCAAGTTCGTGTAGTTTTTGATCCAACTTTTCGAGTGGTAACTTCCCTGATAGGATATAGTAATTGGTAAGCAAACTCTCCTTTGAAGCGAGTTCTTTCTCTGTTTTTTTGATGCCTTTTGGAAGCTCTCCCCCTCCGTAGAGATCGTAGGAGAACTTGACCTGACCTTGCGAATCCGTTTGTTGAATCTGGCGAGCGATTACACTATTGCTTTCCCTCGCTAACTGATTCAAGTTTGCCGAAAGCTCCTCATAGGTGACGTTCTTTTCTTGTTTGAGAACTCCTACCACAGGGAGACTTCGGTGGATGAGCGTATTTGGTGAGATAAAGGCAATCCAAAGAAGAAAGCTGGTGACAAAAAGATTAGAAAAGATAATAAAGACTCGTTTCATAAGATCACACTTTCTAAAGAGAGATACTTCAAGTTTTTCAAACGACTTTATCCATCTATATAATACCATGAAAGTAATATATTAGAAACTATTTATATGTAAAAATGAATTTAGAAAAAGATCCGCAAAAGCGAATCTCTTATAGTTTTATCCTACTACTGCTTCAGCGATTTCTTCACGGCTGATACCAGCAAAGTAGCGTGTAATATCAATAGTTTCTAGAGCTTTAAGGACATCTTCGCGTTCGTATTTCACTCCACGAAGGACATCTTCTACAGCTGCAACGTCTTCGATACCAAAGAAGTCTCCATAAATCTTGATATCTTGGATTTTTGATTCAATGACGTTGGCAAAAACTTCAACCTTACCGCTAGTGAATTTTGTTCCTCGACGGACGTTAAATTCTGGTGATTTACCGTAGTTCCAGTCCCAAGTACCGAACTTGGTATCCTTGATACGGTTGATTTCCGCCAATTCTTGCTCAGAAAAAACGTATTCAGTCATCTCTGGGTACTCTTTTTTCATGTATTCCAATAGCAAATCACGGAATTCTTCAACTGTGATTTTTTCAGGTAATTCATCGATAATATTGGTTACACGGGCACGGACGGATTTCACGCCTTTTGATTCAAATTTGTCTTTTGAAACCTTAAGGGCGTTAGCAAGGACTGACAAATCAACGTCAAAGAGCAAGCAACCATGGTGCATGATACGGCCATTGATATAGGCTTGGGCATTTCCACAGAATTTCTTGCCATCAATCTCAAGGTCGTTACGGCCTGTGAATTCAGCCTTTACACCGAGTTGAGCCAAGGTGTTGATAACGGGAGTTGAGAAGCTCTTGAAGTCAAAGGCCTTGTTTTCATCTTCTTTTGAAATGATGGTGTAGTTGAGGTTGTTAAGATCGTGGTAAACGGCTCCACCACCACTAATACGGCGGACTACCTCAATGCCATTTTCTCGAACATAATCACGGTTAATTTCTTCGATAGTGTTCTGGTGACGCCCGACAATGATAGATGGTTTATTTATCCAAAGTAGGAAGATTTGATCCTCATCCAAAAGGTGTTTAAAGGCATATTCTTCCAAGGCGATATTAAAGGCAGTGTCGTTTGAATGATTGATAATATATTTCATGATATCCCTTTATACGATAGAGACTGGAAAATACCTTTCCAGTCTAATCTATCTTCAATTTATTTTTTCTTAGGTGAATGGATGGCCATTCCTAGTACATCTGCAAATGCTTCGTACATAACTTCAGAGTAGGTTGGATGTCCGTGGATGGTCTTCAGCATTTCCTCAACAGTGATTTCCATTTCGATGATGCTTGACGCTTCGTTGATCAATTCTGCAGCTGAAGGACCAATGATGTGCACACCAAGGATTTCTCCGTATTTCTTATCGGCGATAACTTTTACGAAACCTTGAGCAGCATCAGAAGCAATCGCGCGACCGTTAGCTGCAAAGTTAAATTTACCGATGGCAACATCGTATTTCTCACGAGCTTGTTCTTCTGTGAGACCTACTGCTGCTACCTCAGGAAGAGTGTAGATAGCTGCTGGAGTCAAGTTCAATTTGGCAACAGCATGATTTCCTTTGAGGGCATTTTCAGCTGCTACTTCACCCATGCGGAAGGCTGCGTGCGCCAACATCTTAGTGCCATTGATGTCACCTGGTGCGTAGATACTTGGAACAGAAGTTTCCATATATTCGTTGACCTTGATACGGCCACGATCCAATTCAAACTCAACATCGCCAATACCTTCAAGGTCTGGAACACGACCGATTGAAAGAAGGGCTTTGCTTGCGATGATATCGTCTTTTCCTTCAACCTTGATACGAAGTTGACCATTTTCCTCGATGATTTCTTGGAGTTTTGTACCTGTCAAGATAGTCATACCTTTGCGTTCCAAAATCAAGCGAAGGTTCTTAGAAACTTCCGCATCCATAGCTGGCACGATACGGTCCATCATTTCGATAACAGTCACTTTTGAACCAAATGTCATGAAGGCTTGGCCGAGTTCGATACCGACAACGCCACCACCGATGATTACTAGGCTTTCTGGAACTTCGTTCATTTCAAGGATGTCATCGCTGGTCATGACAAGTGGAGATTCCATACCAGGGACGTTGATCTTGCTGACTTTTGAACCACCAGCAAGGATGATTTTCTTGGTTTCAAGCAATTCTGAACCATTAACTAAGACATTCTTATCTTTAGTGATGGTACCAACACCCTTATGAACAGTAACTCCGTAGCTACGAAGGAGACCAGCAACACCACCTACCAAGGTATTGACAACCTTAGACTTGGTTTCAAGGAGTTTATCCATATCAACGGTGAAGTTAGGATTTTCGATCACGATACCACGGTTTGCTGCATGACCGATGTTTTCGATGATTTCAGCGTTGTGAAGGTAGGTCTTAGTTGGGATACAGCCACGGTTCAAGCACGTTCCACCGAGTTCAGATTTCTCAACAAGGGCAACCTTACCACCGAGTTGGGCTGCTTTAATGGCTGCCACATAACCGGCAGGACCACCACCAATCACAACGATATCAAAGGCATCATCACTCTTACCGTCGTCGTTTGAAGCACTAACTGCAGGTGCAGGACTAGCTTCTGGCGCGGCAGCTCCAGCTGTTGGGATGTTCTCCCCTTCTTCACCAAGGTATCCAATGACTTCCGTTACAGGGACAGTTTCACCATCACCTTTGAGGATGGCAATCAAGTAGCCATCTTCTTCGGCTTCCAATTCCATGCTGACTTTGTCAGTCATGATTTCCAAAAGGATTTCTCCTTCTTTTACAAATTCACCGACTTTCTTATTCCATTGGACGATTTGTCCTTCTGTCATATCCACGCCGGCTTTTGGCATAATTACTTCTAAGGCCATGTCTTACTTCCTTTATCTAAAACTCTAAAATAATAATAGCTGACTTAAACCAACATTGAGATTGGGTTCTCAATCAAGGCTTTCAAGTCTTTCATAAACTTAGCACCAGCCATACCATCTACGACACGGTGGTCAATGGTTAATCCTAGACTCATAATTGGTCGGATAACAATCTCACCATTGACAACTACAGGTTTCTCAACTGTTGAGCTAACCCCTAGGATAGCTGAGTTTGGTTGGTTAATAATAGGACCGAAGGAATGAACACCAAACATTCCCAAGTTACTAATTGTGAAGGTTGAATTTTGCAGTTCGCTTGGAGCCAATTTACCATCCAAGGTACGACCAATCACATCCTTAAAGGCTACGACCAACTCCGAAAGACTTAATTTCTCAGCATTGTAAACAACAGGTGTCATCAAGCCATTATCCATTCCCACAGCCATAGCAAGGTTGACATAGTTGTGAGTGATAATGGTCTTGCCGTCTTCGGTCAATGAAGCGTTGATGTATGGGTGCTTCATCAGTGTCTTAACAACAGCGAGAGAAAGCAAGTCAGTAACCGTAATTTTCTTACCAGTTGCTTCCATGATTGGCTCAAGAACCTTCTTACGAAGCGCCAACATTTCTGACATATCGACATCGTAGTTGAGCGTGAAGGTTGGCGCAGTTAAGTAAGATTCAACCATACGTTGGGCGATAACCTTACGCATTGGTGTCATTGGAATACGCTCAATCTCACCATAAGGAGTGATATTGTCTGGAATTTCTTCCACTTTTTCGATCTGAGCAGGAGACTTGATGGTATCATTTTCGATATTTTCAGGAAGCAAGGCCAAAACATCCTTCTTCATGATTTTACCACGATGACCCGTTCCTTGGATTTCCTGCCAAGCAATATTATGTTCGAGGGCAATTCGTTTTGCAAGTGGCGAAATGCGAACCACATTTGTGTCTTTATAAGTTTCCACGTCTTCTTTGTGGACACGACCGTTTGCACCTGAGCCAGAAACGTCGTAGAGGTTGATCCCTAAATCATCCGCTAACTTTCTAGCCGCAGGAGTCGCTCTTAGCTTATCATCAGCCATGACCTCTCCAATTCTATACTAAGATATTAAGGACGAAGAAGGCAAGGAAAAAATAGGAGATTGACGATGTGTTCGATGAACACAAGGAAATCTATCTTTTTTTCGCAGACCTCCGTCCGAATTCAATTACATGATACAAAGGGCATTAAAAGCGACTGAAAAATAGAAAATCGACACTGGCTTCGATGAAACCAAGGTAAATTATCTTTTTTCTGAGCTTTTAGCCCACACTAAATATAAATATTAAAAGTACTTATTAGGACCTCTACACAAGATTAGATTAGATTACATAAAATAATCTATGTAATCTAATCCATGAGAAAGCCTTTTCTTTATTATACCTTATTCTTTATGATATGTCTTCCGAATAGCGTCTTTGATGCTTTCAACAGTCGGAATCATCGCGTTTTCCAAGTTTTGTGCATAAGGCATTGGCACATCTTCACCTGCACAACGGCGGATTGGTGCATCTAGATAGTCAAATGCTTCAGATTCAGCAATAATCGCTGAAATTTCACCAATAAAACCGCTAGTTTTGTGGGCATCATTTACCAGAACAACCTTACCAGTCTTCTTAACAGAATTGATGATAATATCCTTATCAAGCGGCACCAATGTACGTGGGTCAACGACTTCTACAGAGATACCTTCTTCTGCCAATTCTTCAGCTGACTGCATGACACGGCGCAGCATTTTTCCGTAGGTAACAACTGTTACATCAGTACCTTCTTTTTTGATTTCGCCAACGCCAAGCGGAATAACATACTCAGGATCGACTGGCACTTCCCCTTTTTGGTTAAATTCAGACTTGTACTCAAGAATGATGACTGGGTTGTTATCACGGATAGAAGACTTGAGCAGTCCTTTCATATCCGCAGGTGTACCTGGTGCCACAACCTTAAGTCCAGGGATATGCGTAAACCAAGACTCTAGAGATTGCGAGTGCTGGGCTGCGGAACCCACTCCATTACCAGCCGCACAACGAATGGTCATCGGAACTTGCCCTTTACCACCAAACATATAACGTGTTTTAGCCGCTTGGTTGACGATATTATCCATAGCAATTACAGCGAAGTCCATGAAGGTCATATCAACAATCGGGCGAAGTCCTGTCATGGCTGCTCCTGCTGCTGCTCCAGAAATCGCCGCTTCTGAAATCGGACAGTCACGTACACGCTCAGGACCAAACTCTTCCAGCATACCAACAGATGTTCCGAAATCTCCACCGAAAACTCCGACATCCTCTCCCATCAAGAGTACATTTTCATCGCGACGCATTTCCTCAGACATAGCGAGGATAATGGTGTCACGAAATGACATAGTTTTAGTTTCCATTTTCTTTTTTTCTCCTCTCTTTAGTCTGCGTAAATATCTTCAAAAGCAGATTCAAGCGGTGGGAATGGGCTTTCTTCTGCAAACTTTACAGACGCCTCTACTGCTTCTTTGACACTAGCTTGAATAGCTTCTAGCTCCTCCTCGCTTGCAATGTCATTTTCTAGCAAGTAGTTGCGAAGATTTTCAATGGGATCTTTTTTCTTCCATTCGTCTACTTCTTCACGAGTGCGGTATTTACCCGGATCAGAAGATGAATGTCCTAACCAACGATAGGTTACACTTTCGATCAAGACTGGTCCTTTACCACTACGAACGTGCTCGACAGCCTTTTGGAAGCCTTCGTAGACATCCAGAACATTATTTCCATCTTCGATGAACATGCCTGGGATTCCATATGCAGCGCTACGTTGATGGATATGTTCTACATTGGTCATTTTCTTGATATCCGCAGAGATTCCATAACCATTGTTAATGCAGTAGAAAATAACTGGCAGATTCCAGATAGAAGCCATGTTTACTGCTTCGTGGAAAACACCTTCGTTGGTCGCACCGTCACCAAAGAAGCAGACAACAATCTTGCCTGTCTTCTGCATTTGCTGAGTAAGAGCCGCACCAACAGCGATTCCCATACCGCCACCTACGATACCATTGGCACCAAGGTTTCCAGCATCCAGATCGGCAATATGCATAGAGCCGCCTTTCCCTTTACAAGTACCATTGTACTTACCAAGGATCTCAGCCATCATACCATTTAGGTCAATACCTTTGGCAATGGCTTGACCATGTCCACGGTGATTAGAAGTGATTAAATCATCCGGATTTAAAGCTAACATTGCACCAACATTGGCCGCTTCCTCACCCACTGAAAAGTGAGTCATGCCTGGAACTTTCCCTTTTTTTACAAGTTGTGCAATTTTTAAGTCCATACGACGGATTTCTTCCATCTTACGAAACATCTCTAATAAGAGAGATTTATCTAAGGTTGCCATTTCTTTGCCTTTCTAAAACCCCATTCAATCGAGTGTACGGGCAGCTGCAACTATTTAAGTTGAACTAGGACACCATGAATATCCCAAGCGCTCTAGCTGTCCTATCATTCCGAATGATACAGGGTATAAGCATTATTTATTTCCCTTCTATTCTAACGAATATTGTAAGCACTGTCAAAGTTTTTGCTCAAATTTTTTTACAAAGAAAAATCAGCATATCCCATAGATACGCTGATTGATAAAACAAAAATAAATATTTCACAAACTATTATGTTTAATTTTTTTGAATGGTTCAATAGATTCAAAACTAGATTTTCATTCTATTTCCGCAACGCTATTATATATGCTGACTGGATGTTCACCGCTATAAGGAAGCTATTTACTATAAAAGATCACTCTGCTTTCTTTCCAAAGTCAGTGATCATCTCTTCCATCTGCTCCCGACTTGGAGTGGTCAGCATGTAGAGGTAGTCTCCTTGCAACTCTGCAAAGGCCGCTGGCATGTCTTTTTTGACTTTAAAGTTATCTTGATATTTCTCTAACAACTCCGCCTCTGAATAGGCATAATGCGAGCTTGCGCGACGAGACGTTGCCAAGCAGAATAACGGCTCCATGTCTGATTCAGGGAAAGGCTCACCCGCAACAATATTCGCGTATCCACGATAGAGATCGATTGAGTGAGCGTAATTATAAACATCGATGGTAAAACCACCTGCTGGACGATTATTGTATTCGATAGCTATGTAATCATCGTCTTTGCGGAAAAATTCGATATGGAAAAAGCGCTCTTTCATGCCAAATGCTTGGACGATGGCCTCGCCATAAGCACGAAGTTTTGGATCCATCTCCTTGAGGACATAGTAAGAATTATCCATTTTATAAAGCATGAGGTCTAGCGGTGTGTAGGCGTAATCAAAAGTTGTTGAAAAGACAATATTTCCTTCGGAATCAATCAGGCCATCAAACGTACAGATCTCGCTAGAAGTCACAAATTTTTCAAAGAAATAGACAGTCTCCTGATCCCATTCTTCTTTAAAATGCTCGACATCCGCAGCTGTCTCAATCTTAAACGTGGCTGCAGCCCCTACCCCGTTGTCTGGTTTAGCAATCAGAGGAAGGCCGATTTTTTTGACAGCCTGATCTACATCCGATAGTTTTTTGACAACCTGACCTGGAACGACTGGCACACCAGCTTTCTGGAAGAGTTTCTTCATTTCAGACTTGAATTTTGTCTTTTTCAGGTCATCCGGCTTAGCTCCAAAAACGTTAAATTGTTCCCGCAACTGGGCATCTTGCTCCAGCCAGTATTCATTATGAGATTCGATGCGGTCGATCGGTCCATGTTTGTAGAAAAGGAAGGCTACCGCACGTTTCACTTCATCCAGATTTTCCAAATTGTCAACACGGAAATACTCTATCAAAGCGTTCTGAAGGCCTGGGCCTAACTGCTCATAGGGCTCCTGTCCGATACCAAGCACTGTAATGCCCTTGTTAGCCAGCTCAATCGTAAACTGCTGGAAATTTTCTGGATAATAAGGTGAAATAACAATATAATTCATAGTAAGACTTCCTTTCCACTTAACATTTTAGAGATTTAACTGGCTCAAGAAATAAGGCATCTGCTTGCGCCACCAAATCCAATCATGAGACACATCGTGACCCCATTCAGCAAACCAGGCTGGGATATTTTTGTGTTCGCAAGCTTCTTTCAGTGTGTAGAAGGAAGGCAGGCCATCCTGCTCCCAGTCGCCCAAACCGGTACAAACAATAATATCAGCTTGTCGATAGCGGTCAATAAACCAACCATCATTTTGGTTCCAGATATAGTCAGCTGGTGAGTTTTGATAAATGACTTCGTCGTTCAAATTGTCACCGACAAAGAAGCGTGCATCATAGACACCACTGAGGGCAATCACTTTATTGAAAACATCTGGATGCTGGAGGAAAAAATTGACGGCATGATAAGCGCCCATAGAGCAGCCTGTCGTCATCATTGGATCAAACCAGCCTGTCTTGTGTTTTATAAAAGGAATCGCCTCTTCAATAACATAACGCTCATAAGCACGGTGCATCTCAGCGCGGTCATGGGGATGTTTCCAGTCCGCCAGCCAGCTTTCGCTATCTACGCTGCTCAAGGTAAAAAATTGCACCTTCCCTGTCTCGATGAACCAAGAGCAGGCTTCAATCATGCCGAAGTCAGCATATTCATTGTGAGAACCGCCTGACGAGGCAAAGACTACCACTGGAATGCCAGCATGACCGTAACGATTGACATACATTTCACGGTTCAAATGACCGCTCCAATGACTTAAAAATTCTACATGCATTTGTTTTCTCCTTTTAGCTTCTTTTTCTACCACTTTTCACTGATAAAACGGAAACAGTCAGGTAGATTTTCCGCCCAATCCACTTCATTGTGAATCGCTCCAGACTGGATTTTGATGTGCAGATTGTCCAGCTCCACACCAGCAGCAATCAGCTGACGGTAATAACTGAGTGAAGAATCAATATAGGCTTGCTTGATATTGCCTGCCATGAGAGTCTTATCTGTATCATCAGCTTCCTCTGTTCCAACATAGATGAAAACTCGCTGGTCTGGATGTAACTTCTGACGCTCTATGTAGCGGT
This sequence comes from Streptococcus cristatus ATCC 51100, assembly GCF_000222765.1. Lineage (GTDB taxonomy): Bacteria > Bacillota > Bacilli > Lactobacillales > Streptococcaceae > Streptococcus > Streptococcus cristatus. The sequence goes on along the minus strand of NZ_AFUE01000001.1, from coordinate 83,088 downwards.
CAAAAGCTTCTTGGTGGAGCCAGTTGGCCGATGAAAAAACACCTAGACAGCCGACCTGATCCTGATATTCAATACCGATAAATTGGGTAATATTGCCCCCCAATGAAGAACCAATCATAGCCGTATGCTGGCGGTCAGGCTTAGTCCGATAATTTTCGTCAATAAAAGGTTTGACGACGTCCATGACAAACTCTGCGTACTCTGTGCCCTTGCCGCCAAACTGAACACCAGGAATATTGGACTCCTGAAACTTCCAAGCAGAATACTCATCCATCCGTCGTGGTCCATCGTTGTCAATGGCCACGACTATCATTTTTTCAATATCAGGATTGCGCTTGATTGTTGGAATCACTTTCCAAGAATGTCCACTGAAAGACTCCTTGCTATACAGGACATTTTGTCCATCGTGAAAATAGGCGACGGGATAGGTCTTTTTAGTATCTTGTTCATAATTTTTAGGAAGCAGCACTCGCACGCGCCGCTTTTGTTTGGTGTAAGGAACAACCAACTCATGAGTTTTCATATCAAGATAGAAATAGGATTTATTCATTTTCAGAAAACTTTCTATTTTCAAAATTTTTATTTATTATATCACAAATTAAGCAAAAAAGTTAGGAATTTCCTAACTTTTTAATGATTTTTATTAGATAATGATAGAAAATAGATTATTTATCCAAATAAGGCTGTAAAGCTTGCAAGGCACGCTCAGCAATCTTCTCATAGCGCTCTTTCTTATCACGAATTCGAGGACCATCTAGCTCTTTGATAATACCGAAATTGACATTCATCGGTTGGAAGTGCTTGCTATCAGCATGAGTGATATAATGTGGCAGACTGCCGATAGCCGTTGTTTCTGGAAAGACAAGCGCTTCTTCTCCATTGAAGAGTCGAGCGGCATTGATACCAGCAACCAGCCCAGAAGCTGCTGATTCAACGTAACCTTCAACACCTGTCATTTGACCTGCAAAGAAAAGATTGGGCTGTTTCTTAGAGCGGAAAGTCTGTTCCAGCAGATTTGGAGAGTCCATATAGGAGTTACGGTGCATGACACCATAGCGGACAAATTCTGCATTTTCAAGGCCAGGAATCATTTGAAAGACACGCTTTTGCTCTCCCCACTTGAGATGAGTTTGGAAGCCGACAATATTGTAAAGACTGCCCGCTGCATTGTCCTGACGAAGCTGCACTACAGCGTATGGAGTCTTATAGTCACCGTCACGAGGTCCTTGGTAGTCATCTGGGTATTCCAAGCCAACCGGCTTCATCGGTCCATAAAGCATGGTTTTAATGCCTCGCTTAGCCATAACTTCAATAGGCATGCAGCCTTCAAAGTATTTTTCCTTCTCAAAGGAATTGAGCGGTGCTTCCTCCGCATTGACCAAAGCCTCATGGAAATCCATAAATTCTTGTTTGGTCATGGGAGCGTTGAGATAGGCCGCTTCGCCCTTATCATAGCGGGATTTAAGATATACCTTGGTCATATCAATGGTATTGACATCGATGATTGGCGCTGCTGCATCGTAGAAATAAAAACCGTCGCCTCCATTGAGCGCGTGGATCTTTTCTGCCAAAGCATCGCTAGTCAGCGGACCTGTCGCAATGACTGTAATGGCATCTTCTGGAATTTCGGTGATTTCCTCGCGCATGACTTCAATCAGTGGATGATTGGATACTAGCTCAGTCACCATCTGCGAGAAACCTTCTCTATCAACCGCTAGAGCACCACCCGCCGGCACCCGAGTCGCTTCTGCTGACCTTAAGATGACTGAATCCAACCGCCGCATTTCTTCCTTTAGCAGACCAACTGCATTGGTCAGCGCATCTCCTCTCAGAGAATTAGAGCAGACCAATTCTGCAAAATCTGCAGTCTTGTGTTGAGGCGTTGACTTAACACCCCGCATTTCATAGAGTTTGACTGGGATTCCACGCTTAGCAATCTGGTAAGCTGCTTCACTGCCAGCCAGACCAGCACCGATAACATTGATATAGGATGATGACATGATTCTCTCCCTTGGATATTTCTAGATTTTCACTCTGACCATTATAACAAAAAGCTGGTAAAAAAGACAGACAGGAGGATTCCTGAAAGTCTCTCATTCTATCATTTTTTCCAAATAAGCAATCTTAGCAAAATCTTTACAATTGTTATTATCATTTCGGTAAGAATCTTGGGAAGAGGCGCGGTAGATTGCTAAAAATTGCTCCGCAGTCGGCAGTAAAAACTCAATACCATCAACCTCTTTTCGAGTTAGTTCAACTATTGGTACACCTGAAAATGCCTCCAAGGTTTCCATGACCCCAAATTCAATAGACAAGCCTTCTTTTTGAAATTCGTGCTCGTGCAGATCGACTAAACGATAACCTAGACGCCCCATCATGGGCTCGATCTTGTCCATATCGTAAATACGACCTTCATCTAGCGCTTCCCAGCCACGTTCATCACCGTGAACGTGAATGTCGATATCACGCGCTTGCCAGTCCTGACCAGTAACCTGTTCCAGCCCCAAAGAGCCCATTAGCAATGGAACGATTCCCATCTTGTTCAGTTGAGACGCGATTTTTAGAAATTCTGCAAATTTATCTGTCATAAAGGTACCTACCTTTTATAAAAAAATCTTTTTACATAATATAAATTATGCAAAAAGATTACTAAGCTAATTATTTCACTTTTTCTTCTTGATAGTCGCCATTGCTGCAGACCACTTGCTTGCCGCCACCACGGACTTTCTTTTCAACTAGATAATGGTCACATTTTGGACAGTTACGCCCAACAGGCTTGTCCCAAGATGTGAAATCACAGTCTGGATAACGATCACAGCCATAGAAAATGCGATTTCGCTTAGTCTTACGCTCGATAACTTGCCCTTTCTGACACTGTGGGCAGGTCACGCCAATTTCCTTGACAATGGCCTGAGTGTGACGACAGTCTGGGAAATTGCTGCAGGCATAGAACTTGCCAAATCTTCCCAACTTGATGACCATTGGACTGCCACAGACTTCACAGTCAAAACCGGCTGGCTCATCCTTGATTTGGATTTTTTCCATCTCGGATTCAGCTTTAGCCACTTCCTTTTCAAAAGGCTTGTAAAACTCATCAATAACCTTCTGCCACTGTTCTCTTCCAACTTCTACATCATCCAGTTTTGCTTCCATTTCGGCTGTAAATTTCACATTTACGATGCCTGGGAAGAATTCGACAATCAGCGCATTAACTATTTCACCCAATTCTGTCGGTTCAAAGCGCTTGGAAACCAATTTGACATAGTAGCGTTTCTGAATGGTTTCAATGGTCGGTGCATAGGTAGACGGACGACCAACGCCATTTTCTTCCAAAGTTTTGATGAGAGTCGCTTCAGAATAACGAGCTGGCGGCTGGGTAAAGTGCTGTTCTGGATTGGTATTGACACGTTTGACGGTATCACCCTTTTCCATGTCTGGCAGCATTTTATTCTTGTCAGAGTCATTATAGATAGCCAGATATCCATCAAACTTGACCTGACTGCCGTTAGCTGCAAATTGGACACCGTTTTGCTCTAATTTGACATTCATGGTGTCAAAGACCGCTGCTGTCATTTGGCTGGCTACAAAGCGATTCCAGATTAGCGTATATAGCTTAAGCTGATCCTTATCCAGATATTTTGCAATGCTTTCTGGTGTATTGAAAACACTGGAAGGACGAATGGCCTCGTGGGCATCTTGGGCACCCGAAGCATTTTTCACCTTACTGCCATGTTTAGAATATTTAGCACCAAATTTATCAGTAATAAAGCTAGCCGCTTCATTCTGCGCTACTGGGCTGATCCGAGTCGAGTCGGTACGCATATACGTAATCAGACCTTGCACGCCAGAACCGATATTAATGCCCTCATAGAGCTGCTGAGCTACCATCATGGTCTTACGAGTCCGGAAATTAATCTTATTAGCGGCATCCTGCTGCATAGAGGAAGTCGTGTAGGGCAGCGGAGCATTGCGTCGGCGCTCTTTCTTTTCGACACTGTCGACTGTAAAGTCATCACCTTTGAGGTGAGACAAGACTTCTTTGACATCCTCGTTGTTGGTCAACTTCATCTTCTTACCATTCATGCCATAGAAGCTTGCCTGGAACTGACGAGTCCCTTTCTTAAAGGTTCCGTCAATTGTCCAATATTCTTCCGGTTTGAAGGCGTTGATTTCATTTTCACGGTCGATAATCAGCTTGAGAGCAACAGACTGCACTCGACCAGCTGACAGACCTTTTTTGACTTTCTTCCAAAGAATCGGAGAAATGGAATAACCAACCAAGCGGTCCAGAACCCGACGAGCTTGCTGGGCATTGACCAAATCCATATCAATTTGACGCGGCTCTTTAAAAGCATTCTTGACCGCATCCTTGGTGATTTCATTGAAGACGACACGGTTTTTCTCTTTCTCATCTAGATTGAGAATGTGGGCCAAATGCCAAGAAATAGCTTCTCCTTCGCGGTCCGGGTCACTCGCCAGAAAGACTTGCTTGGCTTTCTTCGCTTCTTTTTTTAAGTCATTAATCAACGGACCTTTACCACGAATATTGATGTATTGAGGCTCGTAGTTGTTCTCAAAATCGATGGACATAGTGGACTTTTTCAGGTCACGAATATGCCCGACACTAGCCAGAACCTTATAATTTCTTCCCAGATATTTTTCTATTGTTTTTGCCTTGGCAGGCGACTCTACGATGACAAGATTTTTCTTGGTCGTAGACTTTTTCTTTGTTTTTGTTACCAAATTAGACACCTTCTATAAGAAATAAATCTCATAGAGTGTAAACTATTTTTTGATAGATGTCAACTCACAACATTCTCTATAGGAAAACTTGTTTTAGAATTGGAACTCAGATAGGACGTCAGATCCCGATGTGATGCACTTTGCGCCCTCTTGAATCAAATGATGACAACCGTCAGATTTTCCATCTAAAATTGACCCTGGAATGGCAAAAACATCCCGCCCCTCTTCCATTGCCCGCTCACAGGTAATCAGACTGCCTGAGCGCATCTTAGCTTCCGCCACGATAACGCCACGACAAAGACCAGCGATGATGCGATTTCGCTCTGGAAAATGAAATTTCAAGGGTTGCTCACACGGTCCATACTCCGTCAGCAATAAATGATTTTTGCCAATATAAGCCTGCAGCTTTTGATTGGCCTTGGGATAGAAGACATCTAGTCCCGTCCCAATGACAGCAATAGTTTGGCCACCATTTTGCAGGGCAGCCATGTGGGCCACGGTATCAATTCCGCGTGCCAGTCCGCTGACGATAACCAGTTCATTATTCAACTCCTTGATGATTTTCTGCACAGCAGCATTGCCCTGCTTACTGCTGTCTCGACTGCCAACAACCGCTATCTTTGGCATTTCTAGTAAATTTAGATTTCCTTGATAAAATAGCAAAGTCGGTGCATCGTAAATTTCACATAAGTCCCAAGGATACACATCATCCAAGATTGAAAAGGACGGGAAACGTTCAAACTCTTCTCTCAAAGCTGGTAGATCAAGTCGCTTGTATTTTTCCATAAAGAGTGCGGGATTGCGACACTCAGAAACGACGGCCTTGTCTCGCAAAGATAGCTCTCCCTCTTTATTTTCTGCATATCTCAAGATATTTAAGACCTGTGGATTGGTTAAGCCAGCTTTTTTCATTTTATAAATTTCAAAATTATTCATTTTTATCACCTCACTTTCTTATTCGTAAAAAAGTTCAAAAAAAGAACTGCAATACAGTTCCTTGTTTCTTATTCGATTAATGCTTGAGAAAATGGTTGAGTTCTTCTATTCTTCATGAACAGGAATTTCCTTAATAATCTTAGCAGGATTGCCGGCTAGGACTAGGTTATCGCCGAATGATTTAGTCACCACTGCACCTGCTCCGACTACCACATTATCTCCTAGAGTCACTCCTGGCAGAATGGTTACACCACCGCCAGCCCAGAAATTGTCACCAATCTTAATGGGTGCCCCGTATTCAATGCCGGAATTTCTTTCCACTGGGTCAAGCGGATGTAGCGGCGTCAGAAACTGGCAATTGGGACCCAGCATGGCATTCTTTCCAATGGTAATAGGACAGACATCCAGCATAGTCAGGTTCCAGTTAGAACAAAAATTTTCTCCTAAATGAATGTTAATTCCGTAGTCGCAAACCAAATCTGGCTTCATAGCAAGATTATTTCCCGTACTGCCAAACCATTCCTTGATAATGGCCGTACGCTTGTCACTGTCTTGCTCGTGGTTGAAACGATATTGAAATTCTTTGGAGCGGGCTCTAATTTTTCTTAAATCTTCATCTTGTGGTCGGTAAATCTCTCCAGCAATCATTTTTTCGTTTTCGCTTCGCATGGCATCCTCCTTTTCATGCTTATTCACACATTGATTTTACGGGCTCAAATGTTTTGCGATGAATAGGAGTTACGCCGTTTCGTTCCAATCCCTGTAAATGGCTCTTAGTGCCATAACCAGCATTCTGAGCAAAGTCATAGCCTGGATAAATCTGGTCAAAATCCGCCATCATCTTGTCCCTCGTCACCTTGGCTACGATAGAAGCCGCAGCGATGGACAAGGAATTAGCATCACCCTTGATGATGGACTGCTGAGGCAAGGACAAATCTAACTTCATCGCGTCAATCAAGAGGTAATCTGGCTTAATCTTGAGCTGGGCTACAGCTTCTAACATGGCTAGCTTGGTCGCTTCATAGATATTGACTCGATCAATCGTTTGATTGTCCATAATCCCCAAGCCAACGGCTAAGGCATGATCTAGCACCGCTTGATAAATTTCCTCATGCTTTTTCTTGGGAATCTTTTTACTGTCATTCAGCCCTTTGATTTTGCAGTTAGGAGGCAGAATAACTGCTGCTGCGACTACTGGACCAGCTAAGGGACCTCGTCCGACTTCATCAATGCCAGCAAGGGCTTGGAAGCCTTGACTGTAGAGTTCTTTTTCATAGCGCAGCATGTACTCTAGGCGTAAATCTTCATCTAGCTCTGCTTGGATTTCTTTTTGGCGTTTGAGTAAGAGTTTTTGAACACCGCTCCGCTCATCCTGCTTTAAAGCCTGAAAAAGCGGATCCTGCAAGTCAGAAACTTGAGCCAACTGCTCTTGGATTTCCTTAATCGTGGCCATCCAATTCCTCCAATGTATCCAGTGTATAGCGACCTAAGCGGCCATCACGCACTTCCTTGACAAAGAGGCTATAAAAACGATCGTAGTCCTCTCTGAAGCCCAATTTCTGGGTCATATCCATAATCATGTCTGGCGCTTCCAGCTCTAAATCCAGCTGCTTAAAACGCTCCTGCAATGCCTTAGGATAATGCTCTTTGAAATAATTGAGTCCAAAAATAGTAACTTCGTCCATGGGCAGCAAATTGTCCTTGATAGCCCCCGTCAAAGCGAGTTTCAAAGCCACCATTTCATCTTCAAATTTTGGCCAAAGAATCCCCGGTGTATCTAGAATTTCCAAATCCTTATTGGACTTGAGCCACTGCTGACCTTTGGTGACCCCTGGTTTATTGCCGACTATAGCGATTTTCTTACCAGCCAGCCTGTTCATCAGCGTTGACTTTCCAGCATTGGGAATCCCGATAATCATGGTACGCAGAGTCTCGATTTGAATTCCTCTTTCCCGCTGGCGAGCTAGCTTATCAGCCATCAATTTCTTAGCTGCTTCGGTCACTTTTTTGACTGCAGATTGTTCCTTAGAGTTAATAGCCAACGTTTTAATTCCCCGACTTTCAAAATAGGCCTGCCATTCCTTGGTCAAGGTCGGATCTGCCAGATCAGCCTTATTTAAAATCAATAACTTAGGCTTGTCTCCAACAATTTTGGTCAACATGGGATTTTGACTGGACAAGGGCAACCTCGCATCCACCAAAATCGTCACAAAATCTACAAATTTAATACTTTCTTGAACCTGTCTCCGAGCCTTGGACATGTGCCCCGGAAACCATTGAATCGTTGCCATTAAAAACCTCTTTCTTACAATATTCTAGTATCTCATTATACCAAAAAAATAGAGAATAAAATAGTAAAATCGCTCCCTCAAACTGTCAGAAGCGATTCTCTATTCTTATAAAAATAATGGTTTACGATCCTGCTTATCTGTGAATGGAACTCGCGGTTCACGAATCCTAGTCACATAATCAACAAACTCCTCGCCAGTCTGATCAAACTCAGCAACTGCGAAAAATTGATCGTGGTAAAAGAAAAACTTATAATGGTTTTCAAAAGCTTCGTTAAGCCATTTGTCTTTGGCAACAATTGAGCGCATCGGATAATCATCTACTGCAGCAACCCACAGAGGTTTCCGATGGGCATGAGTCAACACCAGATCAGCCATATGAATCATGGTTTCCTCGCCCTGTTTGAGTAAGATGATGCTGTGACCATTACTGTGACCACCTGTATGAACCATTTGAATTTCTGGAATGACGTTCAGATATTCAGTAAAGGTTTCAACCTGATCTTGGATTGGCTCCCAATTTTCCTTCAGATAAGTTCCCCTTGTCCGACTATTAGGATTTCGCATTTCGTACCATTCCATCTCATTTACAAAAATCTTTGCATTTGGGAATTTTGAAACAAGCTGATTGTTCTCATCTAGTCTAGTCAAACCGCCAGAGTGATCATGGTGCATGTGCGTCATTAAAATATGGGAAATATCTTCTGTTTTTAATCCCAAGAGAGCCAAGCTTTCTTCAACACGGCTCTCAGAAAGAATACCGAGATTGCGACGTTGTTTATCAGAAAGCTTAGCCGTATCAAAACTCGCATCAATTAAATAATTCTGCCCCTTGTATTGAATCAAAATCGGATCTGTCAGTTCAGCCATCATATTTTCTTCTGTTGTTGGATAATAACGTGACCAAACAACCTTTGGTACCGGGCCAAACAAGGTGCCTGCATCTGTGAGCTTATCCGCTCCACGCAACCAAGTCAGCTTCATTTCCCCAAACTGATACTCTTGTAATTTGAGTTCTGTCATCTTTTACTCCTTTAACCATCTTTCTGCGATTTCTTTTCTGATCGAATTCCCTGACCGTCCATAATTTTCAATAATTTCAGCATCTTTAAAATAGCGTTTGATATTCACATGATCAAATTTTTGTAGAGGCCCGATAAGACGGAGAATTTCATCTGTAACCTCTAGCGCTACCTTAGTCATATATAGCTTTATCCGTGCAACAAACTTGGAATCTTCTTCTATTTGATTAGGATAGGATGAGAAATAAGCATCTGCAGCACAAATTTTATTGTACAAATCTGCGAACTTGTACTGATGCAACTCAACATCCATCAGTCGCTTGCCGAATCCTCTTTTTACACGTGCAAACTCAAGGCCCTTATTAAAGGCGCCCTCAGCAACTCCTAAAGCAACCGCACTCAAGCCGAGTTGCATATTTTTTATAATGTTATTAAATTGTTCATTTCCAGCCAAGACTCCGCCTAACAAGGCAGTTTCTGGAAGGTTTACCTTGTCCAAGGTAACAGAACTTAGTGGAAGTCCTAGTAAACCTTGCTTTTCTATCTGCTCACCAATGAGCACACCCGAAGCAGTCGTCTCCACAATGAAGAAGCCATAAGAATCAGGCTTTCCAGCCTCTCTTACTTTGGCTAAGACCAAGAGAATGTCCGCAATGCTACTATTTGACACTTTAGCTTTTTCTCCCGAAAGTTGCCAACCTGTCTCTGTCTTGATCGCATAGGTCTCCAAATCTGCCAAACTATTTAGATGTTTAGACTCAGAAAATCCAAGACCTGCTTTACAAGTTCCCTTTACCAACTTGTCCAGATAACGCTCTTTCTGTTGCCCCGTACCAAACTTCAAAATCGGATAAACACCATAACAACCTTGGGTCAGCAATATAGTTGAAAGAGCTGGAAACTCATTCGAAATCATTCGAATAGAGCTGATAAAATCAGAAGCCAAAGCCTGGTCATCTTCTGACAAAATCGGTGAAAAAATATCCAAATCCGTCGTCAATTCTTCCCAAATCTCCTGAGGAAAGTCAACTGACTCATCATGATTTTTCATGTAGTCTCTAATAGCTGTATTTACATATGAACTCAATGCTGCTGTTTTAGTACTGGACTTCATCATCAATTCTCCCTTTATGAATGTGGCTCAGAAAGAGGCTGATAATAACCTTTTAAAAGCTCTTCGTATACGTATGCTTCTACCTCATTGTAGCTTGCTTTATAAGGCCGACAGAACCAAATATTGAAAGGCACCGGATCCTTAAAGCGCACAACCTTAAATTTATTCTTATCGACAAAATACTCTAAAGGACGAGGTAAAAGTGCAATCATATCGTTTTGATAAGTTGACTCTATCAAGAAATCCCATGTCGATGATAAATAGGCAAAATTTGCTTTTATCTTTTTACTCTTTAATTTTTCAGTGATTAAATCGTAGGTTGTAAATGATTTATTAAAGGTCGCTAAACCGTACTGAGCTATATCTTTCCACTCCAATAATTCTTTGTCCGCCAAAGGATGATTCTTATCCATATAAGCAACGTATTCATCAACTTGAATGATATACTGTTCATATTTTTTAGGATCCAGATTGGTAGGTTCGATTAGTACTGCAAAATTCAGATCCCCTGCAACCAGCTTTTGACGTAATTCATTACTTCCATCCTCAGTAACCTGAATGTTGACTTGCGGATTGTCTTGTAAAAACTTTGGTAAAATACTAGAAAAATATACACGTAAAATCAATGACGGAATGCCCAAGTTAAAGGTACCTTTTTGTTTAAGAGCTTCCATATGAATCATTGACTGCATCTCTTCATGCCGGTTGACAATCTCTGTGGCAAAACGGTAAATCTTACCACCAGCTTCCGTCAGACTCTCTAATCTTCCATTTCTGCGATTGAAGAGCTGGATTCCTTCCGTTGATTCAAAATTTGTGACAAACTGACTCAAGGCTGACTGGCTGATATGAATTTTCTTAGCTGCGATAGAAAGATTGCATCCACATTCGACGATATTGATAAAGTAAGTCATTTGAATTATATCCACTTTTCGTCTCCCATCTTTCAAATTTCACGAGGTAATTTGCCATAAATAAAACAGCAACTGGCCCTCGAAACCATGATGACCAGTTGCTAGTATTCTGATTAAAAACTAATCATCGCTCAAGTTGTTATAAACACATAGTAACACACTTTCAGAGAAAGAGGAGATTAATTGCTTACTAACCTTATTAGATTGACATCGTTTTCAAGTCTTCTGAAACAATTACTTCTCCTGCTGTCTTTTCAAGAACTTCCTCTAGGGTAACACCAGGAGCAAGCTCTTTCAAGAGGAACTTACCATCTTGGAAACCAAAGACAGCCAACTCTGTAATGACTAAATCAAGAACTCCTTTGGCAGAAAGTGGCAAAGTACACTCTGGCAGAAGTTTAGATTGGCCATCGGCAGTAGTATGCTGGATTGCACCGATAACACGCTTCGCTCCAACCAACAAGTCCATCGCTCCACCCATTCCTGGGGCAAACTTCCCTGGAATAATCCAGTTAGCAATACTACCATCTTGACTGACTTCCAAAGCTCCTAGCACGGTCGCATCAACGTGTCCACCACGGATGATCGCGAAGGAAGTCTGTAAGTCAAATAATGCTGCTCCAGGCAAGAGAGTGATTGGCGCTCCACCAGAGTTTGCCAGGTTTGGATTGTAAGTATCTTTCGTTGGTGTTTCACCAAAGCGAAGCGCTCCATTTTCAGCCTGAAGAATAACGTTTACTCCCTCAGGAATATAGTCAGCAGATGCGTTTGGAATACCAAATCCTAGATTGACAACATCTCCATCTTTAAATTCTTGTGCAACACGTCTTGCAATAATTTCTTTTGCTTTCATATTAGTTCACCCCCGCCAATTTTTTAGTCTCTGTCCAAAGATCACCCATCATTTTATGGTGTTCTTCTGGAGTCAAGCTTTGGACGACATAGTCAACAAGGATGCCCGGAATATAAATATCGTTCGGATGAATTTCGCCAGCTTCAACAATTTCATTCGCTTCAACGATAACAGTATCTGCTGCGAGAGCTAATTGCAAGGAAATGTTTTTCGTAGTGCCATCGATATACAAGTTGCCGTATTTGTCAGCTTTAGTCGCTTTGATTAAGGCAACATCAATTTTAAGTGGATCATAGACCAAGTATTCACGGCCATTACGCTCTACTTTTTCATAATCTTTTTCTAAGATTGTTCCGACTCCTGTCGGGGTCAAGACAGCTCCTAAGCCAGCTCCAGCTGCATGGAGACGCTCGACAACAGTTCCCATCGGTGTAAATTCGACTTCCATCTTCTTTTCAAAATACTCACGTTGAGCTGCTGCAGATGTTCCTACGTGGGCTGCAATATATTTTTTCACTTGGTGATTTTCACAAAGTCGTCCAACCCCAACTTCTTTACCAGGATGAGATGTTACCACCGATACCAAAGTCAAGTCTTGCTGGTTTTGTTTTACTAATTCTTCAATCAATTCAAAAGGTTCACCGACACCGAGGAATCCAGAAATTCCAACGATATCACCCGATTTGACCTTAGAAATAGCGTCTGATAATGATACAACTGATTTCATGCTGATACCTCCTCTTTTACTTACGATTGAAAACAGCTTTGCGTTTTTCAACAAAAGCACGCATTCCTTCTAGTTTGTCTTCTGTAGAGAAGAGCAAGGCTTCTGCTTCTGTTTCCAGACGGATTGCATTTTTAAGAGGAAGTTCCGCACCAACTTGAATGACATGTTTTGCTTTTTCAACAGCTAACGGTGCATTCTTCATGATGGCTGCGGCTAATTCTTCAGCTGAAGACAACAATTCTTCAGCAGGAACCAGTTTGTTAAGAATACCTAAGTCATAGGCTTCTTGACCTTTCACTGTACGAGCAGTGAAGATAAGTTCTTTGGCACGGCTAGTTCCAATCAAGCGAGACATCCGTTGAGTACCAGCAAATCCTGGAATAATACCCAAGCCAACTTCTGGGAAGCCAACCACTGTTTTTTCAAATCCAATACGGATATCTGTTGAAAGTGCTAGCTCCATACCACCACCGAGTGCATAACCATTGATGACTGCAATCGTTGGTTGGCGTAAATCTGAAAGGCGAGTAAATGTATCATTTGCAAATGTCATGTATTCAAAGGCTTGAATAGGTGACATCAAATCCATTTCCTTGATGTCTGCTCCAGCGACGAATGCTTTTTCTCCTGCTCCAGTTACGATGACAACGCGAATTTCTTCGCTTTTCTCAACTTGATCAAGAACTTCATTCAAATCAGCCAAAACTTGAGAACTCAAGGCGTTCAAAGCTTCAGGACGGTTGATAGTGATATATCCAATCCCATTTTTAACTTCTAATAAAACAGTTTTACTCATTTTTATGCTCCTACTTATAAAATTGAATGACTAAGTATGGTGTCAACAAATACTTAAACTACAAATGTAAGAGCTTACATTCTTATGATATACCATTTCTCACACTTCGTCTACTTAATCATCATTTATACATCAATAAGCTAAACTTATAGTTTTGATATTCAAATTAAATTTTCGAAAAATAAAACAAGCCCTATCAAGGCTTGTTTGCAAAAAACAGCTCATCGATAGGACTTGTTTATATAGTAGAAGCAAATGGAAAACTTCAAAAATGAACTAGATTCTAGCGTTCTACGATGACCGCTGTACCCATTCCGCCACCAATACATAGGGTAGCAAGGCCACGTTTAGCATCACGTTTTTGCATTTCATGCAAAAGTGTTACCAAAATACGGCAGCCTGAAGCACCGATTGGGTGACCAAGAGCAATCGCACCACCATTTACATTGACTTTTTCAGGATCAAGATTCAATTCTTTACCAACGGCACATGCTTGCGCTGCAAATGCTTCATTGGATTCAACCAAATCTAAATCTTCCACTGTAAATCCGCCTTTTTCAAGGGCTTTGCGAGATGCGTAAATCGGACCACACCCCATAACTTTTGGATCTAGTCCAGCGCTTGCGTAAGATTTGATCGTTGCCAAAATTGGAACGCCCAATTCTTTAGCTTTATCAGCACTCATAACAACCACTGCTGCTGCACCGTCGTTGATACCTGAGGCATTACCAGCAGTTACAGTACCATCCTTCTTGAACACTGGACGCAATTTACCCAAACCTTCAAGAGAAGCATCTTTTCTTGGAAATTCATCTGTATCAAATACGATAGGATCGCCTTTACGTTGTGGAATTTCAACAGGAACAATTTCTTCTTTGAAACGACCAGCTTCGATAGCTGCAACTGCACGTTTTTGAGATTGCACAGCAAAGTTATCTTGGTCTTCACGTGTAATGCCATATTGTTCAGCAACGTTTTCAGCTGTAATTCCCATATGGAAGGATTCAAAGGCATCTGTCAAGCCATCACGAAGCATAGTGTCTACTACTTGGGAGTCTCCCATACGGGCGCCCCAACGTTGGTTTGGAAGGACATAAGGAGCTTGGCTCATGTTTTCAGCCCCACCGGCTACAACGATATCAGCATCTCCACACAATACAGCTTGAGCCGCCAATTGAACTGCTTTCAAACCAGAGCCACAAACTTTGTTGATAGTGAAAGCTGGAGAAGCTACTGGGACACCTGCGTTGACACTCATTTGACGAGCTACGTTTTGACCAAGACCTGCACCCAGAACATTCCCCATGATAACTTCATCAACTTGTTCTGGTTTCAAATTTGCTCGTTCAATAGCACTTTTAATAACTAAACTACCTAGATCAACAGCCGAAACATTTTTTAAAGTTCCACCAAAAGAACCTAAAGGTGTGCGGACTGCTGCTACAATAACTGCTTCTTTCATTTCTTGCTCCTTATATCTTAATATTTAAAGAATCCTTCTTTAGTCTTGCGACCAAGCTTACCAGCTTCAACCATCTTCTTCAGAAGTGGAGCAGGACGATACTTAGGATCTCCAAATCCATTGTTTAACACTCCCATGATAGCCAAGCAGACATCAAGACCGATCAAGTCAGCCAATGCCAATGGGCCAATTGGGTGATTAGCACCTAGTTTCATTGCTTCGTCAATTTCTTCAGCTGAAGCAACACCTTCACCTAAGATGAAAATAGCCTCATTGATCATTGGAATCAAGACGCGGTTCACAACAAAACCATAAGAATCTTTCACATCTACAGCTGTTTTACCAATTTTTTCAGTCAATTCACGGACAGCTTTTACAACTTCATCTGATGTTTGAAGTGCACGGATAACTTCAACCAATTTCATAACTGGTGCTGGGTTGAAGAAGTGCATACCAATAACACGTTCTTGATGAACTGTCGCAGCTGCAATATCAGTAATAGATAGAGATGAAGTGTTTGAAGCCAGAATAGTTTGAGGGTCAGTCAACTCATCCAACTGTTTAAAGATGCTCAATTTGATGTCGCGATTTTCAGTAGCCGCTTCAATAACCAATTGAGCATGTTTAGCATCTTCATAAGATGTAGAAGGAATCAGATTTGCCAAAATGCTGTCTTTATCTTCTTCTGACAAACGACCTTTTTCAACAGAACGAGACAATTGCTTAGTAATACCATCCAGCCCTCTTTGAACAAATTCTTCCTTGATATCATTGAGATAAACTGTGAAACCTGATTGTGCAAAGACTTGTGCAATACCGCTTCCCATTTGACCTGATCCGATGATCATCACTTTTGAAATACTCATTTTTTTCTCCTATTTACTATCAAAATACAAACTTCAAAAAGAAAGAATCGGAACGATTACTAGCAAATGCTGAGCAATCGTTCCAAATTCATTATTATACAAATGCTCCAATACCAGTGATTTCACGGCCTACGATCAAAGCATTCACTTCATGAGAACCTTCATAGGTGTAGATTGCTTCAGCATCTGCAAAGAAGCGAGCTACATCAGTTTCAAGAGTGATTCCGTTACCACCACATGTTTCACGTGCAAGTGCAACTGTTTCGCGCATTACCAATGAGTTGTGCATCTTAGCAAGTGCAGAGTTCAACATCAATTCGTTACCTGCTTCTTGCATTTCAGCAATACGAGCTGAGTATGAAAGTACTGCCACTGCGTTAGCTTGCATTCTAGCCAGTTTTTCTTGTACGATTTGGAATGCAGCAATTGGACGTTTGAATTGTTGACGATCTTTAGCATATTTAAGAGCTGCTACGTATGAACCACAAGTGATAGCAGTTGCAATGTGAGCAACGTCAGCACGAGTGAATGTCAAGATACGAGCTACATCGCCAAATCCATTGATGTTTACCAAACGGTCTGAATCTGGAACTTCCACATTCTTCATAGTAATGTGGCCATTACGTACGCAACGAAGAGCTGTTTTGTGAGGGATTGGTTCTGCATGATATCCAGGAGCGCCTTTACGAACGATGAAACATTTTACTTTTCCATCTTCAACGTCGCGAGCAAATACTGGAACCACATCAGCTGTATCTGATCCACCGATCCAACGTTTTTCTCCGTTCAAGATCCATTTATCGCCAACACGCTCAGCTGTTGTCGCAAGACCTCCAGCAATGTCAGAACCTGACAACGGCTCAGTCAATGCGAAACATCCTTGCCAGTCAAATGCAGCTAATTTAGGTAGGAATTCTTTTTGTTGACGCTCGTCACCACCAAGCAAGACTGTGTTGTAGCAAAGTCCACCATGAACTGTGAAGAAAGTCGCTATAGACGCATCGAAACGGCCTAATTCCAAATACAAGAATGCGATGTAAAGTTCTGATGGTTTGTAGTTGCCTTCACGACCTTCGAACAATTTAGGGTTGTTCATGATTTGAGCGCCTTTAGCAACTGCATAGAATTCTTCAAATGGGAAATCAGGCGCTTCCCAATATTCATTAATGACTGGACGAAGATGCTTTTCAATCAAACGACGAGTTTCTTGTAATACTTCCGCTTCTCCCAATGTCAAGCCATCAGCATAGTGGAAAAGATCCTCAGGGTATAGTTCACGTAAAATTTCTTCTTTAGTTGCCATTTTATTGACTCCTTTTGTATAGTTTTTATTTATATAAGAGCGCTTTCATTTTTGTAGCTCAGTATTTGTTGACGCTTTCATTTTATATCTAATATGTTATGATGTCTACTTAAGAAAGATTAAGAAGAGCATAAGTCTAGATTATACATATTGATTTTACTGGCTTTGAAAGGTCTTTTTCTAATAAAAACTAGGAAAAAATCTTTGAATACGGTTACAAATTTTGAAGAAAAATCTCCTTTGGAGTGACTTTATAAATTGAGTTTTGCAAAAGAAAAAGCCCATGTGGGCCTCTCAGCATTTTTATCGGATTTGCTCAAAATGCAGATGGACAGCGATATGGTCACCGTAACCACTGCGTTCCAAATCACGCTGCAAGCGGTAGGAAATATAATGCTCAGCAATAGTGATATAGCCCGCTCCCAAGAGACGGTTTTCAACCATAGACTGAATCATACTGATAGTGGCACGCTCAACCTTGGCTTCTTCCAGATCTAATGCGACCTTTTTTGTCACCAAGGCTAGATTTTGACGGAGGTCGTCTGTCAAGACATAAACAGTTTGAGCTGCTTTTAATACCGCTTGATAGATTTTATCTGGGTCAAAGTCAACGACTTCCCCACTGCGTTTAATGACTTTCATAAAATACTCCTTTATTTATATATTTCTGATGTAATGTAAATCTCTGGCTTGACTGCTATCAATCCAATTTACAGTGGCAGACTCAAAGACAAAGCCCTCTTTTTCATAAAATGGAATACCGATAGCATTTCCTTCCGTTACTGTAACGGCTTGCTCTCTGGCCTGATATTGTGATTTTTGATAACTTGTCAAGGTCTCCAGTAACTCATGACCGATTCCCAAACGTTGAGCCTGCGGCAAGACGTAGAGAACATAAACATTAGCTCTGCCGTCCTCGCTCATCCCACCCCCAACACAACCAAGCACCTGCCCATTTCTTTCTGCCAGCCAATAGCCATTCCATTCAGGAGAAAGTTCAGTCAAGTCCTTATATAAACGTTCCTGGCTATAGAAAATGTCAAAGACTCGCTCTATGTAGGAAGAGGAATAAATATCTTTATAGGTAGTCAACCAAGTTTCTCTACATATTTTTTGGATTAGTTGCCAATCAGCCTTGCTTGCCTTACGAACCTGCATTATCGTCACCTCTTAAGCAATAACTTACCCTATCATTATACAATTTTTTCTTGTTTTTTTCAAAAAGAATGAAATATTTAGAAAAAGGACTGCAGAGATGAACTGAACCTCAATCCTTAGAATGTTATCTAACGTTTGAGGCGCCATTCAGATGCAATCCTTGTGAAATATTTTTTAGAGAACTATAAATATTAGTCCTTTTAGATCAAGCTAATAATACATATACTATATACCACTTTGCTCTAATACAATATCTTGTTTCTTGTAACGATAATGCATTTTCCAATGATTTTCAGATACTTCTTCTAATTTCAGAGTTTTGTTAATCTTATTAAAAGGCAGTTTCTCTTACTCAACTTTCTTTAGGAGCTCGACTAATAAGTCTCTGCCAGCGTTTAGAGAAATTAAACTATCATCCTCACTATCGTATTGAAGTAAAACTTTCTTAGTCGGTTTGTGGATGACATTATAAAGATTGAAAGCTCTTTTAATGTCAAAATTCTTCTCTTTGTCTGCTATCATTGACACAGTATGTAACTCTAACCGACCAATTTTAAAAGCCCCGAAAAGACTGACAACAATCCCTAATCCAGCAAGTGTTTCCCAGATGAGAGAGAAAAGTTTTAAATCCCAGTCTGTTATAAGGTTAAGAAGTAGATAAAGAGCCCCCAAACCAAACCCTAACAAAATTAAACCTGCGCCATAAAAACTTGCCTTATCACCAGTTCGAATAGTTGGCTTGTCGTAAACTCTCTTCCCCTCAAGCTTTTCCAGACTACGCTTTGCCTTGTACTCTTCGATTTGTTGACTATGCTTTTCTGTCATATTATTTCATCACACCTCGCTTATACCTGTATCCTCTAAAACAAATTTGCCGATCAATAATCTGGTCTCAAGACACCTTTAACAGTCTCTTTCGTCGCTTCATAGTCGCCATCAACCACGACCTTGATAATGCGTTTGGCATCTTCTTCAGGAGCTGGCACAAGTGGTAAGCGAGTTGGACCTGCTGCAAATCCCATGTAATTGAGGACAGCCTTGACCGGAGCAGGGCTTGGGTAAGAGAACAGGGCATTGACCTTAGGGATGAATTTCCGTTGGATAGCAGCTGCTTTTTTGATGTCATTGTGCTCGATAGCATCTAGCATTTCAAACATTTCATCACCGTTTGTGTGAGAAGCAACTGAAATAACGCCATCAGCCCCTAGATTCATAGCATGAAAGGCATCACCATCCTCACCCGTATAAATTAGAAACTCCTCTGGACGATGTTCAATCAAATAAGCCATATTCGCCAGACTAGTACATTCCTTTACGCCAATAATATTTGGGTGTTCTGCCAGTCTCAGCATGGTCTCAGGTGTCATCTCAACTACTACCCGTCCAGGTATATTGTAGATAATGATCGGCAGGTTTGAAGCATCCGCAATGGCTTTAAAATGCTGATACATGCCTTCTTGAGACGGTTTATTGTAATAGGGGACAATGGCCAAACCAGCCGCAAAACCACCAAATGCATCTACTTCTTTGACAAATTCGATGGAGTCGCGCGTTTCATTGGTACCGACACCAGCTATCAAAGGAACACGCCCCTTGACAACCTTTTGTACAGCCGCAAATAATTCCAACTCTTCATCGTGGGTCAGGGTTGGACTCTCTGCAGTCGTTCCAGCTAGCAAAATCCCATCCGTATGGTGAGCCAAAAGGTGCTCAATCAAATCTGGAATGGCCTCAAAATTGATGGAGCCATCTTCATGAAAAGGCGTAATGAAAGCTGTGATGATTTTACAATTCTTCAAATCTGCGTATGCCATAGACTAACCTCTCTTTGTATGAAAAGAGGATTGAATGACAGATATTCAATCCTCGACCTGTCACGTATTTTCAGACAGTTTATTTTAATTCAAAAACAACTTCTTCCGTCGGACGGACCAAACCACGCTCATGAAGAGTTTCAGCAATTTGGACAGAATTCCAAGCAGCACCTTTGAGAAGGTTGTCTGAAACGACCCACATATGGATTCCTTTTTCTGCATCCAAGTCTTTGCGGATACGACCTACAAAAGTATCACGTGAACCAACTGCGTTAATTGCTTGAGGATAGATTTGATGAGCTACATCATCCTCAAGAACGGCACCTGGGAAAGCTGCAATGGCTGCTTTGACTTCTTCAATCGGAGCCACTTCTTTTGTTTCGATGTAAACAGACTCGGAGTGAGCTGACAAGACGGGAATACGCACACATGTTGCAGATACTGCAATGCTGTCATCTTCCATGATTTTCTTAGTTTCCTTAGTCATCTTCATCTCTTCGTATGTGTAATCATTGTCAGTAAAGACATCGATTTGTGGAAGAGCGTTAAAAGCGATAGGATAGTGTTTCTTGTCACCACCTGAAGGCAAGATTTCCGCATGCAAATCACGAGGATTCACACCATCATTCAACACTTCACGCAGCTCGCGTTGCGTTTCAAGAATGGCTCCCATACCAGCACCTGAAACCGCCTGATATGTAGAAACAATGATACGCTCCAAGCCCCATTGCTGACGAACAGGCTCTAAAGCCACCATCATTTGGATTGTTGAACAGTTAGGGCAGGCGATAATCCCTTTATGCTGATCTAGTGCATGAGCGTTGACTTCTGGAACAACCAGAGGCACATCAGGATTTTGGCGGAAATATGAGGTATTGTCCACTACGACTGCACCAGCTTTAACTGCATACGGAGCATATTTTGCTGAAGTAGAGCCACCAGCTGAGAAAAGAGCGATATCTACACCTTCAAAGGCAGTTTCTGTTGTTTCTTCGATAGTGACATCTTGTCCCTTGAACTGAAGAACCTTACCAGCTGAACGAGCAGAAGCCAAATAACGAATCTTGTCAATTGGAAGTGTTGATTCTTCCAGCATTTTAATCATTTGAGCGCCAACAGCACCAGTGGCACCAACTACAGCAACTGTATATCCCATACAATCCACCTCTGAATTTTCTAAAAATTTTGTATATTCTAGTATTATACTATTTTTAAGGAAAAATGCAAATATTTCTAAAGGATTATATCCTTATTTTGTCGGAATATGCTGCTCTCACAATGCTGACCTCCTCAATATCAATGTCTCTAAGATCAGCTTCGACCAGCAATCTTGCCTCTCTATGAGAACTTCCAAGGTTTACAGATTTTGTTCTCACGAACAAAACTGCAGCCATTGCTCTAAGACTTAACTTCGTCCTGCGGACTGGTTTCGTCAAGAGCAATAGCACTCACGACGCCAACCGTCTCAGTATCTATGTCTCTAAGCTCAACCGCGACTGAGAGCCTTGCCTCTCTAAGAGTAGTTGCAAAGTTTACAGTTTTTGTCCTCATGGACAAAACTGTATCCACTGCTCTAAGACTCAACTTCGTCCTACGGTCTCGTTTCGTCAAGAGCAATAGCACTCACGATGCCAACCGTCTCAGTATCAATGTCTCTAAGCTCGGCTACGACTAACTGTTTTGCCTCTCTAAGAGACATAGAAAAATCCCCAATCCGTAGACTGGGGATAAGGGCACTTTCGTGTGATCAGCAGGTTCACACAACTGATCAAGGTCCGCTCCTGCGTTTATGACCTCCCATGCTTCAATTTGCAGAAAATCTGCATATCGACTCATCGCACCTATCTATCATAAGCTATAGCGTAGAAAATGTCAAGCCTTAAAGATTAGTAAAACCATCACAGATACTTACTTCCCTCTCGAATACTAGGTGCAGCCATTTCTGCCTGATGCCGCTCAATAAAATCTCTGACCCAGTCTGGGTTGGTTTCGGAATAATCTCTCAGCGCCCAGCCGATGGCCTTGTTAATAAAGAATTCTGTTTGACCAAGATTATTCACTAAAATTTTCTCCAACAGCTCCGTGTCTGTTTCTTCTTTTCGCAATAGCTGATGATCAATGGCTAATCGCCGCAACCAAAAATCTTTATCGCAACTCCATGATAAAATAATCTCTTTTGTTTCTGGAAATCGAGCAATGATTGATCCGACCAAGCGGTCCAAAAAGTCAATGGTATCCCACCAAGATTTTGTTTGGGCCAGCTTTTTCAAACGTGGCAAGTCAGATAGGGTCAAGAGCTTCTTGCGAATTTCCAGATAATCTAGCGCGGCATACTGCAATTCTCGATAGGGATTGTCCCAAGATTCATTTATAAAAACCCAATCAATAACGGAGTCAGTCTGCTGTTTGAAAAAAGCCTTTGTGATCTTCCGTCTGACTGGAGTCTTGACTCCTAGAAACTCAAATTTGTTTTTCATATAGGCTTTCATAGCTACCGCATCATCAGGGTTAGCTACTGCTTTCAGATTTTCAAGTAATTCCTCTACATCCATAGCTTACTCCAGCAATTCACGGTCATAAATAGTGTAGTCGCAGCGGTAAATCACGAGGCGCTTGCCGTCAATCAGCAACTCAGAGGTTTTGGGAGCATCAGATTTATCGAGAGAGACACGGTCGCCAGCATAAGCTGCTAGAGGAGTCCCGTTTTGAGAGCGAATCAGAACAACCTTTTTCTTTCCGGTAAATTCGTTTTTGAAGGCTGAAATCATACGATTCAAAACGGGAACTGCATGGCTATTCTCCTCAACATCTGCAGTCTTTTGATATTGGGCAAAGACATCTTTCAACCCCTTTTCTTCTGCAATCAAGGAAGAGCCCACATGATCAATCTCATACTTACCCAAGGTGATTTTGAGCACAGAAGAATCTTCCTTGGAATTTCCTTCCGCATCAACTGAGTCAAATTCCTCGTTACGCGAGATGGATAAGGATTTGCCCGACATCTGGTCGATGAGTTGGGAATTCTCATCATAGGTGCGAACCGTCATCTCCAGCCCCAGCCATTCTTCCTTGGCATTTTTAAACCACTTTTCAACAGACTGACAACCAGTCAAGGTCAAAAGGGCAATGCTTAGAAGAGTTATTAATAGGTATTTCTTTTTCATTATTTATGCTCCATATTTTTTTCGTATAAGGAAATTTCTTTTGAAATTTGTGATTTGGCTGCTTTTCCCGTCAATAATAACTTGAGAGGCCTCATCACTTGCAGTCCTAGGCCACCCATTGTATAGTAAGATAGGCGATAGTAAAAATAATTAACAAATTCAATGATGGCAAGCAACCAAAGTAAAACTCCAATAATGATATTACTGCTACTACTCACTCTAAAAGACCAGATCCAAATCGGTATATATGCAAGCAGCATCATTAAATCTAGCACTTTTAATCCTTTATAAAGAGGTACAAGTAATTGAGCTTTCAGGGCCTTCTTCTTTTGGATTCGTCTTAAACAGTTAAGCCAATAGATGGAACCTTGAACCAATATCAGATTAAGAATTAACAATGGAAAATAAAGGACTGCACTAGATGTGGCAAATCGGGTCTCTGATTTCGTATACAGGACATACACGATACAAAATAACACAACACTTATTGATTCCCCTGAGGCAAGGTAAATTAATTCCTGTTTGAGACTTCTTTTTTTCAATGTTCATCCTCCTATGAGCAAAAAATAGGTGATGGGAATATGGCTTTATTATATCAAAATATCTGGAATTTAAGTCTAAAAGAGAGAGGCCAGGCTCTGTTTAGCCCAACCTCTTCTTATATCTTAAATTCAATTAGAACAGACCAATCGCTGTACCGTCTGCTGCCACATCCATATTGAGTGCTGCAGGACGTTTTGGTAGACCTGGCATGGTCATGACATCACCTGTCAGAGCCACAATAAATCCTGCCCCAAGTTTTGGTACTAACTCACGAATGGTAATTTCAAAGTTTTCTGGTGCGCCCAGAGCAGCAGGATTGTCTGAGAAGCTATACTGGGTTTTGGCCATGCAGATTGGCAGTTTGTCCCAGCCATTCTTGACAATTTCCCGAATCTGAGTCTGCGCTTTTTTCTCAAAGTTTACTTTTGAACCGCGATAGATTTCAGTAACAATCTTCTCGATTTTCGCTTCAATTGTTGAGTCATTGTCATAAAGACGAGTGTAGTGTGCTGGTTTTTCGTCAATAGTTTTGACAACAGTTTCAGCTAGAGCCACACCGCCTTCAGCGCCATCAGCCCAGACACTGGCAAGCTCAACTGGTACCCCGATTTCTGCACAGAGTTCCTTAAGAGTTGCAATTTCAGCTTCCGTATCAGAGACAAATTCATTGATGGCTACGACCGCTGGAATACCGAACTTACGGATATTCTCAACGTGGCGTTTAAGGTTAGCAAAGCCTGCACGTACCGCCTCAACATTTTCTTCAGTAAGTGCATCCTTAGCCACGCCACCATTCATCTTGAGGGCGCGTAAGGTTGCAACGATGACAACTGCATCTGGAGAAGTTGGTAAGTTCGGAGTCTTGATATTGAGGAATTTCTCAGCGCCAAGGTCTGCACCAAATCCTGCCTCCGTCACAGTATAATCGGCCAAGCGCAGCGCTGTGCTAGTCGCCAAAACAGAGTTGCAGCCATGGGCGATATTGGCAAACGGTCCGCCGTGAACAAAGGCTGGTGTTCCGTAAATAGTCTGTACCAGATTTGGCTTAATCGCATCTTTCAAGACCAGAGCCAGAGCCCCTTCTACCTCAAGGTCACGAACATAAACTGGTGTGCGGTCATAGCGATAGCCGATGACAATATTTGCCAAGCGATTTTTCAAATCTTCAATATCTGTTGCCAAGCAAAGAATCGCCATAATTTCAGAAGCGACCGTGATATCAAAACCATCTTCGCGTGGAATACCATTAACCGGACTTCCTAAGCCAACGGTCACATGACGAAGAGCCCGGTCATTCAGGTCAACCACCCGTTTCCAGATAATGCGACGCTGATCGATTCCAAGAGCATTTCCCTGATGAAGATGATTGTCAATGAGGGCAGACAAGGCATTATTAGCAGTCGTAATGGCGTGCATGTCACCAGTAAAATGCAGGTTAATGTCTTCCATTGGTAGAACCTGCGCGTGACCGCCACCAGCTGCTCCTCCTTTGATCCCCATCACTGGTCCCAAGGACGGTTCGCGAATGGCAATCATCGTTTTCTTGCCAATCTTGTTAAGCGCATCAGCTAGTCCAATGGTAATGGTAGACTTACCTTCTCCTGCTGGCGTTGGATTGATTGCTGTTACCAAAATCAGCTTGCCGACAGGATTTTTCGCTACCTCACGAATTTTGTCAGAACTGAGCTTGGCCTTGTACTTTCCGTACAACTCCAAATCGTCATAATCAATGCCAATCTTTTTTACCACATCCACAATGGGCTGTAATTCAACACTCTGAGCAATTTCGATATCTGTTTTCATTAAGGAACTCCTCTAATTTGATAAAACTATTATAACAAATATGATACAAAACTGCACATTTAAACTCCAATAGCAACATAATGTTCGGTAATTACTTTAAATATTTTTGCATGATACATCTTTTCTAGTAAAAAATAAGTTTGGCTAAATTGAGTATTAAGTTAATTTTATTTTACTAAATTCATTTTTTCTTGTAGAATAAGGCTATGAACATATTGATTACTTCTGGCGGAACTAGTGAAAAAATCGACCAAGTTCGCTCTATCACCAATCATTCGACAGGTCAACTTGGAAAAATGATAGCTGAGCATTGTTTGGCAAGTGGTGCCTATGTGACACTGCTAACCACGGCGAAAGCTGTTAAACCTGCACCGCATGACAACCTAACGATTAAGATGATCGAAGATACGGAGCAGCTCCTGATAGCTATGGAAGAGCTGGTACCAGCTCATGATGTGCTCATTCATTCAATGGCTGTTTCCGACTATAAACCAGTGTATATGGTAGGATTTGAGGAGGTTCTTGCCAGTTCAGATTTAACAGAATTTCTGGAAAAAAGTAATTCTGAAAGTAAAATTTCGTCTGCTGATGACTATCAGGTACTTTTCCTCAAGAAAAATCCTAAAATCATCGGCAAGGTCAAGGAATGGAATCCCAATATTCGATTGATTGGCTTTAAGCTCTTAGTTGGCGTTTCTAAAGAAGAGCTACTGGCTACTGCTAGAGCAAGCCTAACAAAAAATCAAGCAGAACTAATTGTAGCCAATGATTTAACGGAGATTTCAAGCGGACAACACCACGCCTACCTCCTTAGTGCAAATACTATCACTGAAGCTTTCTCAAAGGAAGAAATTGCTGAACAGTTGTTAAGGCATATCCAGAAAGGAGACCATTTATGACCCATATCACTCTTGCTGTCACAGGTAGTATTTCAGCCTATAAGGCAGCAGATATTACGAGTCAGCTGGGTAAGCTAGGCTATGGTGTATCTGTTCTCATGACGGAAGCTGCCAGTCACTTCATCACCCCGCTGACCCTACAGGTTCTATCAAAAAATCCTGTCGCCCTTGATCTTATGGACGAGCCGAGGCCAGACAAAGTCAATCATATTGAAATCGGCAAAGAAACGAATCTTTTTTTAGTCGCTCCTGCCACAGCCAATACTATCGCTAAACTGGCTAACGGTCTGGCAGACAATATGGTAACCGCTACAGCCCTTGCCCTTCCATCTCATGTCAAAAAAGTCATTGCGCCAGCCATGAATACCAAGATGTATGAAAATCCACTAACTCAGCACAATTTGGAAAGATTAAAAGAATTTGACTGGGAGATTATTGAACCACGTGAAGCCATTCTAGCTTGCGGAGACCATGGAGCTGGCGCTCTAGCTGATGTCAATATTATTATAGAAAAAGTAAAGGAAATTATAAATGAGAAAACAATCTAGTATCGCGCAAATTGCTATCTTTTTTGCTATTATGTTGGTGCTCCATCTGCTGAGCTCTGTTATTTTCAACCTACTACCGGTTCCGATTAAACCGACCATTATTCATATTCCAGTCATTATCGCTAGTATTATCTACGGACCGCGAATTGGAGCTGTTCTTGGAGCTCTGATGGGGGTAATCAGTGTGGTGACCAACACCGTTGTCCTACTGCCAACTAGCTACCTCTTCAGTCCTTTTGTAGAAAACGGTAGTATCAATTCATTGATGATCGCTATGGTTCCACGTATTCTAATCGGAATCACTCCGTATTTTGTCTACAAATGGATGAAAAACAAGCCAGGTTTAGTTTTAGCTGGTGCCGTGGGCTCAATGACTAACACCATCTTCGTTCTCGGAGGAATTTTCATTCTATTTTCATCTGTTTACAATGGAGATATCAAAGCCATGCTTGCATTGATTTTTTCAGCTAATGCAATCTCAGAAATGATTATTTCTGCTATCCTTACAGTTGCAATCGTTCCAGCACTTGAAAAACTTAAAAAATAATCACCTAGCGTGATTATTTTTTTGATCCAAGCATGTTCATTTTTTCAAAGTATTTCACTATTTTTTAGGTCGGTACTTTCAAAAAATATGAAAATATGTTACAATGAAAGCGATTGAACAAACAAGGAAATCTTGTGCCCTTTCTTAAAAACACACAGTGATTTTCTATCTTAAATATAAAGGAGACTCTACCTATGACCTATCAAGATAACTTCCAAAAATGGCTTGATTTTGCTGAACTTCCTGATTATCTTCGGAAAGATTTAGAAGGTATGGACGAAAAAACTAAGGAAGATGCCTTTTATACAAACCTTGAATTCGGTACTGCTGGTATGCGTGGTTTAATTGGCGCTGGTACCAACCGTATTAATATTTATGTTGTCCGTCAGGCAACGGAAGGTTTGGCTCGTTTGATTGAAGAAAAAGGTGATGAGTTCAAAAAACGCGGTGTTGCGATTGCTTACGACTCTCGTCATTTCTCACCAGAATTCGCTTTTGAATCTGCTGCTGTTTTAGCTAAGCACGGTATCAAGTCTTATGTCTTTGAAAGCCTGCGCCCAACTCCAGAACTTTCATTTGCAGTGCGCCATCTAGGAACTTTCGCTGGTATCATGATTACAGCCAGCCACAACCCTGCTCCATTTAACGGCTACAAGGTATATGGTGAAGACGGCGGACAAATGCCTCCGCATGATGCCGATGCATTGACAGACTACATCCGTGCGATTGAAAATCCTTTTGCTATCGAGGTTGCTGATGTGGAAGCTGAAAAAGCTTCTGGCTTGATTGAAGTGATTGGCGATGCTGTTGATGCTGAATACCTCAAGGAAGTTAAAGATGTCAATATCAACCAAAAATTAATTGATGAATACGGCAAGGACATGAAGATTGTCTATACTCCGTTGCACGGTACTGGTGAAATGCTGGCTCGTCGCGCTTTGGCACAAGCTGGATTTGACTCTGTGCAAGTCGTTGAAGCTCAGGCTGTAGCTGATCCAGACTTCTCTACTGTTAAGTCTCCAAACCCTGAAAGCCAAGCAGCCTTTGCCTTAGCTGAGGAATTGGGTCGCAAGGTTGGTGCAGATGTCTTGGTTGCAACTGACCCAGACGCTGACCGTGTTGGTGTGGAAGTTCTGCAAAAAGATGGTAGCTACCTCAACCTTTCAGGTAACCAAATCGGTGCTATCATGGCTAAATACATTTTGGAAGCTCATAAGAGTGCTGGAACTCTGCCAGCTAACGCAGCTCTCTGCAAGTCTATCGTTTCTACTGACCTAGTGACTAAGATTGCTGAAAGTTACGGCGCAACCATGTTCAATGTCTTGACTGGTTTCAAATTTATCGCTGAGAAGATCCAAGAATTCGAAGAAAAACACAACCACACCTACATGATGGGATTTGAAGAAAGTTTCGGTTACTTGATCAAACCATTCGTACGTGATAAAGACGCTATCCAAGCTGTTTTGGTCGTGGCTGAGCTTGCTGCCTACTACCGTTCACGTGGCTTAACTCTGGCTGATGGTATTGAAGAAATCTACAAAGAGTATGGTTACTTTGCTGAAAAGACGATCTCTGTCACTCTGTCTGGTGTTGATGGAGCCGAGCAAATCAAGGCTATCATGGCTAAATTCCGTGACAATGGTCCGAAAGAATGGAACCAAACAGCTATTACTGTCGTAGAAGACTTTAAGGCTCAAACTGCTACTGCTGCAGATGGTACTGTTACAAACTTGACAACTCCTCCAAGCGATGTGCTGAAATACACCTTGGCTGACGGTTCATGGATCGCTGTTCGTCCTTCTGGTACTGAACCAAAAATCAAGTTCTACATTGCTGTTGTCGGCGATAGCAATGAGGATTCTCAAGCAAAAATTGCTGCTATTGAAGCAGAAATTAACGCCTTTATCAAATAAAATAATCTTATTAACCAGAGAATAAAGTTCAGATCCTCTGGTTTCTCGTTTCCAAATCATGCATTTTTCTACTTTTTATGGCATACTAGTTTTATCAAAAGAAATGAGGATTATTTATGGAACAATTTGCTCAAAATATTAAATACCTAGAAGTCACAACTGTTGACCGAGCTCGTCAAGCGATTGCTGACAAAGAGACAGCAACTTTCTTCGTTGGTCGCAAAACTTGCCCTTACTGCCGTAAATTTGCTGGAACATTGGCTGGTGTTGTGGCTGAAACTAAAGCCCACATCTACTTCATTAACAGCGAAGAAGCCAGCGAATTAGAGAAACTGCAAGCCTTCCGCTCTGAATACAGCATTCCGACGGTTCCTAGTTTCGTTCATGTTCAAGACGGCCAAGTATCTGTTCGTTGTGATTCTTCTATGACTGCAGATGAAATTAAAGCTTTTGCTGGGATTTAAGTACAAGTCTCCATCTAAAGGGTAGTTTATTTGTCTCTCGCCTACAGAGTGAGAAGAACTATAAGTTATTTTAAAAACAAAAAAGACAAACTATATTGTTTGTCTTTTATTTTTCTTTCAAAGTATATATCGGAAAGCCGTGTTCTACTATTTTATCATCTAGTTTAAAATAATTTTTAAACCAATATTTATATTTTTTAAATAAAGCTTCAATAGAGATATACAGGATGATTATTAAAAAAATAAATAGAAAAGCGTGCCAATCTTGAAATTTCGATGAACTCTCAATGAACATAGCCCAGTATACACATGAGAAGAGCATAAGAACTCCTAAAATTAAATTCACATATAAGATATAGCTTACAAAGAAGAGAAATTGATGTTTCTTTGATCTTTTACTGTAATAGACTTTATAGTTTTCGGTATGTCTTTCGAAGACAGGCAAGTGAAAGGAATAACGTCCGCTCCCGAACTCAACTAACTCAGGTAAGGCATGATAGCCACACCAATGGAAGCATTTATAGATGAACTCGCGAGTCAAAAAATAGATATTTAATCCTATAAAAATTGGAATAATGACGAAGTCAGGTTTCACCGTTGGAGAAAATACCCACTGAAAATAAAGAAGGCAATGTAAGAAATTCAAAACGCCTAATATAAAATAAATGACACCAGCAAGTTTGCTACGACGTCCAATAAAAGTTTTATCTGGAGGACTAGAGGTAGGGGACATATTTTAGTGATTTCCTATTCTTCGTAATTTAATCGAGTACAACAGACTATTAACTTTTAGTTTCCATCTTTTACGTTCCTAAAAGCCTCCCACATCTTCTGCTGAGGTTTAGCAAAGGGGTACTTCTCAAATTCTTCTGGATCAAGCCACAAGACCTCTCCCTCAGCTTCGTGCTGGCTATCTTTGACTCGACCATAAACCAGCTGGATATGCCACTTGCGATGGCTGAAGACATGTTGCACCTTTGGAAAGGACTGCTGCTGCCAATTGACAATTAAATCATAATCCTGCTCAAAGCTTTCTTGAGGAGACAGATCCATACTGGGCTGATTTTCAGCCACCTCAAAGAGAGACATCTGATTATCTGATTGAAATTCCTCGACTTCAATCAAGGGAAAATGCCAAAAACCTGATAACAGGCCAGCAGCCTCATTCTTTTCAAGCAAGAATTGTCCCTGCTCATTTTCGATAATCAAGCCTTGAAGATAGACTGGAACTGGCTTCTTTTTAGGCGCTTTAATAGGATATTTATCCATAGTTCCATGTAAATAGGCTGCACTGAATTCCTTTACAGGACTGTCTTCTGGATGAGGATTAACAGGAGCTTCAATATCCGACCCCAGATCCATCAGCGCTTGATTAAAATCTCCAGGTCTATCTGGATCAATCAGAATCTCCATCATGGCCTGAAAGACCTTACGATTGCTGGGTTGGCCAATATCTAAATCAACTTCAAACAAGCGACTCAGCACCCGCATGACATTGCCATCCACCGCAGGCTCAGGAAGCCCAAAGGCAATACTAGCAATGGCACCTGCCGTATAAGGACCAATCCCTTTGAGGCTAGCAATTTCTTCATAGCTACCAGGAAATTTTCCAGCGAAATTTGCCATTATCTGCTGGGCTGCTTTTTGCATATTTCGCACCCGCGAATAATAGCCCAACCCTTCCCAAGCTTTGAGCAATCTCTCCTCTGGCGCTCGCGCTAAGTCGGCCACAGTTGGAAACCAGTCAAGAAAACGCTCATAGTAAGGAATTACCGTATCCACACGTGTTTGCTGCAACATAATCTCAGAAACCCAGATATGATAAGGATTATTGGACCTACGCCAAGGCAAATCACGTTTATGTTCATCATACCAAGTCAATAATTTCTTGCGAAAAGAGGCAATTTTCTCCTCTTCCCACATTTCAATTCCAAATTTTTTAAAATCTACCATTTCTCTCATACTTAAACAGACTAAAAAAGATGAATTACTCATCTTTTTTAGTTATTTTATTGGTCAACACTTTGTGCAGCTGTAATCAGTGTTAAGTTATAAACGTCATCTGAATTACATCCGCGTGAAAGGTCATTTACTGGCTTGTTCAAGCCTTGAAGAACTGGACCGACTGCTGAGAATCCACCTAAACGCTCTGCCATTTTATAACCGATATTTCCTGCTTCAATGCTTGGAAAGACAAAGACAGTCGCTTTACCTGCAACCTTGCTTCCTGGAGCTTTCAAGGCTGCTGTGCTTGGTACAAAGGCAGCGTCAAATTGCAATTCCCCGTCAACCTCTAGGTCTGGGCGCAAATCATGAACCAATTTAGTCGCATGAACCACTTTATCAACGCTTTCTCCGAAGCCAGAACCCTTAGTTGAATAGCTAAGCATAGCAATCTTAGGATCAATGCCAAACATTTTAGCTGTCACGGCTGAGTTAATCGCAATTTCTGCCAAGGCTTCTGAGTCAGGATTGATATTAATGGCACAGTCGCTGAAAAGATAACGTTCTGAACCACGCACCATGAGGAAGGCACCTGAAGTTCTTGTTACATTTGGACGTGTTTTAATGATTTGCAATGCTGGACGCACTGTAGCAGCTGTAGAGTGGATAGAGCCAGAAACCATACCATCTACGATACCGAGGTAGACCAGCATAACTCCAAAATAGTTAACGTCTGTTTTTAAAAGCTCAAGAGCTTCTTCTTCACTGACTTTGCCCTTACGACGCTCTACAAGAGCCGCCACCATCTCTTCCAATCTGTCATAATTTTTAGGATCTATGACTTCATAGCCTTCCGTAATATTTTCGATCTCCAAGTAAATACGGATTTTATCTGGATCTCCCAAAAGAACCGGTGTAACTTCTGATTCTTTGACTATGCGTTTAACTGCTTGAAGGATACGCGGTTCTTGCCCTTCCGGCAATACAATACGAACATTTTTACCAACAACTGAGTCTCTTAGACTTTCAAAAACTTCCATGAGTTTCTCCTTTAAAATTTTAAGTATTTTTTGTTAACGATGTAATGGTATTTTGGAAATCAATCGGCAACTGGGATTCCAATTGGAGCTGCTTTTCCAAAAATGGATTATAAAAAGATAAAGAGTGACAATGCAAGGCCTGACGTGTAATTCCCGCTTCCAAAGTCCCTCCATAGAGATCATCTCCAAGGAGAGGAAATCCAAGATGGGCGAAGTGCACACGAATCTGATGAGTCCTCCCCGTATGCAGACGAATGTCTACCAGATAAATATCGCCAAACTGCCCCACAACCTTGTAGCTGGTATGAGCATACTTGCCATCCTTTGTCACACATCTAGTAATAATGCTGTCAGGATCGCGCCCGATTGGCGCAATTATATCTCCTTCCAGTTTAAGCTCACCGCTCCCCTGAACAAGCGCGTAATAGCGCTTTTCAATCATTTTTTTCTGCAGTTGCTTATCCAGTCTTGCATGAGCATAGCCATGTTTTGCAAAGAGCATGAGTCCACTGGTATCGCGATCTAATCTCGTTACAATGTGAACCTGCTGATTTTCATAATCTTGCCGAATATAGTAAGCCTTGACAAAGTTCGCCATCGTATTAGAATGGTTGACACTAGGGATACTGGCCACCCCAGCAGGCTTATCTAAAACCAGAAAATGCTCATCTTCATATACGATTGACAAATCACGATCCACAGCTTCTAGACTTTCAAATCCCTTCTCAGAAGGGATATCTACTGTCACCTTATCTCCAATATCCAGCAAATAAATGGCATTTTGAGATTGGCCATTGACAAGAATATTTCCACCTGCAAACTTCACTTTGGCCAAAAGGGCTTTTGAAATTTCATGCTTTTTCAAAAATGTCTTGACTTTGACATGCTCATCAGCAATAAATTCAAATCTCATTCTTGGCACTCCTCGATAAAGGAGTCTCTCACGCGATTCCAAAAGCTGGTATGGCTAGGCGAAGCTACAAAGTTAATCTTATGATTATCGATTTGGTACTCAATACGGACAATATTTTTATAAGAAAACGTTTGATTATCGACCGCTATGGTATAGTAATCATTACGAGTCGGTAGGAGCTCAATTTTATCCTTTTTAGGAACGATAACTGAGGAACCCAAAGTACGATACACACGATTATTCAGACTAGCAATTTCTGTTACTTGCAAGGCTTCAATCGTTGGGTGTAGAACAGCTCCTCCCAATGATTTATTGTAGGCTGTGCTTCCAGTAGGCGTTGAGACAGAAATCCCGTCGCCTCTAAAACGCTCAAAATGAACATTATTGATGACCACATCAACAACCATGGTTCTGTCGGAGCGTTTAATCGTTGCTTCGTTGAGCGCGCGAATCGTCCGAGTTTCCCCATTTTCAAAGGTCAGCTTGACATTTAAAATCGGATAAGAGACCTTGGCACCTGTGTCTAATTTCAGATTTTCCACTAATTTATCAATTTCAAAGTCTCGGTAATCTGTATAAAAACCCAAATGTCCGGTATGGACACCGACAAAGCGCACCTTATCCAGCTGCTCTTCATACTTGTGAAAGGCTGATAGCAGCATCCCATCACCACCGACAGAAATCACGATATCTGGATTTTTGGGTGTCAGGATAAAGCCTGCTTTCCGCAATTTTTGCATCAGAGTTTGAAAAACTTCCTCACTCTGCCTTTTGCGATTGCGGATAATCGCTATTTTTTTACCTGTATTCTTCATCTGTATCGTCACTATTTCCAACACCGTCATTTAGCTTGCGGTGCAGAGGATCAAAGAGTGCTTGTGCTTCTTGGATGGCATCACGAATGGCTCCCATCTCTTCATCTAGCTGATAGGCGAGATTAGCTGTTGTCTCCAAGCGACGTTTGATTTCCTCTGGAAATTCTCCTTTATACTTGTAGTTTAAAGAGTGCTCAATCGTTGCCCAAAAGTTCATGGACAAGGTACGAATCTGAATTTCTGCCAAGATAACTTTATTTCCATTAATCGTATCTACTGGATATTCAACAATGGCATGGTAGCTACGGTAACCACTATCTTTTTTGTTTTTGATGTAATCACGCTCCTGAACGATACGCATATCTGTCCGATTTCGCAAAACTTCTAAAACTTCATCCACATCGTCTACAAATTGAACCATAACACGCAAACCAGCAATATCCTGCATCTCTTGGGCTAAGTTTTCCTCAGTTATCCCGCGAAGTTCCATTTTTTCCTTGATGCTTTCAATATGTTTTACGCGACCGGTTACAAACTCGATCGGTGAATGGCGTTGCTGTTTGCGATACTGTTTGCGAATGCCACGAAGCTTGATTTTCAACTCACCAACCGCCTGAATATATGGATCCAGAAAATCTTCCCAATCTATTGTCATATACATACCTTGTCATCTATTCGTTTTTTGTATAAAATAAACACAGTTGTTATTATAACATAAAATCGCTTTCAGATAAAGAAAAGGATTTAAAAATGAACCATTTAGAAATTGAATACAAAACAATGTTAACAGAAGACGAACATAAACGACTTCTGACCTTCTTTGATCATGTCAAGCCAATTTTCCAAGTCAACTATTATATTGATTCGGCTGACTTTGCTCTCCGTGAAGCTCGTATGGCTCTGCGAGTCCGAACCACTCCTGACGCTGCTGAGTTTACTCTAAAAATTCCTCAAAAACTTGGAAATTTCGAATACAACCAAGCCTTGTCCGAAGATGAATTTAAGGAAATTACAGAAAACTTGCAATTTCCTCAGGGAGAAATCCTAGATAAACTCCAAGAAAAAGGAATCCCAGTTGACAAACTAACAATACTCGGAACTCTTGAAAATATTCGATACGAAAAACAAGATGCACTCGGACTTTTTGCCTTGGACGAAAGTCGTTACTTTGGTAAAAAAGATTTCGAACTAGAATTAGAAATCAATGATATTGAAGAGGGGGAACAAAAGTTCAAAGACTTTTTAAACGAAAATCAAATCCAATACAAGCCTGATAAAAGTAAGATTGCCAGATTTGCCGAAAACTTGTAAAAATGCTGAAATAATCTCATTTTTTTGGTAGAATAATAATTATAAATCTAAAGAGACAAAAAGAGGATGGTCATTCTAATGTCAGACAAAAAAAATATGAAGCTTTTCTCCCTCAATTCCAATCACTCAATTGCTGAGAAGATTGCTGAAGCTGCTGGAGTACCTTTAGGCAAGCTTTCTTCCCGCCAATTTTCTGATGGCGAGATTCAGATTAACATTGAGGAGAGTGTTCGTGGCTATGATATCTATATCATCCAGTCTACCAGCTTCCCAGTCAATAATCACTTGATGGAGTTATTGATTATGGTTGATGCTTGTAAACGAGCAAGTGCCAATACCGTAACTGTGGTTATGCCCTATTTCGGTTATGCCCGCCAAGATCGGACGGCCGCTCCTCGCGAGCCAATCACTGCAAAACTCGTGGCCAACATGCTCGTTGGAGCTGGCGTAGACAGAGTCATCTCACTTGACCTTCACGCTGTCCAAGTACAAGGATTCTTTGATATTCCTGTCGACAATCTCTTCACTATTCCATTGTTTGCTGAGCATTATTGCAATATGGGATTAACTGGCGAGGATGTTGTCGTCGTTAGCCCGAAAAATTCTGGCGTGAAACGCGCTCGTAGCTTGGCAGAATATCTCGATGCTCCAATCGCCATCATCGACTACGGTGAAGACGAAGCAGGACGCTCTGAAGGCTATATCATCGGTGAAGTTGAAGGTAAAAGAGCTATTTTGATTGACGATATCTTGAATACCGGTCGTACCTTCTCAGAAGCTGCTAAAATCGTTGAACGTGAAGGAGCTGTCGAAATCTATGCTGTCTCAAGTCATGGTTTATTTGCAGATGAAGCTGCAGACTTACTAGACAGTGTTCCTATCCGAGAAATCTTGGTGACTGACTCTGTCGATACCAAAGAAAAGACTCCTAAGAATGTTCACTATATCACAGCCAGCGAGTTGATTGGTGATGCTATCGTGCGTATTCAAGAAAGAAAACCAGTCAGCCCACTTTTTGCTTTTCAAAAGAAATAAGGGATAAATTTGTGATTTATTTAGATAATGCTGCTACGACTGCCTTGTCACCTGCTGCAATTGAGTCTATGACTCAGGCAATGACAATCTTCGGCAATCCATCCAGTACCCACAGCCACGGTCGAGAAGCCAGTAAGCTGCTCAGACAAGCTCGCGAAGATATTGCTAAAGTTCTACACACACAGAGCAAAAATATCCTCTTTACATCAGGTGGTACTGAAAGTAATAACACTGCAATCAAGGGATATGCCCTACGCCATCAGAATCAAAGCAAGCATATTATCACTACAGCCATTGAACACCATGCTGTTTTAGAGCCTGTTGAATACTTAGTGGAGCATTTTGGCTTTGAAGCGACTATTATTCAGCCAGTAGATGGGCAAATCCGAACGGAAGATATCAAGAATGCTCTCAGATCAGATACTATCCTTGTCTCAGTCATGGCTGTCAACAATGAAACAGGCTATATTTTGCCGATTCAAGAAATTGGTGAATTACTAAAGGATCATCCTGCTGCCTTTCACGTTGATGCGGTCCAAGCCGTCGGCAAGCTCCCCATCTATCCTGAAGAATGGGGAATCAATTTCCTGAGTGCATCAGCTCATAAATTCCATGGTCCAAAAGGGGTGGGATTTCTCTACGCTGACCAGATGGATTTTGATAATTTCATGCATGGCGGCGATCAAGAAAACAAGCATCGAGCGGGTACAGAAAACCTCGTTTCCATTGTCGGAATGGCAACTGCCCTTTCTGAAAATGTTGCCCACTTAGAGGAAAATCTTGAGCATGCCCAGCAGTTAAAAGATACTTTACTGGACAACCTAGTGGATATAGACTACTACCTAAACGAAAGTCAACCTAGCCTGCCTTATGTTATCAATATCGGATTTCCAAACCAAAAGAATGATCTTATCTTGCTTCAAATGGATCTTAATGGCTTTTCAATCTCGACTGGCTCTGCTTGTACAGCTGGTGCTGTTCAGCCCAGCCATGTCCTTCAAGCCTTATATGGCCCTAACTCTGAGCGCCTAAAAGAATCCATTCGCATCAGTGTATCAGATCAAACTAGCATCCAAGAAATCAAACTATTCAGCCAAAAACTAAAAGAAATACTAGGAGGATAAGATGGCTTTTCAAACATCTGTTAGCTTAGCAAACTGCGACTTCACCTACTCACTCCATCCAAATGTTAAGAAATTTACCTTACGGGACAATACATTTGCTGAAACAAAAGTTGGTAATTACGAGCTTTCTCGTTTACTCGAAGCTGTTCCCAATAGTGGCGATGGATTCTTGCTTAAGATTATCGTCAATAAAGATCTAAGCGGAGTAAAAATCAATATTACGGACAAGTCTGGTTTAAGATTAGTTAATATCTTCAAATCAGAAAAACACCATATTATTCAGCAAAAATTCTATTTCTTGATGGATAGTTTAGTTGAAAGAGACATTTTTGAAAAAACACCCCAATAAGCGAAATTCTAAGAATTTTGCTTATTTCTATTATTTTATCTATCTTTATTAGTATAATAATATTTTGTTCATCAAATTAGTTGATTTTTTCACAAGCTTTCTATAGAATAGAAGATAGAAAGGTCGTGATTTTGTGAAAACTGAAAAAAGCAATTCTATTCCACGTGCTACTGCTAAACGGCTCTCCCTCTACTACCGGATTTTCAAGCGATTTAATGCAGAAAATATTGAAAAGGCCAATTCAAAACAGATCGCAGAGGCGATTGGAATCGACTCTGCGACTGTTCGGCGTGACTTTTCTTACTTCGGTGAGTTAGGTCGTAGAGGTTTTGGCTACGATGTCAAGAAACTAATGAATTTCTTTGCCAATCTTCTCAATGACAACTCGATTACAAATGTCATGATTGTTGGTGTCGGAAATATGGGCCGTGCTCTTTTACACTACCGCTTTCATGAACGGAATAAAATGAAGATTGTAATGGCCTTTGATACAGATGATTATTCTGACGTCGGGACCACCACAAATGATGGAATTCCTATTTATGGAATTTCTCAAATAAAAGAAAAGGTCCAAGAAGGAAACGTAAAGACTGCTATTCTGACAGTTCCGAGCGTTAAGGCACAAGAAGTCGCATCCGTCTTGGTTGATGCTGGTATCAAGGGAATTCTTTGCTTCTCCCCAGTGCACCTATCTGTCCCCAAAGATGTGGTTGTGCAATATGTGGACCTAACCAGCGAACTCCAAACCTTACTCTACTTTATGAGAAAAGATGATGAGTAAGGTAAGAAAGGAAACAGACACTTTATGAAAAAACCGATTATCGGTATAACAGGAAACCAAAGGGATATTCCTAACGATCAATTTATTCATATCAGTTATACTTCAACTGGCTTTATCGAGGGAGTCAATAAAGTTGGGGGAATCCCAATTATCTTACCAATTGGTGATGAAGCCTTAGCTCACACCTATATTACTATGATCGATAAACTGATCCTTACCGGTGGACAAAATGTCCATCCTCATTTCTACGGCGAGGAACAGACTATCGAAAGTGATGATTATCTGCTTCAAAGGGATCTATTTGAACTAGCTCTCATCCGAGAAGCACGGAATCAAAACAAGCCTATTTTTGGTGTCTGTCGCGGTACTCAGCTTTACAATGTTGCTATGGGTGGCACACTTCACCAAGACATCGAGAATCACTGGCAAGATAGCACTGCTCAATACACTACACAGACTATGGTCACTAAAAACGGCTCCATCCTCCATGAATTATACGGACCTACTTGCCAAATCAACTCATTCCATCATCAAAGTATCAAGGATCTAGCGAAAAATCTAGAAGTCATAGCCTACGATCCTCGGGATAAGGTCATTGAGGCTGTTACCTCAACTGATGGAAGTCCATTTCTTGGTGTGCAGTGGCATCCAGAATTTCTATTTCCCACAAGAACGGGGGATTTAGCCTTGTTTGATTATGTGGTTAACAAACTTTAGATCAAATCCGTTTTTTCACGATAGCTATAATAATTATTTTTTGAAACAATTAAATGATCTAAAAGAACCAACCCCATTAGTTCACAAGCTTCCTTCATGTGTTTGGTGACCTCGTCGTCATTCTTACTTGGTAAAGTCACTCCAGAAGGATGATTGTGTACAAGTATAATAGATGTCGCCAAGTGTTTGAGAGCATAATGCAAAATCTCGCGCGGTTCAGCAATACTTCTAGTTACCGTTCCTACAAAGATTGTCTGCTGATGGATAATCTGGTTCTGACTGTTGAGATAAATAGCGACTAAACATTCCTGCTTTTTATCTCCTAATTCTACCTGCATTTTGCGAGCCAGTTTTTGACTTCCAAAAATTTGCTCCCTCTCCAGCACTTCAGCCTTATTGATACGGCATCCGAGCTCAATAATGGCCTGCAACTCAACAGCCTTCACAGGGCCAATTCCTGAAATTGTCTGCAATTCTTGCAAAGTCAGATATTTTAAATCATTCAAACTAGAAATCGATGATAAAATCCTTTGAGAAACTTGAAAGACAGTTTCTTTTTTGCTGCCTGTTCGCAAAAATATAGATAGCAATTCCTGATTACTGAGTTTATCCGCTCCTTCTCTTATCAGCCGTTCACGCGGCATCATGCTTATATCATCCTGCAATGAAATACGATACATATCAACCTCCTTACCTATTAATTCGAGATTAAATAAAAAAGATTAAATTCTTATACAGCATTTCAAACATTAGATATCATAGGAGTCATTTACAAATTTCATCAATCAAAAAACGAAGTAACAAAAGTTACTTCGTTTTACAATATTTCTTATTATAGCTGCATTTGATTATAAGATCGACTGAAAGCATCTAAAATATCTTTTGGTGCCTTGTCATAGTCAATCGTACTTTCAAGCGTTCCTTTAACAATAGTTCGACTGGTTGCTGCCGCATCCTCACATGTGACTAAAGTGATTTCAGCAACACCCTCTGTGTCATTGATGACATCCACGCGCTCTGGTGCGACACTTTCTATACTAGAAATCGTATAGGTATAGATTTTTTCCTTATCCGTGATATAGATTTTCATCCCTATTTTGGCACGATCTAGCGGTGAAAAGAGCATGTCACTGGCTCCAGTAATTCCAAAGACGTGGTGACTGGCTAAGGCGTAATTCCCTTGTCCCATTTGTTGATCTTCTTTCATAGTTCCAGCACCATAGTAGAGGCCAACATTATCCAAACCTTTGAAAATTGGCAAATTCATCGAAACTTCAGGAATCGAAATACCACCGATAACTGGTAGTTTTTGAGCCTGCCACTGAGCATTAATCACCGCCTCTGTAGAAAGAGATTGGACATCGCTAAACTCGAAACTTGACTCGACTGCCTTATTTTGCTTGATTTCTTCCTTAGAGACCTTGCTAACCTGGTATTGATTTGTGTGCCAAACCATGATCATATTACGAATTGAGGAGTTAAAAATCAGAGCTAGAGC
Source organism: Streptococcus cristatus ATCC 51100 (assembly GCF_000222765.1). Lineage (GTDB taxonomy): Bacteria > Bacillota > Bacilli > Lactobacillales > Streptococcaceae > Streptococcus > Streptococcus cristatus. The sequence continues at coordinate 41,684 of NZ_AFUE01000001.1, read as the reverse complement.
AACTAGAAATAAAAGGAAAACCGAACAGTTAATGATGAAATTTCTGAGCTTGAATTTCTTCTTAGATTTCTTCACATTCATCCTCCTCTTATTCTACTTCTTCCTCATCGTCTTTTTCATCAGGCGCAACCGTTGTAAAGGTGACAATCTGTGCATTTTGGTCCAGACGCATGACCTTAACTCCCATGGTCGAGCGGCCTGTCTGAGAAATATTGGCCACACTGGTCCGAATGATAACACCTGTATTGGTGATAATCATCAAATCTTCCTCGCCAGTAACGGTCATCAAACCTGCCAGAGGTCCGTTCTTATCAGTGATATTGGCTGTTTTAATCCCTTTACCACCACGGCCCTTGGTTGGATATTCACTGGCAAGAGTTCGCTTACCATAGCCTTTTTCAGTGATAACAAGCACTTCATCGCCCTCAGTAATCACACCTGCTCCAACGACCTGGTCACCATCTCTCAGATTAACACCACGAACACCAGTCGCTATACGGCTCATGCTTCGGACAGCTGTCTCATTGAAGCGGACAGAATAACCAAACTTAGTACCAATGATAACGTCTGCAGCACCGTCCGTCAGAAAGACATTGATAAGCTCGTCTTCATCTTTCAAATTCAGGGCCTTGAGACCGTTCTGACGGATATTAGCAAATTCTGTCACGCTGGTTCGTTTAACCACACCTAGACGGGTCGTAAAGAAGAGATAGGAATTATCGCTACTGTCTTGCTGGACATTAATAATGGTCTGAATGGTCTCTCCTTCATCCAGTTTCAAGAGATTGACCACTGGCAAGCCCTTAGCTGTACGGCCATACTCAGGGATTTCATATCCTTTGAGACGATAAACTCGGCCTTTGTTAGTAAAGAAGAGCAGTCTATCGTGGGTACTTGTTGAAACCAGCTCTTTGACGAAGTCATCATCTTTGACACCAGTTCCTTGAACACCGCGTCCACCACGTTTCTGAGCAGTGAATTCTGCCTGATTTAGACGTTTGATATAGCCTTTATTAGATAAGGTAATCAAAACATCCGCTTCCTCAATCAAATCTTCATCTTCAAGAGAAAGAACTTCTCCCACCATCAGCTCAGTTCGGCGGTCATCAGCAAATTTACGTTTGACCTCATCTAGCTCTTCCTTGATAATTGCGACAACTCGCTCTGGCTTGGCCAAGATATCAGCCAAGTCCGCAATCAAGGCAATCAGTTCGTCATACTCTGACTGAATCTTATCACGTTCCAAACCAGTCAGACGACGCAGACGCATATCAAGGATAGCCTGACTCTGGCGCTCAGACAGTTCAAACTTAGCCATCAATTCAGCTTGTGCTTCTGCGTCCGTCTCGCTATTACGGATAATGCGAATCACTTCATCGATGTGATCAAGAGCAATCAGCAAACCGGCCAAGATGTGAGCTCGCGCTTCCGCCTTTTCTTTATCGAAGGCAGTCCGTCGAGTCACCACTTCTTTTTGGTGTTCAATGTAGGCCAACAAAATCTCACGCAGAGACAGAATCTTCGGCACTCCATTTTGAATGGCCAGCATATTGAAGCTGAAATTGGTCTGCATCTGAGTCAACTTGAAAAGGTTATTTAGAATGACATGAGCAGAAGCATCACGACGAACCTCAATGACAAAACGAACTCCTTCACGGTTGGATTCGTCGCGAACAGCTGTGATACCGTCAATGCGTTTTTCCTGTACCAGACGGACAATATGCTCATGAACCTTAGTCTTATTCACCATGTAAGGAAACTCGGTTACGACAATTCGCTCACGGCCATTTTTCATCTCTTCGATTTCAGTGCGAGAACGAAGGACAATTGATCCTTTACCTGTTTCATAAGCCCGGTGAATCCCAGACTTACCCATAACCAGTGCACCTGTAGGAAAATCTGGACCAGGCAGGACTTCCATAATATCCCGAGTCGTTGCTTCCGGATTGTCCATGACCAGCTTAACCGCATCAATAGACTCACCGAGATTATGAGGTGGGATATTGGTCGCCATCCCAACCGCAATCCCTGTCGCTCCATTTACGAGTAAGTTAGGGAAGCGAGCAGGAAGAACCATCGGCTCTCTCTCGCTGGCATCATAGTTGTCAATATAGTCAACAGTGTTTTTATTAATATCACGAAGCATCTCCAGAGCAATCTTGCTCATACGTGCTTCTGTGTAACGCTGGGCTGCGGCCCCGTCTCCGTCCATCGAACCGAAGTTTCCATGGCCGTCTACCAGCATGTAGCGATAGCTCCACCATTGAGCCATCCGCACCATCGCTTCATAAATAGAGGAGTCACCATGCGGGTGATACTTACCCATGACATCCCCTGTGATACGAGCTGATTTCTTGTGAGGCTTATCAGGCGTAACGCCTAGCTCATTCATGCCATAAAGAATCCGGCGATGAACCGGCTTAAGACCATCGCGAACATCTGGAAGAGCCCGAGCCACGATAACACTCATTGCATAATCGATGAAACTGGTCTTCATTTCGCTGGTCAAATTGACATCTACTAAGTTTCTATCTTGCATTAAAAAATGCCTCATTTCAATATTAAATCACTATCTCATTATACCACATTTTAGCTATATTTTCAGTATTTAAAACCGAATATAAAAACGTTTACATAGCCTTTTGGGGGTCAAAATACCACGGTGAGCCGTGACAAACTGTATCAAAAGTGGTAGAATGTAATTGTATGGGGAAAACCCCAAAAATAATAAGGAGATGTTTAGAAATGACTGCTACTAAACAACATAAAAAAGTCATCCTTGTCGGTGACGGTGCCGTAGGTTCATCTTATGCTTTCGCGCTTGTTAACCAAGGAATTGCACAAGAGCTTGGAATTATTGAAATTCCACAATTACACGAAAAAGCTGTAGGTGATGCGCTTGACCTTAGCCACGCCCTTGCCTTCACTTCACCTAAAAAGATCTACGCAGCTCAATACTCTGACTGTGCAGACGCTGACCTTGTTGTTATCACTGCGGGTGCGCCTCAAAAACCAGGTGAAACTCGTCTTGACCTCGTTGGTAAAAACCTTGCCATCAACAAATCAATCGTAACACAAGTTGTTGAATCAGGTTTCGATGGTATCTTCCTTGTTGCTGCTAACCCAGTTGACGTTTTGACTTACTCAACTTGGAAATTCTCAGGTTTCCCTAAAGAACGCGTTATCGGTTCAGGTACTTCACTTGACTCAGCTCGTTTCCGTCAAGCACTTGCTGAAAAATTGGATGTTGATGCTCGTTCAGTCCACGCCTACATCATGGGTGAGCACGGTGATTCAGAATTCGCTGTTTGGTCACATGCAAACATCGCAGGTGTAAACCTTGAAGAATTCCTTAAAGATACTCAAAATGTTCAAGAGTCTGAATTGATCGAATTGTTCGAAGGCGTTCGTGATGCTGCTTACACAATCATCAACAAGAAAGGTGCTACATACTACGGTATTGCTGTAGCTCTTGCTCGCATCACAAAAGCTATCCTTGACGATGAAAATGCTGTACTTCCACTTTCAGTCTTCCAAGAAGGCCAATACGGTGTGAAAGATGTCTTCATTGGTCAACCAGCAGTTGTCGGTGCTCACGGTATCGTTCGTCCAGTAAATATCCCATTGAACGATGCAGAAACTCAAAAGATGCAAGCATCTGCTAAAGAATTGCAAGCAATTATTGATGAAGCATGGAAGAATCCAGAATTCCAAGAAGCATCTAAAAACTAATCAAAAAAACATCTCCTGATAAAAGGGGATGTTTTTTGTTTTATGTGGATCTGTCAGCAAAAATATCAAGCAAATAAGGAACAATCAGCTCTCCCTCTAAGTCCTCCAAAGAAGAAAGCCAAATAAAGTCTGTATGCTCTTCTGGATCCAATAGGATATCGCGCTGCTCTATAATCTTAGCCTCATAAACCAAGCGTGTAAAAACAGTATTTTTACTTGTGTCAAACTGACTATCTTCATGAATGATCTTATCAATTCGAATCTTTTGATTAACCTCTTCCATAGCCTCGCGTAGAGCTGCTTCTCTGGGGAGTTCGTTCTCTTCTACGCTTCCGCCAGGAATATCCCAATAAGATGGATAAACATTAGGAAGCCCACGCTTTATTTTTGAGCGTTTGATCAGCAAATACTTTCCGTCTTTCTCAATCAAGGTATGAGCGATTAACTTCACTGCCATAGCAGTCTCCTCTCTCTTAGACAACAAAAAAGGACTCTCACGAGTCCAAGCTTTAGTCATCCACCCTGAGAGAATCGAACTCCCATCTCAAGAACCGGAATCTTACGTGATATCCATTACACTAAGGGTGGTAACTTATTTATTATAACTAATTTTTCACAAAAAACAAGCCTAAATAGCTCCTTTTACGAAATTTCTAAACTGGATCAAATCAAAAAGATTAACTTTCAAAGAAAGTTAATCTTTTAATCTCTTATTTCTTTTCAATATGATCTGCTAGTTCTTCTTGGGCTTTTTTGTTAGATTCCAACGTTTTTTCTTGCCATTTCTTCTTAGCTTCTTCATATTCTTTGGTCGTTACAATTTCACTTCTGAGTTTTGTGTATTTAAAGTTGAAGCCAGATCCCTTGATTCCAACGAGTGAATAGGCACGACTGAAAGGTTTGGACTTACTTACAGAAGGACTACCACCTCCTGAAATGGTCGGCATGATAATTCCGCTGTCAAGCAACCAAGCTTGCGCATCCGCATATTTTTCATAGCGAACTTTCACATCTGTTGTTTCAGCATTTGCTTCTTCCAACATCTTAGTATAAGTGTCCAAGCCCAACTCTTTCATCTTGTCCATATCTTGGCCTGGCTCAAAACCAAAGTTTTGCAAGCTAGCGCCATTATTTACATTTAGAGTATCTAAGTAGGTAGATGGGTCTTGATAGTCAGCTGACCAGCCCCCTGTATAGAAGTCATAGTCCTTTTGAGCTGCAGTATTTGCAAAATAGGTGATGTTGTTCAAATCATCCACACTAATCTTCTGCAGGTCAATCACTACATTTTCTGCACCCAAGGTTGATTCGATAGATTGTTTCACTGAGCTTGCCCATTGGATGCCCACCTTGTCAGCTTGGTCCACAGGAAGGTCTAAATGGATTGGGAATTGAACTCCCTTAGACTCTAAAGCTTCCTTAGCCTTAGCAAATCTTGCCTTGGCTTTTTCTGGATTATAATAAGCATCTTGAGCATCTGTCAGGTCGATATTCGCCCATTCTGTACCATAATTCACTAATTTAGAAGCAACAACTTGGCCAAAAGTTTGATCGCCAATTTGAACAAATGTTGGAGGAACAAGCGTATTTCTCAACAGCTTAGTAGCTCCATCTTTACCATTACTTTGCGCACCATAAGAAGTCCGATCAAGGGAAAAATTGACGGCCTGACGGAAGTCCTTATTTAAAACAGCTTCTTTTGTTGCATTCTTTTGATCATCACTTGTTTTGGAAGTGTGATTGTATGATTGACGGTTGAAGTTGAAATTAAAGTAATATGAGGTCGCATCCTGTGGGCTATAAAGGATATTGTCCGCATATTTCTTCTTAACTGCCGCAAATCCTGAAGTATTCGGATAGAGACGGGCACCACTATAAGCACCATCACTGAAGTTGCGAATTAAAGATTCTTGGTCTGATCCATCATAGTAGGTTAATTTAACATGTTCTAGACTGACCTTGTCCTTATCGTAATAATTTGGATTCTTAACAAATTCCATAGACGATTTAGAAGTCAAAGATTTCAAAAGGAAAGGACCGTTGTAAAGAATACTTGATGGATCAACAGAACCAAAATCTTTTCCTTTAGACTTCAAAAATTCTTCATTGACAGGGAACAAGATATTATTCGTCGTTTTAGAGTTCCAATAAGGCTCTGGGCGTGTCAGCGTGTATTGAACCGTATAATCATCTACTGCCTTCACTCCGACTTTTGAAAAGTCTTTTTCATCACCTTTGACATAGGCATCTAAGCCACTAATCGAGTCCTGAATTAAGTAAAGGGCTTCAGACTTCTGGTCAGCCACATATTTAAGTCCAGTCACAAAGTCTTGAGCTTTCACACTTGCGACTTCTTCTCCATCAACATTGAACCACTTAGCATCCTTACGAAGCTTATATGTGTAAGTCAGGCCGTCTTGAGAAACTGTCCATGATTCTGCAAGAGAAGGAACTAGATTTCCATATTCATCATTTTCCAAAAGACCATCTACAAGGTTTGTAATAACGTCTGATGTAGTTGCACGGTTAGTGGTCAGGTAGTTCAAACTATCTGGATCGCTGGCATAAACATAAGAATATGTGGTTGTGCTGGATGAAGATTTGCCACAAGCTGACAAGAATACTCCTGCACTGAGTACCACCCCAGTAGCTAAAAGCATTTTTGATACTTTCATAAATACACCTCCAAAAATTGAGAGAAGTCTCAGAATAAGAGAATCTGTAATAAAGATAAGCCCTTATTTTATTTAGTATTCTCTTAGTTCAATTTCTATGTTATATTTTATAACATAAGCTATTATACCAGAATTTTGATAAAAAGTAAATAGAGGAATCAGAGAGTGATTATGGAAAATTTCTGAAAACTACCTCCAACCAATCCAATTGACAAATATACAGATTAAGCATATAATAAACTCAATGTAAACAAACGAGGAAATCACCGTGAATTCTAATTATATTACCCGCCTCAAGCGCTCTGAAGGTCAGTTAAGAGGCATTCAAAAAATGATTGAAGAGGACAGGGAATGTTCAGATATTCTCACACAGTTATTAGCCGTTCGCTCCAGTGTTGACCGTGTTATTGAGATGGTTATTACTGAGAATTTAACGGATTGCCTAGAAAATCCAGCTGATGATCCGAAAAAACAAAGGGAAAGAATAGAGAAAGCTATTCATTTTCTGGTAAATCGAAAATAAGAAGAACAGGAAAAAAGAGGCTGGGACAAAAGTCCTAGCCTCTAAATTGTCTTTGGATTGTCGAGCAAGACGCAGTGGTTGAGTGGGCTCTACTAGGCTGATTTCATCAGCTTTTACAGCCCTACTCAACTGTGCGGAGGTGGGACGACGAAATCGAATTCTAACGAATTACCGATTTTTGTCCCACTCTCTTTTATCTTTTATTCCGTCTCTCCAGACCAAGCGTTCATACCACCTGATACGTTGGTCACATCGAAGCCCTTCATGGCAAGAAATTCGCAAGCAGTTGCTGAGCGTGCTCCTCCTTGGCAAATGACATAGTATTTGTAGTCAGGATTCAGCTTTTTATAGCCAGTTTCCAACTCACTGAGTGGAAGATTTTCAGCATTTGGGATATGACCCGCTTGAAATTCATGTCTTTCGCGCACATCTACGATGGCCAATTTTTCAGATTGATACTGCTTTTCTAAGTCAGCTGCTGATATAGTTTTCATTTTTCTACTCCTTCTGGTTTTACCATTTTATACAAAGCATAAGCTCCGTCTAGATTTTTCACTGCAAATCCTGCTTGTTTTAAGATTCGCTCGGCAATATAGCTGCGCAGACCGCTGTGGCAGCTCACGATATATTCTTCTTCCTTATCCAGCTCAGCCAAGCGTTCTCTGAGTTCATTCAGAGGAATATGGACTGTCTTGTCCGCCTTTAGGCGTCCTTGCTTAAATTCATTGAGCGTCCGAACATCTAAAAAGACTTTCCCGCTTGCCAACTCGTCTTCCAGCTGGTGCCATTGGATATTTTCACTCAAGCCTTCCGCTAGATTCATAGCTGCATAGCCCAGCATATTGACTGGATCTTTTGCTGAGCCAAAAGGTGGTGCATAGGTGAACTCCAGCTCTGGCAAATCAAAAATCGTGAGATTGCCTTTGATAGCTGTCGCCAAAATATCAATCCGCTTATCAACGCCTTTTTTGCCCACACCTTGAGCACCATAGATTTTTCCAGTTTTTGGCTCAAAGAGCAATTTCAAGGTCAAGTCAGTCGCACCTGGATAGTAGCCTGCATGATCCTTACCACTGACATGAATCGCTTGATAAGGCAGCTGATTTTGCTGAAGGAAACGCTCGTTCAGGCCTGTGGAAGCGGCTGTCATATCAAAGATACGCACAATGGCCGTACCAATACTTCCCTTATTCTTCCGCTCCAAGCCAGCAATAACATCTGCTACCTGACGACCTTGTCGATTAGCAGGCGAAGCTAGGGCAATCAGGGCATCTTCACCAGTAATTTCCTGCTTGACAAGGATAGCATCGCCGACTGCAAAAATATCTTTCTGGCTCGTTTCATAATGCTCGTCGACCAAGATGCCCCCACGAAGACCTGTCTCAATGCCTGCTGCCTTAGCCAAGCTATTTTCAGGCTGGACTCCGACAGAGAGAATGGTCACATCTGAAGCCAATTTTTGACCATTTTCCAAGACAATCGCTTTACCATTTTCTTCGAAGCGAGTAGCTGACTGGGAAGTGATGACTTTCACTCCCTTATCAACTAATTCCGCTTGGACAAAAGCTGCCATTTCCTCATCAAGTGGTGGCAAGACATGCGGTGCCTTTTCTACGATTGTCACATTCAAGCCACGTTTGCGCAGATTTTCAGCCGTTTCCAGGCCGATAAATCCAGCACCGATGACCACAGCCTCTTGAGGCTCTTCATCCAAGGCTAACATGATCTGATCCAAGTCTGGGACATTGCGCAAAGTGAATACATTAGTTGCTTCTGAAAGTCCTTCAATCTCAGGAATAAAAGGCTTCGCTCCCGGTGAAAGAATCAGCTTGTCATACTGCTCTGTGAACTCTGAACCGTCATGAGCCACCGTTACTGTATGATCTTCAGGCGAAATCTTCACCACCTCATGAAAAGGTCGCACATCCAAGTTAAAGCGTGCCTTGAGACTTTCAGGCGTTTGAACCAAGAGAGCGTCTCGCTCAGCAATTTCACCAGAAACATGATACGGCAGGCCGCAGTTCGCAAAAGATACAAAAGGACCTTTTTCAAAAATTACAATTTCAGCATCTTCCATCAGCCGTCTTAAACGTGTTGCCGCAGACATACCTCCTGCAACTCCACCAATGATAATAATTTTCATTGTTTAACCCTTTCTACTTAAATGGTTTTCCCTGTCCAAGCGCTCATACCACCGCGGACATTGACAACATCATAGCCTTTTTTCTTCAGCTTTTTCGCTGCCATCTTACTCCTCATTCCTGAATGACAAATAACGTAAATCGTCTCCTTATTAGCTGGAGCAAACTGACCAATTTGGCTCAAAGGAACATTCTGCGCCTCTTTGATATGCCCTCTACGAAATTCGGATGGCGTCCGTACATCAATTAGTTGGATATTGGACTTCAATCGCTTCTCCAGCTCATCCGTTGAAATACTATCTATCTTTGTAAAAAAATCAAACATATTTTTTCTCCTTTATACCCCTATAGGGTATATTAAAACACTAAGAAGAGAAAATGTCAAGGAAACGATTTCAAAACTAAATAAATCAGCAGATATTGCCGATTTATTTTTTAGAATTCAAAATTGGGATTTTTCTTTTATCTGCTTCTTTTTCGGACTTCGTCTTGATTACCCAGTCTTCGATAGCCTTAATTTCAGCATAAGCACTACTATTTTTGAAGACTTCATACCATGCAGCGTCTTTACAAATCGTACTATAGTCAATAGAGAAAATAATCCAGTCTAGCTTATACTTTTCCATAAGTTCCATTGCTTCACTTGTTAGTTTTAGATTTTTAATTTTAAAGCGCAGTTGAAAATACTCTGAATCCGTTAAATTATCATGATATATGGGAAATGTAAAAATTGTCTCCATGTCTTTAATTTTGGGAAATTTTACAGGCAAAGGCAGATTTTTATCTTGATCTTCAAAATAATCTATTTCAGCAAAAAATTCCATTAAATAACATAAAAAATAAGAATCCAAATCATAGAAAATAATGTCTCCCTCACCTTTAGTAGATAAGCTCACTCTGTATAAAATCGTATCAAATTCAAAAAAATCTCTTCCTTTATTTCTACGTTTTAATTCTTCTAAAACAGGCAGAAAGATATTGTATTTTAACTTTTTCTTATTAAATTCTTTATCCAATTCAGTATAATATTCTATAGTAGTTTCAATCAAACGACGATTCATATCTTCAGCAAGAAAATTATCTTTAAAAAATTGTTCTTGAACTTCATTATCCAAATCATATAAATAGTTGGCAGCGTAAAATTCTTGGAAAATATTATGGACAAAATAGTAAGATCGTCCCTCTTTATGTATGATACATAAACGGGTTATCAAATCAGCAAGCAAATCTTCAGCTCTTGTTGAAGACGAATCTTCATGATTTAATACCCTATCTAGCAAAGAAAGAATTTCACTTTCTGTAAACTCTAATTTCTCTCCATTATTTTCAAAGTAAGTGAGAAAACAAAGATAAGAAATCACTCGCAACATAGTAGACTCAGATAAGTCGGTTTTAAATTGTCTTTTCATAGCAACTAATTTTGAATGATCATGTTCTTTATAGAGCAGTCGATAAGAATTTTTGATAAAAGTAGCTTTCTCAGTCGGAAAATTTGCATTTCTTTGAAACATTTGTAACATCAAGAAAAGCAATATAGGATTTTCTGCAAATGATTGATATTCATCATATAACTGATCTTCCAAACTCTTGATAAACCCTTCAAACACCTCTTCTCTTGGCTCTGATTCAGGCAATGTACTGATGCGCTTTATTAATGCTATTGCTTCGTATTTACTTAAGCCATTCGTTTGATAGGGATGAAATAAAGAGGCATTATTTATATGATTAAAAAGTAATTTCCGGCTAGTCACAAGGATTGGATTATTAGAATATTTAGTGGTTAATTCTTCTATCTCTGTCGCCGCTTGTTCCATATTGTTTGAAGCTATTTCATCAAAAGCATCCAAAAGAAAATAAAACGCCCTTTTTTTGCCATATATTCGAAATACTTAAACTCTAAATCAAACCCTAATACTTTAGCTTCTTCATATATAAAATTTAAAAATTCCCTTCTTTTCTTCGAATCAAAATTATATTTCCTCAATTCAATATAAATGGGAATTCTTTGATTATTATTACTCGTAGCTTTTTCAATCTCCTTAAGAAAAAAGTACTTCAGCATGGTTGATTTACCAATGCCACCATATCCATAAATCCAAGCATTATCCGATTCTTGTAAAATATTATCTAAATCAGCAGTATAACATCTCACATGACTTATTTCTGATTTTAAATAAGTGGGCTGGAAAATAGAAAGCAAATCGATATTATTTGTACCGCTTAACACAAACGGAATATTCTTCACTCTCTTAAATGAACCCTCAAAATAGGAAGTAAAACTTTTATTAAATCCAGTTTCAAATTTTTCCCAATTATCTACACCAAAGTCCACCAATTCATCTTTTAATTGAATCAACGTATTATTTAACAAAGCTGAAATAGCTAAACCCAGAAATCCCATATTGCCCTCCTTAGAATATCCTTATAACAACTCTATTATACAAAAAAAACATTGCATGTAGCAACAATTTCTTTTAAAATGATTTCACAAAAGGAAACGATTTCATTTTTTCCCAAAATAAAAATCCCAATCTTGAGACAGGGATTTTTATCAATAATGAATTATTTCGCAATTGGGTAAACTGATACTTGTTTCTTATCGCGACCTTTACGTTCAAAGCGTACTACGCCTTCAACTTTCGCGAACAATGTATCGTCTCCACCGCGGCCAACGTTAACACCTGGGTAGATGTGAGTACCGCGTTGACGGTAAAGGATTGATCCTCCAGTTACAGTTTGTCCGTCAGCTGCTTTAGCTCCAAGACGTTTTGCTTGTGAATCACGTCCGTTTGACGTTGAACCTCCACCTTTTTTGTGGGCGAAAAGTTGCAAGCTTGCAAGATTCATTTTTAACATAGTGTTTTTCCTCCGTGTTAGTTTTCTGTGATAACTCTGGTTTGGACGAACTCAGAAGAGTTCTCCGATAAGTTTGCCATTCCCAAGAAAAATGATTCAAAGAAAAGCTGAGTCATTTCTCTCTGATGCGGCGGAATATCCATAGGGATTTCTACTCGTAAATATCCGCCTTCTTCTTCGTTTAATTCTAGGATTGGTTCGTAGCCTGCAAATTTTTCAATTGAATTGATGAAATTTATGGCAAGCGTAGAAACCGATGCACACACGACATCAAAGCCGTATTCGCCACTTCCGGCGTGTCCAGTAATTTCCGCACTCCTCAGCTCGCCATCTTCGGCTTTCTCAAAGACTGCCTGTATCATGTGTTCTCCTGTAAATTAAGCGTTGATTGCGTTGATGACAACTTTAGTGTAAGGTTGACGGTGACCTTGTTTGCGGTGGCTACCTTTTTTAGGTTTGTACTTGAAAGTAACGACTTTCTTTTGTTTTCCTTGTTTTTCAACAGTTCCAACTACAGTAGCTCCAGAAACAAGTGGAGTTCCGACAACAGTTTTATCACCACCAACAAGAACAACTTCGTTAAAAGTCACTTCTTGACCAGCTTCAACATCCAATTTTTCCACGTAGATAGCTTGACCAACTTCAACTTTAACTTGTTTTCCGCCAGTTTTAATGATTGCGTATGTGCTCATTATGCACCTCCTATGATTTTTTGGGGTTTCCCCGTATTTTTGTGAAGACTCGCCTAGCATCGTGGGACGAACCACTTTATACTCACTATGTGAGCAACGATGTTCGAGCGGTTGCACAGGCCGTGCATAGTCAACATTCTTAGTATAGCACTTCTACTAACCTTTTGCAAGTAATTTCATTTAATGAAAACGGATTTTCCACTAAATATACTCATTCTGTACTTCCATTTATTTAAAATATACAATCTGCCCTTCTTGATTGACATACACCTCAATAGCTTTCGGAGGCTTCAAATGTTTTTTTGCTGATCTGGCAAGACTTTTATTACTATCTGAAACATTGACCTCTCGCTCTTTTCCATCAACGTTAATAGTAAAGGTAATACGAGAATAGGTAGACTTACTTCCTCCAGTCTCGGTATCAACACCAGTCACTAAAGCCGTTTTTAGCTCGGTTATCTGATTAGTAAAATAATGATAGCGCCAAATACCATTGGTCATTCGATAGCCTTCATAAGCAGGAAAGATAATAAATATAAGAAGAGCGGCAATTATTGTAACAAAGATAGCTCTGCCCTTACTTTTTTGACTTTGACGTATAGTATTCCATTTATTTCTCATGGCCTTCTTGACAGAGCCAGCTTCCTTAATATCTTTATGATATCCCCAAAATAAGAGAGCATACAAGCTTAGGAAAATATGGAAATGAACTAAGAGACCAATAAAATAAGTCCAACTGGGAATTCCAAACAGCAAAGCATTATCTTGTCCATCTTTCCAAGACAATGCTCGCATGAGCCCACTCAAGAAATAATCCCACTCGTTCATAAATATCCCCTTTTATCTTCAGCATCAATGGAAATAGCTTCCAGATTCTTTTAGCAAAAAGATACTCCGTAAACTCTTATAACAAGTCCTCAATCAGCTCGTCAACTTCATCAGTCTCTGCTTGTGGTCTGATTTCTGTAATCATGATGCCTGCAACAGCGCGTTCTACCAAGCCTTCAACATCTAGACGAGCTTCGTACTGCTCAGCATTCTTGATTTTTGGATTAGTTTTAGGCCGGTCAGGCGCAAAAATAGTACAGCAGTCTTCAAATGGCTGGATAGAGATTTGGAAAGTATCGATTTTTTCTGCAATCTCAATGATTTCCAGCTTGTCCATAGTCACGACAGGACGGATAACCGGTGTATTGGTCACGGCATTAATAGCCTGCATACTCTCGATAGTTTGACTGGCCACCTGACCTAGACTTTCTCCATTGATAATGACTTGACCGCCCCGCTCCTCCCGAATCCGGTCTGTAATGCGCATCATAAAGCGACGGGTCAGTGTCATCAGATATGCTTCTGGAGCCTTGGACTTGATTTCCTCCTGAATCTCTGTAAAAGGCACTTCGATGAACTGGATATTGCCGCCAAATTTAGTCAGTTTTCTTGTCAAATCTTGAGCTTTTTTCAACGCACCTGGGCTAGTATAAGGCGGACTAGCAAAGTGAACCGCCTCGATGTCTACACCACGCTTGAGAGCCAGATAACCAGCCACAGGTGAGTCAATCCCACCAGACAGCATGAGCATGCCCTTGCCTGAAGTTCCGACTGGCAGTCCCCCAGCACCACGAATCGTCTCATAAGAGATATAGGCCGCTTCTTCACGAATTTCGACCCGCAGCTCAATATCCGGCGCTTTCATTTTGACCTGAACATTTGGAATGGCCTTAAAAACAGCATCCCCAAGCGTCTGATTAATCTCGCGGCTATCCAGTTCAAAACTGTGGTCACTGCGCTTGCTGGTAATCTTAAAGGTCATGCCCTCTTGATAGACTTCCTTCATGATGTCTTGGACAGCTTCGATCAGGGCTGGCACAGATTTTTCAATTTTGTAAGACGGCGAGAAATTCTGAATCCCAAAAATCTGCTTGAGCGATTCAGCCACTGGCTGATAGTCTGTTCCATGCAGATAGACATGGGTTCGGTCACGGTCAGCCTTGACATGGACCTGCGGATAGACTGACAAAACAGCCTGAATATTACGTTTGAGTTTATTGATAAAGCGCATGCGGTTCTTGCCCTTGGTAGACAGCTCACCATAGCGCACCATAATTTCTGAATATTGCATTGTTTACCTTACTTTTCTGGTTTTTTCGTAAATAATTTTAAAAGTTGTCAAAAACTGCTCCATCTGGCTCATATCATTATCAAGATCCAAACTGATACGGACAGCCGTTTGAGCGAGAGACTTTTCGACTCCCATAGCGATTAGCGTTCCCGCTGGCTTACCGGCCTTGGAAGAGCAAGCGCTGGTCGTCGAGATGTAGATCTCGTAGTCTTCAAATGCGTGGACGACGACTTCACCCCGCACTCCCTTGATACCAAAGGTCAGGATATGGGGAGCAAAATCTTCCAAGCCTGAGAAGACCACCACATCTGGATACTTCCGCAGCTCTTCAAGGATAATCGCCTTCATCTTTGCTGTTCGTTTGGCAAATGCTTCTTGCTTTTCCATGGACAAACGCAGAGCCTTGGCTGTCGCTGCAATACCAGCTAAATTTTCTGTTGTGGAGCGCTTATCCGACTCCTGGCCGCCACCAGTCAAGAGGGGACTGATTTTCTTGCCAGACTTGATATAGACAAATCCTACGCCCCGAAGGCCGTGAAATTTATGACTGGAGAATGTTGCAAAATCCACGCGATCCGTCAGATAAGCAGCTGTCGGAATCTTCGTAACAGCCTGCACAGCGTCCACGTGAAAGGAAATAGTCGGCTTGTCTGCTAAAAGTTCTGATATTTTCTGGATAGGCTGAATGCTGCCGATTTCATTATTGACAGCCATGACCGAAACCAGAGTGGTGTCTGGTCGAATCAGCTCCGCTAGCTTGTCTACCTCAACAAAACCTGCCTTATCTACTGGCGCAAAATCCACTTCAAATCCTTGACTCTGAAGCCAGAGGGCTGATTCTTTAACCGCGGGATGCTCAATGTTGGAAACGATGATGTGTTTGCCAAAGGGAACTTTTTCAAAAGCAACTCCTTTAAGCACCCAGTTGTCCCCTTCTGTTCCTCCAGACGTAAAAAAAATCTCCGACGAAGACTTGCCTAAAAGCTCTGCTATTTGCCGACGAGAGGCCTCTAAGAGACGGGTCGCCTGACTGCCCAAACTATGCAGGCTAGAAGGATTACCCCAGATCTTAGAAGCCACTTCTGTATAGGTAACCAGCGCCTCTGGGTAAGGCTTGGTTGTCGCTGAATTATCTAAATAAATCATCTTTTTCCTCTGTATTTATCAGTAAAAATCAATACTCCTATTGTAACACGAAACGAGCCTAGGAACAAGAAAAGGGCGTAGCTCCTATCTGATAAATTTAGGAACCAGCCCTGAAGACGATTACTTCGCCTCGCCAATCATATCTAATTTTTTTAAATAATCTTCAATCAAGAAGGCTGTCTCTTCAATTGATTTATCCGTAATATTGATGACCTCCGTTTGATATTTTCTAAAGACTTCTTTGGAATAGTCTAATTCCTGATAAATCTTCTCCAAATCTGTGTAACTGGTCGAGTGGGACAGTCCCAGCGAATTGAGGCGGTTGCTACGAATTTTGACTAATTTTTCTGGCTCACAGACCAGACCGATGATCCTACGCTTGTCCACCTTGTCTAAAACTTGAGGAAGCGGAACTTCTGGAATCAAAGGTAAATTGGAAACTTTGTAGCCCTTATTGGCCAAAAAAATGCTGAGAGGAGTTTTTGAAGTCCGTGAAACTCCCAGTAGAACTAGATCCGACTCCAAAAATCCCTGCGGAGATTTTCCATCATCATTCTTTACTGCAAACTCAATCGCTGATATTTTATTAAAATATTCCGTATCCAAACGGTGCAAGGTTCCTGGTATCTCAATCGGGCTAATCCCAGTCTTTTCTCCTATGATTTCAAAGAAAGGGTGCATGAGATCAATATAGGCCAGCTTGTGGTTTTGGCTAAATTCTCTAGCTAGTCTAGCTAATTCTCCATTTACCAAGGTACTGATGACCAAGGCATCATCTTTTAAAGCATCTTGCAAAATTTCCAGCAATTCTTGCTCCTTGTCTATAAAAGGAAAACGGTAGCTATTATTAAATGTCAAATCTGGATACTGCGCACTTACAGCAGACAAGAGTCGCTGCGAGGTTCCTCCTAAAGAATCTGAAATGCTATATACAATAATTTCTTTCTTCATTGTCACTACTCCTGTCTCTTTACTTCCGCTTGGCGCGCTTCCTGAATGATATAGTCCAGCAGAGCTGTCTTAGTCACCGTCCCTAAAATCTTGCGCTCATTATCTTTCTCTACCACAGGCAGTGAATCAATGGCAAAATCCTGCAAAAGAGCGGCCACCTCTAGTATATTCATATCCTTATGGCAGGTTCTAAGATGAGGCATCCGCGTCATACAAACTGCAATAGGCGTTGTTCCGATACTACTGGATAAAGCCGCCCGTAGCAAATCCTTGCGCGAGACAATTCCTAAGAGTAGCTTCTTTTCATCAATGACATAAAGAACATCCGCGTCATACATAAAGAGCCTTATCACCGCATCCTGGATGAAAGTGTCTTGAGGCACCAAAACTGGAGAAACCATAATATCTTCCGCTTTCTTTCGAAAAGTGTCAAAGAAAAATAAGGTCTCTAAATCATTTCCTGAATAAGTATAGCCAACCTTTGGCGTCGCTTTTAAAATGCCAACCAGCGTCAAAAAGGACAGGTCTGAGCGTAAAGTTGCTCTAGAAATCTCCATCAATTCCGAAATCTTTTCCCCGCTGACGGGCTGCTCTTTCTTGACAATGTCAACAATCTGCTTTTGGCGTGCTGATAATTCCAATGCAATATGTCTCCTTTTTAGAGATAGAATACTCTATTTTTCATCTTTTTCTGTCATATTATATCATATTTTTATCTTATATCAATAAAATATAACTATTTTTTCCATTGACAAATATATATGATGTATATTAGAATGTAAACAAGGTATATATGGCACATTTTTGTTAATTTGGAGGTAAGATATGACGAAATGGATTTATTCCTTTGAGGAAGGACGAGCCGAGCAAAATGCTCTTTTGGGTGGCAAAGGTGCTAATTTAGCTGAAATGACCCATTTAGGATTGCCAGTTCCGCCGGGATTCACCATTACGACGGAAGCCTGCATTCAGTTTTTAAATAAGCCTTCCTTTTTTGAAGAACAATTAAGAGAGAATGTTTTGCAGGCTATTTCGGAACTGGAGCAAAAAACCAGCCAATACTTCTCAGGAAACGAAGAGGAGCAACTGCTAGTTTCTGTTCGCAGTGGTGCCAAGTTTTCTATGCCTGGCATGATGGATACGATTTTAAACTTAGGATTAAATGACCTGCGAACCCAAACCTTGGCTTCCAAAACCAATATGGCTTTTGCCTATAATTGCTATCGCAGGCTGCTCCAGATGTATGCAGATGTCGTTTTCCAAATTCCAAAAGAGGACTTCGATCACTTGCTATCCTATTTTGAGAAGAATGCTGGTAAGACTGCCAACAACTTTAGTTTGGAAGAGCACCAAGCTCTCATCGATCAGTACAAGCAGCTGTATCGCGAGCATTATCAGACTTTTCCTCAAAATCCTAAGGAACAACTCTTCGCTGCTATCAAAGCCGTTTTCCGCTCTTGGAATAACCCACGCGCCCAAGTCTATCGCAAGCTCAATCAGATTCCAGAAGATTTGGGAACCGCCGTTAATATTCAAGTCATGGTCTTTGGCAACTTTGATCAAGAAAGTGGAACTGGAGTCGTCTTCACTCGAAATCCAGCAACTGGTCAAAAAGGCCTCTTTGGCGAATTTCTTTTAAATGCCCAAGGAGAGGATGTCGTTGCTGGTATCCGCACGCCCGAGCCCATTCAACATCTGCAAGAAAAGATGCCAGAAGCCTATGCTGCTTTTCAAGAATATGCCCACACCCTTGAAGATCACTATAAAGATATGCAGGATATCGAATTTACAATCGAAAAGGGCAAGCTCTATATCCTGCAAACCCGTAATGGTAAGCGAACGGTCAAGGCTGCTTTGAAAATCGCTCTGCAATTAGTAGAAGAAGGCAAGATAGACAAGTGCGAGGCCATTCGCCGGATTAGCCCGGCTCATATCAATCAGCTGATTCACCCAGTTTTTGATGAAAATGAGCTCCAGCAAGCGACAATTTTAGCGCAGGGATTGCCAGCCAGTCCCGGTGCTGCAACAGGAAAAATTGTCTTTACTGCCAAGCGAGCCAAAGAACTACATGAAGCTGGCGAAAAAGTTGTGCTAGTCCGGCAAGAAACTTCTCCCGAAGACATAGAAGGAATGATTGTCAGCCAAGCAATCGTCACCAGCCAAGGTGGGATGACCTCACACGCAGCAGTTGTCGCCCGAGGGATGGGAACCTGCTGTGTCGCAGGATGTGGAGAGTTGCTGGTCCAAGAAGATAGTAAGACCATCCAGTGCGGAGATATCTTGCTCAATGAAGGAGATATTCTATCCGTAGATGGTCGGACTGGTTTTCTCTATCTGGGGCAAATCCCGACTGTCTCTGTAGAAAATGATCAGGATCTGCAGCTCTTGCTGACTTGGGCTGATGAAGTAGCTAAACTTACAGTCCGCGCCAATGCTGAAACTACTCAAGATTTGCAAACCGCTATTAGCTTCGGAGCGCAAGGCATTGGACTAGCAAGAACCGAGCATATGTTTTTCGGTGAGGAAAGAATCCTGCAAATGAGGAAATTAATTCTGGCCGAAAATGAAATAGAAAGACGGGAAGCACTTGCCCATCTCCTTGATTACCAAGCAGAAGACTTTTATCAGATGTTCCAGACAGTTAGCGAAAAGCCTATGATTGTCCGCCTACTGGATCCTCCAATGCATGAATTTCTCCCTAAAGACCAACTTGAAATTGCCCTGCTGGCTGAAAAACTCAATAAAAAAGCTAGTCAACTAGAAAGAAAAATCACGCAATTGCAAGAATCAAATCCTATGCTTGGCCATCGCGGCTGTCGCTTGGGAATCACCTTGCCAGATATCTATAAGATGCAAATAGAGGCTATCTTTAGCAGCGCCATTCGACTGCAGCAAGAAGGACATCCAGTCCGTCCTGAAATTATGATTCCGTTGATTGCTACAAAATCAGAGCTTGTCTATCTCAAAGAGCTGCTCATCAAGCATATCGAATGGATTTTCAAAAAGCATCAATGCTCTCCATTCCCATATGACATTGGTACCATGATCGAACTGCCGAGAGCCTGCTTCATTGCTGATCAGCTGGCTCAGGAAGCGGACTTCTTCAGCTTTGGAACCAATGACTTGACCCAGATGACTTTTGGCTTTTCAAGGGATGATATCGGAAAATTCTTCAATGATTATAAAGAGAAAAAGTTGCTAACGCAGGATCCCTTCCAAAGCCTTGATCAAGAAGGTGTCGGTCAATTGATGAAATTGGCGATTGAAAAAGCTCGCCAAGTAGATCCAAACCTGTCTATCGGAGTTTGTGGCGAAGTTGGCGGTGATCCGGCTTCCATTCCTTTCTTACAAGAAATCGGTGTCACTTATGTCTCCTGCTCCCCTTATCGAGTCCCAGCAGCTCGGCTAGCCGTGGCCCAAGCTGCCCTTGACTCTGAAAGTACAGCAAAATAGCTCTACCATTTTGATAAAACCAACAGCTCTAAGAGGCTTATCTCTCCGCCTTTTAGAGCTGTTGTTATTTATCTTTTGTGTACGTTTTCATTTAAAAATTTCAGATTTTTGGAAGACTTTTCTAAATAAAAGACGTATAATAAATTAAGAACGAAAAGGAGCGACTTTTACATGGAAAACTATTCCCGCAAAGAAAAAAATAACAGCAATTCTAATCGAAAACCAGCTAGTCAGCATATTAAAACTGGCTTTTCTGCCCTACAAAAGACTATTGCTACAATTGCCAGTCTTCTATCAATCGTCATTGCTTGCTTTACCATCATGAACCTTATGAACAACAATGACTCAAAATCAAAAACTGATACAGGCAACTCGACTACGACTACTACCATCATCAAAGAGGTAGAAAAAGAGTCTACATCTGTTAGCTCGACTCCAACAGAAACTTCTGCTGCTACTGAGACCGAAACATCCTCAAGCTCTTCAAGCGCAGAAACGAATACGAGCCATACAACTACTTCCACTGACAGCAGTTCGACAAGCCAAGACCAGCATACAACAACAGAGTCCAGCACTCAAGCATCCAACTAGGAACATTTGGAAGAGTGCCCCTTATCTAATCTGTCCAAGAAAGCCTGAATGTCACTCAGGCTTTTTTCTATTTCTCTTCTTCTCTTGCTCTTTGAGAAGAATGATAATTTTCCTAACGCTTTTGTGTCAAGAAAAATACTGCAAGGCAAGAAGCCCTACAGCATTTTTAAAAATTAAAGTTCCAAAATTTGATAATCATAGCCCAGATGAGTCAAGAACTTAAAAATATCTTGGGTTGCGACAAAAATCGTCTTTTCATTGGTATTGGGATGGAAAGTCATGATATCCTCTGATACAATGTCCTTATCAAAATAGACCTGAATGTCTCGCTCTGGATTATTCAGAAGCCCAAAAGGTGATACCGTTCCTGGTGGCAGCTGCATTTTTTCATAGAGAGAATCCGCTGAAGCCATGCGGATGCGGTTGGCTGAGACCAAATCTTTAAACAAGTCCATATCTAGACTCTTTTGGTCATCCATAATCAGCAGATAATATTGAGTTTTCTTTTTATTGGTCAAAAACATGGACTTAGTCCGAACTCCTTCCATGCCTTCAATATAGCGATCTGCCTGCTCTGTCGTAAATGCAGGTGGGTGCTCCACCACATCAAAGGTAATCCCCAACTCTTGCAACTTATTAGCCACTTGTTGATAAGCATCCATAGTTTTTCTCCTTTATTGATGAATAATCTTTTGTACCAACGCTTGCAATTCTGGCACTACTTCTGCCTCAAACCAAGGATTTTTCGCCATCCAGATTTGATTGCGGGGCGATGGGTGTACCAAGGGAAAAAAGTCTGGCAGGTAGTCTTGATAATGCTGAACCGTCTCGGTCAGTTTGACATTTCCTTTTTGATGCAGATAGTATTTCTGTGCATACTGACCAATCAAGATAGTCAACTCAATATCTGGTAGGAGCTCTAAAATCGGCTGATGCCATTTCTCAACAAAGCCCTTGCGAGGCGGTAAATCTCCAGACTTACCATGCCCGGGGAAATAAAAATCCATGGGCAGAACCGCAAAATATCCAGACTGATAGAAAGTTTCTTCATCAACACCCAACCATTCTCTCAAGCGGTCACCACTCTTGTCCTTCCAGTAAAGCCCCGCTTGCTGGGTTTTCAGACCCGGCGCTTGACCGACAATGTTAATCCGAGCATTCTTAGGCGCTGCAAAAAGTGGGGTAAGCCCCTGTTCCGTGAAAGCTTTATTCTGTGGGTCAGCTATAATGGACTTGGTAATATCTTCTATTGTCTGCATCATATTTCCTTCCTTGCAAAGAAACTCATCTGGCAGAGCCAAATGAGTTCTTATCTTATTTGATCAATTCGTAGATAGCTTCCGCATAAATGGCAGCCGCGCGGAATAGATCTTCAACATCGATAAATTCATTGGCTTGGTGCATAGTATCGATATAGTCTGGGAACATAGCGCCGTAAGCGACACCACGTTTCAAGAGGCGTCCAAAGGTACCACCACCGATAACTTGCTCATGACCTTTCAGCCCAGTTTGTTTTTCATAAACAGCCAGCAAGGTCTGCACCAACGGATCTTCCATCGGTACATAGTGAGGAGTATGTCCATGCTCAGACAAGGTCACTTTGGTCACTGGTAACTGCTCTAACACATTCTGAATGGCTTCTGGACTGGTTCCCTTAGGATAGCGAATATTGAGGGCAATTGTATTGTCAGCCTTGTTTTCGTCAAAACGGAAAACGCCAGCATTCATTGATAGAGCCCCCATCTTCTCATCCACATGAGCAATCTTCAAGTTCTTACCCTCATGGTCATTTAGGAGAATATTTCCAGCCACATCTAGGTAATCCTTAGCTGGGCCAGCAAAGTCAAACTGCGTTAGGAATTTGGCCAAATAGGTTGCACCATTGACACCAGACTGAGGAGAAGCACCGTGCGCAGACTTACCGATAATGGTCACAGCGATTTGGCCACCAGCTAGTTCTTCATAAGTAAAGTCTAGCCCATTTTCCTTAGCAAACTGCTCCAATTTATCAACTAGATTTGGCAAGTGACCTGACAAGACAGCTGTGCCAGATTCAGGCACCATGTTCTCCCGCAAGCCACCAGTAAAGCTATGCAGGCGTGCAGCGCCAGCATTTTCACCAGCAAAATGCAGGTACTCTGTAATATTTCCTTTTTCACCATTGATAATCGGAAATTCAGCGTCTGGTGAGAAGCCGAAATCAGGCTCAGGCAGGCCTACATGAGCAAAGTAATACTCCATGTCTTTCCAGCCAGACTCTTCATCTGTCCCGACCACAAAGCGCACGCGCTTAGATACAGGCAAGCCCAATTCTTTGATGATTTTCAAACCGTAGTAACATGCCATAGTTGGTCCCTTGTCATCACTAGAACCACGAGCATAGAGACGGCCATCCTTAATCGTCGGTGTATAAGGGTCTGTATCCCAACCACTTCCAGCAGGTACCACATCCATATGGGCAAAGATACCCAGTTCTTCTTCTCCTTGACCAAAAGTAAAGTGGCCAGCATAATTGTCCACATTTTGAGTCGGGTAACCATCACGTTCAGCAATTTCCAAGAACTTATGCAAGGCCTTTACAGGACCAGGTCCAAAAGGATGCTCCTTATCTGCCTTTGAATCATCCCGCTCTGAATTAATTTCTAAAAGGCTGAACAAGTCCGCCAACAGAGCTTCTCTACGTTTTTCAACTTCTGCTTTAAAATCAATTGTCATTTTCTCACCTCTATAAAACACTTCAATTTAAAGTATCCGAATTAAATCGCGATTTCTATTTTTTACTTTATTAACGCTTTTCGATAATCTCGTCAACTGGTAAACGATAGCTAGGCTCTAGCTTGTCATCTGTATAACCAACAGTAATCAAGAGTTCTGGACGGAAACGCTCATCAATCTCCAAAACTTCGTTAACTTTTGATTTATCAAATCCTAGGATGATATTTGAGCCAATACCTTGGTCAGTCAAGGCCAAAACAAGGTTCATAGCAACCAAACCCGCATTAAGGGCCAAGTAATCACTCTTTTGCTGATCATTATAGCGAGCAAACTCAGCTGGCAAATTTTGCATGTAAAATTGAAGCTGCTCATCAGAAAAATTTTTTACCCCAGCGACACGCGCGATCTTGCGTGCCCGCTTAGCCAAATCTGTATCTGTAAAGAGGGCAATTGTCACTGGAGCTTCCTTGATTTGATCTTGGTTAGAGCCAAAGGTAATACCCGCTAAAGCTTCATTTCGCTCACGCACTACTACAAACTTCCACGGCTGACTATTATGAGCACTTGGTGCCAAGGTCGCAATCTCAATAGCTGTACGGACATCCTTAGGATCTATCGGTTTGTCATTGAAATGCTTAGTCGCATGACGCTTTTTGTTTAATTCAAGAAATTTCATAATTGATTTCCTTTTCTAATTTCTGTTACTCTTATTTTACCACAAATTGAAAGAGCTTGCAGAGGTTTTTCATGAAGTTGTGCATCCTTATTTTCTATTCCAATGCTAATGAAATCATACTAGCCTGAACATCCATAAATTTATCTTCAAATTGTGTCATCATTACATTCTTATTTGTAAAATCTTTACGCAGGAAAGCAAATTTTTTCAACTTCAGACTGATTTGACTTTTCTATAGAAATCATAATTGACTCTCCATTTTGGTTCACTTCTTTCCAATTATGCCACAAAAGACCGTTTACACGGTCTTGCTTTATATATTAACTATCCAACCCTACCAAAGGCTCCGCCACTTCTAACAAAGGTCGGGATGGCTCTGTTTGATTGAGTTTTGCCTGCACAGCTTCTGCCACCGCTCGCGGTACGCCCACTTCGACGATTTCATCGACACTGGCTTCTTTAATCTTGGTCAGAGATTTGAAATGCTTCATGAGATTTTGCTTGCGTTTTGGCCCCAAGCCTTCGATGCCATCGAGTTGCGATGAGAAGGAATTCTTAGATCGAAGCTGGCGGTGGAAGGTAATGGCAAAGCGGTGAACCTCATCTTGGATGCGCTGGAGGAGGAAAAATTCCTGAGAATTACGGGATAGTTCCACGACTTGAAGAGGATCTCCAAAGAGCAATTCATGGGTCTGGTGCTTGTCATTTTTTTGAAGTCCAGCGATAGGAATATCAAGCCCCAACTGGCTCTGGATAACTTCTTTAGCAATATTGACCTGACCCTGTCCACCGTCAATAACAATCAGATCTGGTGGCGTCAGCCCGTCACGAATCACCCTGCTATAGCGGCGCTTGATAACTTCTCGCATACTGGCGTAGTCGTCCGGCCCTACCACAGTCTTAATCTTATATTTGCGGTAATCCTTCTTGCTAGGCTTACCATTGACAAAGACCACCATAGCCGATACGGGACTAGTTCCCATGATATTGGAATTGTCGAAAGACTCAATCCGAACGGGTGTCGGAATATTGAGGAGCTTCCCTAGATTTTCTATAGCTCCCTGCGTTTTCTCAACGGATTTCTCCAAAAGGTCAAATTTCTGCTGGAGACTGACCCGAGCATTCTTAATAGCCAGATTGACCAACTGTTTCTTCTCGCCTCGCTGAGGCTTGACTACTTTAGTATCCACAACGGCCCGGACAGCTTCTTCATCAATGTCTGCTGGAATCAAGATTTCATTGGGCTTGAGATGAGATTTTTCTTGGTAAAACTGGCCAATATAGGTCAGGAAATCTTCGTCCGGATCATTGTAATAGGGAAAAAGATTGACATCACGTTCAATCAGCTTACCTTGGCGGACAAAGAAGACCTGGACGCACATCCAGCCCTTGTCCACATAATAGCCAAAAACATCACGATTCTGCAAATCCTTGGCCATAACCCGCTGCTTGGTACGCAAGGTTCCAATAGCCTGAATCAGGTCACGGTATTCAGCCGCTCGCTCAAACTCCATAGCTGCAGCCGTTTTATTCATCTTATCACGCAGCTCATCGATAATCTTGTTGTCCTGACCTTTTAGAAAATCTGACACTTCCTGAGCCATATTCTTGAAATACTGGCTATCCCGCTTGCAAATCGTATGGGCTTCACATTGCCCTAAGTGATAATAAAAACAGACTTTCGCAGGTGGATTGGTACATTTTTTGAATGTAAAAATGCGATCGAGCAGGCGCTTGATTTCATTGGCTGCACCGACATCTGGATAAGGCCCAAAATAAAGACCGCCATCCTTTTTGACTTGGCGCGTGATAATTAGACGCGGATAAATCTCGTTGGTAATCTTAATAAAAGGATAGGACTTATCGTCCTTGAGCATGATATTGTACTTGGGTTTATTTTCCTTGATTAGATTAATTTCAAGTAGGAGAGCCTCAATGTTGGACTCGGTGACAATAAACTCAAAATCCTCGATCTCGGAAACCAGAGCCTCCGTCTTGGTATCGTGGCTGCCACGAAAATAAGAGCGAACACGATTGCGAAGATTCTTGGCTTTGCCGACATAGATAATAGTACCGTTTTTGTCCTTGTGAATGTAACAGCCGGGACTGGTCGGCAACAGTTCCAGCTTGGATTGAATTAGCTTGTTTGTAGACATATTTTCCCAAAACCCTATCTTTTCAATAGAAATTTTTCATTTCCTAGAACATGCACTGTTACAAATGTTCATTTCTAGGTTGGTAAATCTTAGACTTACTTTGATTCTTTCGCTCTTTTTTCTAACATTTTCTTTATGAAATAAGGCATTTTGACATTTTCTCTGCCCTTTTTCTCTATTAACTTTTTGACAAATTCAGGCATTTGAAGTTCTTCCGTTTCGCTTAAAATTTGATTACTTTCTTCTGAAGGGGCCAATTCGTCAAAGGTTGTTTCTTCTGGATGCATGTATCGAAGCTCTTCTGTTTCATGCTGACGAATAGTCGCTAATAATGCAGCAATCAAACGGAAGTCTGTGTTCGGCATTGGTGGACGATGATAAGTCACACCGAGTTCTTGGCACAATTCCTGACACTCCACATCATTATCAAACAGTACCTCGATATGTTCGCTGATGAAACTAATTGGGACAAAGATATAATGTTGCGGGTGGTTCGTTTGATCTCGGAGATATTCTAAGACATCTGGCTTGATCCACGGCAAGCCAATATCGCTTTCGCTCTGCCAGGTATTGGTATACTCAGATGGAGCAAGGCCTAGTCGATGTGCAATCAACTGTGAATTTTCAATAATCTGATCAATATATGGATCTTCAAAATCAAGTGCTAAAACTGGCACACTGTGAGCTGAGAAAATGACCTTAAAACTTTCATCTTTGACTTGCGTCTGCAAGATTTTCCTGATTTCTTCCTCCCAAAAGCCAAGCAAATCATCAGCTTGATACCATTCTTTGATAATATGGAATTTAATTGTCTGGCTCGTAATAAATTTTTCATACCCCATGACAGAGTAAAAAGAATAATGCGGTTCTAAAATCAAGCAAATACATTCCTCAATCCCGTCATCCTCCATCTGCTTAATAACATCTGGAATAAAAGGGCGAGAAAATTTATTAGCAAAATAGACAGCATACTCTCCCACTAAAGCTTCTTTCACCAGCTCAACTTCTGCCCGCGTGATGCGTTGCAGGGGACTGCCACCAATACGCTGATAATTATCATGAAGGTGCTGAATCTCCTGATCAGTAGGCCGCACACCACGACGGATATTCGTGAAAAATTCTGCAATATCCTCAAAAGTATAGCCCTCTGGCGATCCAAAGGTCATCATTAGAATAGCTTTTTTAGTCATAAGTTCCTCTTTTTGTATAAAATCCTCTGCTATTATAACATGATATCCCTTGAAAAGCAGATAAAAGGAATGTTTTCTAGCCAAATTTAAGAATTATTTGAATCTCAAAAAATTTTCTTCTTAAATTTGTTTCAATCAAACTAATTAGCCAATAAAAAATGAAGTGAGATGTAACACTCACTTCACTGTTATCTGCTATAAAGTTTTTCTACGGCGATGTTTCACTGCACCTGCGAGAAGAGCTGCACCGAGAGTCATTCCAAGGAAAGCTAATTGCTCCGCTTCCGTTCCTGTATTAGGAAGGGCAACTGACTGGCTAGGCGAAGCTTTAGGAGTCGCTGGAGTTGATGTAGCATTAGTATTATTATCACTCTTTGGCTGAGCCTGAGCAGCTACATTAGCTGTCGGTTCAACCTGCGCAGTCTTCTCATCTTGAGAAGCTGAATTTGCATTCGAAGTCAGAAGCGTTTGACTTCCTGCACCTGCTGCAGCAAAATTAAGTCCACCATTTGCCTGATAAGTAGTTGTAGTAGCCGATGCTAGGGCTTGGCGCACTTCTTTTGGAAGAAGGTCTAGCAAATAATTGTAATTTGCTAGCAACTCGTTGTAGACTGTTTGCAAATCAATTAATTTTGCATTCTCAGTCTCAGCAACAACTTGTTTAGCCTTCAGGTCAGCCTCTGCTGTAACCAAGTCTTGCTTAGCTTTTTCCAATTGTTGTGGAGCTGTTTTGAGATCTGCAACTTTCTTCTGAGCTGCAGCTACACGATTTTGAGCAGCTACCAATTCAGCTTTGGCCGCTTCTAGTGCCTTATTCTTGTTTTCCTCAGCCGTCTTCAAAGCTGCGAGCTGATTCTTAGCCTCTACTAAGGTTGCCTGAGCTTTTTGCAATTTAGACTGATATGGAGAAAGGGCAGACGCGATTCTTGCTGTTGCTGACTTCAAAGCAGCCTTTTTATCTGACAAGTTTTGTTGAGTCAGAGCTAAGGCTTTCTCAGCAGCTTCAAGATTCTGTTTAGCTTTTACAACAGCAGCCGCACGATCTTTCTGTGCCTTGTATGAATCTGTCAACTGATTATTTAAAAGATTCAGGCTAGACTCTTGGCTAACTTTCTGCGCTTGCAACTCTGCCAAACGATTCTTCAAGGCTGTCACATTGGCACTTGAGGCAGCTCCACGACTGCCACCGCTGCGGAGAAGTTTCTCCATCGCCTCAACGGTTAGCAATGTGCCATTATTAACTCTTTGATTGAAATTCCGAACATTATGGAATCCAACTTCTGAAGTTCCGTATGGAGTTCCAAACTGATTTGGATGAGTGTCATAGGCAGCAGAGATTGCATTGGCCTTGTTATCCATCATTTGGACATAGTGACCAATTTGCGCAAAGACGTTAGGCCCCACCTTCATATAAATGTCATTAGCATCTAGTTGTCTTTCATCAGTTGGCAAGCCGTATTGAGCAGCAATCTTCTGATACAAGGCTTTTTCACTATGCCAGAAATTAACCGCACCTTGAGGATTGAAGCTGATGGCTACGTTTTCATTGCCAATCAGCTTACCCATATGCCAGTTAGCCTTTTCAAAGTACAAGGTCTGAATTTGGCTGGCAACATTGGCATATGGATCCACCAAAAGTTCTGGGAGTCCTGCATTACGACGGTAGGCATTGATGGCCTTAACCAATTCCAAGGCCTGCAAGTTATTTTCCAAGCTAGCTGGGCTAGATGGATTTGAACTAACCGTGATCTTGAATTCATTCTGACCACGTTTGTAAAGGGCTAAAGCATCAGCTGCAGCATTTCTTACAGCTTCGTTGTTCGAATTATCTCGAAGATTCTCTAAGAATTGCGAATAGGTCGTATTCCGTAAATCAACCGGTGCTGTACTTGCATTTTTCTGTTCATGCACCAACTCTGTATTTGTTGCAGCAATCAATTGCTTGGTCTGCTCTAAGTTAGCCTGTGTTTGATTGATTTTGTTTTGGATTTCTGCCTGATTTTGTGGCGCAGCATTTGCTTCTTGTTCTGCTTTTGCTAGTTCATTTTTAGCATGCTCCACAGCTGTTTGAGCTTGATTTTCCTGATTTTTAGCAGTTTCCACAGCTGCAGTTTCAGCATGAACTGGTTCTTTGGCTTTGTTTAGCTCAGATTCTGCCACATCCACCAATGATTGCTGGCCAGCAATTGTATTTTCTTGGTCTTTAACTGCCTGACTTGCTTCTTGTACAGCAGTTTCTGCTTCTTTGACAGTTTCTGATTTTGCTGTTACTTCTTCTTCAGCTTTTTTAACACTGGTCTCTGCTTGAGAAATGTTTTCTTCAGTTGCTGCTTTTTCATTCTCAGTAGCAGTAGCCACTTTCTCTTGAGCCTCTGAAACTGCAGCTTTAGCTCCTTCAAGGTCTGCTTCAGCTTTCTTAGTTTGCTCTTGTTGCTGATTTACATTTTTCTTGGCAGCATCTGCTTTTTCCTTCGCTTCTGCTACATCCGCTGTCGTAATTGGTTTCTCGGTAACTGCTGTTGCCTTTGGTTTCGTAGCCGTTGACTCAACGAGTTCATCCGCTTTTACCTGATGGCTGAGCGCACCAGAAATAATCGTTGTCGCTGCAATGCCAGTTGCTACAACGGATTTACCAATTTTCTTGTCCATAGACATCTCCTTCTAATAGCACATGTATCATTTTACAATCAGTCCTATGCTATAATACTAACATAAAATGACTGGTTAAACCAGTCAAAACCATATCATTTAAATAGAAATTCTATTACAATTTTATGACAAAAATCGAACGCTCCATCCTAAGAATATAGAAATAGAGCGGATTTAAAGCATTTTTCGCCTCTTCCGCTCCTCATTTCCATTTATTTAGAAAAAATTTCTTTACTGCTTATTGGCTTCTGATGTCACTTGACTTTCGGCCTCTTTTTCTGAAGGAGCTGCTGAATTTGATTTTTCTACTTCAGGAGTAGCTGGTGAGCTTGACTCTTCCACAGTCTCTTTAGGAGCCTCGCTAGGTTTTTCTTCTTTATTTTCCTCAGTCGGACTAGCCTCCGTCTCAGTTTTAGTTTCAGTCGGAGCCGGCTTGTTGGCTTGAAGTTGATTAAAGAGCGCTTCTGCTTCGGCTAGCAGGGCTGCTTTGTCCTCATTCGGATCGGATAATTTATCCAATAGACCATCTACCTTGGCAAATTGCTCATCTGTCCCCTGTTGTTCCTCAAGCATCTTGTGGGCGGACATCAGCAAATTGTAAATTTTAAGATAAGTCTCTTTATCCTTGAGCGCTGCAGATGCTTGCTGTTCTTTTAAGGTTTCAACGATTTGAGCCAAGAACGTTTTCGTTTCTGCTAAGATGGTTTCTTTATCTTTGCGAGATTCTTGCAAATCAGTTCGAAGTGCTGCGAGTTGCTTTTGATAATTTTCTTGCACAGTCGAATCCGTTACTTTTTCCAAAAGTTCTTGACCTTTTTGGAAGAGAGCTTGGAGAGTTTCTTCTGAGATTTCCTCTGTAGGCTGCGGTGCAAATTCTCCATACAATTCTTTCAAGAAATCATAGATAGCCGTCTTATAACTGTGGTCGTCCACCTTTTCGGTATCCAGAACCGTTTTATCCTTGGCCGAAGCTGCCTCGCCACTTGCCAGAGCCTTATCAACTTCGAGCTTGGTTTGATAGAGTTCCAAGAAAAGAGCTTTCAGGTCTACCGCTTCAATAAAGGCCTGAGATTTATAAAGCTTGAGCGTCAAATCAGCAACTTTCTTACGAAGTTCTGGCTGCAAACGAGCATCATCAACCGCAAGATAGAAAGCTTTGAGATACTCGACGGAGGTCACTCCTGTCCGATCTTGATAATCTTGCAGACTTGCCAATAGCTGCTCAATCTCAGCTATCTTAGCTTCATTTTTTTCTACCTTAGCTGTCTGCAATTCAGCGAGTAAGCTAGTTTTATTCACATTGTAGCTGTCCGTTTCCAAACGTTTGATCTTGTCAACCAATTCTTGATATTTTTTATCAACTTCGGTCAGCTCTTCCGTTTTCGCTTTTTCATCAACATGAATGTAGTGCTTATCAAATTGATCTAGGCTGGCCAAATATCCCTCTGTTGAATTGCTTGGCAATTGCTTCATGGTTTCTACAAAATTACCGAGAGCTAGCTCGATTCGACGTTGCATAAGCAGGTCTTTAGCATAAATGGTTCGGCTAGCTGCCAAGAGGGCATCCACCTTTTCTAGAACAGCCTTTTCATTATAGCCTCCTGCTTGATAAGCTGATTGCAAGGCTGGGATTTTATTCTTCAAGCCTAGATTCAATCCTTTGGATTGGACACGAATGTAGTGGTTGTGATCTCCATGAGGAATGACAAATTGACCATTTTCAACCTGAATACTGTATGGAGACAGACCTGAACGCAGGGCTGTTGTATAAAGCTCGTTTAGGAAGTCCAGCTCTGGATTTCCAGTTTCTAAAGGAATCCGAACATGCTCTTTTCGAACAGCATAGGGGTGGATATGGGTCGGATCGTAGTCTTGATCCGGATTATTAAAGACAAAGAAGCCTTTTGAAATCTTAATTGCTTCACGCGGTACGCCATAAGTCTTGGAAATATACGCGATTTTCTCTTCGTCACTTGCGTCACGAGAAAAACGGTCATATTCTGTGCTGACTTGACTGGATTGGCTTGAATCTTTGAGCTTAGCCAGGTTCGCTTCTGCTGCTGCAATCTGATCTTTGGTCAAATCTTTTTTGAAGAAATAATGTGCATGTCCGCCATGTTGGACAACGTATCCTTCCTCATCTTTTGAAATGACATGTTCAGCATGGAAACCATGATCGTGCTCATCTTTATCAGCTGGTTTGGCTGGCTGACTTGGATTTGCTGGTTGACTAGGCTGGCTTGGTGTACTTGCAGTAGCCTTAGGATAAGTCTTCTGGCCAGCAACAGGAATGTTCCGAGCTATTTCTTCTTCTAGGGCAGACAGTTTGCTGTAAGGGATAAAGTGGTAGTGATTTCCATGCGGAATGGCTACTCCTTCTGCGGTCCGTCTAACGATTTTGCTTGGATCAAAGACAAGACCATCTTTTTCAACATAGCGTTTTTCCTTTGGTGTATGGTAAAGTTTCTCAAGTAAGGTTTGGTAACTTGATGGTGCATCTTCTGCTTTTTCAGCTGGTTTAACTCCGTACCCAGCATCTGATTGGACAGGTTTGGACGGTTGAGCTGGTTTAGCAGTCTGTCCCTTGTCAGCTTGATGCGCTGGCTTAGTCGCAGTTCCTGCATGTTGATTTTCCGATGCTTTAGCTGTAGGAGCAGAAGCTTCTCCTCCTGTATTAGGATTTTCAGCTGGACTAGCTACTTGCTTGCCTCGCTGCAAGGAATCCCAGTAGGCTTGGGCAGCCGCTAATTCACCTGGCGACAGATCACTTTTAGGAATATAGTGCATATGACCGCCATGTGGCACAAGGAAGCCATCTCCTGTATCCGAAATCACATCAGATGGACTGAAAACATAGCCGTCATCTGTTGTATAGGCGCCATTGCTCCGACTCGATGCAGTGCCTTCTGCTTGATAGGTTCTCTTTCCTGCAGCATAAGCGGCACTTGGACGACTGAAGTCTTGTGTTTTTCTGCTAACAGTTTGACCCGATTTAGCTTCAGAACTGCCTTCGACTTCTTCCTTGCTAGGATGAATCTGTCTTTGCCGTGCGATTTCATCAACTGAACGAACATTGCTGGTTTCTTTGGCATTTGTCAGATATAGGTAATATTTGCCTGCAACCTTGATAATATAGCCATCTTTTACTTGGCTGACAATATCTGACTCCTGCAATTGATAATTTGGATCCCGCATAATCAACTCTTCACTCAGAATTGCATCAAAGGGGACCTTGCCATTATAGTAATGATAGTGATCGCCATGTGAAGTCACATAGCCTTGGTCCGTAATCTTGACAACGATCTGCTCAGCAGTAATGCCTTCTTTGGCCTGAATCTGCTCAGGTGTCAATTTCTCGGCTTTTTGAGATTTATTGTCCTGCTTATTTGTAGATTTCTTTTCTACATAGGCCACTCGATTTCTTGCTTGTTCTTGTGGCTTATCTGCTTGATACTGCATGATCGCATAACCGCACACACCAAGTGTAGCTAGTGCCGCAACTGAACTAATAATATATTTCTTTTTCATACATCACCTCAATGTTTTAATTCTTTGGCTAAAATTTCTAAATTATCTTCTAAATTTTCAAGATAGGTCTTGTCATTTTCAGGATCTGCTTCCAGAGGATTCAGCACCTTTAGGTTGACTCCTGTCGCCTTCTTCAAGGTTTCAGCCAACTTAGAAGAAGCATTGCTCTCGACAAAAATCGTCTTGACTTTATAGGTCTTGATAAAATCTTGTATCTCCGTCAACTGCCTTGGACTAGGCTCTTGATCTGGCGAAATGCCTGAAATCCCTAATTGCTTGAGACCGAAACGCTTGGCTAGATAAGAAAAGGCCGTATGCTGGGTCACAAAAGTTTTTTCATCTAGCTCGCTAAAGACTCCTTGGTATTTTTGGCTCAGGGCTTTTGCCTTCTCTGCAAATTTTTGAGCATTTTTCTGATAGGTATCCGCATTTTTACTATCTAGCTTAGACAATTGTTGAGCGATGAGCTGCGCTTCTTCTGCCACTTTTTCAGGATCTAGCCAAGTATGTGGATCATAGAGGGTCTTTTCATCAATCCCTTCCTCAGCAGACACTTCTTCTAAGCCGGCCACCTTGTCCAACTGCATCCCGTTGCTGGCTTCTACGACCGCTACTTTGGACTTTTGTAAGCTAGGATCCAGACTACCAGCCCAAGACTCCAAAGTCCGCGAATGATACACAAAGACATCTGCTTCATAAATAGCCGCTACATCGCTGGCTGATGGCTCAAATTCATGAATCCCTGCACCCGACTGAATCATCCGTACATCATTCAAATCTCCTGAGACTTCTTTGACCATCGAATAAATCGGGTAAAAACTCGTGACAATATTGAGCCCGCGTTTGCTACCAGCACCGCTTGCTTCCTTTTCACTACAAGCGGCAAGTCCAAGTCCCAGCAAGGCTAGACTTAAAGCTATCAAAACTTTTTTGATTTTCATTTCAACTCCTTAACCAGTTTAGCAATCATTCAAAGAAATAACTATTTTCAAAACATTCTTTCACAAGAATTGCTTTCAAAAATAGCTTCTTTTGTTAACCGGTTTATTAACTAGTTAAGATAATACTCCTTTTTATTTTTTCTGTCAAGAAGGAAGTTTGAATTTTTTCAAAAATTTTCCATCCCTTCATCTAATTAAAAAAGCCACAAACGTGGCTTTGAGAAATCGATATCTAAATTTTGCTCCTTTATAGAAAGGACTAGTGTTCACTATCCCTACTATTGGCTCGAATTTCTTCCAACATTTTTGCTTCTTCGGCTGTACATTCATAGTTTTCCAGCAAGTCCGGACGACGCTCATAGGTTTTTTTCAGACTTTCATAGAGACGCCACTTGCGGATATTTTCATGATGGCCGCTCATAAGGACTTCAGGAACAACCATGCCCCGATAGTCGTAGGGACGAGTGTACTGAGGATACTCCAAGAGCCCAGACGAAAAGCTATCATCTGTATGACTGACTTCCTTGCCAATAACCTCTGGAATCAGGCGAACTGTCGCATCAATCATGGTCATAGCCGCCAATTCTCCTCCGGTCAGCACATAGTCACCCAGCGAAATTTCATCCGTCACCAAGGTCTTGATCCGCTCATCATAGCCTTCGTAATGGCCACATATGAAGATGAGTTCCTCTTCCTTAGCCAGCTCCTCAGCATAGGCTTGATCAAAAGTCCGGCCAGCAGGATCCAGCAAAATCACGCGCGGCTGCTTCTTTTCAATAGCATCATAGGCATCAAAAATAGGCTGAGCCCGTAGCAGCATGCCTTGGCCGCCACCATAAGGCTCGTCATCCACATGCCGGGATTTTTCCGCATTTTCTCGGAAATTGTGATAATTGATTTCCAAGAGGCCTTTTTCTCGCGCCTTACCCACGATCGAGTGCTCCAAGGGCGCAAACATCTCCGGAAAGAGGGTCAAAATATCAATCTTCATCGTCCAGTCCTTCCGGTATCTCTACATCAACCCGACCTTGCTCGATGTCAATGCTTAGCACTACTGGCGGAATGTACGGCAACAGCAAATCACGCTTACCTTTACGTTTGACCACCCAAACATCATTGGCGCCTGGCTGGAGAATTTCCTTAATCGTACCTAGCAGAACATCATTTTCATAGACTTCAAGGCCGATGATTTCATGGTAGTAAAACTCCCCATCTTCCAAATCAGCCAAGTCTTCTTCGGCTACTTTCAGACTAAAGTCACGAAATTTCTCGATGTCATTGATATGATACATCCCCTTAAGCTTGATAATATCAAAGTTCTTGGCTTTGCGGTGGCTGGCAATCTCCACATCCATGACAAACTGGTCTTTCTTATCGAAAAGGGCCAGTTTATTGCCTTTTTTAAAACGCTCCTCTGCAAAATCTGTCACTGATAAAACCCGCATCTCGCCTTGCAAACCTTGGGTATTGACGATTTTCCCAACATTAAAATAATTCATTTTTACTCCAGTTAATCTTTTTACTATTCGTTTTATTGTATCATTTTGCTGGCTTTTTCTCAAGGCAGGCAGCTGGCTCAGACAGCGGAAAAGCTTATAAGTCAATGCCTTTTTCTTTGAGATTTTGCAGGCATTCCTCATAGTAAGCCGCATCATGCTCGGGGTAAATAGGGCTCGCCACAGCCACTTTTTCCAGATGCACATAAGCTGGACAAGTCTTACCACGATAGTCCCGCTCCAGCCACTCTGGGGACACACGATAACCTCGCTTGCTCATCTCTTCCATAATCAGCTCATGGTAGCGATAAAGCAAGTAAGGAGAGTGCGCAAAAACATAGTCAACGGTCGCATGTTTCTTGCCCCAGCCATTGCCACGAAGGGCGCAGCATTCCCGATGCTGGCCAAGTAGTTGCGGACGGGGAAGCTTGGGAATCAGTGCTTGATGCCAGAGTCTCATTCTAACCTCCATTTAGTAAAAACAAAGCAATCTTTTATTGCTCCAAATCGCCATTGAGCTCCAGAGAACATCCTTTTAATAATCGCTGAAACGTCTATGTTTGATTTCAAAGTCGAAATAATTCTCCTCTTGAAGTCGGTGGAAAATGTCTCGGTAGGCTTCTTCGTCAAAAGAATCCCCTCGATACAGAATTTCAAAGCTAAGATCCTCATATTCCAGAAAGGCATTGGCTGAACGGAAGCCCTTGCTGTGATAAAAATCCCAGCGAGCTTGACGCTGTTCAAGATTGTCACAGGGCTCATCTAGACGCTCGATTTCTAAAATCATGGTTCGCTGATAGAAATTGACCAGCTTTTCAATGATTTCACCGCCATAGCCATGGCTGCGCAGGTGAGGCATAATCGCAAAGAAACTAACATAAAAGGCTTGCGCGTTGGAGATAGCAAAGGCAAAACCAACAAATTCCTTTTCATGATAAAAGGCGAAAAAATTAGCATCTTCCTGTTCCTCATATCGTAAAAATTCACTGAGCGGTATCCTTTCCTCTTCTGGGAAAGCTTCATTATTCAAGGCTTCTACCTTATCCAAATCTGGAAAATCTGCTGTAATGATCTGGCTGGTTAAGCTCATAAAATCACTCCTTTTCTAGTGATAGTATAACAAATTTTACAACTGGTTTCAAAAAAGAGCCCTGAAAGAGCTCCTATGTATCGATTTTTTCTTCATATAATAGAAAGGTGCCGAGTTCCTAAGAACTACCGATAGTTGGTCCCGATTGTATTCCCAGCTACTACTTCACTATTTCACGTAATTTATCCAAATGCTGATTATCTGTCACAGCCATAATGCTGACTCCTGCTGGCCAGACAAAGTCTGGAGTAAATTGACTTTCCAAAGGCTGATTTTTTGTCAGACGATAGCCGATGATATTGAGATGATACAGCCTACGAGCGTCTACATCACGGACTGTTTTCCCGACCCAGCTAGTAGGCAGCTCAAACTCAGCCACGACTACATCGTCATCCAGCTGAAAAACCTCAATCGAATGGTTAAAGAGAATGGTCTTAGCCAATGAAATG
The DNA here is from genome assembly GCF_000222765.1 of Streptococcus cristatus ATCC 51100. GTDB lineage: Bacteria > Bacillota > Bacilli > Lactobacillales > Streptococcaceae > Streptococcus > Streptococcus cristatus. The sequence continues at coordinate 3,915 of NZ_AFUE01000001.1, read as the reverse complement.
CCAGCCTCCACTTCAGGCAGGATAACCAAATCAGCTCCCACCTTTTCCAACACCTGCTGGGTTACTTCATCCTTGACCTTGGCAATGACATTTTTAACACCCAAGGCCTTACAGTGCATGACCGCTAGGACGCTGGATTCCAAACTTTCTCCAGTCGCCACGACGACCGTATCACAGGAACCAACGTCTGCCGCCTCCAAAAGCTCCATATCAGTAATGTCCCCGATTACACCGACGGCAATCATGTCTTCATACTGATTGATTGTCTCTTCGTGATTATCAATCGCAATGATTTCTACATCTTGAGAAATCAAGGCCTCAATGATACTCTGTCCAAAAATCCCCAAGCCAAGGATTCCAACTGTTTGATTTGCCATTTCTTTTCTCCTATCCAATCATAATGTCCGCCTTGCTGTAATGCAAGGTAGTCGCCTTCTTTGGTTGATAATGGCTCAGACTGACCATAAGAGTCAGCGGCCCCACTCGTCCAATAAACATCAGCAGCATAATCACAATCATACCAGCTGTATTGAGGCTAGTAGTGATATTGGCCGTCACACCAACTGTAGCCAGTGCCGACACAGTCTCAAATATCAGGTAAATAAAACGATGACTGCTATCGGTCACTAGCCCAAGAGCCAAAAGACCAAGCAGAAATGTTAGCTGAAAAATCACTGTAACACCAAAAGCCTTCTGCACTAGCTGAGGAGCCAGCGTTCGCCGCCCCATATTAGTATGAGGCAAGCCCAGAATTTCTTTACGGGCGAACAGCAAAAGAACTAAGAAGGTCGTGATTTTCAAACCACCCGCTGTACCACCCGGAGCTCCTCCTAGAAACATCTGGAGCAGATAGATAAACAGGGTTACTGGACGAGCAGCCGTATAATCTATGGAAGCAAAGCCAGCTGTCCTCATGCTGACTGTCTGGAAAAAGCTGACCAGTAGCTTATCGCCAAAGGAAAGATTACCAATCGTTCCAGGATTATTATACTCCGTCCAGAGACTCGTGACTGTCCCAAAAACGAGGAGACCAGCAGTCAGCAGCAAGACTACCTTAGTATGAAAGTGCAGCCCCTTCTGTTTTCCTCCCAATTTAGTCGCCAAGTCAAACCAGACCATAAAGCCAAGTCCCCCGGTGATGATGAGGAGAGCTAAGGTGATATTGACCAAAACATCTGTCTGCAAGCCTAGTAGGCTATCATTGCCAAAATTATCAAATCCTGCATTACAAAATGCAGAAACAGCTAAAAAGATAGAATTAAAAATCCCTTTTCCCAAGCCAAACTTAGGAATGAAGCGAATCATAAGAAGGAGAGCGCCCAGTCCTTCAATAGTAAAAGTCGTGATAAAAATCGAACGGACAAATTGACCCAAGGTACGATTGTGCCCATAACTAAAACTATCCCGCAGAATGCGGCGATCCTTGAGGCTGAGCTTCTTCCGACTTTCCATGGTGAAAAATCCGATAAAGGTCAGGATTCCCAAGCCACCAATCTGAATCAGCAGCATACAAAGGAGTTGCCCCCAGACATTGTATGTATCTACAACCGATCGAGTAAAAAGTCCTGTCACACAGACCATGGAGACCGCTGTAAAAAGATGATCCAGATAGCCCGCTTGGGAACTTGCCGTCTGCACCCAAGACAGACTGAGTAGCAAGGAACCACAGAATATCACCAGAAGAAAAGACAAGATAATCTTTTGCGCTGGCGACAAGCGTGAAAATAAATGCTTCATAAAGTTTCCTTTCCTGATCTAATAAAAGCAGAGGCTAGCTCTATCTGCCCTTCTCTTTCCTTGACAGCCAGCTGTAAATCATCTGGACTCTGCAAGTTTCTGACTTTGATGGCATAATCCGCTGCGACAATAGCATGTCCCCGCATGTGGCCTGTTGCGACTGCTTGGGCAAAGACACGCGCAGCATATTTACCGATTTGTGATTGAGCTTGCTGAGACAGTTTGTTAGCCAAGAAACCAGCCTTCCTTAGTTCATAGGTAGACGCCCTCCCATCAAGTCGAGCCTGAAAAACCTCTCTTACCTGAATCAAAATCTTCTGCTTTTCAATCTCATCCTCCGTATCTATCAGAGCTATAAAGCTTGACGCCATTTTCATAGCCCATCGAGCCAGTTGCCCCTGAGGAAGCTGCTCCAAAACAAGCTCCAATTCTAATCTCTTCTCACCATCATCCAGAATTTTCAACTTGCAAGGGCTCGGTAAAATCACTAGATCATTCTCATAACACTTGCGCTCATGGGCGTTCCAAGCATACTCTTCTGGCTTCATATGTCCTCCGATTTCGGATTTCTCTAAACTCGCCCCTGCATTTCATTCTTCTCTTAAATGAAGTGTCAAGTTCTCGCGGAGCTCAAGCTACATCAATGGCCCTAAATTCCACTACGTCTAACGGCTTGTTTCATTAAGGATAATAAGGAATGTAGTTCTCGCGAAGCTCGAACTGCATCAATTTCTCTAACCTCACTTACGTGCTACGCACTCAGTTCGCTAAGAGAAATAGAAAAAACGGGACACATAGCCCCGCTGCTTCTTATTTCTCATCAATGACGATGCGAACTTTTTTGTACTCGGTTGGGACAGAGTAAACAATCGTCCTTATAGCAGAGATAGTACGACCTTTACGACCGATCACACGTCCAACATCGCTTGGATCAAGATCAAGATGATACTCTAAAAACTCAGGCGTATCTTCAATCTTGATAGTTAAGGCATCTGGCTGTGAAATCAAAGGTTTCACTATCGCAATAATGAGATTTTCAATCGTGTCCATATATCAACCTGCACTTCTATTATTTAGAGTATTTTGAATCGTGGAATTTCTTCAAAACACCTGCTTTTGAAAGGATGTTGCGAACTGTATCTGAAGGTTGAGCTCCATCAGCCAACCATGCAAGAACGCGATCTTCTTTCAAAGTCACTTGATTTTCTTCAACAAGTGGGTTGTAAGTTCCAACTGTTTCGATGAAACGTCCATCACGAGGTGAACGTGAGTCTGCAACGTTGATACGGTAGAAAGGTTTTTTCTTAGAACCCATACGAGTCAAACGGATTTTTACTGCCATTTTTAAAATGTCTCTCTTTTCTTATTTTTTATTTCGGTGAAATAGCTGAGCTATTTAGCACATGTTCTATTATAGCAGATTAAATACAGCTGTCAAGTTTTTTTCTTGACAGGCTCAAGAATTTTTTTCAAAGCAGTAATTTTTTAATTTCTTCATAGGAAGATACCGTATAAGTCGGCCGCGCACTACTATTGTTAATCAGCTTTTTGGGATTGTACCAGATAGAGTCCAATCCAGCATTATTAGCGCCAGCAATATCAGCTGTCAAGGAGTCTCCAATCATCAATGTCTGAGACAGGTCAAAATCTGGTATCTGCTCTGCTATTTTTTCATAAAATAAAGCTTCAGGCTTCTGAGTCCCCATCTTTTCCGAGATAAAAATATGATTAAAATAAGGAGAAATGTCGGAATTGGCCATGCGGCCAGTCTGAATAGCCGTGATGCCATTGGTCGCTCCGTAAATCTCATAATCAGCTTCTGTCAGACTGTCCAAAAGCTCGCTTGCACCAGCGTAAGTTTGTCCTTGCTGAGCAATATGCTGCTGATAGAGAAGGGCTAACTCGGCGCCATCCTTCTCAATGCCAAAATGGGCAAAAAGACGAGAAAAGCGAGTGTTGACAAGCTCCGGCTTGGTAATTTTACCCTGCTCCAGATCCCGCCAAAGCCCCTTGTTCATGGGAATATAATAATCTTTGTAAGTCTGAATCTCAGTCACGCCCTGTTCCTTCAAAAACTGAGTCAGCGCAATATCTTCTGCCGTATCAAAATCCAGCAGCGTATGATCAAGGTCGAAAAGTAGAAATTTGTATGACAAGGTAGAAGTCCTTTCTATAACT
>NZ_AFUE01000002.1 GCF_000222765.1 Streptococcus cristatus ATCC 51100 | reverse complement strand
CACAATACTTGCCAAAAGCTGCGCTCAATGAAAATTGGATAAGTCCTCGAGCTATTAGTATTAGTCCGCTACATGTGTCGCCACACTTCCACTCCTAACCTATCTACCTGATCTTCTCTCAGGGCTCTTACTAACTTGCGTTATGGGAAATCTCATCTTGAGGTGGGTTTCACACTTAGATGCTTTCAGCGTTTATCCCTTCCCTACATAGCTACCCAGCGATGCCTCTGGCGAGACAACTGGTACACCAGCGGTAAGTCCACTCTGGTCCTCTCGTACTAGGAGCAGATCCTCTCAAATTTCCTACGCCCGCGACGGATAGGGACCGAACTGTCTCACGACGTTCTGAACCCAGCTCGCGTGCCGCTTTAATGGGCGAACAGCCCAACCCTTGGGACCGACTACAGCCCCAGGATGCGACGAGCCGACATCGAGGTGCCAAACCTCCCCGTCGATGTGAACTCTTGGGGGAGATAAGCCTGTTATCCCCAGGGTAGCTTTTATCCGTTGAGCGATGGCCCTTCCATGCGGAACCACCGGATCACTAAGCCCGACTTTCGTCCCTGCTCGAGTTGTAGCTCTCGCAGTCAAGCTCCCTTATACCTTTACACTCTGCGACTGATTTCCAACCAGTCTGAGGGAACCTTTGGGCGCCTCCGTTACCTTTTAGGAGGCGACCGCCCCAGTCAAACTGCCCGTCAGACACTGTCTCCGATAGGGATCACCTATCCGGGTTAGAGTGGCCATAACACAAGGGTAGTATCCCAACAACGCCTCCATCGAAACTGGCGTCCCGATCTCATAGGCTCCTACCTATCCTGTACATGTGGCACAGACACTCAATATCAAACTGCAGTAAAGCTCCATGGGGTCTTTCCGTCCTGTCGCGGGTAACCTGCATCTTCACAGGTACTAAAATTTCACCGAGTCTCTCGTTGAGACAGTGCCCAAATCATTACGCCTTTCGTGCGGGTCGGAACTTACCCGACAAGGAATTTCGCTACCTTAGGACCGTTATAGTTACGGCCGCCGTTTACTGGGGCTTCAATTCATACCTTCGCGTTTCCGCTAAGCACTCCTCTTAACCTTCCAGCACCGGGCAGGCGTCACCCCCTATACATCATCTTACGATTTAGCAGAGAGCTGTGTTTTTGATAAACAGTTGCTTGGGCCTATTCACTGCGGCTGACTTATGTCAGCACCCCTTCTCCCGAAGTTACGGGGTCATTTTGCCGAGTTCCTTAACGAGAGTTCTCTCGCTCACCTGAGGCTACTCGCCTCGACTACCTGTGTCGGTTTGCGGTACGGGTAGAGTATGATACAACGCTAGAAGCTTTTCTTGGCAGTGTGACATCACTCACTCGCTACTAAACTTCGCTCCCCATCACAGCTCAACGTTACAGGTATAAGCATTTGACTCATACCACGCCTCACTGCTTAGACGTACATCCATTCGTACGCACGAGTTAGCCTACTGCGTCCCTCCATCACTTCATACTCTAGTACAGGAATATCAACCTGTTGTCCATCGGATACACCTTTCGGTCTCTCCTTAGGTCCCGACTAACCCAGGGCGGACGAGCCTTCCCCTGGAAACCTTAGTCTTACGGTGGATGGGATTCTCACCCATCTTTCGCTACTCATACCGGCATTCTCACTTCTATGCGTTCCAGCGCTCCTCACGGTACACCTTCTCCACACATAGAACGCTCTCCTACCATACCTATAAAGGTATCCACAGCTTCGGTAAATTGTTTTAGCCCCGGTACATTTTCGGCGCAGGGTCACTCGACTAGTGAGCTATTACGCACTCTTTGAATGAATAGCTGCTTCTAAGCTAACATCCTAGTTGTCTGTGCAACCCCACATCCTTTTCCACTTAACAATTATTTTGGGACCTTAGCTGGTGGTCTGGGCTGTTTCCCTTTCGACTACGGATCTTAGCACTCGCAGTCTGACTGCCGACCATAATTCATTGGCATTCGGAGTTTATCTGAGATTGGTAATCCGGGATGGACCCCTCACCCAAACAGTGCTCTACCTCCAAGAATCTCTATGTCGACGCTAGCCCTAAAGCTATTTCGGAGAGAACCAGCTATCTCCAAGTTCGTTTGGAATTTCTCCGCTACCCACAAGTCATCCAAGCACTTTTCAACGTGCCCTGGTTCGGTCCTCCAGTGCGTTTTACCGCACCTTCAACCTGCTCATGGGTAGGTCACATGGTTTCGGGTCTACATCATGATACTAATTCGCCCTATTCAGACTCGGTTTCCCTACGGCTCCGTCTCTTCAACTTAACCTCGCATCATAACGTAACTCGCCGGTTCATTCTACAAAAGGCACGCTCTCACCCATTAACGGGCTCGAACTTGTTGTAGGCACACGGTTTCAGGTTCTATTTCACTCCCCTTCCGGGGTACTTTTCACCTTTCCCTCACGGTACTGGTTCACTATCGGTCACTAGGGAGTATTTAGGGTTGGAGGATGGGTCCTCCCCAGATCCCGACGGGATTTCGCGTGTCCCGCCGTACTCAGGATTCTGCTAGGTACAGATTCTATTTAAAATACGAGGCTCTTACTCTCTTTGGCTGACCTTCCCATGTCATTCTTCTATAAAATCTGAGTCCACATTGCAGTCCTACAACCCCGAAGAGTAAACTCTTCGGTTTGCCCTCCTGCCGTTTCGCTCGCCGCTACTAAGGCAATCGCTTTTGCTTTCTCTTCCTGCAGCTACTTAGATGTTTCAGTTCACTGCGTCTTCCTCCTCATCTCCTTAACAGAGATGGGTAACAGGTAGTACCTGTTGGGTTCCCCCATTCGGACATCCCCGGATCTGCGCTTACTTACAGCTCCCCGAGGCATTTCGTCGTTTGTCACGTCCTTCATCGGCTCCTAGTGCCAAGGCATCCACCGTGCGCCCTTACTAACTTAACCTTATTTTTGACCTTTCAGTCTTAAACTCATTAATATTCACAGCGTTTCGGTTTATTTTCTTGTTACTATTTGATATAGTTATTCAATTTTCAATGGACAAGTTTAGAATAGTTTCCACTATCCTAATGGAGCCTAGCGGGATCGAACCGCTGACCTCCTGCGTGCAAAGCAGGCGCTCTCCCAGCTGAGCTAAGGCCCCACAAGACCTCTCAAAACTAAACATGACGACCAATGGCTTCCGTTTTTCCTTAGAAAGGAGGTGATCCAGCCGCACCTTCCGATACGGCTACCTTGTTACGACTTCACCCCAATCATCTATCCAACCTTAGGCGGCTGGCTCCTAAAAGGTTACCTCACCGACTTCGGGTGTTACAAACTCTCGTGGTGTGACGGGCGGTGTGTACAAGGCCCGGGAACGTATTCACCGCGGCGTGCTGATCCGCGATTACTAGCGATTCCGACTTCATGTAGGCGAGTTGCAGCCTACAATCCGAACTGAGACTGGCTTTAAGAGATTAGCTTGCCGTCACCGACTTGCGACTCGTTGTACCAGCCATTGTAGCACGTGTGTAGCCCAGGTCATAAGGGGCATGATGATTTGACGTCATCCCCACCTTCCTCCGGTTTATTACCGGCAGTCTCGCTAGAGTGCCCAACTAAATGATGGCAACTAACAATAAGGGTTGCGCTCGTTGCGGGACTTAACCCAACATCTCACGACACGAGCTGACGACAACCATGCACCACCTGTCACCGGTGTGCCGAAGCAAAATCCTATCTCTAGGACGGGCACCGGGATGTCAAGACCTGGTAAGGTTCTTCGCGTTGCTTCGAATTAAACCACATGCTCCACCGCTTGTGCGGGCCCCCGTCAATTCCTTTGAGTTTCAACCTTGCGGTCGTACTCCCCAGGCGGAGTGCTTAATGCGTTAGCTGCGGCACTGAGTCCCGGAAAGGACCCAACACCTAGCACTCATCGTTTACGGCGTGGACTACCAGGGTATCTAATCCTGTTTGCTCCCCACGCTTTCGAGCCTCAGCGTCAGTTACAGACCAGAGAGCCGCTTTCGCCACCGGTGTTCCTCCATATATCTACGCATTTCACCGCTACACATGGAATTCCACTCTCCCCTTCTGCACTCAAGTTAAACAGTTTCCAAAGCGTACTATGGTTAAGCCACAGCCTTTAACTTCAGACTTATCTAACCGCCTGCGCTCGCTTTACGCCCAATAAATCCGGACAACGCTCGGGACCTACGTATTACCGCGGCTGCTGGCACGTAGTTAGCCGTCCCTTTCTGGTAAGATACCGTCACAGTGTGAACTTTCCACTCTCACACTCGTTCTTCTCTTACAACAGAGCTTTACGATCCGAAAACCTTCTTCACTCACGCGGCGTTGCTCGGTCAGACTTCCGTCCATTGCCGAAGATTCCCTACTGCTGCCTCCCGTAGGAGTCTGGGCCGTGTCTCAGTCCCAGTGTGGCCGATCACCCTCTCAGGTCGGCTATGTATCGTCGCCTTGGTGAGCCGTTACCCCACCAACTAGCTAATACAACGCAGGTCCATCTGGTAGTGGTGCATTTGCACCTTTTAATTGACTATCATGCAATAGTCAATATTATGCGGTATTAGCTATCGTTTCCAATAGTTATCCCCCGCTACCAGGTAGGTTACCTACGCGTTACTCACCCGTTCGCAACTCATCCAGAAGAGCAAGCTCCTCCTTCAGCGTTCTACTTGCATGTATTAGGCACGCCGCCAGCGTTCGTCCTGAGCCAGGATCAAACTCTCATTAAAAGTTTGAGTTCTCACTCATTTCTGTCACTGACAGATTTATTGTTTTTTCTTTGTTCAGTACTACAACATATGTTGTAGCGCCCTGCACATTGGTTCGTCTTGTTCAGTTTTCAAAGGTCTTTATCGCTCTCTCAAGCGACAACTATATCAGTATATCACCTATCTATCCCCTTGTCAACACTTTTTTGAAATTTTTTTATCTTTTTTTCATCTTTTCTTCCTAACACCTCTATAACTACCTATAACTCAATAAATTAAAAGGGAAAGCCAACCTCTCCCTCTTACCTCTCCCCTATCCACTATATCACCGTGCTGCTAAAGTCTATTAAGTATTCCAAATACAATTAAATTCATTCAAACATACTCAAACTAGTATAATACACAGTCCAATCAATCACATAAAGAAATTTACTTCAGCTTTCTATCTAGAGGTTAAAAAGAAATTACTTTATCTCTCATTCATAAGCGGTAACAAGTAGCACTCTTCCCCTTCTTTTCGTTTCTCCAGACCTTTAACAGCTAATTGAAGGAGATCAGCTGCAAATGATTGAATAGAGTCTTGCTCCGCTTGTGTTAACTCGATTTGCGAATACTTTCTGCGTAGCCTTTTATAGTTACGCCCCTCTAATTTGAAGAAATCACAATCTTTAAGATAAGCGGTCACTTCCTCAAGATTAGCCAACAATCCCAAATGAAAAGCTGCTGGTGCAAAGGTCCTATTGAGAGGCTGAGCACAAGTGCTCCTAAATTCGATCGTTCCCCGCGCTGTCAAATCTTGGTATTGATAGCTTCTGTGATTACAAAAATCATCTGCATGGGGGATTACTAGACTTTCCTTGCCACTTAAATTGTATCCCTTGATTTGCTCCTGCTTTAGATACTCTCCAGCTACGATAGGAGGAAAATAATAGGTGTCACCCTCTCGCTCAACATTGAAAATGGCTGTATGATTTAAATAATTGAAAAAATCTTCCTCATCTTTGAAATTATGGGGATTAACACCGACATTTTCTACTAACAAGCCATGCATGGACTCTTCCCAGAAGCGGTCTCTCGAGATTCTAGTGTTAAAATCTTCTGTAAGTAATTCTGAATTGGCAAAAAGATAAGCTTTGGCAGCCTCGATTTGATTAAAGGTGTTAATTACCTGGATAAAATTCTCCCGTGAAACATCTAACTGTACCTGGCTCCCACAGATATAGCTACCATAATCAGGATGGCGATGGAAGAAATCTCCTCCAATTTTCTCACTCAAAGCTAGATATTGCATTAACATTTGATAGCGGGGATATTTAACAGGACCATTATCATTCTCCTTCCAGAATGGATGTAAACCATGACCCTGAAGTTCATGATGACTTTTGCGCAAAATCTTTTGAATGGTGTCTAAGTAATGATTAAAGCGTCTTTCAACTTCCTGAATTGTTTTCGCTTTTTCAAATGCGAACTCTAAAATATTGTAAGACACTTCAAAAAGTATCCGATCTTCGCTATCTGAAGCTTTTAATTGGATGGGATTGCCCTCTGAATCCCTTCTTTCTACGATAAAGCCATAGTCTGAATTTAGCCTTACTAACAGCTCCTTTGTTACACGAGTATCTGTCGCACCTCCCTGAAGATTCACAATCGGAAATTCTAACTCAATCCCAATATATAAGTCTGGATTTTCTTTTATGTTTGCCAAATAACGTTCTTTCAAAATAGCAATCGAATCTTGCATTTCTTCTCCTTCCCTCAACAAAGTTTTTCTTTTCCCATTCAAAAACGCCTGCTTACGAAATTGTTTTTCACTAAAAGCAATTTCGTAAACAAGCGTCTACCCTTTCATCATGATGATGAGTGTTCCCGCTAGGAAAAATCCTAGCGGTAGACCAGAGCTAGACTAAGAGTATAAGAACTCCATCATCATAACACTCAACAAAATTGATAAAAATTATACTAATTCAATAATTGCCATTGGCGCAGCATCCCCACGGCGTGGTTCAGTCTTAAGAATACGAGTGTATCCACCATTGCGCTCAGCATAGCGAGGTGCCAATTCAGAGAATAATTTTTGAAGAGCTGTAGTTGTAGTGTACTTGTTAGTCTCTTCATTGTAGTTTTCTGATGCAATTTCGTTACGTACAAAAGCTGCTGCTTGACGACGAGCATGCAAGTCACCACGTTTACCAAGAGTAATCATTTTTTCAACTGTTTTACGGATTTCTTTAGCACGAGCTTCAGTTGTTACGATTGATTCATTGATAATCAAGTCAGTAGTCAAATCACGAAGCATTGCTTTACGTTGTGAGCTAGTGCGTCCTAGTTTACGGTAAGCCATGTATTCCTCCTTTATTTATCATTTCTTAACCCAAGACCAAGGTCAGCAAGTTTAACTTTAACTTCTTCAAGACTCTTGCGGCCCAAGTTACGAACTTTCATCATTTCAGGCTCAGATTTTTCTGTCAAATCAAAGACAGTATTAATTCCTGCACGTTTCAGACAGTTGTATGAACGAACTGATAGATCCAATTCTTCAATAGTACGTTCCAAAATGCGATCATCTGAAGATTTCTCTGCTTCCTTCATCACATCAGTTGAAATAGCAACTTCTGTTAAATCTGTAAAGAGGTTCAGATGCTCTGTCAGGATACGAGCTGATAGTCCCAAAGCGTCTTCGGGAATAATTGTTCCATTCGTTAAAATTTCAAGGGTAAGTTTATCAAAACCATCGTTGCTACCAACACGAGCTGGTTCAACCTGGTAATTTACTTTTGTCACAGGCGTATAGATAGAATCTACCGCAAGTGTGCCTACTGGTGCATCATCTTTTTTATTTTCGTCAGCTGGTACATATCCACGACCGCTATTCACAGCCATTTTCGCTTTGAAGCGAGCACCTTCACTGATTGTAAAGAGATAATGATCAGGGTTTACAATTTCGATATCACTGTCTGTCAAAATGTCTCCAGCAGTTACTTCTGCAGGACCTTCAACATCCAATTCAATCATCTTTTCGTCTTGGACGTAAGATTTTACAGCAATCCCCTTGATGTTCAGAATAATCTGCATAACATCTTCACGGACCCCAGAAATCGTATCAAATTCGTGCAATACTCCTTCAATGTTGATAGAAGTCACTGCTGCACCTGGAAGTGAGGCGAGAAGTACACGACGAAGCGAATTCCCAAGTGTTGTACCGTAACCGCGTTCTAGCGGCTCAACTACAAACTTGCCATAATTTTTATTTTCATCAATTTTTGTTATATTTGGTTTTTCAAACTCAATCATTTAGTTAACTCCCTCTTAAACGAAAAGCAGTGTAATTGTTTATGATTATACACGGCGACGTTTTGGAGGACGAGCACCATTGTGTGGCACAGGAGTCACATCACGAATAGCAGTTACTTCCAGACCAGCTGCAGCAAGTGCACGAATAGCTGACTCACGACCAGAACCTGGACCTTTAACTGTAACTTCAACTGATTTAAGACCGTGTTCTTGTGCAGACTTAGCAGCTGCTTCAGATGCCATTTGGGCAGCAAATGGTGTAGATTTACGAGAACCTTTGAAACCAAGAGCACCAGCAGATGACCAAGCAATCGCATTACCATGCACATCAGTAATCATAACAATAGTGTTATTAAATGTAGCGTGAATATGTGCAATACCAGATTCGATATTTTTCTTCACACGACGTTTACGTGTTGGTTTAGCCAAGACTTTTACCTCCTATATTATTTTTTCTTACCTGCAATCGCAACGGCTTTACCTTTACGAGTACGAGCATTGTTCTTAGTGTTTTGTCCACGGACAGGAAGTCCACGACGGTGACGGATACCACGGTATGAACCGATTTCCATCAAACGTTTGATGTTAAGGTTTACTTCACGACGAAGGTCACCTTCAACCTTGATTGCATCCACTTCGCGACGGATAGCGTCTTCTTGATCTGATGTCAAATCTTTGACACGGATATCTTCTGAGATTCCAGCTGCAGCCAAAATTTTCTTAGAAGTTGGAAGTCCGATACCATACACGTAAGTAAGTGAAACGACTACACGTTTGTCATTTGGAATGTCAACTCCAGCAATACGAGCCATGTTTTCTCCTTTCTATCTTATCCTTGACGTTGTTTGTGTTTTGGATTTGCTGGGCAAATTACCATAACACGGCCATTACGACGAATAACTTTACAGTATTCGCAAATTGGTTTGACCGATGGTCTTACTTTCATTTCTTATCCCTCCAAGTTTTTCGATTATTTAAAGCGGTAAGTGATCCGTCCACGTGTCAAATCATAAGGACTCATCTCGACAGTAACACGATCTCCCGCTAAAATACGAATATAGTTTTTACGAATTTTACCAGAAACTGTTGCTAAAATCTGATGTCCATTTTCAAGTTCAACCGTAAACATTGCGTTCGGCATCGTATCAACTACTTTGCCTTCGACTTCAATCACATCGTCTTTTGCCACGCAAAAGTACCTCCCTAAATTTCGATAGATTCCTCTGAGCACAGAGGTAACAATTATAAGTCAGACTAATTCATTGTATCACTACTTGTCAAATATTGCAAGCAGGAAAAACGCTTTTATTTTAAATTTGACAAGACTTTTTCGATATCTGAGAAGACTGCCTCAATCTCTTGATTGCCCTGAATGTCGTGAACGAGTCCTTGAGCACGGTAATGATCAATAATTGGTTGGCCTTGAGCGATATTAACATCCAAACGACGTTTTACTGTTTCAGGTTTGTCGTCTTCACGTTGATAGTAATCTTCTTCTTTGTAATCCACTGGTGGGTTGAAAACCTTATGGAAGGTTTCCCCTGTTTCGCGGTGGATAATCCGTCCGCTCAAACGTTCTAACAAACTATCTGGATTTACTTCGATATTGATAACTGCGTCAAGTTGGATGTCCAGATCCGCAAGGATTTTATCCAAAGCATGTGCTTGATCAATTGTCCGTGGATAACCGTCCAACAAGAAACCAGTTTCTTTAATATCATCTTGTGCTAAGCGCTCTTTCACAATTCCGTTTGTCACTTCATCTGGCACCAACTCTCCTTTAGAAATGTAGGATTTCGCTAAAACACCCATTTCTGTTTCATTGGCCATAGCAGCACGGAACATATCCCCAGTTGAAATATGTGCCACGTGGAATTGTTCCACAATTTTGGCTGCTTGTGTTCCCTTGCCTGCGCCTGGCAAGCCCATAATCAAAAGATTCATGTTTTGTCTCCTTTTTTGTTTTTAAAGCAATCTATTAAAACACTTAATAAACTTTTTTAAAAACAAAATAGAAGGTTGACTAAGTCAACCTATTTCTATTCTGTTGTAGTATCCATAAATCCGACATACTTACGCTTCAGAAGATAACCTTCCAACTGTTTCATTCCTTCAATACCTGTTGAAATGATGATAAGAAGACTAGTTCCTCCAAGAGCAACTGCATCGGTCAGACCGAAAAGATCTTTGGCTAGGATCGGAATGATTGTGATAATTCCTAGGAATAGTGAGCCAACTGTCGCCAAACGGCGAAGCAATTTAGACATATATTCTTCCGTTCCCTTACCTGGACGGACACCCGGGATGTAGGCTCCACTCTTTTGTAAATTCTCTGCTGTCTTTTCAGGATTAATTTGTACAAATGTATAAAAGAAAGTAAAGAGAATAATCAAGAGGGCATAGGTAAACATACCACTGATGGTTGTAGTCGCTAGAAGCGCCTGCGCCGTCCGAACCCATGATGCGTTATAGCCCATAGCACTTACAAATTGGAAGATAGCTGCTGGAGCAGCTGTAATCGAACTTGCAAAGATAACTGGGATAACACCAGCAGGATTCACTTTTAACGGTAGGTAGGAACTTGAAGGGGCACCTTGAGCAATCTTCGTATATTGAATTGGAATTTTGTACTCAGCTTGTTGCACAAAGGTTGTGAAATAGATAATCACCAAAACCGCAACAATTAAAATTCCAACGAAAATCAAAGACGAATTGAGTCGATCGCTCGGGATATTAACAAAGTAATCTTCATAGATCCCTTTGATCATACCAGGAATACCAGATACAATCCCTGCAAAGATAATCATGGATACACCATTACCATAACCCTTATCTGTGATTTGCTCTCCTAACCAGGTCACAATAACTGAACCTGTCGTGAGGAGGGCACCAATCAAAAGATAGGTTTGCCAATTTGGATTCGCTACTAATTTGGTTCTCGACAAAGTCGCAAACCCAGCTGTAATCCCGATGGATTGGACAAAGGCCAATACCAGAGAAATATAGCGAGTTGCTTGATTAAGCTTTCTCCGTCCGACTTCCCCTTGCTTGCCCCACTCTACAAATTTTGGAAGCAAATCCATTTGCAAGAGCTGAACCACGATCGAAGCCGTGATGTAAGGGCTAACTCCGAGAGCAAAAACAGAGAAGTTACGCATGGCATTCCCTGAAACCAAGCTAAGCATGTTTAAGAAAGGTAAATCGCTTAAACTATTCAATGCTTTCGCATTAATTCCTGGAACGGTTATAGTTGTACCAATACGGAAAACTAAGATAATGAACAGTGTGAACAAAATCTTAGACCGTACTTGTTTTATTTTAAGTGCGTCTTTTAATAGCTTGAAAAACATAGGTCACCTCTCTTAGATGACTTCGACTGAACCACCTTTAGCAGTGATAGCTTCTTCAGCTGATTTAGAGAATTTAGCTGCTTTAACAGTCAACTTCTTAGTCAATTCTCCGTTACCAAGAATCTTAACACCAGATTTTTCAGCTTTTACAATACCTGCTTCGATGAGAACCACTGGAGTTACTTCTGTACCATCTTCAAAGACATTTAATTGGTCAAGGTTAACAATCGCGTATTCTTTACGGTTTACATTCAAGAAACCACGTTTTGGTACACGACGGAACAATGGAGTTTGTCCACCTTCAAAACCAAGACGAACACCGCCACCGCTACGTGCTTTTTGACCTTTTTGACCGCGACCAGAAGTTTTACCGTTACCTGATGAAGTACCGCGACCAACACGGTTGCGAACTTTACGTGAACCTGCAGCAGGTTGTAATTCATGAAGTTTCATTATTTTTTCTCCTCTTTTGTAAAATGCTAGCGCTCGTACCAGAGAAAAGGTGTCTCTGATACAAACTCGCCTATACATATATTTAGTTTTAGGGGCTGAGAAAATTCTCAAATCCCCTAATGTATCTTAATAAAAGTTTTTCAGCTAAGGCTTACTTAACTTCTTCAACAGTTACCAAGTGAGATACAGCAGTGATCATACCGCGTACCGCTGGATTGTCTTCTTTGATAACTGAGCTGTTCAATTTGCCAAGTCCAAGTGCTACAACAGTTTTACGTTGTGACGGGATGCGTCCGATTGGAGACTTAGTCAAAGTAATTTTAATTTGAGCCATGAGTTCCCCTTTCTTAAGCCAAGTCAGAAACTGAAATACCACGAAGGGCAGCAACTTCTTCAGCGCGTTTCAATTGTTTCAAGCCTTCAACAGTTGCGCGAACGATGTTGATTGGAGTGTTTGAACCAAGTGATTTAGATGTAACATCTGCCACACCTGCCAATTCGATGACGGCACGAACAGCACCACCAGCAGCAACTCCAGAACCTTCAACAGCTGGCTTAAGCAATACTTTCGCTCCACCAAATTCTGAAAGAACTTCGTGAGGAATAGTTGTACCAACCATTGGAACTTCGATCAAGTTTTTCTTCGCATCTTCAACTGCTTTACGGATAGCTTCTGGTACTTCTTGAGCTTTACCAGTACCGAAACCAACACGACCGTTGCGGTCACCAACTACTACAAGAGCTGCAAAACGAAGACGACGTCCACCTTTAACAACTTTAGTAACACGGTTGACTGCAACTAAGCGTTCTTCAAGTTCAACTGCATTGTCTTTAAATGCCATTTTCTAGTGTCCTCCCTATTAGAATTTCAATCCGTTTTCACGAGCTGCATCAGCCAAAGCTTTTACACGTCCGTGATAGAGATATCCACCGCGGTCAAACACCACTTCAGAAATACCTTTAGCAACTGCACGTTCTGCAACGAGTTTACCTACAACAACGGCTTGTTCAGTTTTAGTTCCTTTTGAAACTTCTTTGTCAAGAGTTGAAGCGCTTGCGAGCGTTACACCCGCTACGTCATCAATCACTTGAGCGTAGATGCCTGTATTAGAACGGAATACGTTCAAACGTGGGCGATCAGCAGTTCCAGAGAGTTTTCCGCGAACGCGACGGTGGCGTTTTTGGCGGACTTTATTTTTATCTGGTTTCGTAATCACAATTTTCACCTCTTATTATTATTGACGTGCCTTAGCACAAAATCGGAAAATAAATTGGCTGGCTGAAATGATCAGCCAATCAATATTATTTACCAGTTTTACCTTCTTTGCGGCGAACGAATTCACCAACGTAACGGATACCTTTACCTTTATATGGTTCTGGTGCACGAAGGCTACGTACATAAGCAGCTGTTTGTCCAACTGCTTCTTTTGAAATTCCGCTAACAACGATTGTTGTTGGGTTTGGAAGTTCAAAAGTAATTCCTTCTGGAGCTTCAACTTCGTCTGGGTGAGATTTACCTACAGCCAAGACAAGTTTCGAGCCTTGAAGTTGTGCACGGTAACCAACCCCACGCATTTCAAGTTCTTTCTTGAATCCTTCTGATACTCCAACAACCATGTTGTTCAAAAGGGCACGAGTAGTTCCGTGGATTGTTTTCATTTCTTTTGAATCGTTTGGACGGTGAAGAGTTACTTCAGTTCCTTCCACACGGATTTCAATATCTTTTGAGAACTCACGAGTCAGTTCTCCTTTAGGTCCTTTTACAGTTACAACGTTGTCATTGTTAGTGATTTCAACACCAGCAGGCAACACGATAACTTTATTACCAATACGTGACATGTTTATTTTCTCCTGTTAAATTGTCAGGCCGCAAGCGACCAGTTTTCACGGGGGGCATTCGGATTAGAGCAAACCTAGTTTCTTTCGAAAAGCTTTGACAAACTCCTGATATTCTGTCAATACATCAATAGCCGCAGGACTATAACCAATTTCACATAAAAGAGATACAAGGTCATCTTTTGACAATTCAGCCAAAGCGTCTTCTGCAACAATAAGTTTTTCATTCAATTCAGTAGCTTTCATCTTTTTCTCCTAAACTAATTTACTCTCTATTTAGCTGATCAGTAAATCAGCTAAATTGAACACGAGCTATGGTCTGTGTGAAAAAGACAAATCTTCCTAGAGTGTTAACACTCTTTGTCAGATTTCCTATTTTCACATTGCCCATGACGCTCTTTGTATCTTGATTTTACCAAACGTAAGCGATAACTTCTCCACCAACGTTCTTTTGGCGTGCTTCTTTATCAGTCAGCAAACCTTCAGATGTTGAAAGGATAGCAATTCCAAGTCCGTTCAAGACTTTTGGAAGGTCTTCGCGTTTCTTGTAAACACGTAGACCTGGTTTTGAAACACGTTTCAAACCAGTGATAACTTTTTCACCATTTTGTCCGTACTTAAGGAAGACACGGATAATGCCTTGTTTGTCATCTTCGATGATTTCAACGTTTTTTACAAAACCTTCACGCTTCAGGATTTCAGCAATCCCTTTTTTGATATTTGATGCAGGTACTTCAAGTACTTCGTGATTCGCTTGATTAGCGTTACGGATACGAGTCAAAAAGTCTGCAATTGGGTCAGTCATAACCATTTTATATTTCTCCTCTTACTAGTAGTTTGCAAGCTGCACTTGCTAGTTAATGATTGAGCTAGGCTCAGAATAAGTTTCTAGGCTTCAAGTCCTAAGTGAGTCTAGGCATCGGCTTGTAGGCATAACTAAAGTTAGGCAAAAGACGATAACGAAGAATCATGACGGAATTGGAAGCTAGAATTACCAAGATGCTTTGGTAACGCCTGGGATTTGTCCTTTGTATGCTAATTCACGGAAGCAAACACGGCAAAGTTTAAACTTGCGGTAAACTGAATGTGGACGGCCACATTTTTCACAACGAGTATAAGCTTGCGTAGAGAACTTCGCTGGGCGTTTGTTCTTAGCAATCATTGATTTTTTAGCCATTTGTTTTACCTCCTATATTATTTTGCAAAAGGCATTCCAAGGCCTGTAAGCAATGCACGTGACTCTTCGTCAGTGTTAGCAGTTGTTACGATAACGATATCAAGACCGCGAGTCTTATCAACGTCATCAAAGTTGATTTCTGGGAAGATCAATTGCTCTTTCACACCAAGAGTGTAGTTTCCGCGTCCATCAAATGATTTTGTTGGAACACCATGGAAGTCACGCACACGTGGAAGTGATACAGTAACCAATTTATCCAAGAACTCATACATACGTTCGCCACGAAGGGTTACTTTAGCACCGATCGCTACACCTTCACGAAGACGGAAGCCGGCGATTGATTTTTTAGCTTTAGTGATAAGTGGTTTTTGACCTGAGATAAGAGCCAATTCTTCAGCAGCTTTTTCAAGGTTTTTAGCGTTTGATACAGCGTCACCGACACCCATGTTCAAAACGATTTTATCCACTTTTGGCACAGCCATAACAGATGAGTAGTTGAACTTTTCAGTCAAAGCAGGTACTACTTCATTAAGATATTTTTCTTTTAAACGATTTGCCATTATACTTCTCCTTTCCTTCGTGATTAGTCAAGCACTTCGCCTGATTTTTTGTTGTAACGAACTTTTTTGCCGTCTACAAACTTGTAACCAACGCGTCCTGCAACACCATTTTTGTCAAGAACTTGAACGTTTGACGCATGGATTGGTGCTTCTTTTTCTACGATAGCACCTTGAGGGTTTTCGCTATTTGGTTTTTGGTGCTTCTTAACAAGGTTAACACCTTCAACAACAACTTTGTTTACTTTTGGAAGAGCTGCAACAACAAGTGCTTCAACACCCTTGTCCTTACCAGCAATTACGCGAACTTTGTCGCCTTTTTTTACAAACATTCTTAGGTTTCTCCTTTAATTTCTTACGCCCATGAGGGCACCCTGGAAAACTTCCAGGGGACTTGTTTGATTTTAGATTAAAGTACTTCTGGAGCTAATGATACGATCTTCATGAAGCCACCGTCACGCAATTCGCGAGCAACTGGGCCGAAGATACGAGTTCCGCGAGGAGTTTTGTCTTCACGGATGATGACTGCAGCGTTTTCGTCGAATTTGATGTATGAACCATCTTTACGACGAGCACCTGATTTAGTACGAACGATAACCGCTTTTACAACGTCACCTTTTTTAACCGCACCACCAGGAGTAGCTTGTTTTACAGATGCAACGATGACATCACCGATGTTGGCGAACTTACGTCCTGAACCACCAAGAACTTTGATTGTCAGGATTTCGCGAGCACCGCTGTTGTCAGCAACTTTCAAACGAGTTTCTGTTTGAATCATTTAAGTTTTCTCCTTTCTGGTTTGATTAGATGATAACCGCTTCTTCAATAACTTCTACAAGACGGAAGCGTTTTGTAGCTGAAAGCGGACGAGTTTCCATGATACGAACGATATCGCCTTCTTTGGCAACATTGTTTTCATCATGTGCTTTGTACTTCTTAGAGTAGTTAATACGCTTACCATAGACTGGGTGGTTACGTTTTGTTTCAACTACAACTGTGATTGTCTTATCCATCTTGTCAGAAACGACGCGTCCGACGAGGGTTTTACGTTGATTACGTTCCATTTTAGAATTTCTCCTTTCCCAAGTCTATTATTTAACTTCTGATTGAACAGTTTTGATACGTGCGATTTGTTTTTTCACTTCTTTCAAACGCGCTGTCTGCTCCAATTGACCAGTAGCGGCTTGGAAACGAAGGTCAAACAATTCTTTCTTCAATTCATTTTCACGCTTCGCGAGTTCTTCTTGAGAAAGACCACGAAGTTCTTTAACAAAATCTTGAATTTCTTTAAGTTTCATGCTTTCTCCTTATTCTGCTTCACGCTTTACGAATTTACATTTAACTGGCAATTTGTGGCTTGCAAGACGAAGAGCTTCACGAGCGATTTCTTCTGATACACCGGCGATTTCAAACATCACTTTACCACGTTTAACTGGTGCTACCCAACCTTCTGGAGCCCCTTTACCAGATCCCATCCGTACACCGATTGCTTTTGCAGTGTATGATTTGTGTGGGAAGATTTTGATCCAAACTTTACCACCACGTTTCATGTAACGAGTCATAGCGATACGGGCAGCTTCGATTTGACGGTTAGTGATCCAGTGGCTAGTAGTTGCTTGAAGACCATATTCTCCAAAAGTTACTTCTTTACCACCTTTAGCTTCACCACGCATTTTTCCGCGGAATTCGCGACGGTGTTTAACACGTTTAGGTACTAACATTGGTTATTTACCTCCTTTAGTGTTTTTACGAGCTGGAAGAACTTCACCACGGTAGATCCATACTTTAACACCAAGTTTACCGTAAGTAGTATCAGCTTCTTCCCAAGCGTAATCGATATCCGCACGAAGGGTGTGAAGTGGAACAGTTCCTTCAGAGTATCCTTCGCTACGAGCGATATCTGCACCGTTCAAACGACCTGATACTTGAGTTTTGATTCCTTTAGCTCCTGCACGCATTGCACGTTGGATTGCTTGTTTTTGAGCACGACGGAAAGCAACACGTTGCTCCAATTGACGAGCAATTCCTTCACCAACAAGGTGAGCATCCAAATCTGGAGATTTGATCTCGATGATGTTGATGTGTACTTGTTTTCCAGTTAATTTGTTAAGTTTTGCACGAAGTGCATCAACGTTTGCTCCACCTTTACCGATAACCATACCTGGTTTAGCAGTGTGAAGTGAAACGTTAACTTTGTTTACTGCGCGTTCGATTTCAATAGTTGAAACAGCTGCGTCAGCCAATTCTTTTTGAACGAATTTACGGATTGCAAGATCTTCATGAAGGTAATCCGCGTATTCTTTTTCAGCATACCATTTGGCATCCCAATCACGGATGATGCCGACACGCATACCAATTGGATGTACTTTTTGACCCACGATGTTACCTCCTTATTTTTCTGCAACAACCACAGTGATGTGGCTTGTGCGTTTGTTGATTGGTGAAGCTGAACCTTTAGCGCGTGGACGGAAACGTTTCATAGTTGGTCCTTCGTTTGCGAAAGCTTCAGATACTACCAAGTTAGCTTTTTCCAAACCAAAGTTGTTTTCAGCATTAGCGATTGCAGAGATCAATACTTTTTCGATAATGCCAGCAGCTTTGTTTGGAGTGAATTTCAAGATTGCGATTGCGTCAGCGACGTTTTTACCACGGATATTGTCAAGAACTAGACGAGTTTTACGAGGTGAAACACGCACTGTACGAGCCATTGCTTTAGCTGAAGTAATTTCTGCCATTTATGTTCTCCTTATTTTCTACGTGTTTTCTTGTCGTCTGCAGCGTGACCTTTGTAAGTACGAGTTGGTGCAAATTCACCAAGCTTGTGACCTACCATGTCTTCTTGGATGTAAACAGGCACGTGTTTACGTCCGTCATAGACTGCGATTGTGTAACCGATGAAACTTGGGAAGATCGTTGAACGACGTGACCAAGTTTTGATAACTTTTTTCTTTTCGTCGTTAGCTTGAGCTTCAACTTTTTTCATCAAATGCTCATCGACGAAAGGTCCTTTTTTAAGACTGCGTCCCATTTTTATGTTTTCTCCTTTAAAATAAGTACCACAGCGGCCTGCGCTGCTTAGCAGCGCTACCGAGCTGGCGGATAGATTGTTTTAGATTATTTCTCGTTGCGACGACGAACGATAAGTTTGTCAGATTTCGCTTTCTTGTTACGAGTTTTAAGACCAAGAGCAGGTTTGCCCCATGGAGTAGATGGCGCTTTACGACCAACTGGTGCTTTACCTTCACCACCACCGTGTGGGTGATCGTTAGGGTTCATTACAGAACCGCGAACTGTTGGACGGATACCTTTCCAACGGCTACGTCCTGCTTTACCAAGGTTAACCAAGCCATGTTGTTCGTTTCCGACAACACCAACTGTAGCACGGCAAGTACCAAGGATCATACGAACTTCGCCTGATTGAAGACGAACAAGAGTATATTTACCTTCTTGACCCAATACTTGAGCAGAAGCTCCAGCAGCACGGACCAATTCACCACCGCGACCTGGTTTCAACTCAATGTTGTGAACCAAAGTACCAACTGGGATGTTAGCAAGTGGAAGTGCGTTACCGACCTTGATATCTGCTTCAGGACCTGAAACGATACGTTGACCTACTTCAAGACCTTTAGGAGCGATGATGTATGCCTTCACACCGTCAGTATAGTGAACCAAAGCGATGTTTGCTGAACGGTTTGGATCGTACTCGATAGTTTTAACTACTGCTTCAACAGCATCTTTGTTACGTTTGAAGTCAATCAAACGGTAGTGACGTTTGTGACCGCCACCTTGGTGACGAACAGTGATGCGTCCGTTGTTGTTACGACCAGCTTTACTCTTAAGAGAAACGAGCAAAGATTTTTCTGGAGTGCTAGTAGTGATTTCAGCGAAATCCAAAGAAGTCATATTACGGCGACCGTTTGTTGTTGGTTTATAAACACGAATTCCCACGATATTTCCTCCTTAGATTATTCTGCTTCAGCAGCTCCGAACAACTCGATTGCTTTTGAATCTGCTGTCAGAGTGATGATAGCTTTTTTAGTTTTGTTAGTAAAACCAGTGTAACGTCCAACGCGTTTTGCTTTAGGTTTTACGTTGATAGTGTTGACATTAGCAACTTTAACTCCTTCAAAAGCAGCTTCAACAGCTTGCTTGATCAAAAGTTTGTGAGCGCGAGTGTCTACTTCAAATACGTATTTGCCTGCTTCAAGCTGAGCCATTGAGCTTTCAGTGATGACAGGCTTTTTGATAACGTCATACAAATTCATTATGCAAGAACCTCCTCAATTTTAGAGATAGCTGCTTGAGTAACAAGAAGTTTGTCGCTGTTTGCGATATCAAGAACACTTGCTGTTGTTGCTGTTGCAACTTTAACATTTGGAAGGTTACGTGCTGAAAGCGCAGCAAATTCATTTCCTTCTTCAAGAATAACAAGTACTTTTGTGTCAATGCTTAATGCTGCAAGCACTTTTGCAAACTCAGCAGTTTTTGGAGCTGTAAATGAAAGGCTGTCTACAGCTACGAATTTGTTTTCAGCAACTTTTTCAGAGTAAACTGATTTCAATGCCAATCTACGAACTTTTTGTGGAAGTTTGTAGGCATATGAACGAGGAGTTGGACCGAAGACGATACCACCACCACGCCATTGTGGAGAGCGGATAGAACCTTGACGAGCACGTCCAGTTCCTTTTTGACGCCATGGTTTGCGTCCGCCGCCTGATACTGCAGAACGGTTTTTAACAGCGTGAGTTCCTTGACGGAGGCTAGCGCGTTGGCTGATGATCACATCGAAGACAACTGATTCATTTGGTTCGATACCAAATATTGCGTCGTTAAGAACTACTTCACCAGCTTCTTTACCAGTTTGGTCAAATAATTTTACGTTTGCCATTGTGACTGATTTCCCCTTTCTTTATTATTTACCAGCTTTAACTGCTGATTTGATAGTGACAAGAGATTTCTTAGCACCAGGTACGTTTCCTTTAATCAAGATAACGTTTTTCTCTGGAACAACTTGTACGATTTCAAGGTTTTGAATCGTTACACGGTTGCCACCCATACGGCCAGCCAAGTGTTTGTTTTTGAAAACACGGTTTGGCGCAACTGGTCCCATTGAACCAGGACGACGGTGGTAACGTGAACCGTGAGCCATTGGACCACGAGATTGGCCGTGGCGTTTGATTACACCTTGGAAACCTTTACCTTTTGAAGTTCCTGTTACATCAACAACATCACCAGCTTCGAATGTGTCAACTGTGATTTCCGCACCAACTTCCAAGCCTTCAATGTTTTTGAATTCACGAATGAAGCGCTTAGGAGCCGTGTTAGCTTTCGCTACATGTCCTTTAGCAGGTTTGTTGCTCAATACGTCACGAAGGTCGTCAAAACCAACTTGAACTGCGTTGTAACCATCTGTTTCAACTGTTTTAACTTGAAGAACAACGTTTGGAGCTGCTTCAACAACAGTTACAGGGATTAATTCGCCAGCTTCAGTGAAGATTTGAGTCATTCCCACTTTTTTCCCTAAGATTCCTTTTGTCATGAGAAAATGTTTCCTTTTCTATTTTTTGTCTAAAAAGTTTTTAACGAGCGTTTTTTATGCTCAAGATATCAAGCTTTAGATTAAAGTTTGATTTCTACGTTCACACCACTTGGAAGGTCCAACTTCATCAAAGCGTCAACTGTTTTTTGAGTTGGGTTGATGATGTCGATCAAGCGTTTGTGAGTACGCATTTCAAATTGTTCGCGAGAGTCTTTATATTTGTGAGTCGCACGAATGATTGTGTAGAGGCTACGTTCAGTTGGAAGTGGGATTGGACCCGCAACTTCAGCACCTGTACGTGCAGCAGTTTCTACGATTTTTGCAGCCGCTGTGTCAAGTGTACGATGTTCGTAAGCTTTCAAACGGATGCGGATTTTTTTGTTTGCCATCTTTTTCTCCTTTTTTCGTCTATTTAAGATAATAGGCTAGCTCCACAAGAAAACCGACAGGCGATTGCGTGGCAATGCAACCGAGCGTGTCGCAACCTCTTGCATCAAAGCTACACGCTGTTTTTCACAGCACCATAGTATCTTAACACAAAGAACCAAGCATTGCAAGGGATTTGAATAATTTTTTAAATCTTTTTTACTAGCCTAAGTTCTTGGAGTAAGTTCTGATCCTCTTATGTAACTAGAACTCAGTTTGACAACTTACCCATTGTTGGGGGTAGCGATAAAGATAGATACTGTCTGATCTGGATCATATTTTTCAAAATCAATACTATACTGACGTTGCAGTTCTCTTGCTTCTTCTGCCCGCCAAATTTGCTGCCAGGTATGAAGGCAACCTTTTGAATCACTTGTATCCACCTCAAATACTTGGTAAGTTTGCTCTGAAGTGTCAAAGTCCCAGTCTTCTTTATCAGACAGACTACAGAGCGACAAGCTGTAATCACCCTTGTAGTCGCTGGCATAATCATGATAAACTGCATAAATCGGAAGCCCTTGGGCAAATGCCTCCTCTACTTCTTTCTGGTGTTCCTGCCATAGATGGTTAATTTTTTCCATCATGTTTGGATCTTGAAAATTATTGGTAGAGATACTACTGATTATTTTTAAAAACATATTTTGCTCCTTTTACTTTCACTTCTAAGGTGACTGACTAACAATCGACCTCAGCTCTAAACCTTCTAACTACCAAGCTACTACTTCACTCAACAAAATGAATTAGCTCTCTTTGCGTATAGGATATATCACGCCGTTCACTATCAACTCCTCTTTCCTAGAGAGAATGGCACCCATAGTAAACAAAACGTTAAATTTACCAGTCTCAATCAGAGACGAAAAACATGTAGGCTTCGACCAAGACCAGCCTTCCAATTCTTATTGATATAGTTTGGAAAGTTTTTAACGAGCGTTTTTTATGCTCAAGTCTAAGATACAAAGGGATTCAAACTCAAAGCAAAAATAGGAAACCGACGCGCGTTTCGTGGCAATGCAATCGATTATGTCGCAACCTCTTGCATCACAGCTAACGCTGTGATTTACAGCACCACGGTAGAATAGCACAAAGCCCCTGCGATTTCAAATGAGGACTCTTAGAAATTTCTCTTGGAGCGGTTGTAGCCGTAACGCTCAACAAAGTCTTCTCGGAATTCCAACAGATTATCATCCATAATGGCTTGACGAACCTTCTTCATGAGATTTACCAAGAAGTAGAGGTTGTGGTAACTGGTCAAGCGGAGACCAAAGGTTTCATCCGCCTTGAGCAGGTGGCGGATATAAGCCCGCGTATAATTGGTACAAGTGTAGCAATCACAGTCGTGATCCAGCGGCGTAAAATCTTCCTCAAACTGGGCATTTTTGACAACCAGACGTCCCTCGCTGGTCATACAGGTACCATTTCGGGCAATCCGAGTCGGCAGGACGCAGTCAAACATATCGACCCCGCGGATAACACCGTCAATCAAGCTATCTGGCGCCCCAACTCCCATAAGATAGCGGGGCTTATTTTCAGGCAGTAGAGGCGTTGTGAAGTCCAGCACCGCATTCATTTCCTCATGTGACTCACCAACAGCCAGTCCTCCGATAGAGTAACCTGGGAAATCCATGCTGACCAAGTCTTGAGCAGACTGGCGGCGTAAATCTTCAAAGCCAGCTCCCTGAACAATCCCAAAGAGACCTTGGTCGTGTGGACGAGTGTGGGCCTTGAGTCCACGCTCTGCCCAACGGCTAGTCCGCTCGATAGACTTCTTGACATAGTCATAAGGCTGGTAGAACTGCGGGCACTCATCAAAGGACATCATGATGTCGCTGCCCAGATTGTTCTGAATAGAGATGGCCTTCTCTGGCGACAGGAACATTTTGGAACCATTGAGGTGGTTTTTGAAGGTTACTCCTTCTTCTGTGATGTTGCGGCTGTCCGCTAGAGAATAAACCTGAAAACCACCACTATCGGTCAGAATAGGCTGGTCCCAGTTCATGAACTTGTGCAGGCCACCTGCACGGGCAATCAGCTCATCACCTGGCCGCAACCAGAGGTGGTAAGTATTGGCCAAGATGATACCAGAACCCATTTGCTTGAGCTCTTCTGGTGACTGGGTCTTGACCGTAGCCTGAGTGCCGACCGGCATAAACATAGGCGTTGGGAAGGTGCCATGCGGGGTGATGATTTCTCCTAGACGAGCACCTGTGTGCTTTTCTTTTTTGATCAAACGATACTGAATCGGTGAATCTGACATGTTTCCTCCTGCTGGGAAAGACAGTCCCAGCTATTTTCTTCTATAAAATAAGCGACAAGCGCTCATAAGATACCGTATGATTTTACCAAAAAAAGTCTTGTCTGTCACGATATGTGGTATAATAAAAATCATGAAATGGAGGTCTGTATGAATTTAAGCGAAATCCGTGCACAAGCACGAACCATTCGAAATCAAACCAACGGCATTTTCTCGCTCTTTGCCATTCCGACTCTGGTAACCATCTTATCTACCTATCTGTCTCCCAACCGTCATCTAGAGGAGATTGTTCCCCAGTTGGAGATCAATCAGGCCTTTGTTGTAATTTTTGGTCGTCAAATTTTTCCACAAATCGTAGAATTTATCATCGCCTTGCTCTTTTTATCTGCTAGCTTCAGCATGATGGAAGTCGTCCGGAAAAAACGCGATACGGTTGGCTTTACAGATATTGGCCGAATCTTTTCTGCCGAGCTTTTCTCACCGATTTTTATCACACAACTGACTAAAAGTATTCTCCTCTTGTTGTGGAATTCTATCAGCCTTGTCGGTTCATTTTTCCTTGTTTTCAGCAGTTACAAGGTGCTGGCTATTTATGGGAAAATATCCGATTGGTCTCAATTAACAGCTGCTAGTCCTGAGGTGGAGCAAATCGTTAGCTATGCGCCCATGATGTTTCTCGGCACTCTTATCGTCGTGGCTGGTACGGCAGTCTTCCTGATGGCCAACTACGCCTACTCTCAGACCGACTTCATACTTTATGATCAGCTGAGTACTGGCACCTACCAAGGTCCTTGGCAAATCATCGCGCAAAGTAGACGCATGATGAAGGGTTATAAGTGGAAGCGTTTCTTGCTGGATCTTGGCTTTATCGGCTGGTATATCCTGATCGGTATCACACTGGGAATCGCTGGAGTTGTGGCCTATCCTTACATCACAACAGCCCGAGTACTCTTTTATGAAAATTTAAAATCACTAAGTAAGTAAAATGAGAGTGGGACAGAAATCGGTAATTCCTTAGAATTCGATTTCGTCGTCCCACCTCCGCACAGTTGAGTAGGGCTGTAAAAGCTGATGAAATCAGCGTAGTAGAGCCCACTCAACCACTGCGTCTTGCTCGACAATCCAAAGACAATTGAGAGGCTAGGACTTTTGTCCCAGCCTCATTTTTTCGTCTAGATTTAACGCAGTTGGACCTTCAACACCAAGGGTAATTCGCCTGCTACACTCGGCATGAAAAGACGCAAACCTTGGGGCATTTGTTCCCATTCGAGCGGTTCCTCATAGCCTAGTAAGGATACCTCTTCTATGATACCATGAAAGCGAGACGCGGGATTTTCTCTTTCGTCAGCCAAGGCCTGAATCGTCAGCCACTGATTTGCTGCAGGCTCCATCAGAAAGGCGTACACTGCTCCGCCCTTAGCCGTGAAACGGAAATCCTGGTTTGTATACGGGATGTTTTTCCCATCCGAAAATGGCCCACTATCTACTTGTGTCGGACCTTCTCCAAATTGCCTCCACGCGCGTGAATCATAGATCGCTTGACCGTTCACTTGGAGCCAAGCCCCGATTTCTCTCAAGATTTCTTGATCTTTTTCTGGAATCGTCCCGTCTCCTTTTGGCCCAATATTCAGCAGCAAATTCCCATTTTTGGATACGACATCAATCAAGGTCTGGATGATTTCTTTAGCTGACTTATAGTCAAGGTTCTCTGTGTAGCCCCAAGAATTTCGCGCGATAGCCGTATCCGTCTGCCAAGTGAAAGGCTGGATCTCTGCAAAACCGCCGCGTTCCACTTCCACAATCCCCGCACCAAAAGCCAGCGCATCATGCTTGTAGCAGATGCTAGTCGGCTTCCCAGAAGCTGCTCCTAAATTATAGTAATAGGCCGCAAAAAGCTTTATATACTCTTTAAAAGCTGCATGCTGAATCCACCAGTCAAAATACAAAATCTCAGGCTGGTAATCTCGAACCAGCTCACAGGTACGCAGAAGCCAATCATTTAGAAACTCCTGACTCGGATAAGGCTGACCAAACAAATCATGATGGTCTGGCTCTGGCATAGCCGGCCAGTAGAGTTCCTCGCGACTGACTTCGCTGGCAATGTCACTGGCAAACTCCTTCCCATGTGAAAAGAAAAAGTGATGCTCCGCCCGATGGGAGGAAGTACAAAAATGCACTTGCTCCCTTTGAGCTGCCTGGCTCAATTCCCCCAAGATGTCACGCTTTGGGCCCATTTCCACACTATTAAAAGGAGAGAGCTGGCTAGCATAAAGCTGGAAGCCGTCGTGATGCTCTGCCACTGGAAAAATATATTGGGCTCCCGCTTCTTTAAAGAGGCGCAGCCATTTGTCCGCATGAAAATTTTCGGCAGTAAAGAGTGGGATAAAATCCTTGTAGCCGAAATCTTTGTGAGGCCCATAAGTTTTGATATGGTGGTCAAACTCTGCCGTACCTTGGATGTACATATTTCGAGAGTACCACTCGCTCCCAAAGGCAGGAAGGCTGTAAAGTCCCCAGTGGATAAAAATCCCAAACTTAGCCCCTTTGAACCAGTGGGGAACTTGATAGGTCGCAAGAGAGTCCCAGTCTGGATAGAAAGGGCCTTGGTTGGCAACTCTTTGAATTTCTTCTAAAGATATTTTCATCGTTACTACCTCATCATTCGATTAAAACGCTTTCTTTTATTGTACCAATTTTTTGAGAAGAAAGAGGCATTTTACAAAAAAATAATCCAAAACAGCCCTATGAACAAACTTTTTTCGATAAAGCAAAGAAAAAGGAACAGCAATAATTCTGTTCCTTGTTTTTATATTGTCAGCATGATGAGTACCTTGGAAAGTCACTCGCACCATGATTCTCATCATTCAATACATCAATTCGCTACGCGATAGTAGGGATGTTGAGATGCGTAAGTGAAATCTTGCCCCACTAAAATGCGTTCTTTCGGATTTTCACTTCCAGTATCATAAAGACGAGCTCCTTTAGGAATGGCTGTGAAGGAGGCCACTTCATTCCCTGATTTATGAGTTAAAAACGCTCCGAACTTATCTTCATATACTTGACTATTTGTCAAAGTGTAGTCGCTTGACTCTTTTCCTCTGTAAGTATGGGACACCAAACCATTTGCATCAAAGACTAATTGATTACCCAAATCATCCTGCCAAGTACCTGCAATGCTAGAGAAATCACCATTTGCTAGAGCATTGACATCCATACCGGAAATTGTTGGAGCCACTGGGGCAGCTGGAGTTGGTGACGTGTTCGAATCTACTGAAGTCTTGTTGTCCACAGGTTTCTCAACTTGACTGGAAATACTCTGGTCGCTAGATGTCTGAGGAGTTGAAGAGGATGTCACGGAGTTAGAAGCAGAACTTTGCTTAGCTGATGGTTTAGTCGAAGACTTGCTAGAACTGCTAATCTTAGAACTCTGAGAAGTAGAACTGCTAGCCTCCGTGGAAGGTTTAGAGCTGCAGGCTGCGAGCAGGAAAGCAGAGCACAAGGCGGTGGCTGTCAATAGAATAAATTTACTACGTTTCATAATGGAATCTCCTTGTCGGTTTATCATCAATTCGCTACGCGATAGTAGGGATGTTGTGCGGAAGAGATTGCATCACTTCCAAGCATGATTTGTTCTTTAGGCGCTGGAGCACCATTAAGTGGTAATGCTACGCCTACTGGAACAGCGAATAAAGGATCACTACTGCCTGCTCCATTATAACCAAAATCAGCTCTAAACTTATCTCCTTCTACATGACCATTGTAAATAGCGTTATGGTTCAATGTTTCACCATTATTACGTTGCAATGTTACTAATCCATTTGCATCAAAAACTAATTGGTTGCCCAAATCGTCTTGCCAAGTACCTGCAATGCTAGAGAAATCACCGTTTGCTAGAGCATTGACATCTATACCGGAAGTTGTTGGAGTGTTTGAATCTGCTGAAGTCTTGTTTTCCACGGGTTTTTCAGCTTGACTGGAAACACTCTGGTCGCTAGAAAGCTTAGTAGTAGAAGATGCTTTTGCTTCGTTGGAAGCAGAACTTTGCTTAGCTGATGATTTGGTGGAGGACTCGCCTAAGCTACTAGTCTTAGATGTCTGAGAAGTGGAACTGCTGTTCACCTTCGTGGAAGGCTTAGAGCTACAGGCGGCGAGCAGGAAAGCAGAGTACAAGGCAGTGGCTGTCAATAAAATAAGTTTGCTACGTTTCATAATGGAATCTCCTTGTCAGTTTATCATTAATTTGCTAAACGATAGTAAGGATGTTGGCTTGCATAGGGGACATCTTACCCCACTAAAATATATTCTTTAAAACTTTTTGTAACAAAAGAAATATTTTGTAATCTAATTGTAATCCTATGAAATAATTTTGTCAACATTTTGTGTGATATTTTTCTCAAAATTTATTTGAAATTTATAGAAATGCCTTTTTGATGCAAAAGCACAGGAGTTCCTCCTCCTGTGCTTCGTTTCAAATTTTCTCTAAATCCTGAACGATCCGCTCAAAGGCTGCCTCCAAGGAATCTTCGTCTCTAAAGAACGATTCCTCTTCCCAGCCTAAGAAATCTCGATCCTTCCACCAGCGCTTCATATCGGCTGGGGTAAATTCTTCTTGCTTCGCTCTAGTCTGATGGCGGCGGACAGTTTCTTCAAAAGTCAAATCATAGTAATAGGCTAGGGTCTGAGGACCAAACAAAGTCCGCAACCGCTCCAGCATGTGGCCATAAATATCTGTCTCGTAGAAACCTTCTACCAAGACCAGTAAATCATGTTCGTAACCAAAATGAGCTAAGCTTTCCGTCAAATCAATGGATAGGTTGCCCGGCTCTACTTTTTCCTTAAGCATGTCCCGTCTAACTGTATCCTGCGCAATCAAAAGAGTCCCTTGACCATAGTGTGCCTGCAGTTTCTTAGCCAGACTCGATTTGCCAGAGCCGGAATTGCCACGAATGATAACTAACTTGGCCATCTTATTCGCTTAGAATCAAGCGGGTATGCTCGCGTTTGATGCAGCGATCCATAACGATATCTTCATAACCCGCTTCCCGCAAAATCTGCTCAGCTTCTTCATTTTCCAAGCCCAACTGAGCCCAGAAAATCTTGGCATCTGCTTCCAGAAAATCACGCGCTACATCTGGCAAAAACTCACTGCGACGGTAAACATCGACAATATCCACCGGAAAAGGAATATCTTTGAGACTGGCATAAACAGTTTCACCAAAAATCTGACTGCCCGCTGCCCGCGGATTGACTGGGATAATGCGATAGCCTCGCGCTTGCATTTCCTTGGACACACGGTTACTGGTCGTTTCCTCACGGTCTGATAGACCGACAACAGCAATCACCTTGCTGTTTTCCAGATAGCGCTTGACAACGCCGTCACTGGGATTTTGAAAATGGTAAGTCATAATGCTCCTCCTGTTTTATAAATAATTTTTAATTTTTTTAACAATGATATATTAGCTGAACATGAGCTAAAACTTCGGAAAATAGATAAATTCTCCAAAATCTTGCAAGCCTAACTGAATACGAGCTAAAACCTTGGAAATAGATATTCCGTTCTGGGAGCATGACTCCTTCGGCCAGATTCCTGATTTTCAGTCGTTTTTTGACGCTCTTTCTATCTTGTCTTACTTCGCCTCGTACCAAGTTTGGCCAGCGTTTTCATCAGCTACTAGTGGAACGGCCAGCTCAATCGCAGCTTCCATGGTTTCTTTGACTAGCTGGCGGACGGCTGTTAGTTCGTCATTTGGCACTTCCAGCACGATTTCATCGTGCACCTGCAAGAGCATGCGAGACTTGAAATTCTTCTCTGTCAGAGCTCGGTCTAGATTAATCATAGCGACTTTGAGAATATCTGCGGCGGAGCCTTGGATCGGGCTGTTAATGGCTGTGCGCTCCGCAAAATTTCGGATGTTAAAGTTGCGGGAATTGATATCTGGCAAAGAACGACGGCGATGGTAAATGGTCTCTACGTAACCCTTATCACGCGCTTCTCGGACAATGGTTTCCATATAATTCTTGATACCAGGGAAACGCTCAAAATAGGTCTGAATATAATCTTTGGCAGCCTTGCGGGAAATACCCAAATTATTAGCCAGTCCAAAGTCGGAAATACCATAAACTACTCCGAAGTTGACAGCCTTGGCATTACGGCGGTCATTTGGTGTCACATCCTCTGCCTTTTCAATACCAAAGACCCGCATGGCTGTAGCCGTGTGAATGTCTTCTCCATGCTGAAAGGCAGCAATCAGATGCTCGTCCTGAGAAATGTGAGCCAGCACCCGTAGCTCAATCTGTGAATAATCCGAGCTGAGAAGCACACTGTCTGCCCATTCCGGCACAAAGGCCTTGCGAATGAGGCGCCCCTGCTCCAAACGAACGGGGATATTCTGCAGGTTTGGGTCAACCGAGGACAGGCGGCCAGTCTGAGTCAAATCCTGAACATAGCGAGTGTGAATCTTGCCGTCAGACGCTATCGCCTCCTGCAGTCCGATGATATAAGTGGACTGGAGCTTGCTGATTTGACGGTATTCCAGAATCTTAGACACAATCGGTGCAATCGGTGCTAAACGCTCCAGCACGTCAACCGCTGTCGAGTAGCCTGTCTTGGTCTTTTTGGTGTACTCCAGCGGCAACCCCATATCCTCAAAGAGAATGGTTCCCAGCTGTTTCGGTGAGTTAATATTAAACTCCTGACCAGCCAGGTCATAAATCTCCTGAGTCAGACTTTCCAGCGTCTTTTCATTTTCTGCCTGCATGCCCTGCAGGGTTTCCCGCTCAACCTTGATCCCCGCAATCTCCATCTTGGCTAGGACAAAGGCCAGCGGTTGCTCCATTTCAAGCAACAAATCCAGCTGATCGTGGGCGCGAAGCTGTTCTTGCATTGGCTCTTCTGTTTCCAGCAACACTTGGATTTTACGAGCTAGATGCTCAAAGAGCTGCTCTTGCTCCGGCAGAGCACGCTTGGCCCCCTTGCCATAAACCTCATCATCAGTCAACAGAATTGTTTGGCCGTAAAGGCGAGCAATGGTCGCCAGCTCATTATCCTCGACCGTCGAAAGTAGATACTTGGCTAAGCGCGCATCAAAGGATGCTGCTGGCAGTTCAATGCCGTAATGACTGAGCAGTACCTTGGTCCGCTTGAGGTCGTAGGTTTTCAGAGCTGTTTTTGTCAAAAACTTCTGAAAGAGAGGTTGCTGTAGTAAATCGCTAGTGCCGACGTAAATCTGACGGCTATCGCCCCAGGCAAGACCGACAATCTCTTCCTTGTGGTAGTTGTCACCCAAGATTTCAAAATAGAAGAACTGCTCGGGTGCCAGCATATCCACTGTCACCTCAGTCACTTTGGTAAATTCAATTGGTTTGACTTCTACCGGCTCCTGAGCCGCTCCTAGCTGAGCCTTGAGCTGCTTGAAGCCCATCTCGTCATAGAACTTACTCAGAGCCTCTATCTGCGGACCCTTGTAAACCAAATCATCCAGCCCGATTTCAATCGGCGCCTGAGTATTAATGGTAGCTAGGGTCTTTGATAAGAAGGCCTTGTCCTTGTCATTGATCAGATTTTCCTTCATCTTGGAAGCCTTGAGCTGGTCAATATTTTCATAGAGATTTTCCAAAGAGCCGTACTCCAAGAGGAGCTTGAGGCCCGTCTTCTCACCGATCTTTGTCACGCCGGGGATATTGTCCGACTGATCGCCCATCAGTGCCTTGAGGTCAATGAACTGCTCTGGCGTGATGCCCATCTTTTCCATGAGGTAGGCTGGGGTAAATTCCTCAAACTCAGCCACGCCTTTCTTGGAGATCTCCACCACGGTATTCTCATCCGTCAGCTGAATCAAGTCTTTATCACCACTGACAATGGTCACATCGTAAGGCACAGCTGTCTTTTCAGCCATCTTGTCCAAGGTTCCGATGATGTCATCCGCCTCGTACTGAGCCAAGTCATAGAAGTGAATGCCTAGGTGCTGCAGCATTTCTCGGATAAAAGGCAACTGCTCACGAAATTCATCTGGTGTCTTGGCCCGACCAGCCTTATAGTCAGCGTACATCTCGGTCCGGAAGGTCGTCTTTCCAGCATCAAAAGCCACCAGGACATGGGTCGGCTGCACGCGCTCCAAGAGATGATTGAGCATGAGGTGGAAGCCATAAATGGCATTGGTATGCAGGCCCGATGGACTTTTGAAACGGTCAATTTGATTATAAAGCGCAAAAAAAGCGCGAAAAGCAACGGACGAACCGTCAATTAATAATAACTTATTCTTTTTTTCCATAGGTTTATTATAACACGAAAGGCGGACAAAGACAGAAAAGGCGGCGTGGAAAATAGGTAGAAAATGAATGGAGATTTAAATTTTGCTATAATTATCCTATGAAAAACACTTACTATTTTATCCGTCATGCACATTCTAACTATACACCTGATGAAATCAACCGACCATTATCAGACAAAGGGCGAGAATCCTTGGCACAGATTGAATTTTTAGCAGACAAATCCATTACCGCCATTTATTCTAGTCCCTACTGCAGAGCCATTCAAACGGTCGAGCCTTTAGCACAAAGTCTGAAACTCGCTATTCAAACCGACAAACGACTAATAGAGCGAAAGCTAAGCAGTCAAGCGATTGCCGACCAAGATTTTGAAGAAGCCCTCATGAAACTTTGGTCACGGCCAACATTTTCACTTGTTGATGGTGAATCCAATCAGCAAGCTCAACAGCGTGCTTTAGCTCTTCTTCATGAGCTAGAAAGCAAACATCAAAACGAAGAAATTATCATCAGTTCCCACGGCAATCTGATTTGCATCTTGCTGAGCGCATTTGACTCCAGCATTGATTATGACTTCTGGCGTAGCCTAAGCATGCCAGATGTACTGGTTTTAGGCAAAGATGAAAAAATCACTCGCCTCCTCTAAAAGAAACTTGCCTTGCCTCGTATCGCCTAGCAAGAGCCAGCTATATCTTATCACTCTTCTATGGTATAATAATAAAAACTAGGAGGTGAAGCATGTTTCCAATAACCATTCCAACTCTTGTGACTGAGGAAGTGTATCAACGATTTGCTTGGTCTGTTTTCTTACGCGGGAAAAGATTCTTGCTGAATATGTTCATTTTGATAGGAATTCTATCTCTCTATCTTATCTTCCTACCTGACAACCTGAAGCGATTTTCTTTCTTCATCGTGTTATTTACATCTTTGATTATATTCCCAGTAATGTACTTTGGCACGGACTTTCAGATAAGGAAGGCCTATCGAAAAACTCCTTTCTGGAAGGATATGGTGCAAACTCTTATATTTGAGAAAGATAAATTTTCTGTGAAAAGCAAACGAGGAGAGTTTCTTTATAGCTATGATGACATCGTCAAAGTTTTCCATACTAAAGATGATTTTTATATCATGTTGGGTCCAAATGTCGGCTTCCCTATTGAAAAAAAGAACTGCACTCCCGAGGCGCTTGAATTCTTGCTAGAACTTCACATTGAGCATATGTAAAAGAAAAAGCAGGCTAGACTGATAGTAGATCAGTTCGGATCTGCTTTTTATCTTGTAAATAATTGCTTGATGTCCACCAACTTCTCTATTTTCTGATTGATTTCTGGTCGGTAGTCACAGAAGTTAATGCTCTGGATGCCACTGTTGACGGCGACATCCACATCTAGCGTCCGGTCCCCGATATAGTAGGTTTCCTGCTTATCCAGGCCATACTTCTCGATCAGATAATCAACACCTTCTGGGTGAGGCTTGCGCTCAAAGCCGTTGGCTGTTGTGATGATTTCTGTAAAATAGTCATGAATGCCCAAGTCTTCCAAGATTTGATGGGCATTGAGTCCCTTGTGGGTATAGACGAACTGCGCAATGCCCTGCTCTTTAGCCCAGGCCAGTATCTCCGCAGCCCCTTCCATCAGATGAACCTGAGCATTCTTCTCCTTTAGACTTGCTCCACGAAAGGCATTCATCTCGGCAGCGTCTAGGCCTTTCTCAGACGCTACTTTTTCCAAGAGCTTCTGGACAGAGTGCTTTAGGATATAGCTGTGAATACTTGCCCTGTCAAAGTCCAGATCATAGTGAGCATAGGTTTCCTCAATCCCCGCCAAAATAGCATCATAGGAGTCCAGCAAGGTGCCGTCCAAATCCCAAATAAACGCTGTTGTCATGCAATTTCCCTCATTTTTCTGTCGTATAAAACCTTTAAAAATAGCCAGCGGAAGCCATTGTCCAAGAGTGTCCCAGCCCAGACCCCCGGAAGGCCCAAGCCAAAGGTCACACCCAACAAATAGCCTGATATGATGCGAATCAGCCACATACCAATAGTCGTGGCATAAAAGGGCAGTCTGGCATTTCCCAGCCCCTGCCAAACCGCTGTGTAAATCACGGTCCCAGCTGCCATGGGAGTGCCCAGCAGAGAAAAGAGGATGACCGAAAGACTGGCTGTGATAGCTCCGCTATTATCCGTATAGAGCAAGGTCAGCGGCCGACCAAAAGCAAAGACTCCTAGAGCCACAGGTAGCATACAAGCAAAAGACAGCCAGAAGGCCCTCTGACGAATCAGACCGACTTCTTTCATATCTCCCTTACCTACCGCATGGCCTACCAGCATGACTGTTGCTGTTGCGACTCCGAAGATTGGCATATAATTAAACTGAGTCAGGACTTCACCGATGGCATTCCCCGCTACTGCGTCTGTCCCAAAGACGACCAAAATGGCGATGATCACTACATCACCCGCCCGCATCATGAGCCGCTCTCCAGCAGCCGGCAGAGACAGGCGTAAAAGCTCTCCATCTAAGCCCCAGCACCAGCGGATTGTGGACAAATCCAGCTCCCGCCAGAGAATCAGCACACCGACCAAACGAGCCAGCACCGTTCCCAACGCTACACCGACAATACCAAGCCGAAAGACGTAAATCCCCAGACCGGAAAAGAGGGCATTGAGGACATTAGTCAGAAGACTGACATACATGGGGAATCTAGGGTTGCGTGTGACCCGCACTAAAGCTCCAAAGGAAGTCATCAAGCCCAACAAGACAATAGTCCCACCAACCAGAGCCAGATACAGACCGCCTGATTCAGCCACCGCTTTTTCCGTCCCCAGCAGATCCAGCATCTGCCTGCCAAAGAGCAGGGAAAGCAGCCCCAATAGAAAGCTCAGAAGCAGCGTCAGCTTGATAGCCTCAGCTGTATGATAGGCCAAACGCTCCTTGTCTCCTTGAGCCAGAGTCTTGGAGATGAGACTGGAAACAGCAGCCCCCAGCGCGATAAAAATTGCCTGATAAATGATAATAATGTTTCCGGCCACCGAGACACCAGAAATCGCAATCAGCCCAAGACTGGCCACCAGATAGCTGTCGACCATGCCCATGAGCATCTGCAAAAAGTTCTCTGCCATAGCTGGCAAGGCGATATTCATGATTTTTTTATAAGTCGTCATAGAGAAAATTCTCCCTCTTAAGCATAAGCTACTTCTCTTTCTTTCATTGGGCATCCTAAGAAAAAATCAGCCAGATATCCAGCTGATTTTAGGCCTTCTAAGTAAACTTTACAATCCCAAATAATCTTCGACTGCTGCCTGCATTTGGTCTGCAGCGACTGTGGTTTTGTGGCGAACCGGTGCTGTTTCTAAGCCGTCCACAGCTGGTGGCAGGGCTACGCCAGAAAGTTCGTGCAGTTGCTCCAAAGCCTCGAAATCACTGAGTCCTGTTTGACCAGTCACAGCTTCAACTGCTACAACTGGGAATTTATAAGGACTAGCAGTAGATGCGATAACAGTCTTGCGCTGATCACCTGTTTCTACCAAGTATTTTTGATAGACAGCGGACGCAACGGCTGTATGAGGGTCTTCAATGTAGTTAGAGACTTGATAGACCCGCTTGATTTCAGCAGCTGTTTCCTCTTCTGTCGCATAGTCAGCTGCAAAGAGCTCTAAAATCTCAGCGTCGAAGTCCGTCAGTTCATACTGGCCTTGCTCATTCAGAGCCGCCATCAGGGCAGCTGTTTTCTCAGCACTGTTACCAGATAGGTGGAAAATCAAACGCTCCAAGTTAGAGGAAACCAGAATATCCATGGATGGACTAGTGGTCACCTTGAAGCTCCGCTTCTTGTCATAAACCTGCGTCTTGAAGAAGTCTGTCAGAACATTGTTTTCATTCGATGCACAGATCAGCTTGCCAACCGGCAGACCGATTTGCTTAGCATAGTAGGCCGCCAAGATATTACCAAAGTTCCCCGTCGGAACGGTAAAGTTGACCTTGTCTCCTGCTGTAATTTCTCCCGTCTTCACCAGCTGAGCATAAGCATAGACATAGTAAACAATCTGTGGCACCAAACGGCCGATATTCATGGAGTTAGCGGATGAAAATTGCAGTTTGTGCTCCAAGAGACGAGCTCGTAGGTCTGTATCGTTGAACATGTGCTTGACATTGGTCTGAGCATCGTCAAAGTTGCCGTCAATGGCAACAACATGCGTATTGGCACCTGTCTGTGTCGTCATTTGCAGCTCTTGGACCTTGCTGACACCGTCTTTCGGGTAAAAGACGATAATCTCAGTCCCCGGAACGTCCGCAAAGCCTGCCATAGCCGCCTTACCTGTGTCGCCAGAAGTCGCCGTCAAAATGACAATTTTGTTTTCCAAGCCATGCTTTTTGGCTGCGGTTGTCATCAAGTGAGGCAGGATAGACAAAGCCATATCCTTGAAGGCAATGGTCGCTCCGTGGAAAAGCTCTAGATTATACTGACCATCCAGCTTGACCAAGGGAGCAATCGCCGCATCATCAAACTTGCTGTCGTAGGCATGGTTGATACAGTGGTCCAGCTCCGCTTCAGAAAAATCATCCAAAAATGCAGATAAAACTAGCTTGGCTACTTCCTGATAAGAAGCGTCTTTGAGCTTGGCAAAGTCCAAATCGACCTGTGGATAGGTAATGGGCGTAAACAGACCGCCGTCTGTCGCCAAACCTTGCAGAATCGCCTGGCTGGCTGTTACTTTATTCTTTTCATCGCGTGTTGATTGATAAACTAAGGTCATTCTCTCTCATCCTTTATCTGTAGTTCGTTTTATTATATCAAAATTTATCAGAAAATTCTCCATTTTCATCAAAATTAAAAAGTAAAAAGAGTCGAAATCCTATGATTTCAACTCAATCAAATATCAAAACTCAGACAAGGCTTTTATTTGCTGTCCCTTTTCATCAAAATTGTCTGGACTCAGCCATTTCTCCAGACGAGTCTTAACGGCAGGCCAATCACTGTCAATCATAGAGAGCCAGTCGGTATCTCGGTTGCGTCCCTTATAGACGACCGCCTGACGGAACCTACCTTCGTAGGTAAAGCCCAGCCGCTCTGCTGCCCGCCTTGAGGGCTGATTGAGTGCATCGCATTTCCATTCGTAACGGCGATACTCCAGCTCTTCAAAGACATAGCGTGCCAGTAAGTACTGGGCTTCTGTAGCCAGTCTGGTGCGCTTCAGCTGCGGTGAATAGGTCACAGCACCTACTTCAATCACACGATTGCCTCGGTCAATTCTCATTAAAGCAAAGGTTCCCAGCGCCTTGCCGCTCTCCTTGTCCACAATGGCATAGTGGAAACGGTCCTGTCCTGCCAGCATCCGATCTAGCAAACTATCCCACTCCTCCTGACTCTGAGCAGCATTTTGAAAGAGATAGGTCCACATGTCCGCAGGTGAATCCGGACCATATACTTCGTATAAATCTGCTCCATGCTTGTCCTTGGACAACCGCTCGATAATAACATACTGTCCTTCAATTCGCTCCAAGTTAGGCAAGTCCCCCGGCTTAAAATCTGGCAGAGCCTCTCCAATAGGCTGGCCTAGTTCATTGATTCGCATAAAAACCTCACAATCTAGCTTTACTGATTTCCAAAATAAGAATTGGAAGCTGCAATGGACAGTGGCTCCTATCTCCCTTGCTTCAGATCCAAACTTGGAACATTACTTGTGTAAATTATATCACTTTTTCTTTCATTCGACGCAAACTTTAGGAAATACCTCTTCAGAAAAAGGCGGTCATAATATCTAAAAATATTGAGATTACAGTCTGCTCGTACTTTAATGGAAAGCCAGGTCTGACAATTATCATTTTTGTAAACGCTTTATTCTCTCTAAACTATGTTATAATGAAATTATGTTTTATTATTTTGACCAAAGAAAGTGACCCATCATGAGACACCAGCAAAATATCTTGGCCATCATCGAAAGCTGTTACGACATTATGACCGATGTCGAAAAACAGATTGCCGACTATTTTTTGACTCCGACAGAGATAGAAGGGGACCTGTCCTCCCTCGAAGTAGCCCAAACCTTACACATCTCACAGGCGGCCCTGACCCGTTTTGCAAAAAAATGTGGCTTCAAGGGCTATCGGGAGTTCAACTTCCAATATCTCCAACAACTGAAAATCAGCAAAACGGAGCATACAAATCTGAAAAATGATTCGTCCCGCCAAGTGCTACGCAACTATATTCAAATTCGGCAACAAACCGAGGACTTGATTGACGAAAAAAGGTTGGAGCGCGTAGCCCAGCTGATTGAAAAAGCGGATCGTGTCTATTTTTTTGGCACGGGAAGCTCGGGGCTCGTCGCTCGCGATATGAAACTGCGCTTCATGCGCTTAGGGGTTATTTGTGAAGCCCTGACAGATGCGGATGGCTTTGCTTGGACAACGAGCATTTTAGACAAAAACTGCCTAGTTATCGGCTTTTCTCTTTCAGGTCAAACCCCGTCCATTATTGACAGCCTGATTGATGCTAAGGGCATGGGAGCCAAGACCGTATTAATCACTGGCCAGCCTGATTTGATTAAAGAAGACTTTTCAGAAATCATCCCAGTTGCAATGCAAAGTAAACCTCAGTTCATCCAACGAATCTCAGCTCAGTTCCCAATGCTGCTGATGATCGATATACTTTATGCCTTTTTCCTAGAGATTGACCGAGAGAGAAAGGAAAAAATCTTCAATAGTTACTGGGAAAATCACAAACTTAACGGCTATTACCGTAGGCATCAATAAAAGGCTAGGACAAAAATCCTGGCCTTATTTTTAACTCCTTGATGGGTTACTGATTGCTCAACCTCAAAGGGCTGGTACTTCTTAAAAGTCTTGGGCAACTTTTTAAATCTACTTCTAAAGACAGGTGAGCAAAGTTAAATTTTTGAAAATTTAGTTCTATCCACCGAATTTTTCCTGTCATTTCAACTTCTTCTAAAATACTATCTGTCCATCTACAGAAGCAGTTTTTCTAGAAGCAAGAAACCTGAGGTCACTCCCCAGGTTTACTTGGATTACTGATGTTTATTTTTAAAGTGGTAGTAAGCTCCAAACATGCCCGCCGTATTTTGGTGATAGGCAAAGGCTAGTTTGGTCTTCTCAGCTATACTCGGCACCAGAGCATCCTTGAGAGCCGCTTGGATACGCGGTCGAAGAATGGCCTCTTGCCCCATAATACCACCGCCCAGGATGACGATTTCTGGATTGACGACATAGCAGATATTGGCAATGCCCTGCCCCAGATAGCCTACCATACGGTCAATTCCTTTGATACAGAAGGTATTGCCCTCGGTCGCTTCTTTGAAAATCCTTCGACCATTCCAGAGAGAGGGATCTTCTCCGTGCAAGTCAGCAACATATTGAACCAAGGCTGTGGTCGAAGCTACATCCTGAAAGGCTCCGTCCGGCAGGTGCAGATAGCCTACTTCGCAGGCTGAGTTGCTAAAGCCGTGAAAAACTCGCCCATCCGCTACTAGACAGCCACCAATCCCTGTCCCAATCGTTAGACAGACCGCAATTTTTGCTCCCTTACCATGGCCAGACATGACCTCAGCCAGACCGGCACAATTGACATCATTCTCAATCTCGCAAGGAATGGAAAACTCCTCCTCCAAGACTTTCTTAAATTGCGTCCCAGCATAGTTAGGAATCTGAGGACCAGCATAGAAAATTTCACCCTTGTCTGGATCGACCATACCAGCTGAGGAGATACAAATCCCCTCAATCGAGCCAGCCTGCGCATAGTCTGCAACTATCTTTTGAGCCTTACGCATAATCTCTGGACCACCCTTATGGGCTTCCGTAGGTATTTCATGGGCTTCTACTAGCGTTTCTTGGTCGTCTATCAGGCCGTATTTGATATTGGTACCGCCAATATCAATCGTAACATAATTTCCCATAAGCATCCTTCTTTCTTTTAGAGGAAGCGCTCCTTAGTTTCTTGGATCAAGGCCGCTGCTGCTTCTACGACTGGACGGTCTGCTTCTACGACTGGTGTCAAAGGAGCACGGACAGAGCCGATAGCCAGTCCTTCGTTGAGCTTGAGAACTTCTTTGATAACAGCATACATATTGCCGTGAGCACTGGTTAGCTTGCCGATAATGTCGTTAATGGCAAACTGCAGTTCTTTGGCTCTTTCCAGTTCCTTGTCTGCAATCAGTTGATTCAGTTTAAGGAAGAGTTCTGGCATAGCCCCATAGGTACCACCAATTCCAGCTGCTGCACCCATAAGACGACCGCCCAAGAACTGCTCATCTGGACCGTTAAAGACCAAATGGTCACTGCCGCCAAGTGCTGCAAAAGTCTGGATATCCTGAACGGGCATAGAGGAATTTTTTACCCCAATCACGCGCTCATTCTTGAGCATTTCCTTATAAAGACTCGGAGTCAGCGCTGCACCAGCCAATTGCGGAATATTATAAATCACAAAATCAGTATGTGGGGCAGCCGCACTGATATCATTCCAGTACTGAGCGACAGAGTATTCTGGCAGACGGAAATAAATCGGCGGAATAGCCGCAATGGCATCAACTCCTAGAGCTT
This sequence comes from Streptococcus cristatus ATCC 51100, assembly GCF_000222765.1. Lineage (GTDB taxonomy): Bacteria > Bacillota > Bacilli > Lactobacillales > Streptococcaceae > Streptococcus > Streptococcus cristatus. The sequence goes on along the minus strand of NZ_AFUE01000002.1, from coordinate 46,867 downwards.
CCGCATGTTTTGCCAACTCGATACTGTCCTTAGTATTGTTGCAGGCTACGTGAGCAATGATGGTCAGTTTGCCCTTAGCAACTTTCATTACTTCTTCCAAAATTACTTTTCTGTCGGCCACGCTCTGGTAGATACACTCGCCTGACGAGCCGTTGACATAGAGACCTTGCACGCCCTTGTCGATGAAATACTCCACCAAAGCGCGAGTCCGCTCCGGGCTGATTTCACCCTCCTCGTCATAACAAGCATAAAAAGCTGGGATGACACCTTCATATTTTTTTAAATCTGACATAGTTTTCTCCTAATTTTTTAGAAATGAGAGGGACGAAAATCATTGTTTCATCCCCACATCTTTTATTTTACAATTTCCGATAATTTAACTTTACGATCTTCAAACATAGACTGAGTACATGCATCTGCTGTTGCAATAGCCTCCAGAGCTGCTTCTCCTGTTAATAATTTTTTGAATTCTTCTGTTACCGGTGCTCCCTGCATGATTTCATGAAGGTAACGCATTTCCTTGTCAATAACAGATGATAACCACAATGGGGTACGTTTACCAGGTTTTCCGTAAGCAATGGCTCCATCCATTTCGGTACTATGGTAAATACGAGTACGATCATCATCTTCTTCCTGTGACTCATGGATTAGGAAGTAACTTTCTTGGCCATCTAATTTGAGAGTTCCTTTACAGTTGAACAAGTCCAGACGAATCGCTCCTTTTGTCCCTTGAATCAAGACATAGTGTTCACCCCATCGATAAGCAGAGCCCCATTCTAGCAAAGCAAAACGCTTGTTTGAAAATTCCATATTGACAAAAATCATGTCATCTTCGTCACCAAAATTTTCTCCCTCATGAGCTACATTGCCACCAGTCATTGTAACAGTTTCAGGCATCCCACCCATAAGAAATTGAACACAGTCCAATTCATGGATATGGTGATATAAGTGACCACCAGATTTTTCGCGGATTTTCTTCCAAGATACTGATGGTTGTTGCTCCTCCCATCCATTACGAGCCGTATGACAATATAGAACGTCCCCAATCACACCTTGATTGATTAATTCTTTGGCATGATGAACACCATTAAAGAAGTTCATGATATGCCCCGCCATAAAGGTCACATTATTTTCTTTACAAGCATCTACCATTTCGCGACAATCCTCATAGGAAAGAGCAATTGGTTTTTCACAAAAAACATTTTTTCCATGCTGAGCTGCTTTGATAACCGGCTCTTTATGAAGATTATTTGGAGAAGCTACAATAACACAGTCAACTTCATCGCTAGCCACTAATTCATCTATCGAAGCTGCCACTTTCGCTCCTAACTCTTCAGCTACTGCTTCCGCATTTTCTGGATCATAAACAATCGTAATCTCTGCACCATCATTTTTTTGCATATAACGAGCCAATTCAGCTCCAAAATATCCTGTTCCTACGACGCCATATTTAACCATTTTTATTCTCCTGTTGTTTAATACAATATCCTATTTTTAACTTATATATTGACTAATGTTGTTTCGAAATGTCTATTTTACAGACCCTTCTGAAAGACCACTTGCAATCTTATTTTGAATGATTGAGAAGAAGATAATAGAAGGCAATACAACAATCACAGATGCCGCCATCATATCTCCCCAGTCTAGCACCTCTGACCCATTCAATGAACGAAGTGCTACTGCAACGGTCATTTTACTTGTATCGTTAATCAGTATCAATGCATATAAGAATTCATTCCACGCATTAATAAAGGTATAAATCGCTGTTGCAACAATTCCCGGAGCAACGATTGGTAATACCACTTTATAAAAAGTAACAAACTTATTTGCTCCATCGATACGGGCTGCCTCTTCAATCCCAATCGGAACCGTTTGGAAGAAGCCAACCAGCAGCCATACCGCATAAGGTACACTAAATGACAAATAAATGATGATAAGGCCAATGATGCTATTTCCCAAACCTGCTTTTGCAATTGCAATAGAATAAGGTATTGCTAGCAAAATAGGTGGGAAAATATAAGTTGTTACCAAAAGCCGTGACATTATTGATCCTAGCTTAGGGAAGAAACGAACAATACCATAAGCAGCCATGGAAGAAATAATCGTTGCAATAACTGTTGTGGACAAAGAAATTACTAAACTATTTCGGATATTATCAACGAAATGCAAATCATTAATAACATGTGTAAAGTAGTCTAGCGTAAAAGTCTGAGGCCAGAAGCGAGTTGGGAATTGTGTCAACTCCCCTTTTCCTTTAATCGAAGATATAATAATCCATACAAGCGGGAAGATTGCAACAATTGTTGCAATTATCAAAACCAAATGAGCTCCGATATCTAAGTAGAAGTTTGATTTTTTCTTCATTATTTTCTACCCTCCTTTTCCCATTTACTAATTACAGAGAAGTAAATGAAGCAAACTGTCAATAGGAAGATAAAGAGCAATACTGTGACTGCTGAAGCTCGTCCTAATAACTTCGTTCCCCAACCTAAGTTGTAAGCGAAAATCGGCAAGGTCATAGTCGCATTAGATGGACCACCACCAGTAATGAGGTAGATAATATCAAAATTATTAAAGATCCAAACCGTTCTCAGTACAACTAGCAGTCCTACAACGACCTTAATATGCGGAAAAGTAATATGTCTGAATACTTGCCAACTTGTCGCACCATCAATTTTAGCCGCCTCAAACTGCTCCTGGGGAACTGTTTGAAGTGCAGATAAAACATTAACCATAATCATTGGAGCTCCAAACCAGATATTGATAAACACCAAGCAAATAAAGGCCCACGTGCTGTCAGTCAGAAAAGCTGGGGCATGCTCCATTAAACCAAGCTTAACAATGATATTTGGCAGATACCCATAAACACCATTTAGAATCCATTGCCATGAAAAAGCAATAACAATTGTAGGAAAGGCCCACGGTACAATTAACAATGTCCGATAAAGTTTTTTAAATCGTCGCACTCTATGCAAAGCAAGAGCCAGAACAAATCCAATGATAACTTGTCCAGCTAAGGAAAGGACAGTCCATTTAATTGAATTAAAAAATGCACTAAAAAAGTTAGGGTCTGACAATACTGCTTTATAATTATCCAAACCAACAAAACGATAGTTGGGCATAATTAAATTCTTATTGGTAAAGCTATAAAAAATGCTTGAAAAAAATGGATAAACAAAGAGTAATCCTACGATAATCACTGCTGGTAGTACAAATATCCAACGCGTCAAATTACGATCTCTGACCATCTCTTACCCCTTTCTTTAAAATAAGAGGCTATAGCGCTACTGCACCATAGCCCTAATAATCTAGGTATTATTTCACATCAACTGCAACCGTTTCAAATAAATCGTTTAATTGCTTTTCAGCATCTTTTGCTGCAGCCATGGGGTCTTTCCCATTTGTGATAATATCTTGGAACATTTGTTCAATAATGTGTTGGTTTGTCAACATACCAGCCTCAACACTTGGGCCGTTTTCATAACCAATAGCAGTACCTTTTTGAACAGCCTCATTGATTACTTGTTCTGCATGTTGGAATTTTTGGCGTTTTTCATTATTCTTATAAGATGGTAAATCAGAAATACCGCTAATCGTTGGTAACATGCCAACTGGTGTAGAATCTAAGAAACCAACATAGTTATCTTGTTCATATAGATATTCTAAAAATGCTTTTGCAACTTTTGGATGCTTAGAATTTTTCCATACAACCATTGGAACATTTGAAGTTTCAATTCCTTGATCTTTATCGGATGCTTTGACCTTCGGAATAGGATAGGCATCAATTGATTCTAATAATTGTGGACTGTTCGCTTCAACCCCTCCAATGTGGAAACCTGAGTTAAAGTCAAATGCTGTCTTACCTTGGTAGAATAGGGTAGCTTGTTGTAACACATTATAATTGAGTGAATCTTTAGGAGAAACTTCCTTGTACATTTTCACCCAGTATTTGATTCCTTCTTGAGCCAAATCGCTAGTTAAATCAACCTTCTTATCCTTTGTTAATAGGCTTCCTCCTGCACTACGAACATAGAAATTCAGGAAACGAGTAGCCATAAAGTCATTCGTACCAAGCGGCACTGACATACCATAAACTCCATCAGCTGTTAATTTCTTAGATGCCTCATAAAGTTCATCCCAAGTTTTAGGTACTTCAATATTGTGTTGTTTTAATAAATCTGTTCGTACCCACATCACTTGCGCATGGGAATAAAGAGGAACAGAATAGTAATCACTGCCAATTTTTGCTTCATTCAGAGCTGTTTTATTGAAACGATCTTTTCCAATTTTGTCAATTGTATCATTCAATGGAACAATAGCATCTGAGTTAATCATTTCCATTACTTGGTTCGGCAAAGCTGTACTGACATCAGGTACGTTTCCGTTAGCAAGGCCTGTTGTCCATTTGGTGTAAAAGTCATTCCAAGAAAAAGTTTCAATTTTAATCTTAACTTTTGGATGCTTCTTCATAAATTCATCTGCAGATTTCTGGATACTTTCTAAACGAGGTCCCTGTGTAAATGAGTGCCACATAACGATTTCCCCAGATAATTCACCTGAATCGTTTCCTTTACTATTTTCCCCACTTGGAGAACAACCACTGATTATCAGTGCGATAAGTCCTGTTAGAAGAACGAATAAAAATTTCTTTAGATTTTTCATAGTTTACCTCTTCCTATTTAAGAAATAGCTACTTTAAATACTACTTTTTTTAATGGTAGATCATTTACACGAACCTTTGGCTGATGCAAATCCTCAGGGAATGTTATTAAACATTCTCCAGATTTCAAATGAATAAGCTGCTCCACTTTTCCTTCATATAACTCAATATCATTTTCCTTATTATAAGGTTGACTAACTGTTGTGCTTTTAACAGAAGAAACTGCCATATCTTCTGTATTTTCTAACACCAGATGGATATCAAGATATTTCCTATGAGTTTCAAAGAAATCTCCTGGTTGACCATCTGCTACATAACTAAAACAATTGCCAAATAATTTATCACCTTCAATATCTATCTTCCCTTCTGGAAGACTTCCCAAATCAACTGTTTTTAAAAAATTTATTAATCTTTCAAAATATGGATTTACTCCTACATAAGTTGACAGATTATTAATTTCCGTTACAATCATAATTAAAATTTCCTTATAAAATTTTATTTAATACGTGAACCGTTCTCTAATTCAAAGAAGTGTGCTTTTGCAATATTGAATACCAAGTCTATTTTCTGCCCTGCTTCATGGTAATTATGAGCAGCAACACGTGCAGAAAATTCCTGAACTCCTATTTTACAATAAAGGATAGAATCGCTTCCTAAAAGTTCAGAAACTATAATCTCTGCTTCAACAACAGAATCTGGGAAAGCATCAGCAGCTATCAACTCAGCCGAGATATCCTCTGGTCGAATGCCCAGTATCACTTTCTTTCCTTGATAGCCTTTTTCTTCTAAGATTTTACGCTGACCGTCTGGAAGTCCAACAGCAAAGCCTTGTCCATCTGTAAGCTGATTGCCCTCTAAGTTCACTTCAAAGAAATTCATGGCTGGACTGCCGATAAAACCTGCCACAAATTTATTAGCTGGTTCGTTATAAAGTTCCTGAGGCGTACCGATTTGCTCGATTCGACCGATAGTACCTGTTCCTGCTTCGTTCTTAGTAGCTGACATGATAACGATGCGGTCAGCCAAGGTCATGGCCTCTGTCTGGTCGTGGGTCACATAGATAGTCGTCGCTCCGATACGGCGGTGAATTTTTGCGATTTCTGCCCGCATGGACACGCGCAGTTTGGCATCCAAGTTAGACAAGGGTTCATCCATAAGGAAGACTTTGGCATCACGGACAATTGCCCGCCCCATAGCTACCCGCTGGCGCTGACCACCAGATAAGTCGGCCGGTTTACGATCCAGCAGCTCTTTCAGCCCAAGGATTTCTGCCGCTTCCTGAACTCTTTTGTCAATATCAGCCTTGTCATACTTGCGAAGCTTGAGTCCGAATGCCATATTGTCATAAACAGTCATGTGAGGATAAAGAGCGTAATTTTGGAAAACCATGGCGATATCCCGATCTTTAGGAGCAATGTCATTGACAAGATTTTGATCAATATAGAGCTCCCCTTCTGTGATATCCTCAAGTCCTGCAATCATCCGCAAGGTTGTTGATTTCCCGCAACCGGAAGGTCCTACAAAAACGATAAACTCCTTATCCTTAATATCCAAATCAAAATTTTCAACAGAGTAAAAATCACTATTAGGATATTTTTTATATAGTTTATTTAGTGTTAAGGTTGTCATTCATCTACCTCACTTATTTTAATCCTGCAACAAAGCGCTCTGTAATTTCTTTAGGACGAGTAATGGCTCCTCCGACAACGATGCCCCTCACACCAAAATCATGTATCTGCTTGGCTTGACTCGGATAGTGAATCTTTCCTTCGGCGATGACATCAAAGCCTGCTTGGCACAAGCGTCGAATGAGCTCAATGTCTGGTCCGTCAACCTTGGGACTGTAAGAAGTGTAGCCCGATAAGGTAGTGCCGACAAAGTCTACACCAGCTTCTACAGCAGCAGCAGCTTCCTCATAGGTGCTGATATCTGCCATCAATAGCTGATGAGGATACTTGGCCTTGACCTGCTTGATGAAATCCGCAATTGTCAAGCCGTCATGGCGTTCCCGCTTGGTACAGTCCAGAGCAATGACTTCAATATCCAGAGCAGCCAACTCATCTACTTCCCGCATGGTAGCCGTGATAAAAGGCTCTTGTGGCGGATAGTCGCGTTTGATAATTCCGATGATGGGCAGAGAAGTTACTTCCTTGATCTCCCGAATATCGCGAACGCTATTAGCTCGGATACCGACAGCACCGCCCTGCTCAGCAGCCTTGACCAAGAGAGGAATCACTCCTCCAGCTTCCGTATAAAGCGGTTCCTGGGGCAAGGCTTGACAAGAAACAATGATGCCGTCTTTAATCTTGGCTATCAAGTCATCTTTTAAAATCTGTGACATGAATATACAATCTCCTTTCGTAAGACGTCGGTCTGATCAGATAGTCTAACAACTACCTAGGACCTCAGGTGGAGCAGAGAAGAAGGCCGCAAACAAATATTTTTACTTCCTTATCCTAGACTCCATTTTTTAACTCGAGTATTTCATAATGTTATTATAAATAATTTTTAAAGCGCTTTCAATATTGTTTGAGATTTAGATTTTAGTTTCTGAATTTTCCAGAAAAACAAAAATTCCTGAAAGTACTTTTAGGAATCCATTTTGTAGAAAAGTAAATGAAAGAGCAAGCAAACTTCTAAAAAAGATTCTCATTTCTATACTCCCTCAGGCAAGTAAAAAAGGCTAGGCCTTTGCCTAGCCCTAAAGGGGGGACGAATATTATTTCTCGGATTTAAAGTCCGAAATGAGTGAAAGTCTTTTTATTTTGGTTCCGCAGAGCCAGTTAAAGATAGGATTGCTATCATAGCTTCATGCCTATACTTAGGCAAAAGATAATACACTTCTCTCCAGCCAAGCGGTTGTAAATAACAAACTGTGTGATAGCATAGCAAATATCATTCTCCATCTTAACTGTACAGCTAATACGGTGAACTAAATTTCTTTCGCTAATATAAAGTAAGTGCTACATCAACTACTCTTCTATTTTACGAAAAGTATTATGGAATTTGAAATATTGAAAGATCTCTTCGTACAACCTGAATCCCTCACTAAGTGAGGGATTCATTTTATATTATTTACGACGTCCTGGACGTTCTGCATAACCATAGTATGCATCTGCCATGATTTCTTCCATGTCAGCTACCATTGGTAAGCGTGGGTTTGCAGGTGAACATTGGTCTTCATAAGCAAGCAATGCAATTTCATGCAAGCTGTCTTTCCAAACTTTTTCATCTATTCCGAAGCCTTTGAAGTTCATTGTGATTCCAACTGCTTCACCAAGATCGTAAACTGCTTTGGCATAAGCTTCAACTGCTTCTTCTGGAGTTGAGTGAGGCAAGCCAAGCATTTTCGCGATGTCTTGAAATTTCTCATCAGCTTTCCAGTAGTTGTACTTAGGCCATGTAGTAGTCTTAGACGGGCGAGTACCGTTGTAACGGATGACGTATGGAAGCAAGATTGCGTTTGTACGTCCGTGAACAGTATGGTGAACACCACCGATCTTGTGGGCCATTGAGTGGCTCATACCAAGGAAGGCATTGGCAAAGGCCATACCAGCCATTGTAGACGCATTATGCATTTTTTCACGTGCTTCTGGGTCAGCTGTCTTAACAGATTTTTCCAACCATTCAAAGACAAGCTTGATCGTTTGAAGCGCAATACCGTCTGTGTAGTCGTTAGCGAAGTTTGAAGTATAGGCTTCAGTCGCGTGAGTCAAGACGTCCATACCTGTATCAGCTGCGATAAAGTCTGGAACGGATTCAACCAAAGCAGGGTCAACAATGGCAATAGTTGGTGTCAATGAGTAGTCAGCCAATGGGTATTTGCGGTTGTTTTTCTTATCAGAGATAACAGCAAATGGTGTTACTTCTGAACCTGTACCTGAAGTCGTTGGGATACCGATGTACTTCGCTTTCTTACCAAGTGATGGGAAGCGGAAGGCACGTTTACGGATATCCATGAATTTTTGAACCAAGTCACGGAAGTCGATTTCTGGTTGCTCGTAGAAGAGCCACATTACTTTCGCCGCATCCATTGGAGAACCACCACCAAGAGCGATGATTGTATCTGGTTCAAATGCTTTCATCACTTCAGCACCACGTTCTACCGTTGTGATGTCTGGATCTGGTTCAACATCTGAGAATACTTGGATAGTTACACGGTTGTTACGTGCGTTCAATTGATCGATAACACGTTGAACAAAACCAAGTTTTTCGATAGATTTGTCTGTAACGATCATAACGCGTTCAATATCTTCACAAGTTTGAAGGTATTGGATAGAATTGCGTTCGAAGTAAATTTTTGAAGGAACTTTAAACCATTGCATATTATTTCTACGTTTCCCTACTTTCTTGATGTTTAGAAGGTTGATAGCGCTCACATTATCACCAACTGAGTTGCGTCCGTATGAACCACATCCAAGTGTCAAGGATGGGATGAAGGCATTGTAAACGTCACCAATACCACCGAAAGTAGATGGAGAGTTCCAGATAATACGCATAGCTTTGATTTCAGTACCAAAGCGTTTAGCCAATTCTTCGTCTTTTGTATGGATAGCTGCTGAGTGACCAAGTCCGTTAAATTCAACCATTTGACGAGCTTTTTTAAGACCGTCTTCTCTATCTTCAGCTTTCAAGACAGCGATAACTGGTGACAATTTTTCACGAGTCAATGGCTCATTTGGACCCACTTCCGCACATTCTGCAGCCAAGATGTTTGTACCTTCTGGCACTTTAAAGCCTGCTTGTTCTGCAATCCATGCAGCTGGTTTACCAACGATGCTTGCGTTTAGTTTAGCACCAGCACAGTTTTTGCTGTTTGCTTTAGCACCAAAGCAGAATTCTTCAAGAAGGGCTTTTTCTTTTTTGTTTACAAAGTAAGTGTGGTATGACTTGAATTCCTCTACAAATTCGTCATAAACTTCCTTGTCAATAATCACCGCTTGCTCAGATGCGCAGACCATACCATTGTCAAATGATTTAGACATTACGATATCATGAGCTGCTTGGCGAAGGTCAGCAGATTTTTCGATGTAAGCTGGTACATTTCCGGCACCAACCCCAAGAGCTGGTTTTCCGCAAGAGTAGGCAGCCTTAACCATGGCATTACCACCTGTTGCAAGGATGGTTGCAATACCATCGTGGTTCATCAAAGCTGCTGTTGCCTCCATAGATGGCTGAGTAATCCATTGCACACAGTTTTCAGGTGCGCCAGCTGCGATTGCTGCGTCACGAACGATTTGCGCTGCGTGAGCAGATGATTCCTGAGCAGATGGGTGGAAGGCAAAAACGATTGGATTACGTGTCTTCAAGGCAATCAATGCTTTAAAAATTGCTGTTGATGTTGGGTTCGTTGTTGGAGTGATACCACAAATAACTCCGACAGGCTCAGCAATCTTTGTCAGTCCAGTAACAGGATCATCTTCGATAACACCAACAGTCTTCACACCACGCATGTTGTTGACAACGTGTTCACAGGCAAAGAGATTTTTCGTTGCCTTGTCTTCAAATACACCACGACCAGTTTCTTCAACCGCGTGTTGAGCAAGGATCCCGTGTGCATCAAGAGCTGCAACTGAAGCTTTTGCTACGATGTAATCTACTTGCTCTTGATTTAGTTTTCTCATTTCTTCAAGAGCTAGGAGACCTTTTTGCACAAGCTCATCAACATGTTTTTCTGCCGCTAGCACTTTATCTTCTTGTTCAACAGTTTTCTTCTTATCAGCCATTATAGTCCTCCAATAGTTTCTGCCAAAAGGTTAAATGAAGATTTTAACCTTTGTTAATTATTTCACAATATAATTATACTCTATTCCTACAAATTTGTAAACACTTTCAACAAAAGTTCACAAACTTTTTATGGATTATTTTTTAAACACTGATATTTCAGGCTTTTTTACAAAAGTCTCTATATTATTTTCGAAAATTTCACATACTTTTCTCTAAAAATGTGTTAGCGTTTTCTTTTTTGTTATAAAACTAGCTCGGTTAAATAACCGAGCTAGTTTTATGGCTTAACACTGCCACTTGAAGCGGCAGCCAAGGCTTCTTTCAACATGTTAGAGTAGAGTTTACCTCCCTCTGCCATTGACTCTGAATCTGCCCCATAATGAACATAGTCTGTTCCAATCCAAATCTGCGGATTGTTAATCGCTACCTGATACCAGTCTGCTACATATACAAAATCGTATTTCTTAGCAAGTTCAAGTTCGTATTGTCGTATCTTAACAGGAATACTACTTGGATCATTGGCTGTTCGGCCATCATATGGCGTGACTAAAATCAAACGATGACCTTTTGGCAAGAGCTCGATATACTGATCCAGCAATTCTTCATAATTGTCAACTGGATTGGTTCCCAATGCCAAGACGACGTTTTGAAGCAGTGTTTGGTTAGCAATATCGTTCTTGAAAAATTCCAGACCAGACACTAAATTACGGCTAACCACTGCATCGACTTGAGCGTCAGGTATAGCCTCTTGGATCCATTCAGCGGAGCGCAAAGTGACCGAATCACCAATAACAGTCGTTCCCTCTGCCACGTTATAATTTGTCGCAGTTTTTTGGTCTGCGTGCTTACGGGTTGTCTGCATTTTCGTATCGGCTTGGTTCAAAGAATTGACAATCAGGCTTTCCTCAAAGGCACCCACAGACGGAGCCGTGACGGTGATAATAAGCAAGATAAATGTCAGCGGAATAAAACTGTAGAAAATCGGCTTGGTGATGGAACTGACATTCATCTCCTTGCCAAAAATCCGAGGCTTCCGTCCAGCTAAAGTCGGCTCTAAGATATAGAAAGAAAGAGCCGCGAAACCAAAACTCAAGATTGTAGTCAAAAGCACAGCCCATCCATTGCTCATCAACTGAGTAAAAATAATATAGAAAGGCCAATGGAAGAGGTAAACTCCATAGCTAGTGTCTGCAATAAAGTTGAGAGGACTAGGCTCCTTAATATTTGGCAATTTATCGTGCAAGATACGGGTTGCTGCTATCATGACACAAGCCAGAAGTGTTGAAATCAAGAAACCAAATAAATAAGTCCACAAGCTGTCAAATTTCAAAATAAAGCTGAGCAAAATAAGAAGAACAAAACTGCCAGCTAAAGCGATCAAGACTTGCTTGATTTCGACCTTTTCTTCCAGTCTCTTCATCTGAACGCCCACATTTCCGACTCCAGAAAAAGTCGCTAGCACTGTCCCAGCAAAGAAAGGAAAGACATGGGTCAAACTTGAGAAATAAATATTGGAGTAATTCTTGCTGAAAAAGGCGCCGATAAACATAGCTAAGAAACTGAACAGAAACAGAGCAATTGAAGTCAGAGAAATCAGCCCCCGATACTGAGCAACTGACTTGCTAATCTTGCTAATGCCCCAAGCAGCCAAGCCCCAGAGGATATAGTAATGCACTTCCAGTGCTAAACTCCAAGTGTGAATCAGCAAATGCGGCACAAACTGGCTTTCATAATTGCCGCCCGACATCATTTCATAAAAATTGGTCACAAAGCCAAGCGCAGCTGAAATCTGCGTCCCGATACCTGCTACAAAATCCCGACGAATCAATAAAGTAAAGGGCATGATGACCAAAATCATAAAAACAAGCGGAGGAACGATACGATAAAAGCGCCGTTTCAGAAAGCCCATAATATCAATCGTCCGACTTCTTGTAAACTCATCAATCAATAATGAAGTAATCAAAAATCCTGAAAAAGTGAAAAAGATGTCCACTCCAATAAAACCTCCAGGAAAAACTCCCTGAAAGTAATGATAGAGTAACACCAAGACCAGTCCAGTAATCCGAACCAGTGAAAACCATCTAATGCGCATTTTGATAAATTCCTTGCTTGAACGTTCCTTCATAGACGACATTACTTTCTGTCGTCAGTTTTCCTTTACCATTGGCTTGACCGTTGGCAAATTCACCTTCATATTTCCAACCAGCCTTCGATGTAAAAGTACCCTTACCATCAAAAGTACCATTTTTGAAATGCCCTTTATAGCTATCCCCATTTTTAAAAGTCAGGGTACCTTCGCCATTCATTTTTCCGTGAACTAGACTGCCCTCATATTTTATCTTACCTTGATCCAGCGTTAGCGCACCCTTGCTAGGGATATTAGAGGTAAACACTAAAATTGCTGACAAGGCAATCACAGTCACTGCTAGGATTTCTAGATTCTGACGGGTCAGATAGATTTTATATTTATCGTAAAATTCTTTTATTTTATCCATTTTTCATCCATTTAAGCATTCTAACCACTTGTGGCAACCAGCCAAAATCAGCTCATAAGTCTCATCGAAATCACCTGTGTACCAAGGATCCGGCACACCGATACCAGCAAACTGGTAGATTTTATCCTGAAAATCCACTGGCGCCATTTTCTTCAAATCTCGAATATTGGCTTCATCCATGCCGATGATATAATCAAATTCTGCAAAATCTTGCGCTGAAATCTGCTGAGAAGTCTTTCCTTTGTCATAAGAAATCGCATGTTTCTTAAAAATAGCCTGAGTCCCCTGATGTATAGGGTTTCCATGCTCCCAGCTAGACGTTGCACGACTCTCAATATGTAGGTCATCGGTCAGACTTTTCATAACAAACTCTGCCATCGGACTGCGGCAGATATTTCCTAAACAAACAAATACAATTTTCTTCATAGATCTATTATACCAGAATAAAAAGAAAACTGCGGAGCTTTCTTGATTATTCTGTGACAGCGGAAGCGGACTCTGAAAAACAGCTAATTATACCGACTTACATAAAAGTGCAGATCATTGAGGCGGTAATCCACTCAATCTAGCTTGCACCAGATTCAACTTTACTTTTCTTCAGAAAGATATTCAAAACTTAATTGTGGCCATTTAGCCTGCCAGTTTTTCTTGCGGATTCTTTGCCTATAAAGCTTCTTTCGATCCGCATCCGCTAAAAAATGCGGTGTTGGTCGAACCTGAAATGCTCGAATATCTGCCAAGCCATAGGGTGCAAAAAGCTCTAGCTTATCATTTTCCAGCAATCGAAGACCGATAGCTGTGCAGCACTCAGGATACTTGCTCATGGCATCTTTCGAGCTAGTATAGGGCTGGGTGTTGGGACTATGACTATGCATATAGACTTGATTTTTCAGCTCCCAAGAATAAGCGGGAAAAGCTTTTCTCAACTCCATCTCCAGCTGCAAAGTTTTCTCATAAGACACAGTTGGATCAAAGAATATGACATCCACATCCGTTTCAGCATCAAAGCCCGACTTGCCAGACAAGATATTCCAAATAAAATTTCTGACACTACCCGCAGCCAGCCAAGAGTCCTCTAGCTGCAGATTGCGGATTATTTCCAGAATCGCTCGGATATCCCGATCCTGACCCAGTCTCTCTAAAATCTCCAGATCTGTCTTCATTCCTTCATATACTCATATCCCAGATGCTCATAAGCTTTACGAGTCGCCACGCGCCCAGTCCGAGTCCGCATGACAAAGCCCTTCTGAATCAGGTAAGGCTCATACATATCCTCCACTGTTTCACGTTCCTCGGCAATATTGACTGAGAGGGTTCCCAGCCCTACTGGACCACCACCATAAACTTCAATCATGGTTCGTAGGATTTTCTGATCCACATAGTCCAGCCCTTCCTGGTCCACATCCAGCATGGAGAGAGCCTGGTCGGTTATCTTATCATCAATCAAGCCATTGCCCATAATTTGCGCGTAGTCTCGCACCCGCTTGAGCAGACGATTGGCAATCCGCGGCGTTCCTCGGCTACGCAGAGCCAGCTCACGAGCAGCCTCGTGAGTAATATCCATCTCAAAAATCTCAGCCGTCCGCTCGACGATTTCGGTCAGATCGCTGGCTTCATAATACTCCATGTGACCGGTAATCCCAAAACGAGCCCGCAGAGGATTGGACAGCATGCCCGCCCGAGTGGTCGCCCCAATTAATGTGAAAGGCGGCAATTCCAGATGGACGCTGCGACTGGTTTCGCCAGTCCCAATCATAATGTCAATGTAAAAGTCCTCCATGGCGCTGTATAGCACTTCCTCTACCGCCATAGGCAAACGGTGAATCTCATCGATAAAGAGGACATCACCCGGCTCAAGGTCATTTAAGATCGCAACCAAATCACCAGATTTCTCAATCACCGGACCTGAAGTCTGCTTGAGATTAACGCCTAGTTCATTGGCAATGACAAAGGCCATAGTCGTCTTCCCCAGACCTGGAGGGCCAAAAAGCAGGGTGTGGTCCAGCGCCTCATCCCTCAGCTTAGCCGCTTCAGTAAAAATCTTCAGCTGTTCCTTAACCTTATCCTGACCGATATACTCCTGTAAATACTGGGGACGCAAGGTGCGCTCCACCAATTCCTCATCACCCATTAATTCATTGTCTAAAATTCTACTCATAGAACTATTATAGCAAAAAATAGGGCAGAGGAAGTAATCCGACCCGCTTCTGAGCACAAAAAAAGCCACCGAATTTGGTGGCTCTTATGGGAGATTATTATGAAAAAGTTTTAGGATTTCTATCAAATAAAGTTAGGAGGTCTTCATTTGATGGTATTAGTATAACGTCCTTATCTTAAAATTTGCTTAAAGAAAAAATATTTTTTAAAAATAAAATACTTTTAGATATCTTAGTAAGATGATACAAACTAATATGAATTGTTCAGTCTGATTAAAATAGCCTCTATTTCATTGACTGTCTCAAAAACTCATGATACAATGAAAAAAATCGAAAAGGAGATTTTAGATATGAACAACCTTAAAAAGAAAACTTATCGGAATACACCAGCCTTTATGTTTATGGCTTGGGGCTCATTCGCCTTCTTTGTGACTCTTGTTCTCGTCGGACTCTATACTTTGAAAGAACCTTTGATGGTTAAAGGATACTATCTCATGGGTTCTGTCGGACTGATTTCTTCTTCATTCACTCTTGCAAAAGTTATCCGTGATAACCAAGAAGACGAAGAACGTTACAATCAATTTTTCCAACCACAAGACTTAGATAACAAATAAAATAAATAGTAAGAACGGCAGAGGGGGAATCTGCCGTTTTCTTGTATCTGAGGCTAGTATCGCCATGTGAGATACACTTCAAATGAAGCAAGTTTGCCGTTTATCTCACTCCTGCGAAATAAACGGTGGTGCTGGTGAAGAGGCTTCCTGCCTTGAGAATGACCTGATCTTTCAAGTCACTATGAATCGCATCAGGCAAGGCCTGTGCCTCCAATGCCAGACCATTATGCTGAATCATTGGCTGTCCATTGATGATGACTGACTCATCGACAAAATTTGCCGAATAAGTCACGACACAAGGAGCATCCGTACGGAAAGTCAGGTAGCGACCTGATGCCGGATCATAAAGGCAACCTGCCTCTTCCTGCTCTTTATCAAGAGCAAATGGATGATCCAGCCCTGACACGACCTGAATTTGCTCGTCTTGGTCTGCAAAAATTTCTTTCAGCGCCAGACCTTTTTGTAGACCTTTGACAAAGCCACGATCTGCATCCACTTCTTTTGCTGGCAAACCGTCAGGAGCAATCGGATACACTCCTTTGGTATGCAGCTGGAGGACATGCTGATCAATCGGCTGACTGAAATCACCTGACAGATTGAAATAGCTGTGGTTGGTCGGATTAACCAGACTATCCTGATCTGTCTGGACTTGATAGGAAATCTCAATCTCCCCTTTTTCCGACAAGGAATAGGAAATCCAGATTTTCAAATTTCCTGGAAAACCACCCGTCCCGTCTGGGCGCTCTGTATAAAATGTGACGCCCTCGTTTGTGACTTCCTCCGTCTGGAAAATCACACCATCCCAGCTAGTAGAGCCACTGTGGTTGCAATTCTGGCCATTATTGACTTCCAGCTGGTAGGACTGCCCATTCAGCTCAAAGCTAGCATTTGCAATCCGCCCTGCAACTGGCCCCACGCTGGCCCCATGCTTAGGACTATTGCCAACGTAATCATCAAAACGCTCAAAGCCTAGAATAATATTGGCAAAATCACCATTTTTATCCGGCGTCCGATATTCTAAAATCGTTGCGCCATAGTTCATGACCTTGAAGCGATAGCCTAGCTTATTTTCAAAGGTGTAGGCTAAGACATCCTGTCCTTTAAAAGTACCAAAAATGGATTCTTGATAAGATTTCATACAATCTCCCTCTGTCTCGAGTCTGGGACAAAAGTCCTAGCCTCTCAATTGTCTTTGGATTGTCGAGCAAGACGCAGTGGTTGAGTGGGCTCTACTACGCTGACTTCATCAGCTTTTACAGCCCTACTCAACTGTGCGGAGGTGGGACGATGAAATCGAATTCTAACGAATTACCGATTTCTGTCCCACTCTCTTTCTTGACTTAGTCAAGGGACAAGGATAGAAGGCCATCCTTTTTATCTGAAAGTCTTTTTAATAACTAGCTTTCCCATGACTAATGTTTGACTTTTCCATATTTAGCTTTCTACTGCTGGAAAGGGTGGATGATAACTCCCTGAACGACCCGATTGACCGTACCTGTCGGAGACGGTGTATCTGGTCGATTTCTCACTTTCAAAGAAGTCAAGAGAGAGAAGAGCTGAGCATAGACGATGTAAGGGAAGGCTCGATAGCTATCTTCCAAGATATCACTTTCAAGAACCACTTGCTCAACATTTTCCAAGTCTTCTCTGCGCTCTGTAAAGAAAACCACCTTGCGAGCAATCTGATCTCCTGCCACTTCACGCACCAAATCCAAATCGTAGCGTTTGGTGTATGCATCCCTTGAGCCAAATACCAGCACAAGCGTCTCTTCGTTAATCAGAGATTTTGGTCCATGACGGAAGCCGACTGGGCTTTCATACATAGTCGCAACCTTCCCCGCGGTCAACTCCAAAATTTTCAGCTGTGCTTCATGCGCCAGACCAAAGAATGGCCCTGCTCCAAGGTAAATGACACGGTTAAAGTCTAATTCTGTCAAAGCCTGAACGTCAGCTACATCGGCCAAAACCTTTTGACTCAAGGCAATCAACTCAGCGACTCTTGCTTCTTTTTGAGCCAAATCTGCTGGATCAAAAACCAGAAGAGCTGTCAACATCATAGAGGTAAAGCTAGAAGTCATGGCAAAGCCAGCATCATTTGATGGAGCTGGTTGCAATAAGAGGAGATTCCTCTCATCGCCATGAGCCTGCTGAGCTAGTTTCCCCTCTGCAGCGCAGGTAATGGTCACTTGATAAAGCTCATCAACCAACTGCTTGGCCAAGTCCACTGTCGCAACACTTTCTGGCGAATTGCCACTGCGAGCAAAAGAAACAAGAACCGTTGGAATTTCCTTATGCAGATGCACCTCAGGACCAGCCACGATATCAGTCGTCGCAACCGAATTAAAATTCCATTGGCGCTCATCATAAAGCTTTCTGAAATATGGCAATAGCGTATCACCCACATAAGCCGAAGTTCCCGCACCTGTAAAGATAACTTTTATATAATCATGCTTTTCTTCAATACCTTTTAGAAAAGCAGTGACTTGGTCAGCTTGAGCCTTGTAAGTATTAAAAGCTGTCTGCCAAACATCTGGCTGTTGGTAGATCTCACGCGTGGTGATTTCCGCGCCCAATTCAACCAGTTTCTCTTTTGAATAATCTAGCATGGTAGTCCTTTCAAAATAAACATCGATATATTAGTTATTTGCTTTTAAAAGAGGGAATGGGAAAATTCCCCACTCCCCTTCATTTCTTTTTTCCTTACAAAACAGTCCTACTCATCCTCATCATCTGATAAGCCTGCTAAAATATCATTGACTTTAACGATATTTTCGACTGCATTTTTCGGATAGTCAACATCAGCTCCTGTCAGAGAAGCATTGAGAAACTCAATCACCATCGGCAGATTCATACCGGCGTACAAGTCAATATCCTTACCTTCTAAAATAAGGCGGCTGACTACATTACATGGTGTGCCTCCCAAAAGATCTGCAAAGACAACATAGTCTTCAAAATCCTTGACCGTATCTAAAAACTTAGCTGTGAAATCATCTGGTCCCTCCTCTGGAAACAAGGCAACGGCATGAATATCCGCTTGAGGACCCATAATCATCTCAGTGGTTGTTTTCAGCTCTTCACAAAAGCGACCATGACTAATCAAAATTAATTGTTTGCTCATAATTTACACCATTATGCCATTCCAAAGAAGAAGTGACCAAACGCTGAGAACGCAATCGCTGCAAGAATGATGAGCAAGATAGCTTTTGTAGAGTTCATACCCTTACGTCCAAGCAACCAGAAGATTACACCTGTGATGATAGCTGGTACCAAGCGTGGGAAGATGAGGTTAAGCATATCTTGAATTTCAATTGCTTTGTCCCCGATGTGTGGAGCCCAAGAAACTTCAACACCAATCATGCTGGCAATCAAGGCACCAACCATGAAGACACCAAGTACAGATGCAGCATCAATCAAAGCTGTCAAAGTACTTTGCATGTTGTTGATGAGGTTAACCCCTTCTTTATAGGCAAATTCCAATTGTTTCCAACGGAAAATGTCATAAGCAACTGCAACAGCGATCCATAGGAAGATACCGGCTGGGTTTCCTGCAACAGCCAAAGTTGCAGCAATTGACCCCATAATAGCTGGCACCAATGATCCAAAGATTGAGTCTCCAAGAGGAGCGAATGGCCCCATGAGACCTGTCTTGATACCATTGACCGCATCTTTTGATTTCACACCATCTTTTTCTTCCAAAGCAAGGTCAAAACCAGTGATAATAGTGTGGAAGAATGGTGAAGTATTGAAGAATTGCGTATGCAATTTCATCATTTCTTTCAGTTCAGGTGTACCGTCTCCATACATTTTACGCAATTGTGGCAAAATCATGTAAAGGTAACCAGAAGCCTGCATACGCTCATAGTTCCAACCCAATTGGAAGGTAAACAAGCTACGTTTGTTAATCTGTTTAAAATCTTCTTTTGTTAGTTTGTAATTAGAATTCGTCATCTTCAATTTCCCCGCTTTCTGATTCAGTTACTGGAGCAGCTACGACTGTACGTTGGCTGTTTTTGAAGTGTTGTACTGCAAGGAAGACACCAATGATGGCGATACCAATCATGGATACACTCTTGAAGTTGTTAACAAAAGTAATAGCTTGTTCTTTTGGAAGTTTAGAGAACACTTCAGAACCAACAATGCTAGAGACTGCAGCACCAAGGCTTTGAACATTACTGTAAAGCACTGTCAACATAGCTGTCAAGCCAAATCCAAGTGCCAAATAGTGAAGGTTGCGTTTAACTGGAAGATAACGAAGCAAGATTGCAAATCCAAGACCTGGAAGCATTTGACCTGCGAGTTTTAGACCGTTTGCCAACCATTGTACATTACCGAGACCTGTAACAACAGTTTCTACAAAAGCTCCACCAAAGGCAAGGGCAAAGAAAACTGGGAGGGCACGAGAAAGAGCCCAAGGAATCGCACCAAGGAGATAGTTGCGTTCGATGCCTTTGTAATCAAAGCGTTCAATCGCAGCATCCACACGGTGAGCGAAGTAAGTTGTAGTCATACGACCAAGAATGTCGAAGTATGTCAACAAAGTTGCTACCGGCACAGCGATTGTAGCAATAGCAAGCTCAGGATCAAGACCTTGAGCTACTGAGAAGGCAGTTGCAAGAACCGCACCAGAAGTAGCGTCAATACGAGACGCACCACCGAAGGTACCAACACCGAGTACTACCAATTGAAGAGAAGCACCGATGAAAAGACCTGTACCCATATTTCCCATAATGAGACCTGTGATAAATCCAGCAAATACAGGTGAACCTGCTGAAGAAACGATCGTCAACTCATCACAGATTTGATAAGCTGAGTACAGAGTGAGTAGTAAAATTTGCCACCATTGTATCATGACAATGACCTCCTAAAAATTTTTCCTTATTTTAACAAATTCATAAAATCCGCGACCGGATCATTTGGAACCATCTGAGCTGTCAGCTTCACCCCTTTTTCATGCAACTTTTGGAAAGCTTCCACATCCGCATCAACCACATTGATAGAGCGAGTGATGGGACGAGTTTCGTCTGACTGAGACATATTTCCGACGTTCAGTGTTTCCAGTGGAACGCCAGCTTCTACCAAACGAAGGAATCGGTCTGGTTTACGAGCAACGATAAAGAGTCGTTGTGAGTCATACTTACCAGCCAAGATGTTTTCTGCTGCCTTAGCGATTGGCAAAATGCTGAGCTTCACTCCTGGCGGCGTTGCCAACTTAAGTCCGCTCTTTTCGATAGCATTTTCAGCTACCTCATCGTCAATCACCATAATGCGTGAAATGTTGAGCTTGGTAGTCCAGAGATTGGCTACCTGTCCATGGATCAAACGTCCATCGATACGTGCACCTACTATTGTCATAAATTTTCCCCCTTTATTGTTTTAAATGTAGGTTGGTTAACTAAGTTAATTGATTCTTCATATTCCCCTTCCGTTTCAAAAATGATGATTCGGTTATGTCCTTCTTTCAGAAGGCTATGCGGAATATAAAGCGATAAGGTTGGTCCGACATTCCAGAAACGACCAATGTTGACGCCATTTACAAAGGCAATGCCCTTTCCAAAACCGGACAAGTCTAAATAAGTATCTTTAAGCGCTTTCATTTTGAAGTCAAAAGCGTAGAAAGCTGGTTGCTCTGGCTGCCATCCTTTTGAAAAATCGATGTTTTTTGTATTTTCAAAGGAAAGTGGATACTGCTGCCAATTCAGCAAGAAGTGTAAATCCTTACAAACGCCCGTCCGAATCCCTTTTCGCTGGGTATCTGCCAAGAACTTATGCCCGTAGTTGACCCGCCCCATGTTTTCCATCAGGACGTCAATACGGTGGGTGGTTTTCTTTTCTCCAGCAACAAAGATATCTTGACCAATCTCTGCTTGATACTGGGTTCCCATAAGCTCGCCGTCCACAAAAAGCTGCATCCGGTCTCGCCCGTCAATCACCCGAATTTTTTCCTCATCCGCATCCCAGCTGGCTTCTGTACGGTAAAGCAAGTAGCCATAGCCCTGCCCCAAATCCTCCATTTTGACAGGATAGAAACTCTCTACTGGCTGAGCCAAATCAGCTAATGTTTCAAACAAACTCACCTTCTCACTTAGAGCAATGTCTCTCAATTCAAAAGATTCTTTTGTGAGCGGTTTCATTTGTGGGTACTCAGGATAGTAGGTCTCCATCATTTTTTGCACTGCAAAATATTTCGGAGTTGGATTCCCCTGTTCATCGAGCAGGGCATCGTAATCATACGAAGTCACCTGTGGTAAATCCGTCACACCTCTGGCCGAGCAGCCATTCATGAAGCCAAAATTGGTGCCGCCGTGAAACATATAGAGGTTGATAGAGCCTTGTTTCAGAACCTCATGGACAGCTTGAGCCAGTTCCTCAGGATCCCTTTTGATAATTGGTTCTTTCCAACGATTGAACCAACCATCCCAAAACTCCATACACATGAGCGGCCATTTTTTGCCATGCTCATCAAAGAATTCCTGCATCTGGGCAAAATTATAATCTGCCTTGGAACCGAAATTTCCTGTAACAAATAAATCTTCCTCAATCAGCGTGCCGGCTCTCAGCGTCGCCCGCCAAGGACCATCCGATGTAAAGAGCGGGCAATCAAGGCCTCGGTCCAACATCATCTGCCGAATCGCTCTCAGGTAGTCTTTATCCTCCCCGTAAGAGCCATATTCATTTTCCACTTGCATCATGAGGATATTCCCACCCTTTTCCAAGAGCCTTGGAACCAAGCGAGGAAGCAACTCATCATAGTAGTCTGCAACAGCCTGAAGATAGGAAGCATCAGAAGAACGGATTCTCATATCCTCAATCAAAAGCCAGGCTGGCATGCCGCCAAATTCCCACTCCGCACAGATAAAGGGCGAAGGGCGAACGATGGCATATAATCCTAAATCTTGAGCAATCTGAAGAAACTTCTCAATATCTAAAATTCCCTGAAAGTCAAACTGACCTTTCTTTGGCTCGTGCATGTTCCAAGGAACATAGGTCTCAACTGTATTGAAGCCTAGGGCTTTAAGATTGTAAAGCGAGTGATACCAGTCTTCCGGCTGAATCCGAAAATAGTGAATCGCTCCTGATAAAATCTTAAACTCCTGACCATCCAAGTAGAAAGAAGAGCCTATTTCAAATCTCTTCATCTCCCCATTCCTCCTAGATTTAAAACGCTTTCATTTCTTGTTAATATTAATATAATAAACTTTTACATAAATGTCAACAATTTTTTTTAAAATATGTTAAAATCAATATAGAGAGGGATAAAAAAAGAGAGGTGAGCACAATGGCTATTCCTAAATATCAACAAATCAAAGATGATTTGAAACAACAAATCATTTCTGGTAACTTTGAAAACGGTGATAGATTCTACACAGAAGCTGAGTTAATCAAGATGTTCAACGTTAGTTCCATCACCGTTGTCCGCGCTTTGAACGAACTTGCGAATGATGGCTACATCATCCGTCAGCAAGGGAAGGGAACGTTTGTTTCACGCGCAAGAAAACACAAGCGTGTGGAATTCTCTGATATCGAAACTTTCCCTATCCAAAAGGATAAGGTGACTGTTCTGTCTATCGAACGTGGAAATGAATTAAGAATCTTGGAAAAACTAGAACTAACACCGTCCCAGTTCTACTACAAGATTGACCGTATCAGAAGGACAGGCGATAAAGTCTATATCTATCACCAAACCTACATTCCTGAACAGTACATCAATCCAAACTATCCAGATCTGGACTACTACAGCTCGATCTACAATCGCTTCAAGACGGATTATCACATCCACATGAATGATGAGTATTTCGAAGAAACCAACGAAATCGTCTTTCCAACGCCAAAAGATATTGCTAAGACCTTGGAAATTGATCCAAACTTCCCAACTGTGCATCAAGTCAAGATCACAAAACTGGAAAATACTGGACAAATCCTAGAGTACAGCGAAACCTACAAGCGTGGCGATTTCTTCAAAATCAAATTTATTTCTTCTAGTCGCGATCATTAATCTGAAAAACGATGGTTCTCATGAGCTGTCGTTTTTCATTTCCTGACCAACTAGCCTATCATTATTATAAACCTATCTATACCAATTTGCAAGATATTTGAACGACTTTTGTTTAATAAAAATCAAAAAATGACAGAAAATAAACAGAATTTTTTAATTTCGTATATTTTTTTAGTATTCTAGGACTGAAAACCAACAAAAACAAAACTTTTATAATACATTCGAGAATAATAAAAATGAGAGTGGGACAGAAATCGGTAATTCGTTAGAATTCGATTTCGTCGTCCCACCTCCGCACAGTTGAGTAGGGCTTGTAAAAGCTGATGAAATCAGCGTAGTAGAGCACACTCAACCACTGCGTCATCTATTTTTTTCTAATTTAGATTCAAAAGCCTGGACTTTTTGTCCAGGCTCGTTTTTTTGTTTAATCCAGCCCCACGCGCTTGAAGATTTCATCTACGCGCTTGGTGTAGTAAGTAGGATTGAAGATTTCATCAATCTCTTCCTGAGTCAGACGAGAAGTGACTTCTGGGTCCGCTTCGAGCAGAGGCTTGAAGTCTACTTGATTGTCCCAAGATTGGGCGGTCTTTGGCTGCACCAAGTCATAAGCCTGCTCCCGTGTCATGCCTTTTTCAATCAAGGTCAACATAGCCCGCTGGCTGAAGATAAGACCAAAGGTTGAGTTCATGTTGCGCTTCATATTTTCTGGGAATACGGTCAGGTTCTTGACGATATTACCAAAGCGGTTGAGCATATAGTCGATAAGAATGGTTGTGTCCGGTGCGATAATCCGCTCAGCTGATGAGTGGGAAATATCGCGCTCATGCCAGAGAGAGACATTCTCAAAGGCCGTCACCATGTGGCCTCGAATGACACGCGCCAGACCAGTCATATTTTCAGAGCCGATAGGGTTGCGCTTGTGCGGCATAGCAGATGAACCCTTTTGCCCCTTAGCAAAGAACTCTTCCACCTCGCGCTGCTCAGACTTTTGCAGACCGCGGATTTCAGTCGCCATGCGCTCTATAGATGTCGCAATCAAGGCTAGAGTTGAGAAGTATTCAGCGTGGAGGTCACGAGGAAGGACCTGTGTAGAGATTTCTTGAGCACGGATACCCAGCTTGTCGCAGACGTATTGCTCTACAAATGGTGGGATATTAGCGAAGTTTCCAACCGCACCAGAGATTTTACCAGCTTCCACACCAGCAGCTGCATGCTCGAAACGCTCGATATTGCGCTTCATTTCGCTGTACCAGGTCGCAAGCTTAAGACCAAAGGTTGTAGGCTCTGCGTGCACCCCGTGGGTCCGTCCCATCATGATGGTGAACTTGTGCTCCCGTGCCCGCTCTGCAATGATGTCAGTGAAGCGACGCAGATCCTCACGGATGATGTCATTGGCCTGCTTGTAGAGGTAGCCGTAGGCCGTATCCACCACATCGGTCGAGGTCAGACCATAGTGCACCCACTTGCGCTCTTCACCCAGCGTCTCAGAAACCGCCCGAGTAAAGGCCACCACATCGTGGCGTGTCTCCTGCTCAATCTCCAAGATGCGGTCAATGTCAAAGCCAGCCTTTTCGCGAATCAAGGCCACATCTTCCTTGGGAATCTCACCCAACTCAGCCCAAGCCTCATCAGCCAGAATCTCTACCTCCAGCCAAGCCTTGTACTTATTTTCCTCAGTCCAAATGTTCGCCATTTCGGGGCGGCTATATCTTTCAATCATGTTATTTTATTTTCCTTTCTTTTAATGTTTCACATCAGATAAGCAACCAACAGTCATTTTATTCAAATTCCTCTTTCCCAATCCACACAGATGGATAGTGATCTAGTGTATTCAAATCCATATCCAGCGGTAGATCATAGATGGCTAAATAGTTTTCCGAGTTTTGAGCAACTAATTCATCATATTTAGCTTGTACTTTATCATGATCAGCACTTGCAAACAAGACCTCAACGATTGCTCCAGTCTTATCTTTCTCAACAAAAGCCTTGATGATTATTTGAATCATAAGAATTGATCAAGTCCGTAACCCATATTCAGTTAAGAATATACGAGGCTCTTATTCCTTTCTATTATATATTTACAGGAAGAAGGGCACTTTTAGCCCGAGTTTAAATACTTGAACTTTCGCTCTTCTCCGTTCCAGTTTTTAAATCTTAGTTTACCCATTTTCAGTTAAATGAATACAAAGGAACTTGTTTCTTTGTATTATTTGATTTTTAATTTTAGTAAGCTTGTACACCTTGTTCAATTCCCATGAATATTACTATACTCACTTCTTTCTATATTTTAAATTTTTAGCATTAATATTGCCAAATATTGATAACTCAATCTATTTTATATGCTTCAAATAAATCTTCTAGCTCGTTCATACCTAAGTTAAATGCATCTTTTTTAAAAAGACAATGTATATAGGGTTTATTAGATGTAAACTCATTCGTGCAATCACTAGAAATAATCTTCCAATTCACTTTTTCAAAGTCCATAAAGATTTGTATGCCATCATAACTATTAATAACATCCCTGATTTTAGCTGTTTTTAAACTTTTGAAATCATCTTTAACATGCTGAGTATTGTACTTAGGTTTCAAATATGTTATCAATGCAATTTCAGCCAAATCAACATATTCTTTTGGATCAATATTATCATTCAATAAATTTTTTAGTTTCTCTGTAGCTTCTATTCCATATTGACTTATAACTAAATTTCCTTTTGGTCTCATAGAAAAAAACAGTAAAGCGACTTCTTTATCGGGAGGAACTGTTGATATTATTCTTTGAAGCTTTTCATGCCCTTCTCCAATCCTATCAAAAACATTCCTACTCCCATCTTTCCCAAATGCTTGACCAATATAAAGATTTTCTAAAGTAAGTGTTTCAAAATCTCTATTTTCAATATAATCTAGAAATTTCTTATTTCCTAAAATATCCCAGAGACGAATATTTAACAACTCAAATTCTAAGGAATTGTTTTCCTCTGATTTTTTTACCGTATAAATTCTATTATATACTTGTTCTAAATGTACGTGAATGTAGAATTGTTCTACCAAACTCTCTTCATTTTTTAATAACATCTCTTCTTGACTTTGAATAAACGAGTAAATGATTTCTTCTTGTATTTTAATATCGATATCTTTCTCATAAAAAAATAATTTTAAAAATTCTGTTAGTAGGCTAAGCCCAAATTTCCCCTGCTCCGGGCAAAGTTCCATATTCTTTACAATCAAATACATTGATTTAAATGCATTTTCTTTATCTTGCTCACTTATCTCTAAATCTATATCACTATATACATTAGAGAAGCAATTTATAGTGTAGTTAACATCATTCCAATTTTTAATATTATTAAGCATCTGAATAAATTTTATGCTACATGCCAACCAACTTTCGCAAATTAATTCTTTTACAGCACATTCAACATCCAGCTTATTATCCATTAAAACAGTAAAAGTTTCTTTTAATTCACCAGCAGCATAAATTACCAATTCTCTTTCTGAAGCCTCAACTCTTAAATCACTGTCAACAATACTTTTTAGTTCAAAAATATCTTTCTGGTAAAATTTATTATTTAACAAATATTCTCCAATATTCAATCTTGTATGAGTATTTTGGGTAATATTTTTTATTTCTACTATAGTATTTGACTCACTCGTATTAACAAATGCATACTTATCTATTAAATTAAAGCTATACAAAAATAATGGCAATTTATTCGATGAGTTCAATTGTAACTCATCGAATAATTCATAAAACTCACTTACAGTTATGAGTCTCGTTCCCATCATTATCATTTCTAAACATTTTATATTTTCCATAACAATTCTCCAAAACTCTTTAACCTCATCCAGCTCTTCACTAAAAAATCACATGTACCTCCTTGAAGTTATGCTTTACTTCTGTCCTGCCATACATATGTAGGTAAAATTTAATCCTTTATTTTTAATTTATCAAAATTAAAAAACTCCTTCATCCTCCTCTTCACTATCAGGTTCATTAAGGGGGGTTGGTAAACCTAAATGCCCAATAGTATCAGATATCCCTTTAATAGATTTTAACACTCCATAATCTATTTTAGGTACTTGAATATTTTGGAATACTTCCATCATGGATTTTATCGCATTATTAAAATCAATATTGTTAATATAAAACCTATCCATTGCTGTTTTAATTACTTCTGATGCTGTTTTAGATAAAGATGATAAACTAGCCAGAAACTCCTGATCAAAAATATCATTTGTAAGTTTCCTAGTTGCTTCAAAATCCCATCTCTCAAGCATACTATGTTCAAGCTCTTCTAGTTCTTTAATTACAGCTGACAACAACAAATCTATTTTTTTGTAACGCCTATAGGTTAACGTGTGAAAATGCATAACGTCATTTCTGTACTCTCTTATTCTATCGTAGTTATTTTTGAGTACATCAACTTTTTCACTATTAGTGAATGGTGTAAAATGTTTTTCCCATATAGTTATTGGAAGCGAATTTCTTATCATTTCTTTCAGAATATATTCATTTTTATTTTGAAAATCTTTAAAATGAATAGTTAAGTCATTAACTGGATTTATATTTATTTCAAATATTAATGCATGGAGTTCAGCTATCTGCAGTCTTTCAATATACTCTATTGTATGAATTTTTGATAAATCTAATTTATCATTAGTCTGTTCCTTGATAATTCTTACGATATCCTCGTCCTCAAGCGGAGACAAAGCTAATACAAAAATTTTCCGTAATAATGATTCATATACTTGAAATTTAGGATAAAGCCTATTCAAAAAATACATAGACAAACTATTAGATAGAATTGAATACTTCAAATGATTTTTTCCTAAAAATTCTCTAAACTTTGAAAGAAACTTATCAAATTTTTTTGCCGCCTTCAATTTATAATTACTATATTCATAACTAAGTGAAATTTCGACTATTCCACTTCTAAATTGTTGGATACTTATCGTAAATTCGTCATTTTCGTAAGAACACTTATAGTCAATCGAACACTCCGCTACATTCTTATCACCAACTTCACCGTGGTCACTAGAAATAATACCAATTATCTCTGAACTAAGAAATAATTCATCAAGTTTGACAAGGCTAATATTTTTAGTTAATAACTTCACCTCAAATTGCATATGTATCCCCTAAAATTTTACTTCTCACTCAAACTCCTCTTTTCCAATAAACACAGACGGATAGTGAGCTAGTGTATTCAAATCTGTATCCAGTGGTAAATCGTAAATTGCTAGATAGTTTTCTGGATAGTGAGCAACTAGTTCTTCATACTTTGCTTTCACTTTTGCGTGATCACTACTAGCATACAAAACTTCGACAACTGCTCCAGTCTTATCCTTCTCAACAAAAGCGTTGATAATAATTTGAATCATAAACTAAAAATCAATTCCTTTCCCAAACTCCACAACCTCATCCGGCGCATCACTAAACAAAGTCACATGCCCCATTTTTCGGTTGTGCTTCGCTTCTATTTTACCATACAGGTGGAGGTGGGCGCTTGGATTTTCTGTGATATATTTTTCAGCGGCCTCGACATGCTGGCCGAGTACGTTGAGCATGACGGCTGGTGCATGCAGGTGGATAGCTGGCAATGGTGCTCCGAGAACGCCCAAGATATGGGTATCAAACTGCGAGAAGTCGCAGGCTTCGATAGAGTAGTGCCCAGAGTTGTGTGGCCGTGGGGCAATCTCATTGACGATGATATCATCAGCCGTCGCAAACATTTCCACGCAGAGGGTTCCAGACAAGTTAAGCTGGTCTGCGATTCGCATCGCCATGGCTTGAGCTTTATCAGCCAGACTTTCTGAAATGCGAGCTGGGACGATGGTCTTAGACAGGATATTGTTGCGGTGGATATTTTCCTGAACTGGGAAAACCGTCACATCCTTGCCATTGCCGGACACGATGACGGAGATTTCAAGGTCGAAGTTGACAAATTCTTCCAAGACAGAGTCTGCCGAGTCAGCTAGCGCATAGGCTTCTTCCAAGTCTGCTTCTGAGCGAATGACCTTTTGTCCATGGCCATCGTATCCACCTGTCGCAGTCTTAAGGACATAATTTTTCGACAGGTCGATATCTGCCAAGTCTTGGCTAGAAGTCACGACCTTGTAAGGTGCCACGGTGACTTGGGCCTTGTTTGCGAGAAAATCCTTTTCAAAAATCCGATTTTGCGAAATGCGGAGCAGGTCCGTCCCTTGAGGGAGCTGACCATCCTTGATAACGGCATCCAAACCGTCAGCGTCGACATTTTCAAACTCATAGGTCAGTATATCGCAACGCTCAGCCAACTGATGGAGAGCATCCACATCGTTATAAGGTGCCACGATAAGTTCCGCCACACGAGAGGCCGGGCAATCCGCCGCAGGATCCAGCGCGATGACCTTGTGCCCCATGTAGATAGCAGAAATAGCCATCATCTGACCCAGCTGACCGCCACCGATGATGCCGATTGTTTTAGTTGAGCTCATTCGTAGACTCCTCAGCGATTTTTCCTTGTTCTTCAGCAAAATCCGCTAGCGCTGCTGCTAGGTCTTGGTTTTCAATGGCCAAGATCCGAAGGGCTGTCAGGGCAGCGTTTGTCGCCCCTGCTTCACCAATAGCCATAGTTGCCACAGGCACACCGCCCGGCATCTGCACAATCGAATAAAGCGAGTCCAATCCGCTGAGAGCGCGTGATTTGACCGGTACGCCAATGACTGGCAGAGTGGTTTTAGCCGCTACCATTCCTGGCAAATGGGCGGCACCACCTGCACCTGCAATGATGACCTTGATGCCGCGACTGCGGGCTTCTTCGGCATGCTGAAACATGAGGTCTGGTGTACGGTGGGCAGAGACGACTTTCTTTTCGTAGGCTACACCGAAACGGTCTAGCACTTCGGCGGTTTTTTGCATGGTGGCCCAGTCGGATTTGGAACCCATGATGATGGAAATAATTGGTTTAGTCATGATTTTTCTTTTCTTTCCTTTCAACAATCACCTTAGGTTGTGAGGGACGACAGCAGCCACCAAAGGTGTCTCATGCCTAAATCGGAAGCCCAGGGTCTTCCGATTTCCCTGAACGATTAGCCTATCATCCAATCGTTCTTTCACAACGGCGGTGATTGTTCTATATTAGCTCGCTAACGCTCGCAAATCAAACGACCATTATCGTATTTGGCGACTACGTCGCTTTTTCTTACATCTTTATCTAATCGCCTTGCTTCCAATATCTGTTCGGTAGAAGAGGCCTTCTGTTTTTTGTTGGGATAGTTCTTGGTAGATGGTATCTTGGGCTTCTTTGACAGTGTTGGCTGTGGTGACTAGCATATAGACACGGCCGCCATTTGAGAGCAGTGCTCTGCTACTTTCCGCAAACTTAGCCCCTGCATAATAGGTGATGATGTCACCATCGGTTTTGGCTGGCAACTCAACGCCCTTTTCATAATCTAGCGGATAGCCATTTGACGCGACAACCACCCCCAGAGTCACACCCTTGTCTGTCCAAGTGATGTTCGGCTCCTTGCTATCAAGGATATCCGTGATATTTTGCGCAAAGTCAGAAGTCAGGCGAGGCAGGATAATCTGAGTTTCCGGATCTCCGAAACGAGCGTTGAACTCGATGACCTTAGGCCCGTCCACTGTCAAAATCAAGCCTGCGTAGAGCACGCCCAGATAAGGGCGACCTTCCTTGATCATGCCCTCAAGGACTGGCTTGACAATAGTGTCAACCGCTGTGTCAACCACACTCTGTGGTAAGTGAGGGACTGGCGCATAAGCTCCCATCCCACCAGTATTAGGACCCTTGTCCCCATCGTAGGCCCGCTTATGGTCCTGAGCCGTCGGCATAATGTAAAACTTGTCACCATTGACAAAGGCAAAGAGGGAGAACTCCTCGCCGTCCAGGAACTCTTCGATAACCACACGCGCACCGCTGTCGCCGAATTTATTATCCAAGAGCATCTCGTAAGCGGCCTCGACCGCCTGCTCTACGGTCTCCGCTACGACAACGCCTTTCCCAAGTGCCAATCCGTCCGCCTTAACCACGATAGGAGCACCCTGCCTTTCGATATAGGCCTTAGCCTCCTCAAAGTCGGAAAATGTGCCATAGGCTGCTGTCGGCACACCGTATTTAACCATGATTTCCTTGGCAAAATCCTTGGACCATTCCAGCTCAGCCGCAGCCTTGGTCGGACCAAAAGCCTTGAGCCCAGCTTGGTTAAAATCATCTACAATCCCAGCTGCCAGGGCATCATCCGGACCGATAAAGGACCAAGCAACATCATTCTCCTTTGCGAACTCAATCAATTTAGAATGTTCGGAAATTCCAATATTCACCAAGTCTAGTCCATCTAGGATCATACCATCATTTCCAGGAGCGATAAAGACCTGCTCCACATCCCGAGATTCCAATAACTTCTTGGCAATCGCATGCTCACGACCGCCTGAACCAACAACTAAAAGCTTCATAGCTAAGATACCTCAACATCTATCATCACAGGTGCTTGCACACCAAGCTAACACATCACGTAAAAATCACCGTATTTTTTTCGAATTATTTATCTAAATTATATCATAATCGTTCGCTTTATTCCATGATAAGCAGGAAAAGAAGAGAAATAATCTATTTTTGTTAGGGATATCCATATCTGACAAATAAAGTCTACCTATATTATTTTTGATATTTTGACTATTTCATTACTTTTATTTCAAATATCAAAGATTTCATAAAACTAAAATAAATTAGAAATTCAACTATCATCATTTTTTAAAATTTTCTTTTTTATATTTTTTCCCGAATAATCTAAATGGAATCATCCAAATTACTTATTCAAAGGAGATTTATGAAAAAATATCAGAAGCTGTTTTTATTATCCGGAGCAGTCCTTGGGCTGTTTGCCAGTCATTCAACGGCTCAAGCTGTTGCATCAACTGAAGCTGGAAACAAAGTTCTAGGCCCCACTGATCGTGCCAGCAATGTAACCGTCAATGTTACTGGGGATACGGCGCAGATTCATTATGCCCGCTCCAAGGCTCAAGTTCCCTATACCATTTCCCACGCAGTCTGGTCCGACGAAAATGGGCAGGATGATTTGAAATGGTACACCACACCTCAGACATCCAGCACAGCCATTGACCTCCGGCAGCACGCTGGCTATGGCACCTTCCATGTTCATACTTATATCAAGATAAATGGAAAAATGATTGGCTTAAATGGCACTACCTTCACTGTTAATAAGCCTGCTAGCAAGACAAGCGTCACAACATCTGGACAAATCGGCCGAATCAATTTTACGCGAAATAAAGACCAAGGGAACTCAAAAATTGTCCATGCAGTTTGGTCTGATGAAAATGGTGGCGATGACCTTAATTGGTATGAAGCTGGGCAAGAGAGTACTGAATTTAACTTTTCTAAGCACAAGGGATATGGAAAATATTTCGTAGATACTTATGAAAATAAAAACGGCAAAATGATTTACCAATCGGGCACCACTTTCCATCTAGAAAAGCCTAATCCGATCATTCAGACAAGCTTCCCTGAACCCGGCATTATGGAAATCCTTATCAAAAATATTCCTGAATCCATGTATAAGGTCACTGTCCCAACCTGGTCTGAAAATAAGGGGCAAGATGATTTACAATGGTATCAGGCAAGGAAAAATCCTGACGGCAGTTATAGCGTTAGAGTCGAGCTGAAGAAACACAATTACGATACGGGAACTTACCATATTCATCTTTATGGCGAAAGCTATGTCAATCCAGCCTTTACATGTTTGGCAGGAGCGACTACTACAATAGATGCTGGCAAGATTCCTTCTCAAAAAGACCAAAAACCGCTTTTCTCTGTTGAAAATATCAATCAGGAAGAGGGAACCTACACTGTAAAAGTCACTGAAACTGCCGCATCTAAGCCAATTCAATCCGTCCGCGTCCCTATTTGGAGTACCCAGAATCAAAGCAATATCAAGTGGTATGACGCGAGTAACAATGGAGATGGGACTTTTACTGCACAATTCAATATCCGCAACCACCAAGCCTTATCTGGAAGCTACACCAATCATATCTACGTTAAGTACAAAGATGGTAGCGAGCATAGCTATGCGACAGACAGCGTCACCCTCTCCGCTGAAAATATCAAAGCCAAGGTTTCTGTCAATAAAATCTCTACCTACAATTACGAAGTGAGCGTTTCCGATGCTTTCGGACCAGGAACCATTTCTCTACCAACTTGGTCAGAAGTCAACGGCCAGGATGATATCAAATGGTACACTGCTAACAAAGCGGGCAATGGCTTGTATAAATTTACCATCAATACGCAACAGCACGCTGGAAATGGACTCTTCCATACCCATGTTTACCGTAATCTCAATGGACAGATGACTGGACTTACAGGTACTAGCTATCAGGTTGATAAACCAACCACACCTGAGCCAACCCTCTACACACCTGATTATGCAGGAGCATCCTCTTATCCTCATGGACAGTGTACTTGGGGAGCAAAAGTACTGGCTCCTTGGGCTGGTCCTTACTGGGGCAACGGCGGCCAATGGGCAGCTAGTGCACGCGCAGCTGGTTTCCGAACAGGAAGCACACCACAAGTCGGAGCCATCATCTGCTGGACCGATGGCGGTTATGGGCATGTCGGTGTTGTCACCCATGTCGAATCCAACACCCGCATCCAAATCAAAGAATCCAACTATGCAGGCAAACAGTACATTGGCAACTTCCGTGGCTGGTTCAATCCTTACGCCGCCGGTCAAGGAGCTGTCAGCTATATTTATCCAAAATAATTTTACTAAAAAAACCTTGGTTTTATCAACCAAGGTTTTTCATCTGTTCAAATCGAAGTCGATTTCTTACTTCGCTAGTTTCTTTTCCAAATAGGCAACAATATCTGCGACATTTTCAAAGCGATCAACATCCTCATCTGAAATTTCAATCGCAAACTCATCCTCTAAAGTCAGGATGAATTCCATTAAGTCAACAGAATCAGCGCCTAAATCATCTTTTAAGCCCAAAGTTGGCTGGACAACAAAGTCCTTTCCTTGACGTTCTTGGATAATCTCTGTTACTTTTTGAAAAATTTGTTCTTGATTCATTCTGTATCCACCTCTTTTGAAAATTCCACCACAGATTTTCCGACAACATCTGTCTCCAGCATGGTTCGGATCTGACGAATGGTGCTATATACGGCCTTAGCATCGCTTGAACCGTGTGTCTTGACCACTGGTGCCTTAAGACCAAAGAGAACGGCCCCACCAGCACTGGAATAGTCCAGACTCTTACGCATTTCCTGTAGGCTGTCTTTGAGTAACAAAGCTCCTAGCTTAGCCTTGAGACCACCACCTAGCACAGCCTTTTTGAGCTGGCCTAGGATGCTAATGGCCGTTCCTTCGATAGACTTGAGCACAGCATTGCCCGTAAAGCCATCTGCTACGACAACATCTGCCACTCCATCCATAAGGTCACGCGCTTCCACATTGCCGATAAAGTTCAGCTTGTCATCCGCCGCCAGCAATGCATAGGTTTCCTTACGCAGAGGGTCTCCCTTGCTGGCTTCAGTGCCATTATTGAGCAAGCCGACCCGTGGCTGCTTAATACCACGAACATTTTCCGCATAAAAAGAACCTAGGATGGCATATTGATGCAGATGGTGAGGGGTGTTTTCAGCATTTGCCCCCAGATCCAGCATATCAAAACCGCGACCATCCACAGTCGGTAAAGTGGATAAAAGACCCGGTCGGTCAATATTTTTGATCCGTCCGACGATAAAGAAGCCCGCCGCTAAAAGCGCTCCCGTATTACCAGCAGACAGGACTGCATCTGCTTCTCCATCCTTGACTGCCTTAGCTGCCAAAACCATGCTAGCCTGCTTCTTCTTGCGAATAGCCTTGGTCGGCTCATCATCCGAATCAATCTTTTCATCCGTATGGACGATGCTGACGCGCTCTGTCGCTGTCAACAGAGGTTTAATCTTGGCTTCATCCCCATAGAGAACAATCTCAATATCCGAGAAGTCTCTCAGAGCCTGATTGGCACCTTCGACTAAAGCCTGAGGGGCATTGTCTCCGCCCATGGCATCAATAGCTATTTTTTTCATGCTGTTCTTCCTCATGTTTGTCTTGTAAAATACTGCCCCAGTCGCCCAGAGAGTCGATAAATTTCTTTGATTTGAGATGAATGCCTACATATTCATCATAGAGTTGATCCATAAAATCCCTGATCTCTCGCTTGATTTCCGGCTTGAGCGAAATCGTCTCCAGCTCACTAAACTGAACTGCCTGAAACTGATTGAGCAGAAAAGGAATATTGGGATTGAGATGACTGCGATGATCATCCTTGTGATAATGATCTGGACAGAGCACCCCGCCATATTGAAAGGAAAAATCAAAAGGCAGACCTGTCCGATGACAAAAAACACAGTCATGGAAATTCAGAGAAACGCCAAAGCGAGATAAAATTTGAATTTCAAAGATATTTGTCAAAACCTCATAATCCAGCCCTTGATTCATCAAATCCAGTGTCTTTTGCAGGAAGGCAAAGAGAGCCGGATCTGGCTGATTGTCCTGAATACTAGCATCTGCTAGGGCTGCCACATAGCTGGCATAGGCCATGACAAAGAGATCGTCCTTGATTTGCCCGTAACTTTCCACAGCTTGGTAATCTTCGATATAGCTGAGCCCATCATCATTGATTTTCATCAAGAGCTCTGCCGCAGTCAGAGGCTGGATAACTGGAGCCAGCTTGGATTTTCCCGCATGTTTCACGAAAAACATTCTCTTGCCAGCCTGTTCCGTAAAGATCTTGACCAGCTTATCATCTTCCCGGAAATTCCGATTATAGAGGATCAAACTCTTGCTCGTTAACGGTCTAAGCATGGTCTTCCATGTACTCCTTGAGCCGTTTTAGAGCTTCCTTGATGGTTTCTATACTAGCTGCATAAGACAGGCGGATATAACCCTCTCCGTACTGGCCGAAAGCCGCTCCTGGGATAAAGGCCACAGCCTTCTTCTCAGCAAAATCCCGCAAAAAGGCAAAAGAATCTTGGTTGTAGCCTGCTGGAATCTTGGCAAAAATATAGAAAGCGCCATCTGGCTTGATAATCTGATAACCCAGCTCTGTCATCTGTTCGATAATGTAATCCCGCCGCTGGACATATTCCGCCTTCATGGGTTGGGCATCATCCTTACCAGCCGTCAAAGCCTCAATAGCCGCATATTGGGCCATGGTATTAGCTGCTGTCACTAGATACTGATGGCTCTTGATCAATTGAGCAGTAAAAGCAGCCGGTGCAAAGATAAAGCCCAATCGCCAGCCCGTCATAGCATGAGACTTGGACAAGCCATTGATGACGATGGTCTGCTCGGGCAAATATTCCGCCAGTGAAACGTGCCCCTGCTCCGTATAAGTCAATTCAGAATAAACCTCATCGCAAACGACAAAAACTTCATACTTGCTCAATACTGCTGCCAAAGCCTCAATCTGCTCTCGCGAATAGGTCACGCCAGTTGGATTGGCCGGATAGTTCAAAATAACTGCCTTGAGCTTGTCACCTTGCTCCAAGATAGCTTGCTCCAGCATTTCAGGAGTCAAGACAAAGTTGTTTTCTGTCGTATCAATCTCGATAATCTCTGCCCCGACCAAATTGACAATCGGCTCATAACCTGGATAAGCTGGCGCTGGTAGTAAGACCTTGTCGCCCTCCTCCAGAATAGCCGTCAGAGTCGCAGATAGAGCCTCAGTTGCCCCAATAGTGACTAAGACTTCATCTTCTGGACGATAGTTCAGATTGTACTTTTCCTTGACAAAGTCAGCCGCAGCCTGCCGCAGCTCCAAAAGTCCGCTCATTCCTGTATAGTGGCTCTGATTGGCATCAATAGCTGCCTTGGCCGCCTCCTTGATATGATCCGGTGTCGGAAAGTCCGGCTCGCCCAAGGTCAGCCGCAGAACACCTGGAATCGTAGAAATAGACTGGTCAAACTGACGAATCAGAGACACTTCAATTTTATCTAAATTCTTATTAAACTTCTTAGTCAAATCCATAGCCGCCTCCGATAATCTAATAGAACTATTATACTATAAATGCAGCACCTGCGCAAAAATCCATCTGATTTATAGATAGAAAAACAAAAAATCAGGAAAAATCCTGATTTTTATTCACGAGTTGCTTTATAAGTAAGCTCATTCCCATGCTTAGCTAGGAAATCCTGCAGTTCTGAGTCTGGGATTTGACGCAGATAGAGGTTAGAGCGAATCGTCTCGTCCTCTTCACGACAAGTAGACAGTACAACGTACTTATCACTAGCCTTAATCTTAATTTTTTGATCTTTGGTACGAGCAGCTTCATAGATATTCTTGAGCTGAGTTTCAAAATCCTTATCATCATCAAACTTAATCCGATAAAAGGCAGTCTCTTCTGGAACGATCACCAAGCCCATTACTTCATAGTAAAGTTTACGCTCTGGTGTTTCAATGACAACATACTTATGCTTATCCAAGTATTCCTGTTTATCATAATAGTTCACATCATTAAACATGCGGTGGTCACCAACCTGACTCCCACGAGCATGCCCAAAGAGCCAAGTCAAACGGTCACTAAAGTCTTTTTTGTTTTCAGTATCCATGAAAACAGTCCCCAGATAAGGCTCATTTCCACCTTCAAAGGTCTTATCCAAGTAAGTTGAGTTATCACCGGTCTGTACAACTGGCTCGTCCAATTCTGTACCAGGAGCATAGACATAGGCCACCGTTTCAGGATTAATCGCTTTCAAACCATTAAAACGATTAGTTAGGTATTCCTTTTCTTCCTTACTTGGTGTATAAGTTACCTTACCTAGCTGACTAGTGGATGATTTAGCAGCAGAATTCGAAGAGTTTACCTGTTGGAGGAGAAAAATCCCTGCTAAAATAGCAACAAATAAAGCTCCTAAACCACCAAAAATTTTCCAATTTTTCTGCTGTCGTTTTTGTCTTCTTCTTCTCATAGATAAAAATCCTATAAAATATTTCTAAAAAATATCACTGAACCAGAGGTTCAGTGATATAAATTGCGTTAGTACAATTGTTTAAAACAAATTATTTAACTGCAGATGTTTTTGGAAGAGCTTTACCAGCTGCTTTTTGTCCAGCTTTAGCATCTTTACCAGCTTTACCAGCTTTAGATTCAGTCATAGCTGCTTCTTCTTTAGATGCAGGTGTAGTACCTTTGTCTCCTGCTTTATCTGTAGCCTTATCTCCAGCTTGGTTGTTCTTCACACCATGTTCTTCTTCGTAACGACGATTCTTTTGTTCTGGAGTTTCGTTCAAGATGTAGTAAGAACCTTGTTTCTTGTCAGCAGTGTTGTATGTTGTTTGAGATTCTTTGATTTTAGCGTTACGAACAGCATTACGAGCATCGTTCAATGCGCTTTCGTAAGCAGCTTTCTTTTCACCGTAAAGGTGTGATCCACCTTCAACAGCATCGAGTGCTTTTTTAGCTTCAACTACTGCTGGGTCTTGTGATGCGATAGCATCAACGTTATCTTGGTGACCACCAACATATTCGTTAGCTTTACGACCATTTACGAATTCAGTTTGGTTTTCATAAGCTTCACGTGAATCATACGCACCTGGAGTATTTGC
Organism: Streptococcus cristatus ATCC 51100; assembly: GCF_000222765.1. Classification (GTDB taxonomy): domain Bacteria; phylum Bacillota; class Bacilli; order Lactobacillales; family Streptococcaceae; genus Streptococcus; species Streptococcus cristatus. The sequence goes on along the minus strand of NZ_AFUE01000002.1, from coordinate 7,618 downwards.
TCCACCGTTGATTGGATTTTCAGCAAACGCTGGTGCTGCTACTGCGAACAATGAAAGAGCTACTACGCTAGAAAGTACAACTTTTTTCATTTGTTTTCTCCTTTTTTATATAAAAAACATTTTTTATTTGGTAACTATCGTTACTATGTATAGTATATGAAATATTCTTTAAATTGTCAAGTCTTTTGCTAAAAAAAATCTTGATCAAGGCACTTTTAAGCCTTTTTTGCTACTTCAAAAAGGGGGGAAAGTGGACGTTTTTCATGGATCCGAACAATGGCTTCTGCCAAGAGATGAGCGATAGAAATCTGCTCAATCTTATCGATTAATCTGTCCTCTGAAAGGTAGATAGTATCTAAAACCACTAGTTTTTTGATAGCGGATTTTTGGATATTTTCCATAGCTGGTCCCGACAAGACTGGGTGAGTACAGCTCGCATAGACTTCCACAGCACCTGACTCTGCCAAAGCGTCTGCCGCATGACAAATGGTCCCCGCTGTATCAATCATATCATCTATCAGAATACAGGTCTTACCTTCCACCTTACCAATGATATTCATGACTTCACTGGTATTCATCTTATCAACGCTGCGACGTTTGTCGATAATCGCAATCGAAGTCTTGAGAAATTCAGCCAACTTACGAGCGCGGCTGACACCACCGTGGTCTGGGCTGACAACCACATAGTCGCTACCAACCATGCCCCGACGCTCAAAATAATCAGCAATCAAAGGCGCTCCCATCAAATGATCCACAGGAATGTCAAAGAAACCTTGGATCTGAGCAGCATGCAAATCAATGGTCAATAGGCGGTCTACCCCAGCAATCTCCATTAGGTTAGCCACTAATTTAGATGTAATTGGCTCACGAGCACGAGCTTTTCGATCTTGTCTAGCATAGCCATAGTAAGGCATCACTACATTGATAGACTCCGCACTAGCCCGCTTCAAGGCATCCACCATGATCAAAATCTCCATCAGATTGTCATTGACAGGTGAGCTAGTCGACTGCAAGATAAAAACGTGCTTACCACGGATCGATTCTTCGATGTTTACTTGAATTTCCCCGTCAGAAAATTGACGAACCGTTGATTTACCAAGCGGTATACCAATCTCTTTTGCAACACGTTTCGCTAATTCTTGATTAGAAGAAAGAGCAAAGAGCTTTAATTCAGAAAAAGACATGATTCCCTCCAGATTCTAAATCGTCTTTTATTGTAACCAATTGCATTTGTCCTACCTACCATTGTAACGCTTTTCTAGCAATTTTTCAATAAAAAATAAAAGGGAGAGTGGGACAGAAATCGGTAATTCGTTAGAATTCGATTTCGTCGTCCCACCTCCGCACAGTTGAGTAGGGCTGTAAAAGCTGATGAAATCAGCCTAGTAGAGCCCACTCAACCACTGCGTTTTGCTCGACAATCCAAAGACAATTAAGAGGCTAGGACTTTTGTCCCAGCCTCCTTCATATTTCATTAGTTTGGATAGATGTATGTTACGTATCCTTGTGCATTTGTTGGGTCAAACCATCCACGGTGATTACCGAGTGATTGGTTACCAGCATAGTTTGCTTCTGATACTTGAATGTTGTTAGCAGATTGAACCGCTGTTACGACTGCAACGTGTCCGTAGCCACCGTCGTTCCAACATGCGATAGCTCCAACTTGTGGTTGTGAACCAGTACGGAAGCCTGCTGCTGCTGCACTAGCTGCCCATTGGCCACCGTTACCCCAGAAGTCACCAGCCCATGGTGCCAAAGTCTTAGCACCCCAAGTACATTGACCTACAGGATAAGTTGATGCTGAAAGGCTATATGTTGGAGTTGCAGCAACTGCTGATGTAGCAACTGCTGCTTCTGCTGCAGGAGTTCCACCTGTATTATTTACAGCTTGAACTTGTGCTGCAAAGCTTGTATTTCCTGAAGCAAGGATTGCTTGTTGTTGCGCTTGTTGCTGGTTCTTATATGCTGCTTCTGCCGCTGCTGCCTCAGCTGCTGCTTTTTCAGCTGCTGCTTTTTGCTCTAAGAGACTATTTTTCTCATTTTCAGCAGTTGCTTTTTCAGCTGCAAGGTTCAGTTGAGCAACCTTTAGTTCAGCTTGCTTAGTTGTCAACGTTTGAGCATCGTCTGCAAGTTTTTGTTGGTTTGCAATGACTGTATTGATAGCTTCATTGTTAGCAACTTGTTTTTCAGAAATCTTTTCTTTATCTTCTTTTTGTTGTTCCAGCATTTTGTTGTTAGCCGAAACGATTTCGCTCATCGCTGCTACACGAGAGATAGCTTCAGTGATTGAAGCAGAGTTGATGATTGTGTTGATGTAGCTTGTTGCTGTACCATTTGTTTGAGCACTACGCGCTTGGTTTGCAAGAGACTCATTACGAGCAACAATATTCTTTGATAACTCTTCAATTTCAGCAGTAAGTTTCGCAGATTCAGCATTCAATTTTTCATTTTCTGCTTGAAGCACTTCTTGTTGCTTTTGAATAGCTGAAACTTGTTTTTGAATTTCATCAACTTGTGCTTGTGCATCTTTTTGTTGATTTGTTAAACTATCAATTTTACTATTTTGAGCTGCAATTTTATCATCTGTACTATCAGCTTTAACATTTACTAGCACAGCACCTTGAGAAAGGATCACTGCACTTAATAAAACTGATGTAAGTAGCTTTTTCTTCATAAAGATATTAACACTCCTTCTTAATAAGACATTATATAGTATATCAAAAAAATTCTGGCTATATATTACGCATTCGTTACATTTCTATTTCTAAATCATCATAAATAGACTTTTTCAAACAAAGGCTGTAACAATAGGAAAAGAAAGGCATTAAATACTAAAGTTGGCACCAAAGCATAGATAATAAAATCAGGGAATGTAAAGCTTGCTAAGTGCAATAAGAATGCAGAAACAAAGTTAATCATTTCAAAAAAGAAGACAATCGTAATGATTGCTAAAACGCGTGTCCAGCGATTTAGCAAAAATACAGAAAGAAAATGATAGATGGCAACTGTCAGTAGAGGCAGTATGAAGGTGAAAAGCCCAATCACATGTAGATAATAAACATCGTAAAAAAGCCCTAAAGTAAAAAAGAGGAAAAAAATATATTCCTTTGAAAAGTTTAAAAATAAGAAAACCGTAAAAAACAATAAAATATGACTTGCCGGATGCCACTTCTCAGCAAAAAGATCTACAAGACTTCTTGATAATTGACCATCAATGAAGAAGATCAGAAATAAAAACAAAGTTGTAAAAAAAGTTCCTCTTAGAATTTTCATACTAATTTCTCACCAACAAAACCGCTTGAATATCAGACAAATCTGCAGCAGGCTTCACCAAAACTTCCTTGTTTAATTGGTCCTTACCAGCTGATATTGATAAAACCTGACCAACCAAAACATTCTCAGCATTATAAGAGCCGAGACCACTTGTCGTCACAGTTGCCCCTTCTTCAATTCCATCCACCGTATTTAGCTGGCTGACGATAAAAGCTGACTTCTCAGTGTCAAAACCAACAATAATGCCATAGGCAAAGCCTGTTTTTGTCTGAATCTTAATTGCAATAGAATTATTATTCTTTTCATTTGTAAGCAGACTAACAACACTTGAAGAGTCGGAAACACTGCTAACCGCTCCGATCAAACCACCGTTAGAAATAGCCAGCATAGAGGTTGTCACATTTCTTGACTGCCCCTTATCAAGAGTTAATTCATTCTTCCAAGTAGATGGAGAGCGAGAAATAACCTCTGCAGCAATCTTGACAGCACTTTGATCATTATTTCGTAACTCTAAGAGAGAACGCAACTGTTCATTCTCCAATTTTAAGGAATCAGAAATATTTGCCTTTTCTTCAAGATTGTAAATTGTTCCTTTTAGGGTTTCATTTTCTTGATAGGTATCTATTAAATGAACAACCTTTTTCTTTTCCTTAGCAAAATAATTAAAAGGAATAGCAACTACCCGATCAACACTGGACAAAAAATCACCAGTCACAGAAACAATCCATGGTGAAAAAGGGGAAAGTATCAAGCTTATCATAACAATTCCCAATAGCAAAATAGAAATCAAAAATTTAGACATCTTTAATTTATTCATTCCAATCTCCGCAACCACTAAATCCCTAAAAGCGCTTATATAAATCCAGAGCAGACTATAATAACTCAACAAACCGAGTTCAAACTAACAATAAGAAACAATTCTACAAAATAAAAACATCATAAAACAAGAAAAGGAGATAGCAAATGCTAAACTCCCTTATTTACGGAGAATGGGGGATTCGAACCCCCGCGCCAGTTACCCGACCTAACGATTTAGCAAACCGTCCTCTTCAGCCTCTTGAGTAATTCTCCAATATACTTAATGGGCACGAGTGGACTCGAACCACCGACCTCACGCTTATCAGGCGTGCGCTCTAACCACCTGAGCTACGCGCCCAAGTTATAAAAACTTGGTATGAACTTCCGTTCAAAGCGGGTGACGAGAATCGAACTCGCGACAACAGCTTGGAAGGCTGTAGTTTTACCACTAAACTACACCCGCATCTTAGATAATGGTATGGCGCGAGACGGAATCGAACCGCCGACACATGGAGCTTCAATCCATTGCTCTACCAACTGAGCTACCGAGCCAAATTGCGGGAGCAGGATTTGAACCTACGACCTTCGGGTTATGAGCCCGACGAGCTACCTAGCTGCTCCATCCCGCGATATTCTAATCTAAGGAGGATGTGGGATTCGAACCCACGCACGCTTTTACACGCCTGACGGTTTTCAAGACCGTTCCCTTCAGCCGGACTTGGGTAATCCTCCAAGATATTCATTATGGACCTTGTAGGACTTGAACCTACGACCACTCGGTTATGAGCCGAGAGCTCTAACCAGCTGAGCTAAAGGTCCAACAAGATCGTTATAGCGGCGAAGGGGATCGAACCCCCGACCTCCCGGGTATGAACCGGACGCTCTAGCCAGCTGAGCTACACCGCCAGATATCGGGAAGACAGGATTCGAACCTGCGACACCTTGGTCCCAAACCAAGTACTCTACCAAGCTGAGCTACTTCCCGATCATAAGTAAAAACGCAGTCATATGACCTCGTTTCCCTTCATGCACCCTAGAGGAGTCGAACCTCTAACCGCCTGATTCGTAGTCAGGTACTCTATCCAGTTGAGCTAAGGGTGCTCTATATCACGATAATCAATTATAACAAAAACACATAAAAAAGTCAAAACTTTCTTATGCACCCTAGAGGAGTCGAACCTCTAACCGCCTGATTCGTAGTCAGGTACTCTATCCAGTTGAGCTAAGGGTGCCCTGTCGCATATCCGCTATGCCGAGGACCGGAATCGAACCGGTACGATCGTTACCAATCGCAGGATTTTAAGTCCTGTGCGTCTGCCAGTTCCGCCACCCCGGCCTCAAAGCGAACGACGGGATTCGAACCCGCGACCCCCACCTTGGCAAGGTGGTGTTCTACCACTGAACTACGTTCGCATCTCTATCCAAAAAAAATGCCGGCTACATGACTTGAACACGCGACCCTCTGATTACAAATCAGATGCTCTACCAACTGAGCTAAGCCGGCTCATATATATTTCTATGCGGGTTAAGGGACTTGAACCCCCACGCCCTAAAGCGCCAGATCCTAAATCTGGTGCGTCTGCCAATTCCGCCAAACCCGCGCTTATGACCCGTACTGGGCTCGAACCAGTGACCCTTTGATTAAAAGTCAAATGCTCTACCAACTGAGCTAACGAGTCTTTCTTCTTGAAACTGTCTAACAATTTCAACGGTCCCGACGGGAATCGAACCCGCGATCTTCGCCGTGACAGGGCGACGTGATAACCGCTACACTACGGGACCTATATGGGAGTTAACGGGATCGAACCGCTGACCCTCTGCTTGTAAGGCAGATGCTCTCCCAGCTGAGCTAAACTCCCAAAAAGGAAGTACTCCGACTTCCTATCCTGCTAAGCGACTACCATATCTCACAGGGGGCAACCCCCAACTACTTCCGGCGTTCTAGGGCTTAACTTCTGTGTTCGGCATGGGTACAGGTGTATCTCCTAGGCTATCGTCACTTAACTTTTTGAATTAACTTACAACATCTTGTTGCCTTGTCAACTCAAAATTGAATAACTACTCAAAGCTCACAATACTTGCCAAAAGCTGCGCTCAATGAAAATTGGATAAGTCCTCGAGCTATTAGTATTAGTCCGCTACATGTGTCGCCACACTTCCACTCCTAACCTATCTACCTGATCTTCTCTCAGGGCTCTTACTAACTTGCGTTATGGGAAATCTCATCTTGAGGTGGGTTTCACACTTAGATGCTTTCAGCGTTTATCCCTTCCCTACATAGCTACCCAGCGATGCCTCTGGCGAGACAACTGGTACACCAGCGGTAAGTCCACTCTGGTCCTCTCGTACTAGGAGCAGATCCTCTCAAATTTCCTACGCCCGCGACGGATAGGGACCGAACTGTCTCACGACGTTCTGAACCCAGCTCGCGTGCCGCTTTAATGGGCGAACAGCCCAACCCTTGGGACCGACTACAGCCCCAGGATGCGACGAGCCGACATCGAGGTGCCAAACCTCCCCGTCGATGTGAACTCTTGGGGGAGATAAGCCTGTTATCCCCAGGGTAGCTTTTATCCGTTGAGCGATGGCCCTTCCATGCGGAACCACCGGATCACTAAGCCCGACTTTCGTCCCTGCTCGAGTTGTAGCTCTCGCAGTCAAGCTCCCTTATACCGTTTACACTCCGCGACTGATTTCCAACCAGTCTGAGGGAACCTTTGGGCGCCTCCGTTACCTTTTAGGAGGCGACCGCCCCAGTCAAACTGCCCGTCAGACACTGTCTCCGATAGGGATCACCTATCCGGGTTAGAGTGGCCATAACACAAGGGTAGTATCCCAACAACGCCTCCATCGAAACTGGCGTCCCGATCTCATAGGCTCCTACCTATCCTGTACATGTGGCACAGACACTCAATATCAAACTGCAGTAAAGCTCCATGGGGTCTTTCCGTCCTGTCGCGGGTAACCTGCATCTTCACAGGTACTAAAATTTCACCGAGTCTCTCGTTGAGACAGTGCCCAAATCATTACGCCTTTCGTGCGGGTCGGAACTTACCCGACAAGGAATTTCGCTACCTTAGGACCGTTATAGTTACGGCCGCCGTTTACTGGGGCTTCAATTCATACCTTCGCGTTTCCGCTAAGCACTCCTCTTAACCTTCCAGCACCGGGCAGGCGTCACCCCCTATACATCATCTTACGATTTAGCAGAGAGCTGTGTTTTTGATAAACAGTTGCTTGGGCCTATTCACTGCGGCTGACTTATGTCAGCACCCCTTCTCCCGAAGTTACGGGGTCATTTTGCCGAGTTCCTTAACGAGAGTTCTCTCGCTCACCTGAGGCTACTCGCCTCGACTACCTGTGTCGGTTTGCGGTACGGGTAGAGTATGATACAACGCTAGAAGCTTTTCTTGGCAGTGTGACATCACTCACTCGCTACTAAACTTCGCTCCCCATCACAGCTCAACGTTACAGGTATAAGCATTTGACTCATACCACGCCTCACTGCTTAGACGTACATCCATTCGTACGCACGAGTTAGCCTACT
>NZ_AFUE01000003.1 GCF_000222765.1 Streptococcus cristatus ATCC 51100 | reverse complement strand
ACTGTCAATAAGTGTGTTCTTTTGAATCAGTAACTATTCCAATTTATCTATCTTGAAATAAATAAAATCCTTTTGTAATACTATAAAAAATAACTAACAAAGAAATAACTATAAGACTCGGTTGCCAGAAACCTGATATATCTACTAAACTACGGCCTAAAAGTTGGCCAATAAAGTTAACTAAAAGTAAAATAATTAAATTGAAAACTACTGATACTAATAAAATTAATACCGAATGTATTATTGCCTCGGCTATACGTATTTTAAAAAGTTGTAATCTTGATACTCCTAGTGTCTTTAACTGTTTAATGTCCTCAATATCTTTATTAGAAGATAAAATTGTAAGAGAAATAGAACTAGTAATAATCAGAATAATTGGAGCAGACAGATAAGCAATAAAGGAAGCTCTTGCTTCTTGTACACCGTTTGCTGTATTCATGAATGAATACATATTTTGGGTGTAAAGAATAAACCCAGAAATGAGAGTTACTCCCATGCTCATTGAAGTTTGTATACTTTTCAAATAGCTAGGATTGGATAGTAGATTCCAAAAGCCTGTATTGATTACATAATTTTCAGTTGGAAATATCCTCATTAAAAATTTTATTATAAACATTTGAATTGATGGAGATAGTGATTGAATAATAAGGATGTGAATAATTAATAAAAATAATATTATGCTTGACTGTGTTGCAATTATTTCTTTATTTCTGCTAAAACCTGCTGAAACAATAAAACCTATACATAGTAACCATAGGAATAAACGAACAGAGATGTTAACAAAACCAGTTACGGTAACCTTTCTTTTTTTCTTTTTTGGTTTTAATATTGATGATATTTTAAGTATTCGACTTGAATAAAAGTAAGCCCCTATCCCGACAATTGTTGGGACTATAAAAACACTCAATAAAATTGATTGAATGTTGGCTGTAATAACTAAATCAGGTAACTCATCTCTTCCTAATAAATTTTGTAAAAATTTATAGTAACTATCTGCCATGAAGAATGAAAGTATTGTACCAATACTACTAACAATCACTGCCTTTAAATAAAACTGTCCAGATACTAGTAAAGATAGCTGAGTTCTGCTTGCGCCTAAGATAGCCCATAATTGGTAATCCTTTTTAAAGATATCTATTAGCAGTCTTATATTATTTGAAATAAGGAAAAATAGAGTAGTCCCGCCAAAAACTATTAGCATTTGAAAAAGTTGTGAAGCGTTAATATTAGCAGTCTTTATTGCACTAGCAATACCAAATAAAGATGTTCCAACAATCAGGCTAGATACAAATAGTAATGGTATTGTTCCTAACCATTGTCTTTTTGAGTACTGAAATTGGTAAATGATTAATTTTAGCATAATAAATCCTCCTCAAATTAATCTTTACTACTTTCAAGCGCTTGGTAGAGCTCATCAGCTGAAGGTTTAATAATTTGTCGAGATATTTTTCCGTCTTTTAAAATGAGTGCTCTGTCAGTTTTTGAAGCCAACTCAATATCATGAGTGACCATAAAAACACATTTTCCTTGACTCGCTAAATTACGAAGTGTTTCAAAAATAAGTTTTCTTGAGACGCTGTCCAGAGCTCCTGTTGGCTCATCAGCAAAAATAATTTTACTATCAGCTATTATTGCACGAGTAATAGCCACTTTTTGCTGTTCTCCACCTGATAAGGTAGCAACTAATGATGATAGTTCTGCTTTAAAATTCAAACTATTCAACATTTTTTTACTTTATTGCTATCAACACTCTTTCCTGAGAGTCTCAGAGGAAGTGTAACATTTTCTAGTACAGGTAGAGCGGGTACCAGATTATAGTTTTGAAAAATAATTGCAATATCTTGCCTTCTAAATTTAGCAAGTTTCCCTTCTTTTAAAGTGTATGGATTCACACCATTGATAACAACTTCGCCACTTGTTGGTTCAGATAAACTTGATAAACAACTCAATAAAGTAGACTTTCCAGAACCACTGACACCAAGTATTGATACAAATTCTCCATAATTGACAGATAAAGAAATATCTTTCAAAATAGAGACAGTTTTATCTTGTCCTAGTAAAAATTCTTTTGAAAGATTTGTGACTTCAACAGCTAGATTATTAACCATAATAAATCCTCCTAGTCCCAGCTTCATATTTGATTTAATTATACAATATTGGAATTCTGTTAATATTAAGTAAGTAACTTATGAAAAGTATTTTTAATGGATAAAATTTCTATTTCCTCTGGATCTCGGATAAAGGTCTTTAGCGAACTAAGAATTTTTTCTATTACCATAATAGTATTATAAATGAGGCTTAATTGAAAGCGTAATCATAACTCTATTAAGAGGTACAGCTATTCTATACAAAATTTAAACATAAAACTTAGGTATACTTAATAAATGAGAATTAAAGTTAGCTATAACGAAGATAGTAGCATATGTAAAAGATTCCTTATCTTGAAACGACTGGCATGCCTACTAGAATTCTTCTTAGAAAGCGTCGATTCAAGTGATATCAGTGCTCTAAAATAATAGTCGTTGAGACTTCCATCGTCAAAAAGAATCACCAAATACCTCGCATCATCAACCAAAAGATTGCTAAAAAGTTGATTGAAAAAACTTCTATGACTGATATTGCCCATCAACTTTCCTTCTCAACTTCAACTGTCATCCGCAAACTTAATGATTTTCATTTTAAGCATGATTTTTCTCGTCTTCCTTAGATTATGTATTGGGACGTTGAAACACTCAGGGGAGTGACTGTTTCAATCTGGAGATGAAGATGAGTTTTATTGCGCAAGATTTTGACAAGCTAAATATCATTACTGTTCTTGAGGGAAGAACACAAGCTATTATTCGAAATCACTTTCTTCGCTAGGATAGAGCTGTTCGTTGTCAGGTGAAAATCCTTACTATGGATATGTTTAGTCCTTACTATGACTTGGCCAAGCAGCTTCACTCCCTAATGCTAAAATCGTTCTTGATCACTTTCACCCTTCGTTATTATATTTCTTAACGAAGGCTAGATGCTGGGACAAAAGTCTAACCTTAAATATAAAAAGCGTACAAAACTAGTTATCTGGCATTCAGAATTCTGTTTTGTTCGCTTTTTATCTAATCTATCGATTTCAAAAAATTATAATAAAGAGTTCCTAAAATCAAAATCTTTTTGTCCCAGCCTCTTTTTTTCTAATTTGACTTGTATAATTATTTGAAAAGTAGAAGAGAAAGTAGTAAAATTATATTAACATATACAATAGAGCCTTGTGCTCAATTAAGGAGGAAATCATTATGTCAGTTTTCTACGTTCCATCAGTCAATTTGATTGGTAAGGGTGTCATCAATGAATTTGGCGGTCATGTCAAAGAGCTTGGCTTCAAGAAAGCTCTCATCGTTACAGACCACTACATTGCATCCAGTGACATTTTACCAAAAGTCATCAAACCGCTAGAAGCAGAAGGCATTGAATATGTGGTTTTTGAAGGTGTAGATCCAAATCCATCTTGTAAGAATGTTTATGATGGATTAGCTACTCTTCAAGAAAATGACTGTGATTTTATCATCAGTGTCGGCGGTGGCTCTCCTCAGGATGCTGCTAGCTGTATTTCCATCATGGCGACAAATGGGGGCAAGCCGCAGGATTATGAAGGGCTCCACAAGTCTAAAGAAAAGGGTCTGCCAGTTGTAGCCATCAACACCACGGCAGGGACTTCTGCCGAAATCACTATCAACTATGTTATCACGGACGAAGAACGCAAGGTTAAGATGGTGATGGTTGATAAAAATAGTCTGGCTCTCATCTCTGTCAATGACCCAGAGCTCATGATTTCCAAACCAGCTAATTTAACAGCAGCGACGGGGATGGATGCTTTGACTCATGCTGTTGAGGCCTTGGTAACTCCTGGTGCTTATGGCGTAACCAAGAAGTTGTCTATCGGTGCCATCGAGTTGATTAAGGAATATTTGCCGCGAGCAGTCGCTAATGGTCATGATATAGAAGCCCGTGAAGCTATGGTTAATGCTATTTTCCTTGGCGGCATGTCCTTTAACAACGCAGGTCTGGGCTACGTGCATTCGATGGCTCACCAGCTTGGTGCGGTCTATCATCTGCCTCATGGCGTTTGCTGTGCTATGCTCCTACCAGTAGTTGAGCGTGAAAATGCCAAACGTGTACCAGCAGCCTTTAGAAATGTAGCTAAAGCTTTAGGCTTGCATACCGAAGGCAAGACTGATGAAGAATGTGCAGCATATGCCATTTCGGAAATCGAAACCTTGTCCGAAACGGTCGGTATTCCTAAGAAACTGACCGAGCTTGGTATTGAAGAAAAGGACTTTGACTTTGAATACCTTTCTAAGAATGCCTTGATTGATGCTTGCGCACCTGGCAATCCTTTCATGCCGACTTTGGAAGAAACCATTGCTTTATACAAAGAATTGTTTTAAGCCAAAGGAAAACAGTTCACTCTCTAAACTTAGTTGATTTATATCAAAAAAAGACAGTTGCTCTCTCTCCTACAACTGTCTTTTTAATTATGGAAATGGGATGATCTACAGGATTAGTGCTCTAAAATAAACTTAGCAATAGCTGTGGCGACGCCATTTTCTTCATTGCTATCTGTCACGTAGTCGGCCAAGTTTTTGACATGGTTGCTAGCATTCCCCATGGCAATGCCCAAGCCAGCAAACTGCAGCATTTCAATATCGTTATTCGCATCGCCCAGTGCCATGATTTCCTCAGGATTGATCTCTAAGCGTTGTGCTAGACGCTCTAGGGCAAAGGCTTTGGTGACACCTTTCGGCATCGCCTCGTAGATGACAGGTTGGGAGCGGACGCCACTGAATCGTTGGCAGAGTTCTTGAGCGAACTTGGTCTCAAAATCGTCTACCTGCTCTGGATTTCCTAGGAACATGGCTTGAAACATTCGATGCTGACCGCTGCAAGCTTCTTCAAGGCTGATTTCAGTAGGAGTCGTAAAGACAAGAGCCGCATCATCTGTCACAATTTTGCTGGCCTTTTCCCCTACGACGAAGTAATGCTCTTCATCAAACAAGGTCAACTGCACTTGGCTCTGCTCCGCCAAACTGTATAAGTAGCGAATATCATCTGGATTTAATTCTTGCCAGTCAACGACCTGCCAATCGCTAGTCTGATGGATAGCGCAACCATTGTCTACGATGACATATTCATTTTCATTCTCCAAGCCCAACTCCTGATAGTAGGGCTTGACACCCACGAGCGGTCTACCTGTACAGAGAACCAGCTTGACTCCGGCTTGGATAGCTTGGTGGATAGCATCAATATGAGCTTGAGGAATCTTTTTTTCCTCAGTCAGCAAGGTTCCGTCCATATCAAGGGCAATTAGTTTAATCATAGTTTTTCTCCAATAGTATTTGTGAATATTATAGCATATTTTCTATTGCTAGGAGAGCAGAAATGGGGAAAGATTGTTTTTTAATTTTCCTGTCCTTATGGTATAATAAGAAAATCTAGTAAGGAAAAGAGAAGCTATGAAAGCAAAGCGTATTGTATTTAAAGTTGGAACGAGCTCATTGACAAATCCTGACGGCAGCTTGTCACGGGCAAAGGTGCGGGAAATCACGCATCAATTATCGGTCTTGCATGAAGCAGGACATGAGTTGATTTTGGTATCGTCTGGAGCCATTGCGGCAGGTTTTTCTTCTCTGGGCTTTAAGAAACGCCCAACCAAAGTAGCTGACAAACAGGCTTCGGCTGCTGTTGGTCAGGGCCTTCTCCTAGAGGAGTACACCACCAATCTGCTCTTGAAGAAGATTGTATCTGCCCAGATTTTGCTGACGCAGGATGATTTTGCGGATAAACGGCGTTACAAAAATGCCCACCAAGCTTTGTCAGTCCTCCTTAATCGAGGTGCCATTCCCATTATCAATGAAAATGACACAGTTTCAATCGAGGAGCTAAAGGTGGGAGACAATGATACGCTCAGTGCTCAGGTGGCAGCCATGGTTCAGGCGGATCTTTTGGTACTTTTGACAGATGTTGATGGGCTTTACACTGCTAACCCAGCTTCAGATCCAACGGCCCGTCGGCTTGAAAGAATTGAGACAATCTCTAGTGATTTGATTGACATGGCAGGCGGTGCGGGCTCCAGCAATGGCACTGGTGGCATGCTGACTAAGATCAAAGCAGCAACTTTGGCGACCATGTCTGGTGTACCAGTTTATATTTGTTCGTCACTTAAAAGCAATGCTTTATTGGAGGCGGCGAGCCAGACTCGAGACGGGAGCTTTTTCTCAGCGCAGGATAAGGGCTTGAAGACGCAAAAACAGTGGCTAGCCTTCTATTCTAAGAGCCAAGGCGCTATCTATGTGGATCAAGGTGCGGCACAGGCACTCAGCTACGATGGTAAAAGCCTTCTGGCATCAGGAATTGTTAGGTTAGAGGGGCATTTTTCTTACCAAGATACGGTAACGGTGTACGAAGAAGAGACTGGTGCGATTTTAGGAAAGGGGCGCGTGCGCTTTGGTAAACCTGCCCTCAAGGACATGCTGCGGTCTAGTAAACCAAAGGGAGTTGTCATTCATCGTGACGATTGGATTTCTATTACTCCAGAACTCCAACTGCTCTTTTCTGAATTTTAAGTGGAGATAGGAGCTTACTTATTAAGAGTATTTCATAACCGAACTCTGCGACATTTTCACGAATACTAAAAAGAATTATTGTATCTTACGAAAGGAGGCGCTATGACCTCAACACAAGAATTATTTGAAATTGTTAAAAAGTCAAAAAAATCCATCAACACAGCTACAACGGCTGAAAAAAACCATGCTTTGGAAGAAATGGCAAAGCAACTCTGGCTTTCTCGGGCTGATATTTTAGCAGCCAATGAATTGGATATGGCAGCGGCTAAGGGTAAGATTTCAGATGTCATGCTGGACCGCCTCTATCTAGATGAGGAGCGGATTGCTGCCATGGCAGAAGGTATTCGCCAGCTGATTGACTTGGAGGATCCTGTAGGGCAAGTCTTGGAAAGGACCGAGCTTGATAACGGCCTTGTCATCAGTAAAAAGCGGGTGGCTATGGGCGTAATTGGTATTATCTACGAAAGCCGGCCTAATGTTACTTCAGACGCTGCGGCTCTGGCTCTAAAGAGTGGCAGTGCGGTCGTTCTCAGAAGCGGAAAGGATGCCTATCAGACAGCGCTAGCTATTGTCACAGCTTTGAAAGAAGGTTTGGCTCAGACCAAGATTTCGCCGGATTGTATCCAGTTGGTTTCTGATACCAGTCGGGCTTCAGCTCAGGATATGATGAAAGCTAAGGGCTATCTCGATTTGCTCATTCCGCGTGGTGGTGCGGGACTAATTCAGGCGGTCGTGGAAAATGCTACTGTGCCAGTGATTGAGACAGGCACTGGAATTGTCCATATCTATGTAGATAAGGATGCTGACCAAGATCAGGCTTTGACGATTATTGAGAATGCCAAGACCAGTCGCCCCTCTGTCTGCAATGCCATGGAAGTACTACTGGTTCATGAAGAGATTGCAGCTGACTTTTTGCCACGTTTGCAGAAGATACTGGTGACAGATCGTGAGGCTGCACAAGAAAAGTCTGTTGAATTACGTTTGGATGAGAAAGCAGCTCAGTATATCTCAGGAACACATGCTAAATCGGAAGATTTTGATACCGAATTTTTGGATTATGTCTTAGCTGTCAAGCTGGTTTCCTCGCTGGAAGAAGCGGTGGAGCATATTGAAGCTCACAGCACTCATCACTCGGATGCTATTGTGACGGAGAACGATGCAGCGGCAGCTTACTTCACAGAGCAGGTGGACAGCGCAGCAGTTTATGTCAATGCCTCAACCCGCTTTACAGATGGTGGTCAATTTGGCCTTGGCTGCGAAATGGGGATTTCCACACAGAAACTGCATGCCAGAGGTCCTATGGGACTAAAAGAATTGACCAGCTATAAATACGTCATCCAAGGAACTGGTCAAGTGAGGAAATAAAGATGAAAATTGGATTTATCGGTCTGGGAAATATGGGCGGCAGTCTTGCTCGCCTAGTTGCCCAAGATGAAAGATATAGAAGCGAATTACTCCTGGCTAATCGCAGTCTTGAAAAGGCTGAAAAGATTGCTGCGGAAGTTGGTGGCCAGCCGGTCAGTAATGCAGAAGTTTTTGCTCAGGCAGAGGTGATTTTTCTGGGCATAAAGCCAGCTCAATTTGCTGACTTGTTGGCTGAGTATCAGGAAATTCTAGAAAAACGGGAGTCTCTTTTACTGGTTTCCATGGCTGCTGGTCTGCCCTTGGAAAGATTGGAAAAATTGACACCTCACCACCATCGTTGGATTCGGCTCATGCCTAATACACCAGTAGCTGTTGGCGAGGGCGTTATTACCTATACTTTATCCCAGCAGGCGAATCAAGCGGATGAAGACTTGTTGCGGGAGCTTCTGTCATCTGCTGGCCTTCTAGTCAAACTAGAGGAAAAGCAGTTGGATGCGGCGACAGCTCTTGCTGGTTGTGGACCAGCCTTCGTTTATCTCTTTATAGAGGCTTTAGCGGATGCAGGTGTCCGAGCAGGACTCAGTCGCGACGTATCGCTGCATCTAGCCAATCAGACCCTTTTAGGCGCTGCCAAGCTAAGTCAGGTCAGTGGCCAACATCCGGCCCAGCTCAAAGATCAGGTCTGCAGTCCAGCCGGTTCGACCATTGCCGGGGTGGCTAGTTTGGAAGAAAATGCCTTTCGAGGAACAGTCATGGCCGCCGTTCAAGCGGCATATCAACGGACGCAGGAACTTGGTAAGTAGGGTAATTGTCATTTTGCTTCTTTTGAAGAAAAAATAGAATCGTAAAGCGATATGATATATCATCATATAAGTAGTGCAGAGAGACACTCGTAGATGGCTTGTTTAAAGCCAGTACGAGTGTCTTTTTGTTTTTCAAAAAACTTATCCTTACTAAGTCAAGTGAAAGTAAACCTGTGGATGACATAGATGGAGACTTTGCTCTAAGAAGAAGTAGATTTTACAATCAACAGCTCAGTCCATATTTCTTTTGTTTTTCCTTGACAGTTAAATTGTCAGAATTTATAATAAAAGAAGAAAGGCGATAACAGTGTTATCGAATTGAAACCATGAAAAAAGAAACAGATGAGTTAAATGAAAAAATCTTGGAAAGCGCGAGGAGTGAGTTCTTGGCTTATGGCTATCAGGATGCTTCACTGCGGAGAATTTGTCGCGCGGCTGGCTTGACGACTGGGGCTCTTTATAAGCGATATGAGAGTAAGGACAGTCTCTTTACTGCTCTACTTGAGCCTACTCTGACAGCCTTAGACCAGTATGGACAAGAGCAGAAGCGACGTGACTATGCTTTCCTAGAAGAGGGACACCTGTCTGACATGTGGGCCCATCGCTTGGAAGATCTCCAGTCCCTGATGCGGATTCTCTATGAGCATAAGGATATTATGCAGCTTTTGCTCTTTAAATCTCAGGGCTCTTCGCAAGAGGACTTCAGGATGCGTCTGCCTCATTTGGCAGCAGACGAGACTTATCGCTATTTGGAGCTGGCTTACAAAGAGGGGAAGATCAATTATTTGGTCAAACACGAGTTTCTGCGATCGTGCATGACAGCTTATTACACAGCTGTATTTGAGCCCTTGGCTCAAGATTGGTCCCAAGAGCAGGCGCTGGAATTTTGCCATTCCATCATGGACTTGTTTGACTGGGGAGGTTTGCTAGGTTTTTGATAGAAAGAAGGAAATTCTATGAAGAAAAAATCTGTTCTTGCTTGGATCTGGGACTTTGTTTCCCTTCATAAGATATATTTTGTGCTCAGTCTGATCTTTGCCTTTGCCTCTGTAATTTCAGGATTTCTGCCTTATTTCTTTATTGGTGGAATGATTAATCAGCTCTTGGCTGGCAATAAAAACTGGGATTTCTACCTGCTGCAGTCGGCATGGGCGGGTCTAGCTTGGATTGGCTACTGGGGCTTTCACGGTATTTCCACCATGCTGTCGCATACGGCTACTTTTAAGATTCTAGCGGAAATGCGGCGTCGCCTGACAGACAAGCTAGCTAGGCTGCCTCTAGGTACAGTGCTTAGTCAGTCATCAGGCAGTTATAAAAACATTATCGTTGAGCGGGTGGATGCGACCGAAACGACCTTGGCTCACCTGATTCCAGAGTTTACCGCTGGGATTTTTGGTCCGATTATTGTTCTCATTGCCATGCTGGTCATCGATTGGCGGCTGACCTTGCTGTCTCTCCTGACTATTCCCATCGTGGCGCTGGCCTATATGCGGATGGCTGTCAATAGCGAAGCAGACTATCAAAATACTCTGGTCAAGACCAAAAAAATCAATGATACAGCGGTGGAATATATTAATGGGATTGAGGTCATCAAGGTCTTTGGCAAGGAAAAATTTTCATACGATAAGTTTGTGACGGCTGCTAGAGAAGGAGCAGACTGCTTTATTGAGTGGATGCGCAAGTTTAATCTAGAGATGGGGATTGTGACTGCTTTTCTGCCATCAGGCTTGCTCTTTCTACTGCCGGCTGGCTGTTATTTCTATCTCCAAGGTAGCTTGACAGCTAGCAATTTCATTCTGATGATTATTCTGTCGCTCAGTCTTCTGACTCCTCTGATTTTAGTGGCTAGCTATATGGACGATTTACGGAAAATCGGGACTATTTTTGGTCAAGTCATTGATATTTTGGAAAAGCCTGATTTGAAAAGGCCTCAGGAGCTGAGAGAACTTCCAAAAGGAAGGGATCTGGTCATGACGGATGTCAGCTTTGGCTATACAGATGAAGAGGAAGTACTGCATGGTATTTCGCTAGATATTAAGGCTGGCAGCATCAATGCTTTAGTTGGGCCATCAGGCTCAGGTAAGTCTACAATTGCCAAGCTTCTAGCTTCTTTCTGGGATGTCAGTTCTGGTCAGATTACCTATGGTGGCTTGGACATTCGTCAGCTTCCGCTAGACTATTACAGTCGGCAGATCGCTTACGTGACTCAGGATAACTATCTCTTTGACGAGACTATTATGGAAAATATCCGGATGGGAAATCCAGCAGCTTCTGACGAAGAGGTCATCGAAATTGCCCGTCGCTGTGGCTGTTATGACTTTATCATGAACTTAGAAGACGGCTTTGAAACTCAAGTAGGCTCTGGCGGCAGTCATCTATCTGGTGGGGAGCGTCAGCGGATTGCTATCGCCCGTGCCATGCTCAAGGATGCACCGATTCTTATCTTGGATGAAGCGACTGCTTATACAGATCCAGAAAATGAAGCACAGATCCAGTCCAGTCTAGCTCGTTTGATTGAGGGACGGACCTTGATTGTCATTGCCCACAGGCTGTCTACGATTATGAGTGCAGACCAGATAGTCTTGGTCAATGATGGTCGGATTGAAGCTAGAGGTCGGCATGAAGAATTGCTGACAGCAAGTCCGCTTTATGCTTCCATGTGGCAGGCCCATATTGCTACCAAGGATAATAGTGAGATGGAAGGAGGGCTGACTCATGCTTAATATACTGAAGAAATTCTTTGATTTCTGTACGGCAGAGGATCGTAGGAAATTTTATCAATCTATTTATCTGGGTATCATCAAGTCCTTTATCATTGCTCTGCGTATTCCAGCAATCGGCCTAGTTGTTATGGGACTGATTGAGAAGAATCTCTCTATGCAGACATTCTGGCTGGCTTTAGGTATCATGCTGGTATCCACTGTGCTAAACGTCTGGATTACCCTGAAAATTACCATGCTGCAGACGGAAGCGGGCTATCATACCTGTGCTCAGAAGCGGATTGAAATTGCCGAGCACATGCGCTATTTGCCCATGGGTTACTTTAATCAAAATAGCTTGGGCAAGATTACCAGTGTTACGACTAATACGCTGGAAGGGCTGTCTGACGTAGCTACGCGAGTGGTTATGATGACTGTGCAGGGCTTTCTGACGACTGGTCTCATCACTATTTTGGTCTTTCTCTATGACTGGCGGGTTGGACTGGTTCTCTTGGTGGGTCTCGTCCTCTTTCTCCTGCCCAATACTCTCATGCGTTGGCAAGTTGGCAAGGTTTCTGATGACAAGTATCAGGCGGATATGGACCTGGTAGCCGTTGTTTTGGAGTACAGCCAAGGTATTGTTGAAGTTAAGAACTACAATCTGGTCAACCGTTCTGTCAAGAAGCTGTCCAAGGCTATTGAAGGCAAGAGTCAGCTAGATACCAAAATGACACTTGTGACCTCACCTTACATTGCTCTCCAGGGTATGGTGACCAAGCTGACCGGTCTCTTTATGGGGCTTTTCTCTATCTACTTTTATCTCAATGGCAGTATGGAGCTGCTGGTAACCATTATGATGATTGTCAGTGGCTTTATGATTTATGAAAATCTAGACGGCGTTGGCTCTTTCTCTTCTCTCCTGCGCATTGTTGATTTGTCGGTTGATATGGTCAATCAAGTTTTGGCTATCCAGCCGATGGACATCAGCGGTCAGGATATTGAGCCTAAGAGCAGTCGCATTGAGCTAAGAGATGTTAGCTTCTCTTATGGAAATAAGAAAATTATTGACCGGGTTTCCCTCACCATTCCAGAGAAAACAACAACTGCTCTGGTCGGACCTTCTGGATCAGGCAAAACAACGCTCTGCAACCTCATCGCCCGCTTCTGGGATGTGGACCAGGGAAGTATCAGTCTGGACGGGCATGATGTCAGGGATTACAGCTATGACAGCCTGATTCGTAATTTCAGCTTTGTCTTCCAAAGTGTCTATCTCTTTGAGGATACCATTGCCAATAACATTCGTTTTGGCAAGCCGGAGGCCAGTCAGGAAGAAGTGATAGAGGCTGCCAAGAAAGCTGCCTGTCATGACTTTATCCTCTCACTGCCTGATGGCTATGATACCAAGATTGGTGAAGGAGGTGCCAGTCTTTCTGGAGGTGAGCGTCAGCGCATTTCCATCGCGCGGGCTATTATCAAGGATGCGCCTATTATCATTCTGGATGAAGCAACAGCCAATGTCGACCCAGAAAATGAAGAAGCCCTCATGCAGGCTATTCAGGCTCTGACTCGTGATAAGACTATCATCATGATTGCCCACCGACTCAAGACGGTTGAGCATGCAGACCAGATTTTGGCGCTGGATCAAGGCCGCATTGTCGAGCAAGGCAAACACCAAGACTTACTAGCTAAACAAGGTATCTATAGTAAATTTATCCAAGAAAGAAAAACAGCTGCCAGCTGGCGGATTGAGATGGAGGAGTGATAACCTGAAACAGCAGGCCAGCGGCTTGCTGTTTTTCATTTAAAGGGAAGAATGATATAATGAAGTAGAGAAAAATCTTGAATGAGGTAGCCATGAACGAAATCAAATGCCCCAACTGCGGGGAGGTTTTTACAGTCAATGAAAGCCAGTACAGTGAGCTTTTGTCGCAGGTTCGGACAGCAGAGTTTGACAAGGAGATTCATGCTCGGATTGAGCAGGAACTGGCTTTAGCAGAGCAAAAAAACCAGAATGCCCAACAAGCTCTCCTATCGCAGAAAGAACAGGAAATTAGCAAGCTTCAAAGTCAAATTGCTCAGTTTGAGACCCAGCAGGAATTGGCAAAGAAAGAGGCGGAGCAGGCAGCAAGTCTTCAATTGCAGGAGAAAGATAAGGAAGTTCAGAAATTGGAAAGTCAGCTGACAACTCTGCGCTTGGAGCATGAAAATCAACTCCAAAAGACCTTGTCTGCGCTGGAAAAAGAGCGAGACGAGGTTAAGAATCAGCTAGTCTTGCAAGAAAAGGAAGCAGCGCTGGCTCAGACCTCGCTCAAAGAGCGCTATGAGGTAGAGCTGCGGCAGAAAGATGAGACCATAGAGTTCTACAAGGATTTTAAAGCCAAGCAGTCCACTAAGATGATTGGTGAGAGTTTGGAACAGCACTGTGAGTACGAGTTTAACAAGAATCGTATGGCTATGTTTCCACAAGCGGAGTTTGGCAAGGACAATGATGCCAGAACCGGCAGCAAGGGTGACTACATTTACCGCGAGGTGGATGAAAATGGTGTAGAAATCCTCTCCATCATGTTTGAGATGAAAAATGAAGGCGATGAGACAGCGACCAAGAAGAAAAACGAGCATTTTTTCAAAGAGCTGGATAAGGACCGGCGGGAGAAGGGTTGCGAGTATGCCATTCTGGTGACACTTCTGGAGGCTGACAGCGAGCTCTACAATTCGGGTATTGTCGATGTGTCCTATGCCTATGAGAAGATGTATGTTATCCGACCTCAGTTCTTCCTCCCCATGATTACCCTCCTGCGTAATGCTGCGCTCAACTCGCTCCAGTACAAGCAGGAGCTGGCCTTGGTGCGGGAGCAAAACATTGATATTACGCATTTTGAGGAAGATTTGGATGCCTTTAAAGTTGCTTTTGCCAAGAACTATCAGTCTGCTTCGACAAACTTTGGCAAGGCTATCGAGGAGATCGACAAGGCTATCCGCCGGATGGAAGAAATTAAGAAATTCCTGACGACCTCTGAAAACCAGCTGCGCTTGGCTAATAACAAACTGGACGATGTCTCTGTCAAAAAACTGACGCGCAAAAACCCTACTATGAAAGCTAAGTTTGAAGCTTTAAAGGAGAAGTAAGAAAACAAGACAATGAACGGAATTATCAACTTAAGAAAAGAAGCGGGCATGACCTCGCATGATGCGGTCTTTAAGCTGCGTAAAATTTTGGGAACGAAGAAAATTGGTCACGGAGGCACCTTGGATCCAGATGTAGTAGGGGTGCTTCCGATTGCTATAGGTAAGGCGACACGTTTGGTCGAGTTTATGCAGGAGGAAGGCAAGGTCTACGAGGGGGAGATTACTCTGGGTTGCTCAACGACGACAGAGGATGCCAGCGGAGACATCCTAGAGCGGACGCCGGTGACGGAGCTTTTAGAAGAAGCTCTCATCGATGAAGCGATGGAGTCCATGACTGGTGAGATTCGCCAGATTCCGCCCATGTACTCAGCAGTCAAGGTCAATGGCCGCAAGCTTTATGAGTATGCGCGTGCAGGTCAAGAAGTGGAGCGCCCAGAGCGGCAGGTGACCATCTATAGTTTCGAGCGCACAAGTCCTATTTCCTATGAAGATGAGCAAGCTCGTTTTCGCTTTCGGGTCAAGTGCAGCAAGGGAACATATGTTCGAACCCTGTCTGTTGATTTGGGAGCCAAGCTTGGCTTTGCCAGTCATATGTCTCAGCTGACACGGACTTCCTCAGCAGGTATGAGCTTGAATGATGCCTTGACCTTGGATGAAATAGCGGAGCGAGTATCAGTGGAGGATTTCTCCTTTCTACAACCTCTGGAGTTGGGGACAGGTGATCTACCAAAGATTGAACTGACGGCTGAACAGCTCGAAGAAGTGCGCCACGGTCGTTTTATCCCCATTGAAAATGCTGAGATTGTCTTAGCAGGCTTTCATAAAGGTAAGCTCATTGCCATTTTAGAGAAAAGAGAAGAATATTACAAACCTAAAAAAGTCTTTCTTTGATGGTATATAGCATATTAGCATCCTGAAATATATTTTCAGGATTTTTTATATAAGGTGAATAATCAAATAAATATTGAAGTTAAAAATGGTCAGAAATTTTGTCTCCAAAGGCATAGAAAAAACCTATATAACATAGCATACATCTTGAAATAAAAACACTCCAAATTTAAACATTTTGGTAAAAAATGATAGAGTAAAAACAGGGGATTATCATTGCTTAAATCGTACTTATATGGTACACTTAGGGGAGTGACAATTTTAAATAATAAGGAGGGTTCCAATACATGGGACAAGACTGGAAGAAAATAGAAAGGCAACGTTTTACAATTCGTAAGACGAGAGCATGGGGTGCATGTTCAGTTTTTCTAGGATCAAGTATTTTCTTTCTAGGAGGGGGAGTTGCAAGTGCGCAAGAAGTTAGTCCTTCTGCACAAGACCAAGCAGCTCAAGTAGCAGAAGCTGCTAGAGTTTCAGATGAAAAAGAGTCTGAGAAACCGGCAACTGAAGCACAAGCCGAACCTGAAAAGAATGCTGCGTCAGCAAATGCAAATGCTCAAGCAACTGAAGCTAAAGATCAAGTTGCGCCTAGCACTGAAGAAGTAGCTAAAGCAGAAGAAGCAGCTGTTTCAAAAGATGAAAATTCAGAAGAAACAAGCGCTCCGAAAGAAGCTAAAGCAGAAGAAAAGGCTGAGCCAAAAGAAGAAAAATCAGAGCCAAAAACAGCAAGTTCTGAAACTAATGCAGCCGCACAACCTAAGCGTTCAGGCACATCAGGATTCAGAAGTGTTAGTGGTACATCAGGATTCCGAAATACTGGTGCTACTCGTCAAGGATCTGACTATACTGTTACTCAAGATGGTAATCTAGCTACAGTTCAAGCTAATGCCTTGAAAACTCAGTTGGATAGAGCAGCATCAGAGAACTTGCCAGTTACACCGAACCAGCTTAGAAATTTTGGAACCGCAACAACTGACGAAGAAAGACGCAGGTTAGAACGTCAAGCAGCGGATCTTCAAAATACTGAAGCTCAGGCAATGAATAGAAAAATCTCTGATTACTTGACGGCTAAACAAAGAGCTCAACAACTAACTGGTCAAGAAGGAAGTTTGCAACAAATTGCTCCTCAAAACCTCGTGTTCTCTGATGAGCCAAATGCAACGGCTAAGATTAGGCTGGCACAAGGAGACTGGTTTGTCAAAGACAGTACCCTCTTATCTCGAAATCAATATGTTCGTGAAGCTTTGGACAGTCGAAGCTACAGTGAGTGGCGAGACGGGACAACGACCCAACCAAATGCAGTCATCACTAGAGCTGATACGAGTCAGCCAGCAGCTGAGCGAATCATCAAGGACCAAACAGACGGTTACTACATGGTTCATACGCAAGTTGGTAGAACCACAACAGTAGAGTACACCTTGCATAACTCATTTGCCGGTGGTCGACCTATTACGAAAGCTATTGCTCGATATACGCCTAAGAAGAGTTCTGCTTATGATGATAGTATGGTAATGGCTATCCATAAAGATCCAACTATGACAGTTTGGAATGGATCCAGCTATGATCGTAAAGGAACTGGTAACCAATTGCATATGGAATGGGAATTCTATTATGCGGATGGCACTAAGGTAGACTTTGGCAGAACACCTGGTGTTGTTTCTTTCGCTTCACGTAACCACCACGGGAATGATATTTACGCTGAAATTTATGGTAATTTGAGCTCAAATATGCAGAATGTACAAATTGTAGGTTCTTCTATCGTTCCACAGGCAAATGGTTGGTACTATGCAAATGGTAAGAATAACTCTTATAAAGGCCAAACTGAATATCAATGGGACCAACAAGGTAATCCAAATGAATTCTGGGGAGCGGGTGCTGCAAAAGTTACAAGTGGTACATCATTGAGCTTTGATATTGCTACCACTAACCCTGGTCAGCACTGGCCACGTCCAATTCGCCAATGGTTCTCATTTAATACCAACGTAAAAGCGAATAACGTCGTAACGAACCCTAATTTGACTTATACTCCTGCAGCATATGTCAATGAAGTTCCAGCACCAGAACCAGAAAAATCTTATGACAGATTTGTTATGGATATTCCACATAATGTCAGAGTCGTAGATTATGAGAATGCCACTCCAGATCAAAAACGCGCCTTCGACAATCAAACTGGTTCTCAGATTGTTTACCAACAAGGTAAAGACGGACAAGTTATTGTTGTAGGACCAAAACCAGAAAACCTAAATGACGTACCGAATCCTAAGTTTACAGCTCAAGAACTTGAGACACTTAAAAATGGTGGAACTGTAAGAGGATTTAAAGGACATAATTACGTTGATCCTGTAGATACCATCATGGTTGTCAAACGTAATGCGGGACCAACTGGACCTAAGGGTGATAAGGGTGCGACAGGTGCAACCGGAGCCACAGGTGCAGCAGGACCAAAAGGTGATAAGGGGGCTACAGGCGCAACAGGCGCAACCGGAGCCACAGGCGCAGCAGGACCAAAAGGTGATAAGGGCGCAACTGGCGCAACCGGAGCCACAGGTGCAGCAGGACCAAAAGGTGATAAAGGTGCAACTGGCGCAACCGGCGCGACCGGAGCTAAAGGCGATAAAGGTGAAACAGGTGCCACAGGCGCAGCAGGACCAAAAGGCGATAAGGGCGCAACCGGCGCAACCGGTGCAACCGGAGCTACAGGCGCAGCAGGACCAAAAGGCGATAAGGGCGCAACCGGCGCAACCGGTGCAACCGGAGCTACAGGCGCAGCAGGACCAAAAGGTGACAAAGGTGAAACAGGTGCCACTGGTGCTACAGGTGCGGCCGGAGCTAAAGGCGATAAAGGTGAAACTGGAGCTACAGGAGCAAAAGGTGAAGATGGCAAGCCATCATTGGCTCAAGTCGTAGACAACAACGACGGTACTCATACTGTTAAAGTTGGACTTGATAAGAACGGCAATGGCCAATTGGATCCAGACGAAGTAACCTCATCTACCATTGTTAAAGATGGTAAGGATGGAAAAGCTGGCGCAACCGGTGCTACTGGTGCCACAGGTGCAACCGGAGCTAAGGGTGATAAAGGTGAAACTGGAGCAACAGGCGCAACTGGTGCCAAAGGTGAAGATGGCAAGCCATCATTGGCTCAAGTCGTAGACAACAACGACGGTACACACACTGTTAAAGTTGGTCTTGATAAGAACGGCAACGGCCAGCTCGATCCAGATGAAGTAACCTCATCTACTATCGTTAAAGACGGAAAAGATGGCAAGTCTCCATTGGCTAAAGTTGTTGATAACAATAACGGCACTCACACTGTTCAAGTCGGTCTTGATAAGAACGGAAATGGTGAGCTTGATCCAGACGAAGTAACATCATCTACAATCATCAAAGATGGTAAGGATGGAAAAGCTGGCGCAACAGGTGCCACAGGAGCTAAGGGTGATAAAGGTGAAACTGGAGCAACAGGCGCAACTGGTGCCAAAGGTGAAGATGGCAAGCCATCATTGGCTCAAGTCGTAGACAACAACGACGGTACACACACTGTTAAAGTTGGTCTTGATAAGAACGGCAACGGCCAGCTCGATCCAGATGAAGTAACCTCATCTACTATCGTTAAAGACGGAAAAGATGGCAAGTCTCCATTGGCTAAAGTTGTTGATAACAATAACGGCACTCACACTGTTCAAGTCGGTCTTGATAAGAACGGAAATGGTGAGCTTGATCCAGACGAAGTAACCTCATCTACAATCATCAAAGATGGTAAGGATGGAAAAGCTGGCGCAACAGGAGCAACAGGAGCCAAAGGAGAAGATGGCAAGCCATCATTAGCCCAAGTTGTCGATAATAACAACGGCACTCACACTGTTAAAGTTGGTCTGGATAAGAACAGCAATGGCCAATTGGATCCAGATGAAGTAACCTCATCTACCATCGTTAAAGACGGTAAGGACGGTAAATCTCCGCTAGCTAAGGTTGTCGATAATAACAATGGCACACACACAGTTCAAGTCGGTTTGGATAAGAATGGCAATGGCCAATTGGATCCAGATGAAGTGACATCTTCTACAATCATCAAAGATGGTAAGGATGGAAAAGCTGGCGTAACCGGTGCCACTGGTGCTACAGGTGCGACCGGAGCTAAAGGCGATAAAGGTGAAACTGGAGCTACAGGAGCAAAAGGAGAAGATGGTAAACCATCATTGGCTCAAGTAGTAGACAACAACGACGGCACTCACACTGTTAAAGTTGGTCTGGATAAGAACGGCAACGGCCAATTGGATCCAGATGAAGTAACCTCATCAACCATCGTTAAAGATGGTAAGGATGGTAAATCTCCACTAGCTAAGGTAGTAGACAACAACAACGGCACCCATACTGTTCAAGTCGGTCTTGATAAGAACGGAAATGGTGAGCTTGATCCAGACGAAGTAACATCATCTACAATCATCAAAGATGGTAAGGATGGAAAAGCTGGTGCAACCGGTGCCACTGGTGCTACAGGCGCAACCGGAGCTAAAGGCGATAAAGGTGAAACTGGTGCTACAGGCGCGACCGGAGCTAAGGGCGACAAAGGAGAAGATGGCAAGCCATCATTAGCCCAAGTTGTCGATAATAACAACGGCACTCACACTGTTAAAGTTGGCCTTGATAAGAACGGCAATGGCCAATTGGATCCAGATGAAGTAACCTCATCTACCATCGTTAAAGACGGTAAGGACGGTAAATCTCCGCTAGCTAAGGTTGTCGATAATAACAATGGCACACACACAGTTCAAGTCGGTCTTGATAAGAACGGAAATGGTGAGCTTGATCCAGACGAAGTAACATCATCTACAATCATCAAAGATGGTAAGGATGGAAAAGCTGGCGCGACCGGAGCTACAGGCGCGACCGGAGCCAAAGGCGATAAAGGTGAAACTGGAGCTACAGGAGCAAAAGGAGAAGATGGTAAACCATCATTGGCTCAAGTAGTAGACAACAACGACGGCACGCACACTGTTAAAGTTGGTCTTGATAAGAACGGCAACGGCCAATTGGATCCAGACGAAGTAACCTCATCTACCATTGTTAAAGATGGTAAGGATGGGAAATCTCCACTAGCTAAGGTTGTTGATAACAACAATGGCACCCATACTGTTCAAGTCGGACTCGATAAGAACAACAATGGTCAGCTTGATCCAGATGAAGTGACATCTTCTACAGTCATTAAAGATGGAAAAGCTGGTGCAACTGGAGCTACAGGTGCTACCGGTGCAACAGGAGCTAAGGGCTATAAAGGTGAAACTGGAGCAACAGGTGCGACTGGAGCAAAAGGAGAAGATGGTAAACCATCATTGGCTCAAGTAGTAGACAACAACGACGGCACTCACACTGTTAAAGTTGGTCTGGATAAGAACGGCAACGGCCAATTGGATCCAGACGAAGTAACCTCATCTACCATTGTTAAAGATGGTAAGGATGGAAAAGCTGGCGCAACTGGGGCTACAGGCGCGACCGGAGCCAAAGGCGATAAAGGTGAAACTGGAGCTACAGGAGCAAAAGGAGAAGATGGTAAACCATCATTGGCTCAAGTAGTAGACAACAACGACGGCACTCACACTGTTAAAGTTGGTCTGGATAAGAACGGCAATGGTCAGTTGGATTCAGATGAAGTAACCTCATCAACCATTGTTAAAGACGGTAAGGATGGCAAATCTCCACTAGCTAAGGTTGTAGACAACAACAACGGCACCCATACTGTTCAAGTCGGACTCGATAAGAACAATAACGGCCAGTTGGATCCAGATGAAGTAACATCTTCAACTATCGTCAAAGATGGAAAAGCTGGCGCAACCGGTGCGACCGGCGCGACTGGAGCTAAAGGAGAAGATGGTAAGCCATCATTGGCTCAAGTCGTAGACAACAACGACGGCACACATACTGTTAAAGTTGGACTTGATAAGAACGGCAATGGTCAGTTGGATCCAGACGAAGTAACCTCATCTACCATTGTTAAAGATGGTAAGGATGGTAAATCTCCATTAGCTGAAGTAGTTAACAACAACGACGGTACTCATACTGTTAAAGTTGGTCTTGATAAGAATGGTGATGGTAAGCTTGATCCAAGTGAAGTAACTTCAACAACAATCGTCAAAGATGGCGTAACTGGTGCAACAGGTGCAACAGGAGCTAAGGGTGAAGATGGTAAATCATCATTAACTGAAGTAGTTAACAACAACGACGGTACTCATACTGTTAAAGTTGGAATCGATAAGAATGGCGATGGCAAACTTGATCCAAGTGAAGTAACTTCAACGACTATCGTTAAAGACGGTGCAACTGGTGCTACAGGCGCAACCGGAGCGGATGGCAAGCCATCATTGGCCAAGGTTGTAGACAATAACGATGGCACTCACACTGTTCAAGTCGGACTTGATAAGAACGGCAACGGTCAGTTGGATTCAGACGAAGTAACCTCATCTACCATCGTTAAAGACGGTAAGGATGGTAAATCTCCATTAGCTGAAGTAGTTAACAACAACGACGGTACTCATACTGTTAAAGTTGGTCTTGATAAGAATGGCAACGGTCAGTTGGATTCAGATGAAGTAACATCTTCAACCATCGTCAAAGATGGTAAGGATGGCAAAGCAGGAGCAACTGGCGCCACCGGAGCTAAGGGTGAAGATGGTAAATCATCATTAACTGAAGTAGTTAACAACAACGATGGTACGCATACTGTTAAAGTTGGTCTTGATAAGAATGGTGATGGTAAGCTTGATCCAAGCGAAGTAACTTCAACAACTATCGTGAAAGACGGCGTAACTGGTGCTACCGGTGCTACAGGCGCAACCGGAGCGGATGGCAAGCCATCATTGGCTAAGGTTGTAGACAACAACGATGGCACTCATACTGTTCAAGTCGGACTTGATAAGAACGGCGACGGTAAGCTTGATCCAAGTGAAGTAACGTCAACGACTATCGTGAAAGATGGCGCAACTGGTGCTACAGGCGCAACTGGAGCTAAGGGTGAAGATGGCAAGCCATCATTGGCTAAGGTTGTAGACAACAACGATGGCACTCATACTGTTCAAGTCGGACTTGATAAGAACGGCAACGGTCAGTTGGATTCAGACGAAGTGACCTCATCTACCATCGTTAAAGACGGTAAGGATGGTAAATCTCCATTAGCTGAAGTAGTTAACAACAACGACGGTACGCATACTGTTAAAGTTGGTCTTGATAAGAACGGCGACGGTAAACTTGATCCAAGTGAAGTAACTTCAACGACTATCGTTAAAGACGGCGCAACTGGTGCTACAGGAGCGACCGGAGCTAAAGGCGATAAAGGTGAAGATGGTAAATCATCATTAACTGAAGTAGTTGATAACCACGACGGTACGCATACTGTTAAGGTCGGACTTGATAAGAATGGCGATGGTAAACTTGATTCAAGTGAAGTAACGTCAACAACTATCGTTAAAGACGGCGCAACTGGAGCTACAGGAGCGACCGGAGCCAAGGGTGAAGATGGTAAATCATCATTAACTGAGGTAGTTAACAACAACGACGGTACGCATACTGTTAAAGTTGGTCTTGATAAGAATGGTGATGGTAAACTTGATCCAAGTGAAGTAACGTCAACGACTATCGTTAAAGACGGTGCAACAGGAGCGGATGGTAAACCATCATTGGCTAAGGTTGTAGACAATAACGATGGCACTCACACTGTTCAAGTCGGACTTGATAAGAACGGCAACGGTCAGCTTGATCCAGACGAAGTGACATCTTCAACTATCATCAAAGATGGTAAGGATGGCAAAGCTGGGGCAACAGGTGCCACAGGAGCTAAGGGTGAAGATGGTAAATCATCATTAACTGAAGTAGTTAACAACAACGATGGTACGCACACTGTTAAGGTCGGTCTCGATAAGAACGGCGACGGTAAGCTTGATCCAAGTGAAGTAACTTCAACGACTATCGTGAAAGATGGCGCAACTGGTGCTACAGGAGCGACAGGTGCAACTGGTGCAGATGGAAAAGATGGTAAATCATCATTAACTGAAGTAGTTAACAACAACGACGGTACTCATACTGTTAAAGTTGGACTCGATAAGAACGGTGACGGTAAACTTGATCCAAGCGAAGTGACTTCAACAACTATCGTGAAAGACGGTAAAGATGGTAAGACACCATTAGCAGAAGTAGTTGACAACCAAAATGGAACACACACCATTAAGATTGGTTTTGATACAAATGGTAATGGTAAGCTTGATCCAGATGAAGTAACCTCTGCTACAATCGTTAAAGATGGAAAAGACGGTAAAGATGGCAAGGACGGCAAAGACGGTAAAGATGGTCAAAGCTCACTTGTAACGCTCGTTGAAAATGAAGATGGTAGTGTTACTATTCTTGTTGGAATTGATAAGAATAACAATGGTAAGGTTGATTCTGATGAAGTAACATCTTCTACAATTATCAGAAATGGTAAAGATGGTAAGGACGGCAAAGACGGAAAAGATGGTAAAGATGGTAAGGACGGTAAGGACGGTAAAGATGGCAAGGGTGTAACCGGTCCAACCGGCCCAACCGGCCCAACCGGTCCAACCGGTCCTACAGGTCCAACCGGCCCTACAGGTCCAACCGGCCCTACAGGTCCAACCGGCCCTACAGGTCCTACAGGTCCAACTGGTCCTACAGGTCCAACTGGTCCTACAGGTCCAACCGGCCCTACAGGTCCAACCGGCCCAACCGGCCCAACCGGTCCAACTGGTCCTACAGGTCCAACTGGTCCAACCGGCCCAACCGGTCCAACTGGTCCTACAGGTCCAACCGGTCCTACAGGCCCAACTGGTCCAACCGGTCCTACAGGTCCAACTGGCCCTACTAATCCAATAAAACCAGTAGTTCCAACAGCTCCAACAGTTCCAGCTAAGCCAACAAAACCTGCAGGAACAACCAAAGTAGTAGCTAAGTCAGGAACCCTTCCTAAGACTGGTGATAATAGCAACCATGAAGTAGGTCTGGTAGGCGCAGGACTTCTATCAGCTGCACTTCTAGCTGCCTTAGGTGTTTCTAAGCGAAAAGAAGAAGAACTCTAAGATATTCTATTTATAAAATTTAAGCAATATCAAGTTTAGAGTAAAACAGAGGCTATTAGGATTATTAAAATTCTACTAGCCTCTAGTTTTGTTGTATTAATGTTTTGGAGGAATTGAATGTCATCAATTGTATTGAATATGATTGTAAAAAATGAAGCCCATATAATTTTGGAAACACTCCAAAATTTGGTCAATTCAATCACATTTGACTACTGGGTCATTTCTGACACTGGCTCCACAGATGGAACGGAAAACCTTATCTTGAACTTTTTTAGTGAGGTGGGAATTCCAGGAGAATTGCACAAAGATGAATGGCAAAACTTTGCACATAATAGAAATTTAGCCCTAAATTATGCAAGAGGAAAGGGAGACTATATTCTAATCTTTGATGCAGATGATTTCGTTGAAGGTAGTTTAAAAATTTCTACTGATCTTGAAGCAGATGCCTATTATCTCAATTTTTCAGATGAGAGTGGAGTTCTTTCATTTCGTCGTGTAGCTCTTGTTAAAAATAATCCAGAAATTTATTGGCGAGGAGTTGTGCATGAATTTATTGAATTGCCTGAA
Organism: Streptococcus cristatus ATCC 51100; assembly: GCF_000222765.1. Lineage (GTDB taxonomy): Bacteria > Bacillota > Bacilli > Lactobacillales > Streptococcaceae > Streptococcus > Streptococcus cristatus. The sequence goes on along the minus strand of NZ_AFUE01000003.1, from coordinate 26,028 downwards.
GGTGCCAGTTATGGAAATCTTGTAGGACCTTATTCAGTCATTGCAAGAACAAGAGGTGCACGAAGTCTAGATGATGATAAATATTATCATGATGCAACTGTACTTGCAAATGCTGTTTATAATAATCAAGACCCTGATTTAGAGCCTAGATATACCTTTTATTGTGCGAGATCTTATCGTGATGCAGGTTTATACCAGGAGGCCTTGTCTTGGTTCAAAAAACGTGCAGTTATGACGGATGGATGGTCAGAGGAAGCTTATTATTCGTGTCTAGAAATAGCACAAATTTATGAAAATGAAGGGAAAGCTCTTGAAGGACGAGAGTATTTGGAAAAAGCTATCCAGATTAACCCTAATCGCGCTGAAGCATGGTCTCAATTAGCTAAATTATATAGAGAGGCAGGGCAGCATCACATTGCTTTTGCTTATGCTTATATGGCCAAGGATTTAGAATTGAATCCAGATAGCCTTTTCAGCTGGAATAGGGTTTATGACTATTGGATTCCATTTGAATTGTTAGAAAATGGTGTCAAAATAGGGAATTTTGAAGTTGCCTACCAAGGCTTCAGAGCTTTAATTCTGGCAGGTCAGGCCGATACTTATAAGAACTATTATGAATACTTACCTCAGTTCGAACAGTATCTAGATAATGAGATTATTGAGAAGATTATAGAAGTCATTAACGGTACAGAAGCTTAATTGAATCTGTCAATACAGTTTTTGTCGAGTATAACGGCCTGATACATGCCAAACTTTGGAGAGGACCAATTGGTCTTCTCCTTTTTTGCTCTTGGAGCAGTTGGTATTAGCTTGGCTCTTAGTTTTTAAAGTCATAAAAAAACAGAAATTCGTTATGAATTTCTGTTTTTTATTTATTCTTGATAAGAGACGATGCCAATGATGGTATCGACAGCGCGTTCCATGGTTTCTAGGCTGACATATTCGAAGCGGCCGTGCATGTTTTCGCCGCCGGCAAAGAGGTTAGGTGTCGGAATGCCCATAAAGGAAATTTTAGAGCCATCAGTTCCGCCACGGATAGGCTCGATGACAGGCTGGATGTCCAGACTTTCCATGACTGCTTTGGCGATATGGATAGGTGTCATGTCTTTTTCTATGACCTGCTTCATGTTGTAATACTGGTCTTTAAGGGTCAAAATAACACGCTCGCTGCCTAGCTCTTGGTTCATCTTATCAGCGATAGCCTGCATAGCAGCTTTGCGATTTTCAAAAGCCTCTGTCTCAAAGTCACGAATAATGTAGCTGGCTTGAGCTTCTTCGACAGTACCGGTCAAGTTCATCAGGTGGTAGAAGCCTTGGTAGCCATCGGTCTTCTCTGGTCGGTCGTCTTCTGGCAGCTGGTTGTGGAAGTCAATAGCCAGCTGAAGTGCATTGACCATCTGGTCCTTAGCAGTTCCTGGATGGACATTGCGACCTTGGAAGGTCAATTCTGCGCCAGCAGCGCTAAAGGTTTCGTACTGGAGCTCACCTAGAGGTCCGCCATCCACTGTGTAGGCAAAGTCCACATCGAAGTCTTCCGCGTCAAACTTATCAGCTCCGATACCGATTTCCTCGTCTGGACCAAAGCCCACTCGGATTTCTCCATGCTTGATCTCTGGGTGGGCAGACAGGTATTCGATAGCAGTCATGATTTCAGCAATACCTGACTTGTCGTCTGCTCCCAAAAGGGTTGTTCCGTCAGTCGTAATCAGAGTTTGGCCCTTGTATTTATGGAGACTGGCGAAGTCTGCAGGATCTAAGTTAAAGCCAGATTGCCCAAGCGGAATCACACCGCCGTCATAATTTTCAATGACCTGTGGCTGGATGTTTTCTGCGTTGAAATCCGCCGTATCCATGTGGGAAATAAAGCCAATCTTGCGGGTAAAGCTAGGATCGTTGGCTGGCAGAGTCCCAATTGCAAATCCGTTGGGCAGGTAGTAGACATTTTCCAAGCCAACCCGTTTCATTTCAGGGATAAGGATATTATTAGCAAAGTCCACCTGACTCTGGGTACTGGGTGTAGTAGTAGACGTTTCGTCTGAGCGTGTGTTAACTTTGACATAGGTCAGGAAACGATCTAAAAGATTAGGGTATTTCATAAAAGCTCCTTGTTTTCATAGATTAAGTCTATTTTATCACAATCTTGAACAAAAGACACCCGTAAGTCACCATTTCACTAGTTGAAAAGGCTTGGAAGATGGTCATAATGAAAATAGGTGAAAATAAGCCTTATAAACTTAAAGAATAGGATTTTTTGCAAGACTATGAATATAAAATGATTGAGAAAAGGCGGTGGCCAATATGCTAGAAGCGCATGTTAAAGGAAATTTTGTGATATAATAAAAAGCAGAAAATCAATATAGTAAATAAGAGGTAGTGCCATGATTTATGAATTTTGTGCGGAGAATATCACCTTGCTAGACAAGGCTTTAGAAGCTGGAGCGAAGCGGGTTGAACTGTGTGATAACCTAACAGTTGGTGGAACAACGCCTAGCTACGGTGTCATCGAGGCTGCAGTACGAATGGTCAAGCCTTATGATGCGACTGTGATGACCATGATTCGTCCTCGTGGTGGGAATTTTGTTTATTCAGATTTGGAAATCGAGATAATGCTTTCGGACATTCAGAAGGCACGTGAGGCAGGGAGCCATGGCCTCGTTTTTGGTGTTTTAGCGGAAAATAACGAGATCGATTATCCTAAGATGGAGCGACTGCTTGAGGCAGCTCAGGGACTGGATGTGGTCTTCCATATGGCTTTTGATGCTATTCCTGCTGAGTATCAGTTCGGAGAGTTAGACTGGCTGGTTGAACACGGTGTTAAGCGGATCTTGACTCATGGTGGGCCAGCGTCAGAGTCCATTCTAGAGCATTTGGCTTGGCTGGATGAGTTGGTTGAGCATGCGGCAGGGCGGATAGAGATTTTACCTGGTGGTGGAATTAATCTAGAAAATCGTGACGAGATTGTTGACGCTCTAGGTGTTGATCAATTGCATGGCACCAAAGTAGTATTTTAGCAGGAAAGCTCATGCTGGATTTATTTGAAAAATACAGGCTGAAGGAAGAAAGTTTGCTGGATTATGGCTTTGTCAGGTCTGGTGCAGAATACAGATATTCGACTAAGATTATGGCTGGCGACTTCCAGATAGATGTGCTGATTTCTGATGGAAAGCTGGATTTTCAGGTGCTTGATTTAGATACAGGTGACGAATACCGGCAAGTCAAGATGGAAAATATGGCTGGAGAGTTTGTCGGACAAGTCAGGGCGGCCTGTCAGGAGGTTTTGCTGGATATTCGGCAGCATTGCTTTGAGGAAGTAGGTTTTCTTTATGAGCAAAGTCAGCGACTGAGTAGCTATGTGGCGACTACTTATCAGGGGCAGTTGGAGTATCTTTGGGAAAATTCTTCTCGCAAAGGCTCTAATAGAGCCGCTGTTTTTCGCCATCAGGATAGCAAGAAATGGTACGGAGCTTTTTTGACGACAGATTGGTCTAAGTTTGAAAAGGAGCGCAATGGTGCGATCGAGGTTCTCAATGTCAAGAGTGACCGAGTTGCGGAACTTATTCAGCAAAAGGGAATTTATCCCGCCTTTCATATGAATAAAAAATACTGGCTCAGCCTGCCCTTAGATGGAACCTTGCCCGACCAGCAACTTTTTGATTTGTTGGACACCAGCTTTGTCCTGACTAAGAAAAGATGAGCATAGTTTGCCTGAGTTTCATTTTTAGATGAAATAGCGTATAATAGAGATAGTGAGAAACGGACAGTCGGATTAAGGGCTGTCCGTCCTTTGTTTGGAATGAGGAAACAAAATGAATCTTATCAGAAAACTGGACTGGTTTTTTAAATTGGAGAAGCGGCGTTATATGATCGGCATTTTGGCCTTGTCTCTGGTCAGTGTTTTTAATCTGATTCCTCCACGAGTCATTGGGCAGGTCATAGACAGGATTGCTAGGCAGAGTCTGACCACTGAAGAACTTATTTATAATCTTCTTCTTTTGATTTTGTCTGCTTTTATCATGTATGGTTTGCGGTATGTCTGGCGGCTCTATATCTTTGGCACGGCCAATAATCTGGGACGCATCTTACGCTTTCGGCTTTTTGAGCATTTTACGCGGATGTCGCCAAGTTTTTATCAAAAATACCGAACGGGTGACCTCATGGCCCATGCGACCAATGATATCAATGCGGTGGTTAGCGTGGCTGGCGGTGGTGTTATGTCAGCGGTAGATGCTTCTATTACGGCCTTGGTGACCCTCATCACCATGTTTTTGCTCTTGGACTGGCGACTGACCCTGATTGCTATTCTTCCTCTGCCCTTTCTGTCTTGGGGGACCAGCTTGATTGGTCGGAAGAATCACGAGAGCTTTAAAGCGGCTCAGGAGGCTTTTTCAGATCTCAACAATAAAGTTCAGGAAAGCGTGGCGGGAATTAAAGTGACCAAGTCTTTCGGCTATCAGAATGCAGAGACTCAGTCCTTTGCAGCTATCAACCAAGAAGTCTACCAAAAGAACATCTTGGCTGCTAAGTACAATTCCCTGTTTGACCCGATGGTGCTAATTTTTGTCGGCTTATCCTATGTTCTGACCCTGATTTTTGGGGGAATATTTATCTCTCAAGGTCAATTTACAGTCGGTGAGCTGGTTACTTTTATGACTTATCTGGATATGCTGGTTTGGCCACTGCAAGCGATGGGTTATCTAGTGAATATCAGCCAGCGGGGAGCCGTTTCCTATGAACGGATTGAGAGCTTGCTGGCTGAGGAGTCGGATGTAGAGGAAGCCCAGCAGCCACTTGCTAGTATTCAAAATGGCCGACTGGACTATGAGATAGATTACTTTGCTTATGAGAACGAAGTGACTTTGAAGGATATTCACTTTACATTAGAAAAAGGGCAGACCTTGGGGATTGTCGGGCCGACTGGATCTGGAAAGACCACCTTGCTGCGTCTCTTGCTACGGGAGCAGGATATTCAAGAAGGAGCAATTTATCTGAGTGGCCACGATATCCGAGAGTATGCTCTCAAGGATCTGCGAGGTCTGATTGGTTATGTGCCTCAGGATCAGATAATCTTTGCCCTGTCCATTCGGGACAATATCCGCTTTGCCAATCCAGAACTATCAGAAGAGCAAGTCATCCGAGCAGCCCAGCTGTGTGGTGTTTATGAAGATATTAAGGCTATGCCGAATGGTTTGGATACGCTACTTGGAGAGCGGGGCGTCTCGCTTTCTGGTGGTCAAAAGCAGCGTTTGGCTATGAGCAGAGCCCTCATCACCAACCCAGAAATTTTGATTTTGGATGATTCCTTGTCAGCAGTGGATGCCAAGACCGAGCATGTGATTTTAGAAAATCTCAAGCAGGAACGAGCTGGTAAGACGACCATTATCACTGCCCATCGTCTGTCAGCCATTGTCCATGCAGATTTGATCCTAGTGCTGGAGAATGGCCGTATTAAGGAACGAGGTAGCCACCAAGAACTTCTAGAAGCACAGGGTTGGTATGCTCAAACCTATCAAAATCAGCAATTATATGAACGCTTTGAGGAGGAGTCTGTAAAATGACAAAACAATCAACTTTTAGACGCCTCCTAGGCTATATGTGGCGCTACAAATGGATTAGCCTGCTGGCTCTAGCTTTTATTTTCGCAACGACTCTGGTGACAACTGCCTTACCGCTTTTAGCTCGGTTTTATATTGACCAGTTTGTCAGCCGAGAGGCAGCGACAAATGGGCTCTATCTGCTGGGAATTTACTATGGCCTCTTTCTTTTGCGAGTGCTCCTTACTTTTCTGGGGCAGTATGCTTTTGCACGAGTGGCTTATAGCATTGTCCGTGATCTTCGGCAGGAAACTTTTGCGAATATGCAGCAATTAGGGATGGTGTATTTTGATCAGACTGCAGCAGGGGCTATCGTTTCTCGCTTGACCAACGATACCCAGTCAGTGGCTGATATGTTTAGCAGTATTTTTTCAAACTTCCTCAGCTCCATGCTTATCTTGGTGGTGACAATTGCAACTATGCTGGCTCTGAATTGGCGGCTGACTCTACTGATTGTCCTCTTTTTGCCTGTCATGCTTGGCTCGATTATCCTGTATCAGCGCCTGTCCAATTGCTTGCTCAAGCAAGTTCGAGCTAAACTAAGCGACCTCAATGTCAAACTTTCTGAGAGCATTGAAGGGATGCGGATCATTCAAGCTTTTAGTCAGGAAAAGCGGCTAATCGAAGAATTTGAAGCAATCAATGGAGAACACCTAGACTTTAGCAATCGCTATCTGAATGTGAACAGCCTCTTTCTGCGCCCAGCTATGTCCTTGCTGAAAATCTTGGCTTATGCTCTTATTCTGACTTATTTTGGCTTGAGCTGGCAAGTAGCTGGAGTGACTGCTGGTGTCATGTATGCTTTTATCCAGTATGTCAATCAGCTTTTCAATCCCCTGATTGATGTCATGCAAAATTACTCTGTTCTTCAGACATCCATGGTGGCTGCGGAGCGCGTTTTTGAACTCATGGATCGTCGAGACTTTGAGCCTGAGCAAGCAGAAGAGGGACCTGAGATTCAGGCAGGAAATATTGACTTTCAGCACGTGACCTTCTCCTATGACGGAAAGCGGGAGATTCTAAAGGACATTTCCTTTAGCGTTAAGCAAGGTGAGACGATTGCCTTTGTCGGGTCAACGGGTTCGGGAAAATCTTCTATTATCAATCTTTTCCTGCGCTTTTATGAATTTGAAAAAGGTAGGATTCTTATCGATGGCAGAGACATCAAAGACTATAGTCAAGCAGAGTTACGCCGCAATATCGGTCTTGTATTGCAGGATCCCTTTCTCTACCACGGCAGTATTTCCTCCAATATCTGCATGTATCAGGAGAGTCTGTCACAAGCAGAGGTCGAAGAAGCAGCTCGCTTTGTTGATGTCCATGACTTTATCAGCCAACTACCTCAGGGATATGATAATCCGGTTACTGAGCGCGGCTCCACCTTCTCTAGTGGCCAACGACAGCTTTTGGCTTTTGCCAGAACCATCGCAACCAAGCCTAAAATCTTGATTTTGGACGAAGCCACTGCCAATATCGATTCAGAAACTGAGGAGCTGATCCAGCATTCCCTCCGGAAAATGCGGCAGGGTCGAACCACTATTGCCATTGCCCATCGGTTATCTACGATTCAGGATGCCAATTGCATCTACGTTTTAGATAAAGGGCGCATCATTGAGTCTGGTAGCCACGAAGAGCTTCTAGCACAAAACGGGACCTATAAGAAAATGTATCAGCTGCAGGCTGGGATGATGGATGCCTGATAAACAAGGAGAAATTCAAACAAAAGTTGTAGGACAATATGCCTACAACTTTTTTAGATAGTCTTTCAATTTTTCCAGATTTTCTTTCAAATCATCAAACCGTATCTTAGCATAGTGGTAGGGGCAAGTCTGAATGTAGCTGCTTTCAAAAAAGTCCAGCGGCAGCTTGCTATGTTTGAGGGAGCTGACTGATGCGAGGGATTGAAGGTCAAAAATCACGCCATCGGTTGTCAACTGGTGGGGTAGAGGGAAATGAAGGTCGTCCAAGAGGAATTGTGCCTTATTCTTTTCAACTTCCAGTTGGTTCAATAATGCCAGACGATTTTTTTCAAACATCAGATTGTCAATATAGAGGGAAAGAGCCTTTTGCATGATGAGGTTACTGTCGTAGTCAACCGCTATTTTATAGGATAGAAAGGTTTCTCGAATCTGAGGTGGAAGGGCCAAGGCTGTAATGCGCAGGGCGGGAAAAAGGCTGGTGGAAAAAGACTTGATATAGAGAACATGCTGGCTGTCATCTAGATAGTAAAAAGGCAGTTCTCGCTTGCTATCAAAGTCGGCCAGATAGTCGTCTTCAACGATATAGACATCATAACGCTCAGCAAGGGCAAGGATTTCTTCCTTTTCCTGACGGCTGTAGGAATGTCCTAGTGGATAGTGGAAACGGGGAATCGTATAGAAAAACTTGATTTGTCCTGTTTGAAAAATCCTCTCTAACTCGTTTAGGTCAATCCCAGTTGGTTTACGATCAATGGTCTCATAAGGTAGTTTCTGGTTTAGCAATAAGTCGTTGATCCGATGGTAGGTGGGCTGCTCCACCAGAATGGTCTCTTTGCTATTAGGAAAGTCGATCTGAGAGAGAATGTAGAGGGCTTGTTGGGTACCGGAAGTCAGAATCAGATTATCTGCAGAAGTGTAGACCGCCGAGTCCAAGAGCAAGCACTGGACTGACTGTCGCAACTCCTCCAGTCCTTCTTGTTGGGAATAGTAGTTGAAAAGATAGTTTTCTCTACCAATCAGCGTTTCATTGACACAAAGGCGGAAGTCTTCATAGGCTTGATGGCGGTCGTCTGTCACAGCCAGCTCGATATCTTCCTTTTTATTTTGGTCATTTTCCAAGACATAGTAGCCGCTCTTAGGCACAGCATAGATGTACTCCTGATAACGAAGTTCAATCAGAGCCTTCTGAGCAGTATCCTTGCTGCAACGGTAGCGGTCTGCCAGCTTGCGGACGGAGGGAATCTTTTGTCCCCTAGTAAGTCTTCCCTTGTCAATGTCCCTAATAATTTTATCCATGATGATTTGGTATTTAGCTTTTGCTGCCATTCTGTCCCCCTACAGATTTCTTTCTCTTATTTTACCTTATTTCTAGGAAGTTGACAAAGTTTCTTGTTCATTTAAAATATAAAAACCAGCCTTGAATTTTCTTCAAAACTGGTTCAATCTAGAATATTATCCTTGTGCCTATTCTTGCAGAAAGCCCAGTGTAGCTAAGGCTTCCTCGATATAGTCTAAGTCCTGCTGAGAATCTGCCTCGATTAAATGGTAATGAATTCCATTTGTTAGCTCGGATAATGCACGAAAATCGCTCTCTGAAATTTGCTTTAAAAATTGTTGTACATCGCGGCGGCAGGTCAATTTCAGATAGGTCTGGATTTCCCCATAGACAGGATGCTCAATCATGATATTTTGCACTCGTCCGCCATTATCAACAATGGCCAAAAGTTCTGCTTCGATATCATCCGCTATGTGCTTGAGTTTAAAAAGTCTGTGAAAATGAGTGGGCTGATTGCTTTCTTTATAGAGATAGCCCCTATTGGTACTGATAATGGGAGTGCCATCGGCTCGCAGTAGGGCAATATCCTGAACGATAATCTGACGAGTGACATGAAATTGTTCCGCCAAAAATTGTCCATTTAAAGGTTGCCGAGCTTCTTTTAAAAGCTCTAATAAATCATTTCTTCGTTTTTTTGTCATAACTTCATTGTAAATCAAATCTCTAGAAGATTCAAGATTTAACGAATCTTTTTCAGAGCCTGATAGACAATTTTTGCAATGACAAAGTCAACCATACTGTGAATGATTGTTCCAAATCCAACTAAACCAAAGAGGATATAGAAGGCATTAGCCGGATAGGCTGTTGTCGTGTAAAAGAGAATGCAGACCACTACCTCACCAAAGGCATGAATCAGGGCCAGCACGAAATTAAAGATCCAAGTCGTTTTCTGATTGTCCAATATGTCAGGATGCTTTTGCAGGTAAAGAGCTCCGATAGTACCGAAGAGTAGGTGAGACAGGGCTCTCAGGGTGATGATGAAAGGAAGACCGGACATGAAAAATCCGATGGTAGAGCCGAGAACGACAATCACTGTCATGAGTGGTGAGATGAACATGGCCAGAAAGATTGCAACGTGGCTGGCTAAAGTGAAGGAAGCAGGCGGAATGACAATCTTAATCGGCATGACTAGCGGGATAACGATGGCTAGGGCAGTCAAGAAAGCGGTCAGTGTCATAAACTGATTTTTGGATGTTGGTTTCATAATAAACTCCTTTTAACTTCTGTATATACACTAGAATGGTACATTGTTTTGACACAAAAGTCAAGAAAGTTTTTTAAAAACAAGTGATTTTCTTTGTCCATTTGTCAAATAAGATAAAATATCGTATAATAAGACGGTAAAATATGGCTGTCACTCAGTTCTTATTTTTTTCTGAATGTCTGCCCACTTATAAGGAGAAATGAATTTATGAATAATTTACCAAATTGCCCAAAATGTAACTCAGAATACGTTTATGAAGATGGTGTCCTCTTGGTTTGCCCAGAATGTGCCTATGAATGGGATCCTGCAGAAGTTGCAGCAGGAGAAGCTGGTCCAGTGGCTATTGATGCGAATGGAAACCAGTTGGCTGATGGTGATACAGTTACCTTAATCAAGGACTTGAAAGTCAAGGGTGCTCCAAAGGATCTCAAACAAGGAACGCGCGTGAAAAATATCCGCATTGTCGAAGGTGACCACAATATTGACTGTAAGATTGATGGATTTGGTGCTATGAAGCTCAAGTCAGAATTTGTCAAGAAAATCTGAGAAGCGCTATGAATAAAAAAGTAATTCTTTCTTATCGCCTTCTTCTTCTTGTTTTGGCTTTTGTAGGGGTCTATCTGGAAATTGCTAAACTTGGCGTGGGAATGCTGATGTACTACACTGTCTTGTCTAATCTTCTGGTTCTGTTATTCACCGCCTATCTCATTTTTAGAATGTGGACGGACAATAACTGGGAGAGTTCCAAGCTGTTGCGCGTGAAGGGCGGTGTGACCATGTGTATCATGATTACCTGCGTGGTCTATCACTTGCTCCTAGCTCCGATTGCGACAGATTTTTATCGCTTGGAAAATTTCCTTTGCCATTACATCGTGCCTCTCATGTTTTTCTTTGATACTCTTGTATTTGATAAAAATCGGCAGTATCGTTGGTTCGATCCCATTTCTTGGACAAGTGTTCCGCTGATTTACATGATTTTTGCCCTTATTAATGGTTTTTTCTTGAAAATTGATATTCCAAATGCCAAGGATAAACCCTTTCCCTACTTTTTCCTTAATGTCTATAAGCACGGTTGGCCTTATGTTATCAAGATGTGCTTGATTATCTTTGTGGCCTATCTGGTCTTTGGTTATATTTTTTACGGAATCAAATCTATCTCATTTTCAAAGAAGAAAGCTTAGAGTATTATAGTAGAAAATAGAAAACAGATGTTCTCTGTTTTTTATTTTGTTGAAATGGATTAGCAATTTATCGTGAAAAAAGTTCATTTTTTTCTTGAAATGGAATTGAAATTGTGGTATAGTTATAAACAATTAAATAGTCCTTTAATTCTATCCAGAGAGATAGGCAAGGAGCAAAGTAAAAAATGATAGGTGGAGTGTGACAAGTGCGTCTTGTTTCAGCCTATCTCTATTTTCTGAGGTCTCCTTGCAAAAGGAGGCTTTTTTAATGTTTTTAGGAGGTTTAGATGAAGACAAAGGAAGTTGTCGATGAGATCACCATGAATCGTGCCATCACGCGAATCACCTATGAAATCATCGAGCGCAACAAGGATTTAAGCCAAATTGTTTTGGCAGGCATTAAGACCAGAGGGGTTTTCATTGCCAAACGCATCCAACAACGACTGGCTCAGCTTGAGAAAATTGAGATTCCAGTTTGCGAAGTGGATACAAAGCCCTTCCGAGACGATATCAAGGTCAAGGAAGACACGACAGTGATTCCAGTTGACATTACTGACCGTGAAGTGATTATTGTTGACGATGTGCTCTATACAGGTCGGACGATCCGCGCAGCCATTGATAATCTTGTCAGCAATGGGCGGCCATCACGCGTCAGCCTCGCTGTTCTAGTGGACCGCGGGCACCGTGAGTTGCCGATTCGGGCAGACTATGTTGGCAAAAATATTCCAACGAGCCACCTTGAAGAGATTATTGTTGAAATGACTGAAAAAGATGGTCAGGACCGAGTTCTGATTGTAGAGGAGGAGACAAGATGAGTCAAGAAGTTAAATACGATGTCCATGATATGCCAAAGCCTGGCTTACTCTTAGGACTTTCATTCCAGCATTTATTCGCCATGTTTGGGGCGACAGTGTTGGTTCCGATTCTGGTGGGAATTGACCCAGCGGTAGCCCTGTTTTCAAGTGGTTTAGGAACGCTGGCCCACTTAACAGTGACTAAGTACAAAATCCCTGCTTATATGGGTTCTAGCTTTGCTTATATCGCTGCCATGCAAATCCTAATGAAGACAGATGGGATTGCTGCGGTTGCGCAAGGTGCTATCACGGGTGGTCTGGTCTATTTTATCGTGGCCCTCATCGTGAAATTCGCAGGTAACGCCTGGATTGATAAGATTTTGCCACCGGTAGTGGTAGGGCCTATCATCATGGTGATTGGTCTGAGTCTAGCGGGTACAGCCGTTGGCGATGTGATGTATAAGACCGTTGGAGATCAGAAGGTTTACGATATTACCTACTTTGCTATCGGGATGGTAACCCTCCTCTGTGTCATTCTCTTTAACATCTACGGTAAGAAAATAGTTGGTATTATTCCAGTTTTGCTGGGCTTGATTGTTGGCTATATCTTCGCTCTGATTGTTGGAGCGGTGACAGGTCAGGAGATTATCTCTTTTGCCAATGTGACAAAAGCTTCTTGGTTCCACGTTCCGCCAATGAATCTTCCGTTTTTAGATTATGATTTTAAATTGTATCCAAGTGCAATCTTAACAATGGCACCGATTGCCTTTGTAACGATGACAGAGCACTTTGGGCATGTTATGGTTCTGAATAGCTTGACAGGCAAAGATTTCTTTAAAGAGCCTGGTTTGGATAAGACTTTAGCTGGAGATGGTCTGGCTCAGGTTATCGCGGGTATCTTTGGTGCTCCGCCAGTGACCAGCTACGGTGAAAATATCGGGGTGATGGCACTCAATAAAATCTACAGTGTTTATGTAATTGCTGGAGCTGCTGTATTGGCGATTATCATGAGTTTTGTCGGAAAAGTGTCCGCCCTGCTCCAATCAATTCCAAGTCCAGTTTTGGGTGGCATTTCCATCGCCCTCTTCGGGGTAATTGCTTCCAGCGGTTTGAAAATTCTGATTGAAGCCCAAACCAATTTTGACAACAAAAAGAACCTGCTGATTGCCAGTGTCGTTCTGGTATCTGGTATCGGTGGTCTGACCCTGCAACTATCAGGTCTGCAAGTTTCAGGAGTGGCCTTGTCAACTGTTCTCGGAATTGCCCTCTACCTCATCCTGCCAGAACCTAAAAATTAGGCTGACGAGATTGCTACATTTGTCCAAAGTTTTTAATAAAAAAGGAGTATAACATCATGTCATCAAATCAAATCGCACTTAAAAATCTTGTATCTATGGAACACCTTACGAACGAAGAAGTAATGGCTTTGATCAAGCGCGGGATTGAATTTAAAAACGGCGCAAAGGTTCATTATGATGAGCAGCATATCGTTGCAAATCTCTTCTTTGAATCTTCAACTCGGACTCACAAAGCTTTTGAAGTAGCAGAATTAAAACTTGGATGCGACCTGCTTGACTTTGATGTCAAGACAAGCTCAGTCAACAAGGGAGAAACCTTGTACGACACGATTTTGACTATGTCAGCTCTCGGTGTAGATGTCTGTGTCATCCGTCACCCTGAGGTTGATTACTATAAAGAATTGGTCGAAAGTCCAACGATTACAACTTCTATCGTAAATGGTGGTGATGGTTCTGGTCAGCACCCAAGCCAAAGTTTACTTGACTTGATGACAATTTACCAAGAATTCGGTCATTTTGATGGTTTGAAAGTAGCCATCGCTGGTGACCTTGATCACTCTCGTGTAGCCAAATCTAATATGCAAATCTTGAAACGTCTTGGCGCTGAGCTCTTCTTTGCTGGTCCAGATGAGTGGAGAAGTGCAGAATTTGCTGACTATGGTAAATTCGTAACGATTGACGAAGTGATTGACCAAGTGGATGTCATGATGTTCCTCCGCGTACAGCACGAACGACATGACTACAACTCCATTTTCTCTAAGGAAAATTATCATAAACTTCACGGTTTGACGCAAGAGCGCTATGATTGTATGAAGGATACTGCAATCCTGATGCACCCAGCGCCTGTCAATCGCGATGTAGAAATTGCAGATCATTTGGTTGAAGCTCCAAAATCTCGAATTGTAGAGCAAATGACAAATGGCGTCTTTGTCAGAATGGCAATCATTGAAGCTGTTCTCAAGGGACGCAACTAATCTCAGAATGTAGCTTGTGAGTAGGATTGGACTCAAGAAGAGTCTTCCTACTCCTTTTTTAAACTTGACCTTAAAGACCTATAATAGACAATGTTAAACTAAAAGAACTACTCGAAATAACGTTTTCTGAGTAGTTCTTTTGATTTATGCATTGCTGGATTTTGCAAAGATTCTTGGGATAACTTTTTTGAGTTGTGGGATGAAGACGAGGCTGACCCCAATAACGATGAGTCGGTCTGCATAGTCGGTCAGCGCTTGGACGATGATGGTGCTGGTGACCAAATCTAAGCCTAAGCCATGTAAACCTTGTACGATAATACTGGAACCACTTGGAGTAATCCCTTTGAAGACTATCACAGTGATCAGAGAGGCCAAAGCAGTAGCTGGCAGAGAGACTAGAACCGTTTTCCAGAGAAGGTTTAGTATTGGTTTTGAATCAGCAGTGAAAAAGACCGAGACAAGCAGAGCCAAAAGAATGGCTACTGGAGAGAAATAAATAGCAGAGATATCTGTTGTAAAAGCGCTAATAAGAGCACTGGCAAGCGCAGTTCCTACTCCGAAAATAGGTCCTAAAACGAGGCTGGCTAATATCGTTCCAAAAGTATCCAAATAAATAGGAAGTTTTAGAAAAAGGGCGATGTTGGCACCGACATAGTTTAGAGCGATGCAGATGGCTGTAAATGTAATGGTAAATGGTGTCGTTTTTTCATAATTTTATCCTAAATTTAAAGTTTCTAGATCTTGGCAGATGATTTCCTTTGACGTGTTGAGTATCACGGAGAGAAAATCCTGAAAGAAGAGGTGGGTGTTTACTTGGGTCAGCACCTTAGCATTGGCTTGCTTACCATAAAAATGATAGGCATCAACTAGGGTTTGTCCCATGGCAATACCTTCCGTTGCGAGATCGACGAAGGAGTCAAAGCCTTGGCAAAGCTCTTTATGTAGAAAATGAGCAACGGCCAATGGATCGTTGATGACACAGCCGATGATATGTTCATATTCCCAATGAAAATCCCAGTAAAAGCGAGTGATTTTTCCGATAAAGTCAGCGACTTCAGGATTGATAAAACGCATATATTCCAAGAGATTGGGTGTCAAGACAATCTTTCGCGTGACATCTAGACCGACCATTTCAATCTTTTTTCCAATTTTCTCGTAAGTTTCTTGGGCTGCATGCGGATCGCACCAGTAGTTGTACTCCGCTACGGGTGAACAGTTGCCGTGCGATTTGTAGCTGCCGCCCATACTGACAAATCGGTCTAGATGTTGCCCAAGGTTAGGATTTTTCCTAAAAGCCAAAGCAATATTGGTCAAAGGCCCCAGTGCAATGATGGAAGTATCACTATTTTTCTGGAAATAGTCTGCCAGAAAGTCATAAGCAGCTTTTGGCTGGGCTTGGGTGGAGCTGCATCTTGCTATTCCGCTTTCCCCCAATCCATCCATGCCGTGGGTATCCTGAGCGGAGACGAAATCACGAACCAAGGGCTTGTCGGCTCCTGCATATACTGGAATATCTAGCCGATTCAGCCTTTCTAGGATTTTAAAGGCATTTTCAAGACCAAGTTCTACTGGGACATTTCCAGCGACTATGGTCAAAGCAACGACCTCTAAGTCAGGGTGTTGCAGGGCATAGAGCAGGGCTAGGCTGTCGTCTATGCCAGGGTCGCAGTCAATAATAACTTTTCTTTTCATAGGTCCTCCTTTTGAGAAATAAAATAAGGCTGAAACTTCCGTCTCAACCTCTCAGTTAGTTCTGCCAAAGTGGCAGGACACCAGAAAAAACTATGCGCAATTACATTACTTTAGAATATAAGGGTACTTAGTTTTTTATACTGGGAAGTTTGCGAACCAGTCCAAAACAAGTGTTTTGAATTATGCATTTACTATCATAAAGAAAAATTTCCTAAAAGTCAATGGGAAGGAGGACAAGAATAGTCAGTCTTTTGACTTTATGATATAATAAGTAAGATAAAAGAAATGAGGAGAATACAATGGCAAAAATAGTACAAACAGATAAAGCACCAGCAGCAATCGGACCATATGTTCAAGGAAAAATCGTTGGCAACCTTTTATTTGCAAGTGGTCAGATTCCTTTGTCACCAGAGACGGGAGAAATTGTAGGTGCAACGATTGAAGAGCAGACCCAGCAAGTTTTAAAAAATGTAGGAGCTATTTTGGAAGCAGCTGGAACAGATTTTGACCATGTGATCAAGGCAACCTGTTTCCTAAGTGACATCAATGATTTTGTGCCATTTAATGAGGTCTACAAAACAGCCTTTAAGAGTGAGTTTCCAGCTCGTTCGGCAGTGGAAGTGGCTCGCTTGCCTCGTGATGTAAAAATCGAAATCGAAGTCATTGCTGAGATTGTAGAATAAATGTTTGGGACCGGGAGAAGTTTCCCGTCCTTTTTTAGAAATAAAATGTTAGATGAAGGGAGAAAGAATGGCTGAACACAAGATTCAATTAGTGATTGTGACAGGAATGAGCGGTGCCGGAAAGACTGTCGCCATCCAGTCTTTTGAGGATTTGGGTTATTTTACCATTGATAATATGCCGCCGACCTTAGTACCAAAGTTTTTGCAGTTGGTCGAAGGAACAAAGGACAATGATAAGTTGGCTCTGGTTGTTGATATGCGGAGTCGCTCCTTCTTTTTGGAGATTCAGGATATTTTGGATGAGCTGGAAAGAAGCACGGAAATTGATTTTAAAATTCTATTTTTGGATGCGGCTGACAAGGAATTGGTGGCTCGCTATAAAGAAACAAGACGTAGTCACCCTTTGGCCGCCGACGGACGAATTTTAGATGGAATCAAACTGGAGCGCGAACTCTTAGCCCCTCTGAAAAATCTCAGTCAAAACGTTGTAGATACGACGGAACTGACACCACGGGAGCTAAGAAAGACCATCTCTGAACAATTTTCAAACCAGGCTGATCTGCATAGTTTCCGCATTGAGGTTATGAGTTTTGGCTTCAAATATGGTTTGCCTCTGGATGCAGACTTGGTTTTTGATGTGCGTTTCCTGCCTAATCCCTACTATAAACCTGAGCTGCGTAACCAGACAGGCTTGGACAAGGATGTCTTTGACTATGTCATGAACCATGCGGAGTCAGAAGAGTTTTACCAGCATTTGCTGGGCCTGATTGAGCCGATTTTGCCAGGATATCAAAAGGAAGGAAAATCTGTACTGACTATCGCAGTTGGCTGTACAGGTGGACAACACCGCAGTGTGGCTTTTGCACAGCGTTTGGCGAATGATTTAGCGAAAAACTGGCCAGTTAATGCCAGTCATCGCGACAAAAATCGCCGGAAGGAAACGGTGAACCGCTCATGAGAAAACCGAGAATTACAGTTATCGGCGGCGGTACAGGAATTTCAGTCATTTTAAACAGCCTGCGGAAAAAGGATGTGGAGATCACAGCCATTGTCACAGTAGCAGATGATGGCGGCAGTTCTGGTGAGCTGCGGAAAAACATCCAGCAGCTGACACCGCCGGGTGACTTGCGAAATGTTTTGGTCGCCATGTCTGATATGCCAAAGTTTTATGAGAAGGTCTTCCAGTATCGCTTTGCCAAAGGAGATGGTGTTCTAGCAGGTCATCCCTTGGGGAATCTGATTATTGCAGGCATTTCCGAAATGCAGGGTTCGACCTATAATGCTATGCAGCTTCTGACTAAGTTTTTCCATACAACAGGTAAAATCTACCCTTCAAGCGACACTCCGCTGACTCTGCATGCTGTGTTTACAGATGGAACAGAAGTTGTTGGTGAAAGTAATCTGGCCAGTAAGGCTGGTATGATTGAGCGGGTCTATGTGACTAATACCTATGATGATGTAAAGCCTGTTGCTAGTAGAAAGGTAGTCCAGAGTATTTTGGATAGCGATATGGTGGTGCTGGGACCGGGTTCTCTCTTTACCTCCATCTTGCCAAACCTCGTAATCGAAGAAATCGGACAAGCTATTTTAGATACTAAGGCAGAAGTAGCCTATGTTTGCAATATTATGACTCAACGTGGCGAAACCGAGCACTTTTCAGATAGCGACCACGTTCAAGTACTGCATCGTCATTTGGGTAAAAAGTTCATTGATACTGTCTTGGTCAATATCGAGCCAGTTCCGCGCGAGTATATGAATAGCAATAAATTTGATGAATATCTGGTTCAGGTTGAGCATAATTTTCGAGGGCTGCAAGAGCAAGTTCCGCGTGTCATTTCATCGAATTTCCTTCGTTTGGAAAATGGCGGAGCTTTTCATGATGGAGAGTTACTTGTTGATGAATTGATGCAGATTATACAGGTGCGCAAATGAGCTTTACAGTAAAAGTAAAAGAAGAGCTTTTGAGCTTATCTGTAAAAGACAAAAATGAGTTAGCTGCCATGATCAAGATGGCTGGTAGTTTGGGAATTTCTTCGACTGGCCTTACCTTATCCATTTCAACAGAAAATGCCAAGATTGCTCGCCATCTCTATGAATTGCTGTTGGATCTTTATCAGGTCAAGTCAGAAATTCGCCATCATCAGAAGACTAATCTGCGCAAGAATCGCGTTTATACAGTATTTCTGGATCAGAAAGTGGAAGAAATCTTATCTGACCTGCACTTGGCTGACTCCTTTTTTGGTATTGAGGCAGGTATTGACCAGGCCATTTTGTCAGATGACGAAGCCAGCCGAGCCTATCTGAGGGGGGCCTTTCTCTCAAATGGCAGCATGCGGGAGCCAGACTCAGGCAAATACCAGCTGGAAATTCTGTCCGTTTATCTGGATCATGCTGAGGATTTAGCTGCCTTGATGCGACGTTTTCTGCTGGATGCCAAGACCATTGAGCGCAAGAAGGGAGCTGTCACCTATCTGCAGCGGGCTGAGGATATTATGGATTTTCTCATTGTCATTGGGGCTATGGAAGCCATGGCTGAGTTTGAGTCTCTTAAGCTCATGCGGGAAGCGCGCAATGACCTCAATCGTGCCAATAATGCGGAGACAGCGAACATTGCTCGCACGGTCACAGCCAGTATGAAAACCATCAATAATATTGCCAAAATCAGCGATAATATCGGCATTGAGAGTTTACCTGTAGACCTGCAGGAGGTTGCTCAACTTCGTATTCAGCATCCGGACTATTCGATCCAGCAGCTAGCTGATAGTCTGAGCCGGCCTCTGACTAAGAGTGGTGTCAATCATCGCTTGAGAAAAATCAATAAAATCGCAGATGAATTATAAAAGCTGCTGAGCTTAAGCTCGGCAGCTGTTTTTTTATAGGCTTGTAGAATGTTTGGGTTGGACCTTCTGGTCGGGATAGATATGATTAATGGCATTGTTGACAGCGGTAGGAGCTTCGCCCAGACCCGTTGCAATTAAATCAATCTTTCCTTCATAGGAACAGCAATCACCAGCAGCATAAATACCTGGTATAGAAGTTTCCTGTTTGCTGTTGACCAAAATCTTGTGACGATTGAGCTCCAAGCCCCAATCTTTGAGATTGCCGACAGAGGATTTAAAACCGTAGTTGACAAAGAGATGATCCAGAGGCAGAAGCTGACTTTCCTCTCCCTTGACTTGACTGATTTCTAAGTGGGTAATCTTGCCATTTTCGCCGACCAATCGACTCGGTACAAACGGTGTCTTAATCTCAACGCTAGAAGCCTTGAGTTCTTCCACACTATGTTCTAAAGCCCGGAAGTTGTCCCGACGATGAACCAGACTGGTTTCCGCAATCTTTTCAAAAGCTAGCGCCCAGTCAACAGCCGAGTCGCCGCCACCCAGAACAACAACCTTTTTGCCAGCATACTGGCTGATGTTTGAAACGTGATAGTGAAGGTTGCTGTAGCTTTCAGCATCGTCTAACTCCAAAGCCCTCGGTTTGAAGGCGCCACCTCCCATGGCGATGATAATGGTTTTGGTCTGATGCTGGGCTTGAGAAGTCGTAATAGTGAAGTCATCATCAGATTTAACGATATCCAGAACCGTTTCATTGAGGCAAATCTCAGTCTGGAAAGTCTCCAGCTGCTCAATCAGACGCTGAGTCAACTCTTCGCCAGTCAAATTAGTAAAGCCTGGCACATCCAGAATCTTCTTCTCTGGATAGAGAATGGCCGGCTGACCACCCAGCTGAGGTAGGGAATCAATGATTTTCACCTTGGCTTGGCGTAAGTGGGCGTAAAAAGCAGCGAATAAGCCAACTGGACCGCCTCCGACAATCGTAATATCATACAGTTCAGACATAATTTTCCTCAATCTTTTTAAAATAAACTAGGATTATTGTATCACAAAAATAGGTTGAAATGTAGTTAAATTTTTGTAGGGATTGTAAAAGCCCCATTAGGGGCTTAACATTAGATAGCAAATAAATCATTGAGGTTTTCAGCCAGAGTTGGATGAGTGAAGATTTGCTTGCTCAAGTAGGTGTAAGGAATCTTATTATCCATGGCTACAGTCAGGATATTGATAATTTCCTGAGCCCCTGCTGAGAAGATTGTTGCTCCGACGATTTCCTTGGTTTCAGTGTTGACAACGGCCTTGAAGGCACCGCGTAAGTCAGCATTGACATGTCCACGAGGCATTGCTGCGACTGGAATCTCCTTAACTGCAATCGGCAGGCCTTGCTCTTGGGCTTCCTTTTCAGTCAATCCGATTTGAGCCAAAGGCGGTGTGATGAACATGCTGGTAGGGACGTTTTTACGGTCTTCCAGTGTGTAGCTGCCATCGCCAGCTAGATAGCTATAAAGGATACGGAAGTCATCCAGTGAGATATAAGTAAACTGCAGACCGCCATTGACATCGCCCGCTGCAAATACACCAGGTACAGTTGTTTCCAAGTGTTTATCAACCTTGATAGCTCCGCGCTCTGTCAGCTCAATGTCGGTATTTTCCAACTGAAGTGGCTCAACATTCGGCTTGCGGCCAGTAGCATAGAGCAAGGCATCAAAGCGGAATTCTCCATCCTCTGTCACAACCACAACTTCATCACCATCATTTTTAATCTGCTTGGTTTGTACATTTTGCAGGAGCTGGATTCCGTCTTCTTCCATGTACTGCTTAGCTAGAGCAGCGATAGAAGGCTCAACTCGAGGGAGAAAGACAGGAGCAGCATCCAGCACAGTTACCTGACTGCCCAGTTTGTTGTATAGTCCAGCAAATTCTAGGCCGATGTTACCGCCACCCAGAACTCCCAAGCGTTTAGGAAGTTCTTTCAGATTTTGGATGCCAGTTGAGTCATAGACATGCTCGGTCTCAGTCAGTCCTGGAATTGGCAGGACATTGGAAACTGCACCGGTATTGATGACAATAGTCTCAGCAGTCAGTTCCTCTTTTTCATCGCCAGCTGTGATTTCGATGATTTTATTGGAAAGGAAATGAGCTTCCGCATCGATGATGTCGACACCAGCGCCACTGATTGCTGCGTAGTTCTTCCCGTTGAGACGGCTGGTTACAGCATTTTTTTCAGCCATGACTTGGTCGAAAGCCAGGCCTTTTTCAGCTGCGACAAGCAGGGTCTTGGTTGGGATGCAGGCAATATTGATACAGGTTCCCCCGTACATAGCCTTGCTTCGCTCAATCAAAGCAACTTTTTTTCCTTGGGCCGCCATTTTGGCTGCCAATGTTTTACCGGCCTTACCAAAGCCGATGACAATTAAATCATAGGTTAACATAATTTACCTCCATTTTTCAAAAAGATTGTATCACATCTAGTCAGAAAATGCTGAGTTTTGCTACGCCTATTTTAAAAATGTAATTTAAGACGTCTTTATACACTTTGTCCATTTTATTAGAACCAAATTTTAGCGCTTTTTCTTGTTCTATGTTATACTTTTTTCGTCATAAATTTCTATAAGGAGAAGAAATGTCTATTTTTACACTGATTTTGGCAAGTGTGGTTGCCTTGGAATTTTTCTATATTATGTACTTAGAGACTATCGCAACGACTTCTGCAGCGACAGCACGGGTCTTTGGTATGTCACAAGAGGAGTTGGAGCAGAAGTCGGTCAATACCCTTTTCAAAAACCAAGGTGTTTACAACGGGCTTATAGCTGTTTTGGTCTTGATTGCGGCCTTTGTGCAGCCTAATCCAGTTTGGCTGGGAATTTTTATGGTTTATATCATCTTGGTAGCGGCTTACGGTGCAGTTACCAGTGACCCAAAAATCCTGTTCAAGCAGGGTGGTTTGGCAATGTTGACTTTGCTGAGTTTATTTTTCTAGAAAGAGCGGGAAATAGTGATTCCCAGCTCTTTTTTACATAATGATTGACTTTTTTATTAGACATGTGTAGAATAAAATTAGAAGAAGACTTTAGAAAGGATGGAAATACAATGAATCATTCAATTAAACGTTTACCAGATGGTGAATTTGCCATCTTAAAGATTATTTGGCACCTGCCAAATCCAACGACTTCTGCTCAAATTATGGAAAAGCTAGGTGAAGATAACCATTGGAAGCCTCAGACCTTGTTGACAGTTCTGGCTCGCTTGACGGAAAAGGGTTTCTTAGAAAGTGTTCGAAAGGGACGCGAAAGGCAATATACGGCCTTAATTTCGGAAGAGGAATATTTAGAAGTAGAGACGTCAGACTTTTTGAAGCGCTACAGCGGACATTCCATGGGAGGCTTTGTCAAGACTCTCTTTTCATCTAATTCTTTTTCAGAAAATGAACTGGATGAGTTGCGTAATTTACTGAATCAGAAAGAGTAAGATGAGGTAGTATCCATGAAACAGTTCCTTTTGTCTTTCCTCTTAACCAGTCTTTCCACTTCGATTTTGGTTCTGTTTTTGAGCCTTCTTTTTGCAGCCCTCAAGACCAAGATTTCAGTCAAGGTCAAGTATTTTGTCTGGTTTTTAATCTTGCTGAGCTTTCTATTCCCATTCCGTCCTCAGTTTGGCTCTGGTTTGATTCGGCTGAGTACTGGGGCGACTGTTCAGACAGCTGTTAGAGCTGGCCAGACAGGTGGAGGGCAAGCTGTTTCTCAAGTAGCTGAGAAAGCAACCCAGGCCAATCTCTGGGAGGCTTTTCTGGGTCTACCTTGGTTTGAAATATTCTTTGCCATTTGGCTGCTTGGTTGTGCATTTAACCTAGGTAAATATGCCTATTCTTATATCCGTTTCAAAAAGATGTTGCAACGTTGGGGGACAGAGGTTGAGGACGAAGAGACTGTGTTCCAGTTGCATTTGATCAAAGAAAAGATGGGCGTTAAAAGTAAGATTCGTCTGCTCCACTACCCTATGACACAGAGCCCAATGTTGCTGGGATTCAGGGATATTTTGATTGTGCTACCGGAGCTGGACTATACGGAGGAGGAGCTGCAGCTGATTTTCCAGCATGAGCTGACTCATTATCAGCACTATGATGTCTTGATTAATCTTTTTGCAATTCTCGCCAAGAGCCTACATTGGTTTAATCCAGTAGTTCGTTTCGCTTGTCGGGAAACTCAGGAAGCAGGAGAAATGTACTGTGATTACGATGTTCTGAGTAGAAAAGACACAGCTTATCGAACTTTTTATGGTGAGACTATTCTGACGATGATTGACCGCAGTAAGAAGACTCGGATTGCTTTGACGACTTGCTTTTACTCGGATAAGTTTAATCTTAAGCGACGGATTATTGGTATCATGGACAGCCGCCTGCCGAAAAAGTTTCTGTCTGCTTCTTTTGTAGTGGCAGTTCCTCTACTTCTGCTTTTGACTAGCTCGGTCTTTGCCTTAGAAAATCCTGTCGCACAAGATAGTAAACTTGTCTTAGAGTCTAAGAAAGTGGAAGGACTTAGTCAGCGTCAGGTTTTAGAAACAGTTTTGAAGGAACTTTCTCTTGCTGAAAAGGACATTAAGGATGTGCAGATTTCACATGAGAAAGGCAATTATAAGATTCTCTTTTCACACGGACAGACGGTTCATGAGATGCTTGTCAATGCCAAGATTGGAAAAGTCGTCCAATCCAAGCAGCATACCATTGTCGAAAAGACAGTGACAGTTGAAAAAGAAGTTCCGCCGTCATCGTCTTCTGCAGCGACTCCAGCTGATAGTGAAAGTGGGAATGTGAATGCGGGTCAGACGGGAAGTGTTAGCTCGCCGACTCTTGCGACCAATAATGTGACAAATTCAAATACAAACACTAGTACAGCACCTGTCCAACCTCCTGCTCAAACTAGCTCTTCAAAGAGTAAGGATAAAGATCGTGATGATGACAAAGACGATGACGACGATGATGATGACGATTAGATAAAAGATTCTACCAATCAAGATTTCTTGATAGAAGCAGCGATTGGTAGAATTTTTTTATCTTTATTTTTGGTAGAATCTAGTCTTCAACTCATAAATTGAGGTCAATTTTAAAGTTTTAGTAATTTTCTCTTGACTTTTAAAAACTACAATTGTAGAATATGATTATAAACTACAAAAGTAGAATAAGGTTTTGAAAATACTGTCCGGAAAGTATGAGAGTAGTAGAGCAAGGGCTCTCTTTCTTTTGAAACTTCAAACGACATTTGTAGAATAAAAGGAGAATTAAAATGAAACAAAAACAAATCCAAACGAACTTCCAACGTGTTGAAACAAAATACATCTTAGACCGTGCGACCTTGGCTCGCTTAGAAGCTGAAATGCATGCTTACCTCATTCCAGATGATTATGCGATTTCAACCATTTCAAATGTCTATTTTGACAATGATGATTTTCAAATGATCCAGGATTCGATTGCTAGAAGAGGTGGTCGTGAAAAGCTACGGATGCGGACTTATGCAGCGGAGCCAGCAAAGGATAGTCAGGTATTTTTGGAAATAAAGAAGAGGTCGGAGGACGTTGGTTTCAAGTATCGACTGGTTTCAAATCTGACTTCGGTCGTTAATTATATTGAGAAGGGACTTGCAGACCAGACTATTTCCGATGAGCGGGTCAAGACAGAAGTGGAGCTGTTGCAGGAGCGTTATGCGGGCCTAAAACCGAAAATGGTGATTAGTTATGATCGTTACTCGATGAAAGGCTCAGAGGACAAAAAAGTTCGAGTGACCGTTGATTCAAATATCCGCTTCCGTGATTATGATGTGGACCTGACCTCAGGACGCCACGGCTATCCTCTATTAGAGGACGATATGGTGATTATGGAGATCAAGGTTCCAGGGGAATATCCTCAGTGGATGTCTGAAATTTTGAATAAATACGGCCTTGAAGATCAGTCCTTCTCAAAATACGGCAAAGCCTACTTAAAATCTAAAGAATTGGTTCCTCAAGCCGTCAAGGTTTAAGGAGAGAAACAATGATTACACAACTATTTAACAGTATCTATTCTTCGGCTGAAATCAAGGTTAACCCCCTAGCCCTAATAGCCTCCCTCGTGACGGGCTTGATTTTGGGAATCATTTTAGCCAAGGTCTATAAGCACCAAACTATTTATACCAAGGAGTTTGTCATCACACTGTCTCTTTTGCCAGCCATTATTTCCATTATCATTTTCTTGGTAAATGGAAATCTGGGAACCAGTGTCGCGGTAGCAGGAACATTCAGTTTGATTCGCTTCCGATCAGCCGCAGGAGGATCCAAGGAACTTTTAGCCATCTTCATGGCGACAGCGATTGGGATTACGACAGGAATGGGTTTCTTAGCTCTAGGAGTTTTTTTCACGCTCCTCATTTCCTTCTTTTGGTTGCTCTTTGAAAAGATGGGCTTTAGTTCGGTTAGTCAAACCAGACGTTATGTTCAAATTCAGATTCCTGCTGAATTAGACTATGAAGTTCTTTTTGAAGCAATCTTTGAAACAGCCTGCAAAAGCTTTGAGTTGACCTCTGTCCAGTCAGTTGACAATAAGTTTATCAAGTTGGACTATGTGGTTGATTTGAAACCAGATGTAAGCGACCAACGCCTCATTCAACGCTTCTTACGCTATGAAAAGATTAAGAATATTTCCCTCTCGAAAGAAGCCCAAAAACGAAAAACCTTGTAAGGTAAAAGACAGTCGTTTTGAATGACCTGCAT
>NZ_AFUE01000004.1 GCF_000222765.1 Streptococcus cristatus ATCC 51100 | reverse complement strand
AGGCTTAGTTATTGACCGCTTCCCAGAACAATCCATCATCTCACCAAGCAGCCACTGTGACAACTGCAAGCAGATACTCAAAGCACGGGATTTGGTCCCAATCCTGTCTCAGTTGCTTAATGGCTTCCGCTGCCGTTTCTGCAAGATCCAGCTGCCTGTCTGGTATGCTGCTTTTGAGTTAGTGCTGGGTTTACTTTTTCTAAGCTGGAGCTTAGGCTATCTTTCACTAGCCCAGCTCTTACTGCTAACGATGGGCTTGACCCTAGCTATCTACGATCAGCGTGAGCAAGAATACCCTCTTCTAATCTGGCTGATTTTTCAGTTCTTGCTGATGGCGACAGCGGGTATCAATCCGCTCATGCTCTTCTTTTTAGCCCTAGGACTTCTAGCCTTCTTTTATGATCTTCGCATCGGTGCTGGCGACTTTCTCTTTCTAGCTTCCTGTTCTGCTATTTTCAGCCTGACAGAAATTCTCATTCTCATCCAAATCGCTAGCTTCTCTGGTCTCGCTTGTTATTGCTTTAAAAAGAAAAAGACAGGCTAGCATTTGTACCCTGTCTCTTGTTTGGTAAAGACAATTGAGAGGCTAGGACTTTTGTCCCAGCCTCAGCGCTTTGTTTAATAACGTTTTTCTTTGGGCCAGGTGCTCATTTCAGCAACAGCTGTAAAAAGCACATCTGTGGATGAGTTGAGGGCAGTTTCGCAAGAGTCTTGGATGACACCGATGACAAAGCCAACGCTGACGACTTGCATGGCCAGATCATTTGGGATGCCAAAGAGGCTACAAGCCACTGGGATCAAGAGAAGCGAGCCTCCAGCCACCCCAGAAGCTCCGCAGGCAGAAATGGCCGCAACGACGCTAAGCACCAGTGCTGTTCCAAAGTCCACTTGGATACCCAGTGTATTGGCCGCTGCGAGGGTCAGCGTGTTGATTGTCACCGCTGCTCCTGCCATGTTGATAGTGGAACCGAGTGGGATAGAGACCGAGTAGGTTTCAGGATTGAGGCCCAAATCTCGACAAAGTTTCATATTAACAGGGATATTGGCAGCCGAACTACGAGTGAAAAAGGCAGTGACGCCACTGACTTTTAAGCAGCGCCAAACCAGTGGATAAGGATTTTTCCGAAGCATAATGAAGACAATCAAGGGGTTAACGACCAGCGCAACAAGAGCCATGGAACCTAGTAATAGGAGAAGGAGCATGCCGTAGCTCTTAAGTGCCTCAAATCCTTTGCCAGAAATGGTCGTGTACACCAGTCCTAAAATACCAAAGGGGGCTAGATTGATGATCCATTCGACAATCTTTGAAGTAATATCTGCCAGTGTTCTCAAGAGTTCTTTACTTTGCTGATTTGCTTCTTGCATGGCCACTCCAAAGATAACTGCCCAAGACAGAATGCCGATATAATTGGCCTTGCTCAAGGCGTTGATCGGATTATCAACAAGATTGAGGAGGAGATTGCTCAGAACTTGGCCGATGCCTTCTGGTGGCCTGACTTCCGAGCTGGCTGCGGTCAGTTCGATGGTTACAGGGAAGACATAATTAGCAAGAACAGCGACAAGGGCAGCCGCAAAAGTCCCAATTAGATAGAGGATAATGACGGTTTTCATATTGCTATTCTGCCCTTTTTGGTGCTGAGAGAGGGCATTGGCAACGAGGGTAAAAACGAGCAGTGGTGCGATAGCTTTTAGGCCACCGACAAAGATTTGGCCGAGGAGGCTAATGGCGCTGGCTTGTGGAAAGATGAGGGCCAGCAGGGCGCCTGTGACAATCCCAATAGAAATCCGTTTGATAAGATTGGCGCGATTCCAAGAAGAAAGAATTCGATGAAACATAGGAGCTCCCTTTCTAAAATAAACTGCTTTCCACTATACGCTAGAGGTCGTATAAAATCAATATTTTTTGGTATACCCTATACAGAATAAGGCCGCTTTGATGATTATCCGCCGCCCTTTGTGGTATAATGAATAAGATTTTTGTGTCTCATAGGAGGAAAGAATGACAGCTAATGGGAATGTCTTTACACGCTATTTCCAGCAATTTGACTGGTCAGCTATTCTGGATGATGTGTTTTCGAAATTCGTCTCCTTGGTCTTTTTGTGTGTACTATTTTGGATGGCTAAGAAAATTCTCCATCTGTTTGTGACTAGACTGATTGCGCCATCTTTGAAATTATCTCGGCAGGATGTCGCTCGGCAAAAGACCATTATGCGCTTAATTGAGAATTTGCTCAATTATGCCCTTTATTTTCTTTTGTTCTACTGGATTTTATCCATTTTGGGTATGCCGGTCTCAAGTCTTTTGGCTGGGGCAGGGATTGCCGGCGTAGCCATTGGGATGGGAGCACAGGGCTTTCTGTCCGACCTAGTCAACGGTTTCTTTATTCTCTTAGAGCGTCAGTTGGATGTAGGGGATAATGTTCGCTTGACCAATGGTGCTATCAAGATTGCAGGAACGGTTGTCAGTGTTGGAATTCGGACTACGCAGGTACGCGATGCGGACGGAACTCTTCACTTTGTGCCCAATCGAAATATCACCGTAGTCAGCAATCTTTCTCGTGGCGATATGCGGGTTTTGATTGATATTCCTATCTATGCCGAGACGGATTTGGATGAGATTTATCGGATTATCGCTGCTGTCAATCAGGAAGCTGTGCCTGAACATCCAGAAGTTTTGAAGGAACCTGATATTCTGGGACCGCAAATGACTGCGAGCGGGCAGTTTTACTTTCGGATTAGTTTAATCGTTGCAAGCGGTATGCAGGCGAGCCTGTACCATATTTTCTACAAGCTCTATCACGAAGCCCTACTAAAAGAAGGGGTGGCTTTGCCAACATTTGCCCCTGTTGCAGGAAATAGTGGCAAAGCTTAGTAGTAGTCGGGGAAACAAAGGCAAATAACATCTATCGGAAATAAGGTTTCTAATTACTAAAAGAGGCTGGGACAAAAGTCCTAGCCTCATTTTTTCTTTGGATTGTCGAGCAAGACGCAGTGGTTGAGTGGGCTCTACCACGCTGATTTCATCAGCTTTTACAGCCCTACTCAACTGTGCGGAGGTGGGACGACGAAATCGGATTTTAACGAATTACCGATTTCTGTCCCACTCTCTTTTTCATTACAGCTTATCCTAGATCTAACCTACCAAAATATGACATGCTATGGCAAGTATTGTATAATAGGAAGAGGAGAAGGAGCAGGCATGCAGAATAATCGACTATTTCAGATATTGTACTATATTTTGGAGAGAGGGAAAGTGACTGCAACGGAGCTGGCCGAGAAATTCGAAGTTTCGGTTCGGACTATTTATCGAGATGTGGATTCTCTTAGCAGCGCTGGGATTCCGATTTATTCCACGCAAGGAAAGGGCGGTGGCATAGAAATCGCAGAGGATTATGTCTTGCGGAAGTCCCTGCTGACAGCGGAGGAGAAAGAGCAGATCATGGCGGCCCTGCAAGGTCTGGAGAGCACCAGTCAGCTTTACCAGAGTGACCTGCTTACAAAGCTTGCGGCGCTATTTCAAGTCAAAAATCCCAATTGGATCGAAATCGATTTTAATCACTGGCAAAACGATAAAGCATATGAAGATACCTTTCATCAACTAAAAACTGCAATTCTAGGCAAGCACCTTGTTTCTTTTTCTTACTTAGCTAGTGATGGTCAGGAGACAAATCGCCGTGTCAAGCCTGTACGCTTGTTGTTTAAAAGTCAGAATTGGTATCTTTATGCTTTTTGCCTCTTGCGACAGGAATTCAGGTATTTTAAGCTATCTCGGATGAAAAATCTGGAGCGGCTGGAGGAGAGATTTGAAGACAGCTTTGAAGATGTCGTCTTGGAAAAGGAACTGACCTATGAAAATACCATTAAACTGACAGTCAAGTTTGATCGCAAAGTGGCCTTCAGGGTTTATGATGAACTAAGCGGAGACATTCGGACAGATGCCGAAGGAAATTTGTATACAGAAATCGAGCTTCCCAACGACCATCGTCTATATAGTTATATTCTGTCCTTTGGAGACACTGTGGAGGTCTTAGATCCGCCCGAAATTCGAGTGAAAATGAAGGAAATGCTTTCTAGGCTGGCAGAAAAATATTAAACTTGACATAGGGTGTCAGGTATCTTCTTGTATACTAATGGTAAGAAGAGAAAAGGAGGCAGCAAGATGAAATATGAATGGAGAAAGAGTGAGAAAGGCCTTTATGGAGCCAAGAAAAAGCCAGAGCTAGTAGAGGTGCCGAGTCAACAGTTCATTGTGATTGAAGGTGAGGGCGATCCCAATGAAGCGGATTTCTCTGAGCGGGTATCTGCCCTTTATTCGTTAGCTTATTCCATAAAAATGCTCTTTAAATCCATGATGAAAGATGAGGCGGAGGACAAGGTGACTGATTTCACAGTTTATCCTTTGGAGGGGATATGGGAAAAAGCTGCTGGGGAAGGCTTCGATAAAAGTCAGCTTCGCTATCAGCTCATGATTCAGCAGCCCAAAGTCATCACTCAGGACATTTTTGCGGCAGCCCTTGAGAATGTCCGCAAGAAAAAGCCTGATCCTCTCTACGACGACATTTGTTTTCAAAGATTGCCAGAGGAGCGGGCCATTCAGGTATTACACGTAGGAAGTTATGACAGTGAGCCAGCCTCTTTTGAGAAAATGGATGAGCTGGCAAACAGCTTGGGACTGGAAAGATGCGGCCAAGTTCACAGAGAGATTTACTTGAGCAACAAAAATAGGACACCAGAAGAAAAGCTGAAAACCATCTTAAGGTATGATGTCAGATAGGAGGAATGTAACATGCCAAGACCTACAACAAAAAAAGATTTACTGGCTGCGGCTACAGAAAATTTCGAAAAACTGAATCTGCTCATTTCGAACATGACAGCGGACGAGTTGGCGAGGCCCTTTGATTTTTCAAAGGATGAGAAAAAGAAAGAAGCTCACTGGAAGCGCGATCGGAATCTGAGGGATGTCTTAATCCATCTTTATGAATGGCACCAACTGCTGCTCAACTGGGTGCAGGCCAACCAAAGGGGAGAAGAGAAGTCCTTCTTGCCAGCTCCTTACAATTGGAGAACGTATGGTGATATGAATGTCGCATTTTGGGAAAAGCACCAGCAGACCTCTCTTGAGGAGGCAAGTTCTATACTGGCTAGTTCGCATAGAGCTGTCCTGGACCTAGCCGCAACCTTGACCAATGAAGAATTGTTTTCCAAGGGAGTTTATAAATGGACGGGCGGAACGACCTTGGGTTCTTATTTTGTCAGCGCCACATCTAGCCACTATGATTGGGCTATGAAAAAGCTTAAAGCTCATCAAAAGAATTGTAAAAGGAATCCTGTCCAATAAAGTTTTCTAGGACTTGAGACTGATTTTTAGCACTCTTGCGAAAAGAGTGCTAATTTTTTGGTTTTTTGTCTTGACATTCATTTTTAAGAGTGTATAATAGAATCATAACTTAGCACTCGATGCATTAGAGTGCTAAAAATAAAAAATAAAATCTCGCCAGTGGCTGGAAATTTTCTAAAGAGAGGTGAGGTCCTTGGTAACAGAACGCCAAAATGAGATTTTAAATCTAATTATTGATATCTTTACCAAGACGCATGAGCCTGTCGGTTCTAAAGCCTTGCAAGAGACTATCCAGTCCTCGAGTGCCACTATTCGAAATGATATGGCAGCCTTGGAAAAGGAAGGACTGCTAGAAAAGGCCCATACATCAAGTGGCCGCAAGCCCAGTGTCGCTGGTTTCCAGTATTTTGTCCGTCATTCCTTGACCTTTGATCAGCTGGCGGAAAATGAGCTCTACGAGGTTGTCAAAGCTTTCGACCAAGAGTTCTTCAAGCTGGAGGATATCCTGCAGCGGGCAGCGGACATCTTGGCAGAGTTGAGTGATTGCACGGTTGTAGCTCTTGACGTCGAGCCTAGTCGGCAACGATTGACGGCTTTTGATATCGTTGTTATTAGCCAGCACGCGGCTTTAGCTGTCTTTACTCTGGATGAGTCCAATACCTTGACCAGTCAGTTCATGATTCCTAGGAATTTTCTCCAGGAAGACCTATTGCGCTTGAGGGATATGATTCAAGAGCGCTTTTTGGGACAGACGGTCTTAGATATTCACTACAAGATTCGGACGGAGATTCCGCAAATTATCCAGCGTTACTTTACGACGACGGACAATGTTCTCGATCTCTTTGAGCATATTTTTGCTCAGATGTTTTCGGAAAAAGTAGCTGTAGCTGGTAAGGTTCAGTTGCTACGTTTTGCGGATCTTGAGGCTTATCAGTTCTTTGATGATCGTCAGAAGGTGGCTTTTGAAATCCGTGATAGTCTAGCTGAGGATCAGATGCAAAATGTCCGAGTCGCAGCTAGCCAAGAGGACTGTCTGGCCAATCTAACCTTGATTTCCAGCAAATTTTTAATTCCCTATCGGGGCTTTGGTATGCTGGCAGTGGTCGGTCCAGTCAATCTGGATTACCAAAAGGTGGTCAGTCAACTCAATGTTGTCAATCGAGTCTTGACGATGAAACTCACAGATTTCTACCGATATCTGAGTAGCAATCATTATGAGGTGAGTTGAACATGAAATTACATAAATTCCTAAAAAGGAGGCGAAAAATGTCTGAGGAAACAAAAAACGAAGAAGTAAAAGAAGAGGAAGTGGTAGAAGCTACTGAAGAAGCTGTCGAAACCGTTGAAGAAGCGGATGAAACTACTCCTGAAAAATCAGAACTAGAACTAGCAAATGAGCGTGCAGAAGACTTTGAAAATAAATACCTTCGCGCTCATGCAGAAATGCAAAATATCCAACGTCGTGCTAATGAAGAACGTCAACTCTTGCAACGCTATCGTAGCCAAGATTTGGCAAAAGCGATTCTCCCTTCTTTGGATAACCTTGAGCGTGCGCTTGCCGTTGAAGGATTGACAGACGATGTCAAAAAAGGCTTGGAGATGGTGCAAGAGAGCTTGATTCACGCTTTGAAAGAAGAAGGAATCGAAGAAATCGCAGCTGACGGCGAATTTGACCATAACTATCACATGGCCATCCAAACTCTCCCAGCAGACGAAGAACATCCAGCAGATACCATCGCCCAAGTCTTCCAAAAAGGCTACAAACTCCATGACCGCATTCTAAGACCAGCAATGGTAGTAGTTTACAGCTAAGCTAGAAAGCTTAAAAAACTTGTCCGAAACGACAATAAACTATGAATGAAGATAAGAGGCAAGCCAGAGGCTTGCAAAACCGATATTTTCCGCCGTGGTGAAAATTTTAGTAGCTTGTGCTACTGAAACAGGAGATTTTTGAGACTTTAGGCTCAAAAATAAGTGATGAAATCCCGTAGGGAGTTGCTCACGTCCCCACCACTTAAGGAAAATATCAAAAAATAGAAGAAAAAACTTAAGGAGAAAAACACATGTCTAAAATTATCGGTATTGACTTAGGAACAACAAACTCAGCAGTTGCAGTTCTTGAAGGAACTGAATCAAAAATCATCGCAAACCCAGAAGGAAACCGCACAACTCCATCTGTAGTTTCATTTAAAAACGGAGAAATCATCGTTGGTGATGCTGCAAAACGCCAAGCAGTAACAAACCCAGATACAGTAATCTCTATCAAATCTAAGATGGGAACTTCTGAAAAAGTTTCTGCAAACGGAAAAGAATACACTCCACAAGAAATCTCAGCTATGATTCTTCAATACTTGAAAGGTTATGCGGAAGATTACCTTGGTGAAAAAGTAACTAAGGCTGTTATTACAGTTCCAGCCTACTTCAACGATGCTCAACGTCAAGCAACAAAAGACGCTGGTAAAATCGCTGGTCTTGAAGTAGAACGTATCGTCAACGAACCAACTGCAGCAGCCCTTGCTTACGGTTTGGACAAGACTGACAAAGAAGAAAAAATCTTGGTATTCGACCTTGGTGGTGGTACATTTGACGTCTCAATCCTTGAATTGGGTGACGGTGTCTTCGACGTATTGGCAACTGCTGGTGACAACAAGCTCGGTGGTGACGATTTTGACCAAAAGATTATCGACCACTTGGTAGCAGAATTCAAGAAAGAAAACGGTATTGACTTGTCTACTGACAAGATGGCAATGCAACGTTTGAAGGATGCGGCTGAAAAAGCTAAGAAAGACCTTTCTGGTGTAACTTCAACACAAATCAGCTTGCCGTTCATCACTGCTGGTGAAGCTGGACCTCTTCACTTGGAAATGACTTTGACTCGTGCGAAATTTGACGATTTGACTCGTGACCTTGTAGAACGTACAAAAGTTCCAGTTCGTCAAGCCCTTTCAGATGCAGGTTTGAGCCTGTCAGATATCGACGAAGTGATTCTTGTCGGTGGTTCAACTCGTATCCCAGCCGTTGTAGAAGCTGTTAAGGCTGAAACTGGTAAAGAACCAAACAAATCAGTAAACCCTGATGAAGTTGTTGCTATGGGTGCTGCGATCCAAGGTGGTGTGATCACTGGTGATGTCAAAGACGTTGTTCTTCTTGACGTAACACCATTGTCACTTGGTATCGAAACAATGGGTGGCGTCTTCACAAAACTCATCGACCGTAACACAACGATTCCAACTTCTAAATCACAAGTCTTCTCAACTGCAGCAGACAACCAACCAGCAGTTGATATCCACGTTCTTCAAGGTGAACGCCCAATGGCAGCAGATAACAAGACTCTTGGACGCTTCCAATTGACTGATATCCCAGCTGCACCTCGTGGTATCCCACAAATCGAAGTAACATTTGATATTGACAAGAACGGTATCGTATCTGTTAAAGCAAAAGACCTTGGAACTCAAAAAGAACAAACAATTGTCATCCAATCTAACTCAGGTTTGACTGATGAAGAAATCGACCGCATGATGAAAGACGCAGAAGCAAACGCAGAAGCAGATAAGAAACGTAAAGAAGAAGTAGACCTTCGTAACGAAGTAGACCAAGCTATCTTTGCGACTGAAAAGACTATCAAGGAAACTGAAGGCAAAGGCTTTGACGCAGAGCGTGACGCAGCCCAAGCTGCTCTTGATGAACTTAAGAAAGCGCAAGAAGACAACAACTTGGACGACATGAAAGCAAAACTTGAAGCGTTGAACGAAAAAGCGCAAGCTTTGGCAGTGAAACTCTACGAACAAGCCGCAGCAGCCCAACAAGCTCAAGCAGGAGCAGAAGGCGCACAAGCAACAGGAAACGCAGGCGATGACGTCGTAGATGGAGAGTTTACTGAGAAGTAACTCGTTAAGAATGACGAATCACTAAAGTGATTGTCATTCTACGGCAGTCGCTATGGCGACTTGCCTAAACGCCTTACTAGTTCAAAAACAAAGTATAATCGACTTTGTTTTTGAATGTCGTAAGTATAAGAAGAAATCCAGAGGTTGCAACCCAGCCTCTGTTTTTCGGTAAGAAAAGAGTTGGAACGTAATTTTTGGTTCTGCTTTAAACTAAGTTAGAAAGGAACTGAAACTGACCTAAATCGAGGTTTCGTTCCGCAATATTAACAGAAAGGAACAAGGGTGTTCGTAATTGAACCCGAGCGGAAAGCTTGGAAATTAGATAAACCTCCTAAGAAATCAGGATTTCTTGTTGGTTTCCTAAATTTTAGTCGCTTTCTGTTCGCTCTTGGTATCTTAAATGAACAATACAGAATTTTATGATCGTTTAGGTGTCTCTAAGAATGCTTCTCAGGATGAGATTAAGAGAGCCTATCGGAAATTATCTAAAAAATATCACCCAGATATCAATAAAGAGCCTGGGGCGGAAGATAAATATAAGGAAGTTCAGGAGGCTTATGAAACGCTGAGCGATGAGCAAAAGCGGGCGGCCTATGACCAATACGGCGCAGCGGGTGCCAATGGAGGCTTTGGCGGCGGTGCAGGCGGCTTCGGTGGCTTTGATGGCTCTGGTTTTGGTGGTTTCGAAGATATCTTTTCTAGCTTCTTTGGCGGTGGCGCGACTCGTAATCCAAACGCTCCGCGTCAAGGAGATGATCTCCAGTATCGGGTAAATCTCCGCTTTGAAGAGGCTATTTTCGGTACAGAAAAAGAAGTGAAATACAATCGTGAAGCTAGCTGTCGGACTTGTCATGGTTCCGGTGCTAAGCCAGGAACTAGCCCAGTAACTTGTGGTCGCTGTCACGGCTCTGGTGTTATTAACGTCGATACTCAGACACCACTAGGTATGATGCGTCGTCAAGTAACCTGTGACGTCTGTCATGGTCGCGGACAAGAAATCAAAAGTCCATGTGAAACCTGCCATGGAACGGGACATGAAAAGCAAGCGCATAGCGTTCATGTAAAAATCCCTGCTGGTGTGGAAACAGGTCAACGAGTTCGCTTGGCGGGTCAAGGTGAGGCAGGCTTTAATGGCGGTCCTTATGGAGACTTGTATGTAGTGGTGAACGTTGAGCCAAGCGATAAATTTGAACGTGATGGTTCTACCATTTACTACAAGCTCAACCTCAACTTTGTGCAAGCAGCTCTGGGCGACAGTGTGGAAATCCCAACTGTCCATGGAAATGTTGAATTGACAATCCCAGAAGGAACCCAGACGGGCAAGCGTTTCCGTCTGCGTGGTAAGGGAGCACCAAATCTGCGCGATGGAAGTGTAGGTGACCAATATGTCACTGTCAATGTCGTAACGCCGACAGGCCTCAATGACCGTCAAAAGGCGGCTCTTAAGGATTTTGCGGCGGCTGGAGACATCAAAGTGAGCCCTAAGAAGAAAGGCTTCTTTGATAAGATGAAAGATGTCTTTGAAGGGGAATAAAGAAGGAAAAGAGAGACTATCTCTCTTTTTTTGTACTATTTTTAGAGATTTAATCTCTATTTATAGGACAAGATAGAATGAATTGACAAGGCAAGCTCGCGCAAGGTAGAATGATTTTAAGTGAATCTTTCTTTTTTTATGCAAAAATGTAAGCGATTACCTTTTGAAAGGAGCGACCAGGGAAGAGGCAGCAAGTGCACGAAAAAAGAAAAGAAGAGAAGGAGTTAAGGTAAAAATGCAATTTGATAAGAAACAAAGATTTAGTATCCGTAAGTTGAGTTTAGGCGTTTGCTCTGTTTTGGTCGGAATAGCGCTGTTTGGAGCTGGTCATGCTTTAGCAGAAGAAACTAGCCCAGCAGCCTCACAAGCTACTAGTAGCGTCCTTGCCAAGGAGGAAGCTCAGACAGAAGTGGCAACTGAAGAGACGAAAGTCAGTGAAGCACCTGTCGAGGCTGTCCAAGGTCTGGCGACAGAAGCTGAAAAGCAAGCTCTTGCTTCTGAGGCTCCAGTAGCTGAGAGCAAGGAAGTAACGGCTGGCAAGGAAAAAGAAGTCAAGGAAGAAGCGCCTGCCAGCAAAGAGACAAAAGTCGTAGAGGACTTACCAAGCCAAGAAGATAAAAAGCTCAAACCGAAAGAAATCAAGTTTGATACTTGGCAAGAACTGCTTGACTGGAAGCCGGGAGCTCGTGAAGATGACGAAATCAACCGGGCTAGCGTGCCTCTGGCTGAGCGTTATCAGGGGCACCAAATCAACCAGCAAGCCAATCCAGAGGCGAAAGTACAGGCTCTGTCCAATATGAACTCTAAAGCCAAGGATCATGCTTCCATTGGGGGCGAGGAATTAAAGGCCTATGCTTTCGATTACTGGCAATATCTACATTCCATGGTGTACTGGGATGGTTTAGTTCCGACGCCAGATGTTATTGATGCGGCCCATAGAAATGGTGTACCAATCTACGGAACCCTCTTCTTCAATTGGTCTTCTAGCGCTAAGGATCAAGAACGTTTCGCAGAAGCCTTAAAAGAAGATTCTGAAGGCTCGAAGACTTTCCCAATTGCCCGTAAATTAGTCGAATTGGCTAAATATTATGGCTATGATGGCTATTTTATCAACCAGGAAACGACAGGTAGCCAAGTAGAGCCACTCGGACCCAAAATGCGTGACTTCTTGCTCTATACCAAAGAGTACGCACGTTCTTTGAATTACCCCGTTAAATATTCTTGGTATGATGCCATGACCTATGAATATGGTCGTTACCATGAAAATGCCCTTGGCGAATATAATTATCAATTTATGCAGCCTAAAGATGGAGAAAATCCTGTGGACACCTTCTTTGCCAACTTTAACTGGGGCAAGGCAGAGACAGACTATTCCATCAGTACGGCAAAATGGATCAAACGGGATCCTTACGATGTTTTGGCGGGGATAGAGCTGCAAAAGGGTGGTTCTTACAAGACAAATGTGGACTGGGATGCGATTTTGGATGAAAATGGCAAACTTCGTCTGTCTCTAGGTCTATATGCGCCTGATACGATCACTGGTTTAGGTAAGACAGGTGAGGGCTACCATACTCATGAAAACTATTTCTGGACAGGCTTCCAAGGCGATCCTAGCAAGGGTAAACCAGCAGACCAATCTTGGTATGGAATGTCCAACTTGGTGGTTGATAAGACAGCGATCACCAAGCCCGATTTTAATACTTCCTTTAATACAGGACACGGAAAACGCTGGTTTGTAGATGGAAAAGTTTCTAAAGATGGAGAATGGAACTATCGTTCGGTATCTGGTTT
Organism: Streptococcus cristatus ATCC 51100; assembly: GCF_000222765.1. Lineage (GTDB taxonomy): Bacteria > Bacillota > Bacilli > Lactobacillales > Streptococcaceae > Streptococcus > Streptococcus cristatus. The sequence continues at coordinate 61,509 of NZ_AFUE01000004.1, read as the reverse complement.
CTTGCCGACCTGGCGTTGGTGGATTCAGCACTCAGAAGGTAGTGCACCTCTGAAGGGACGCTATGATTTTGATGAAGCCTATAACGGTGGAAATTCACTGGCTTTTGAGGGTGACTTGGCTGCAAACAGCAACCAGAATGTCATGCTCTACTCGACCAAGATTCCAGTTAGTGACAAGACCAAGCTGACCCTGACTCATAAGGGTGGTCAAGGAACAAGCACTTGGGTAGCTCTTGCGACGAAGCCAGACTATTCTGAGTACGAGTGGAAAGAACTCAGTCCGAGCAAGGACTGGAAGACAGAGACCTTTGACTTATCTTCTCTAGCTGGTAAAACCATTTACGGCGTGAAAATGTACTTCGACCATGACCAGGATGTCAAGGACTATAAGTTTAACCTAGGTCAATTGTCCATCTATTCTAATCAAGAGAAGCCAGCTGCACCAAAAGATGTGGTGGTCAAGGCTAAGCGTCTTCAAAATGCGCAGGAAGCAGAGGCCTTGCTGCAGTTTAAAGGCAGTGCAGATGCGGATTACTACGAAATCTACGAAAAAGACGGCGACCAATGGCGCCTAGTGACAGGAACATCTAGTACGTCAGCTTATTTGGCTAAGGTGAGTCGTTCAGCTAGTGCCAAGGGCAGCAAACAAGAGTTGAAAGTCGTTGCAGTAGGAAAGAATGGTTTGCGTTCAGAGGCTGGGACAGTTGACTTTGACTGGGGTATGCAAGTTTCTGATACAAGCTTGCCAAAACCTTTGGCAGAAAATGTGGTGTTGGGTGCAAAAGTAATTGGTACAACCTTCCCTGATGCGGATGGTAGCGAAGGTGTCGAAGGAATGCTGAATGGTACCATTACCAGTCTGTCAGACAAGTGGTCTTCTGCCCAACTTAGTGGTACGGTAGATATTCGTTTGACTCAGCCTCGGACAGTGACTCGCTGGGTTATGGAGCATGCTGGAGCAGGCGGAGAGTCTGTTGACGACGGCAAGATGAATACACGCGACTTTGACCTGTATTATAAGGATGAGGCAGGCGAGTGGAAACTAGCCAAGGCCGTTCGTGGCAATAAAGACCATGTGTCAGATATCGTTTTTGATAAGCCAATTCGAGCACAAGACTGGCGTTTGGATGTCATTACAGCCGACAATGGAACTCCGTGGCGGGCAATCCGGATCTACAACTGGAAGATGTATGAAAGCTTGGATACGGAAACAGTTAACGTACCGATGAAAGATGCTGCTACGCGTGTTCTTGGAAATGGACATGTCCAAGTAGGCTTCAAAGATGTGCCGGCTAAGACGACGGTATCCCTCTATGACAGCAGCGATGCGACAAAACCGATTGCAACTATGACCGCGGACAAAGACGGTAATCTCATCTTCAAACCACTTGCTTTTGCTAAACTCCCTAGCCTCCTATATTACCGCTCACAAGTAGCTGGTAAGGATATTAGTAATGTATTGGCTATTGAAGTACCTAAAGGAGATAAGGAAATTTCGAAGGTTGAGCTTGAAACAGCACCAGAAAGAAAAGTCTATCGTCAAGGAGATGCTCTGTCTCTGAAAGGTGGTACAATTCGTGTCAGCTTTAAGGATGGCCAACCAGATCAATTGGTTCAACTTTCAAACAGTGGGGTGGAAGTGACGGGCTATGATCCATCTAAGCTAGGAGAGCAGCATTTGCCACTGTCCTATCTGGGACAAAAACTGGATCAAGTGCTGACAGTCTTTGTCGTTAGTCATAGCGAAGCAGGCGAAAAGACTCCTGTAGGCCTAGAAGTGATCGAAAAACCTAAAACAGAATATATCGTGGGAGAAAGCCTTGAGACTACAGGAGGACGTTTCCGTCTGGTCTTTGATGATGAAACGACCGAAGAGCATACTTTTGATGAAGCAGATGTGCAAGTCACAGGCTATGATAGTCACAAAGAAGGCCGTCAAACTATTTCGGTCAACTATCGTGGTGTGACGACAACGTACGATGTCTTTGTATCACCAAAACCAGCCTTGAACGATGAGTATCTGAAACAAAAGTTAGCAGAAACAGCGGCTGTTCAAAACAAGGTCGACTTCAGCTTTGCGACTCCAGAAGTCAAAGAAGCCTTGCTCAAGGAAATTGCATCTGCTGAGCAAATTCTAAAAGATCACGATACAAGCACACAAGACCAAGTCGATGAGAGTCTAGCAAAACTGACTCAGGCATTTAAGGCTCTGGATGGACGCAAGAATTTTGCGGACAAGACGGCTGAATTGGATACTTTGAGCAAAGAAGCGCAGACCTTGCTCGAACAAAAACCAAACCATCCGTCAGGCGATGCCCTCCTCAGCCTGTTAAACAAGAATAAAGACTTATTGGCTTCAGCTGAAGTGACACCAGACTCGCTTGAAACTGCCAAAGCCTCTCTGCAAGAGCTCATTGCCCAGCTTCAGGAAGATAGGCCAGCTGTATTTGTAGATGAATCTACGGGTGTGGAAGTTCAATTCTCAAACAAGGAATCAACTCCAATCAAGGGCTTGAAAGTAGCAGTTGTTGAGCCAAATGCTGCCGAAAAAGAAGCCTTGGGTGGCAGACTTGGTAAGATTTATGATGTGACAGGAGTGGATAAAGACGGGCACGACGTTGCTACTCAACACACTAGTCTGGTTAAAATCCCTGTAGAAGCTGGCAAGGAAGTCGAGCAAGTTCTTTCCTTTGTAGACAATCAGCCAGGCCAGCCTCTTGACTTTGAGCGTGTCGGTGATACAGTTGTCTTCACAGCGTCTCACCTTGCTCACTATGCTGTGATTTACAAGGCTGAAAAGAGTGATTTGCCAGGACAAGACAATCCAGCAGAAACTCCAAAACCAAGTCAACCACAGGGACCAGAAACTACTCAGCCAGCAGGGGAAAATAAACCAGCAATTGAAGTCGAAAAACCAGAGTTAGGTCAGACAAAACCAAGTGTTGAGGTCGAAAAAGCAGAGCTAGGTCAGACAAAACCAAGTGCTGAAGCTGAAAAATCTGGAACAAGTCAGAAAGCGCAAGAACCACTGGCACATTCTAAGGAGTCAGGCTTGGCAACAGCTTCACCAGAGCAGGCAGAGGCTCCTAAGGCACCTCAACTTCCGAAGACAGGTACATCTACTAGCCTTTTGGCTACTGTATCAGGACTTTTAGCTCTCGTTGCTAGCTGGCTTCTATTCACACGAAAAAAAGAGGACCAATAATTTAGCGCTTTTGTCTAGTTTAGAAAAGTAAGCTTGACAAATCGTTAATCTTAGATTAAGTGAAATGCTCTCTCTGAAAGGCAGCTAGAATTTCCTCTTAGCAGCAGTAGGACAATTTAATCAAAAACTCGGAGAAGACTATTTAGTCTTCTCTTTTTTGATTTTGGTGGCTTATCTAGCTTGCCTCAGGCTTTCAAACGAGATGAATAGAGCAAAATGGCTCGATTGTTTTGACCTCAGCTTTAGTGATAAATCACCTTATAAAAATATGGCTCTAGATTTAATCTATTTGTCATTTAACTATAGAATCTTGTGGAGACAATATTGATGAAAGATAGGGTATAAACTATAATAGAAGAAAAAGAAATCGCTTACATAATAAAGCGGAACATTTTAAAAGGAGATTTTATGATGATCTTTAATAGAAAGCAACGTTTTTCTATTCGGAAACTTTCAATCGGGGCAGCATCTGTCTTAGTCGGCTTTTGTTTGGCAGGACAAGTCGTTTCAGCTGATGAGGTACAAGCAGCGCCTGCAAGTCTTGTAGCTACGACAGGACCGGCTGTAGCCAGTGCAGGAGAAGGAGTGCAGGAAGTTGCTCCTGTGGAAGCCCAGACTAGCAGCGAGTCCTTGCCAGAAGCAGTTGCTAAAAATAGTGAGGAAGTTAAGCCTCAAGCTGTGGCAGCAGAGGCTCCAGCAGAAAAACCAGTAACAGAGGAGCCAAAACTAGAAACAGTCGCTGAAAAATCAGTGACTACAACAGAAAGTGCTTCTACGAATTCTGATGAGTCAAAGGCAACCCTGCCTAGTGAAACTCCCAAAACGGAGAAAACTAGTCAGGTCGATGAAAAGCTGGCTATGCGTAAAATGGTTTCGATTGATGCAGGCCGTAAGTATTTTAGCCCTGAGCAACTGAAGGAAATCGTAGACAAGGCGAAACGCTTTGGCTTCACGGACATGCATTTGCTGGTGGGGAATGATGGTCTACGCTTCCAATTGGATGATATGTCCTTGACTGTCGGTGATAAGACTTATGCCAGCGAGGATGTCAAGAAAGCCATTGAAAAGGGAACCAATGCTTATTATAATGATCCAAATGGCAATCACTTGACGCAAGCTCAAATGACGGACTTGATTGACTATGCTAAAAAGCAAGGTATCGGTCTCGTTCCGACCATCAATAGCCCTGGCCACATGGATGCTATCTTGCATGCTATGAAGGAGTTGGGCATTCAAAATCCAAACTTTAACTATTTTGGCAAGGAATCTGCACGGACAGTTGACCTAAACAATCAGACTGCTATTGATTTCACCAAGGCTTTGATTGACAAGTATGCAGGCTATTTTGCAGGGAAAACGGACATTTTCAATATTGGTTTGGACGAGTATGCCAATGATGCGACCAATGCTAAGGGGTGGCAGGTTCTACAAGCAGACAAGTACTATCCAGGAGAAGGTTATCCAGAAAAGGGCTACGAAAAATTCATCACTTATGCCAACGACTTGGCTAGAATTGTTAAGAGTCATGGCTTGAAGCCAATGGCCTTCAATGACGGTATTTATTATAATTCTGACCAAACTTTCGGCGAGTTTGACAAGGATATTATTGTTTCTTACTGGACTGGTGGCTGGGGTGGCTATGATGTGGCTTCTTCTAAACTCTTATCTGAAAAAGGGCACCAAATCTTGAATACCAATGATGCTTGGTATTATGTCTTGGGACGCAATGCTGATGGCCAAGGCTGGTACAATTTGGATCAAGGCTTGAAAGGAATTGCCTCCACTCCAATTACCAACGTTCCTAAATCAGAAGGGGCAGATATTCCGATTATGGGAGGCATGGTAGCTGCTTGGGCTGATGAGCCTTCTGCTCGTTTTTCTGCATCTCGACTCTATAAATTGATGCGTCACTTTGCGGATCGCAATGCAGAATATTTTGCAGCCAATTATCAAGATGTAGCTGCAGAGTTAGAAGCTATTCCAAGTGACTTGGCAGCTAAATATACAGAGGAAAGTATTGCTCGACTCAAGGAAGCTGAAAAAGCGGTTAGAGCCTTGGATGAAAACCTGAGCCGCGCGCAACAAGGCACCATCAATCAGCTTGTTGCCGAGCTAAAAGCAGCCCGTGAAAATCTAAAACCAACAGAAGCTTATCAAAAGATTTTGGACAAACAAGCAGAACGTGAAAAAGTAGCTAAGAACAAGGTTATTTCCATTGATGCAGGCCGCAAATACTTCTCATTAGATCAGCTCAAGAGAATTGTTGACAAAACTAGTGAGTTGGGCTACTCTGATTTGCACTTGCTGGTCGGAAATGACGGGATGCGCTTCATGCTGGACGATATGACCATCGAGGCCAATGGGAAGACTTACCAGAGTGACCAAGTCAAGGAAGCTATCACTGAAGGAACTAAATCCTACTACGATGATCCAAATGGAAATGCTCTGAACCAGAAAGAAATGGATGAGTTGATCAGCTATGCCAAACAAAAGGGCATCGGGGTGATTCCAGCGCTCAATAGCCCTGGTCATATGGACGCTCTTTTGGTGGCTATGGAAAAATTAGGCATTCAGAACCCGCAGGCTTATTTTGACAATCTTTCTAAGACCACTATGGACTTGGAAAATGAAGAAGCAAAAGCTTTCACCAAGGCTTTGATTGGCAAGTACATGGACTACTTTGCAGGAAAATCAAAGATTTTCAACTATGGTACAGATGAGTATGCCAATGATGCGACCAATGCACAGGGTTGGTATTATCTGAAATACTACAACCTCTATGGCAAGTTTGCAGAATATGCTAACACGCTTGCTGCTATGGCTAAAGAGCGAGGCCTTCAACCAATGGCTTTCAACGATGGCTTCTACTACGAAGACAAGGATGATGTTGAGTTTGACAAGGATGTCTTGATTTCTTACTGGTCTAAGGGATGGTGGGGTTATAACCTTGCCTCACCTCAGTATCTAGCAAGCAAGGGCTATAAATTCCTCAATACCAATGGGGACTGGTACTATATCTTAGGTCAAAAACCGGAAGATGGTGGTGGTTTCTTACAGAAGGCACTTGAAAATACTGAAAAGACACCATTTAACCAACTAGCGTCTACCAAGTATCCAGAAGTATCTCTCCCAACAGTTGGCAGCATGCTTGCTATCTGGGCAGATAGACCGCAGGCTGAGTACAAGGAAGAAGAAATTTTCAAATTGATGACAGCATTTGCTGATCACAATAAAGATTACTTCAAGGCCAACTATGAGTCTGTCCGAGATGAATTGGCCAAGGTTCCTAGCGATTTGAGCATCTATACGCTAGAGTCTGTTGCTAGTCTGAAGGCTGCCCAAAATGATATCGACTGGGAATTGAATCGGAATAAACAGGCTGAGGTAGATAAGCTGGTCGCTAAACTTCAAGCTGCGCGTGAAAATCTGAAGCCACTTAGCCACAATGGTAGCACAGCTCAGGATGAGAAAGCTGCTTTAGTTGAGGATAAGCCATATCTGGATATCCAAACAGAAGAGCTTGCTTTTGAGACAAAAGAAATATTGAATCCAGAGCTTGAAAAAGGTCAACGAAAAGTTGTTCAGACAGGAAGCAAGGGCGAAAAAATGAATCTGGTGGAAGTTTCTGCACTAGATGGCAGCCGAAAGGTTGTTGAATCTTCTGTTTCTAAAGCACCAGTGGATGAACTAGTAGAAGTGGGCACTAAGGAAACGAAACCTAGTCTTGGTCAAATCGAAGTGCCAATCGTTCAGCCTGCTCCATCAGTGACTCCTCTTGTCAAAGATAAGCCAGCTGAGCGCCCAGTGACCCCAGCAACTCCAACTGATTCAGCGCCTTCAGCAGAGCAGAAAGTAGCTGAGACAAAGGTTGCTAAATCTTCGGAGGCAGCTGTTTCTAAAGCCGCTAAACTTCCTCAAACTGGAACATCATCAGCTTGGACGATGACTTTACTAGGCACTGTCTTGGCCTTCCTTGGCTTAGCTGGAAGCAAGAAAAAGGAACAATAATCCTTCTGACGGATTATCTATGATCTATCATTCGGGCTTGGCGTGTTAATAGCTGAGCCCGATTGTCCTTGGTTTAGCAAGCAGGATTTCTCTATATCAGTGTAGGGAAATGCGATAAGGATTCTGAAAGGAGCAAGAAATGACAGAAATTCAAGACTTTATCAAGCAAGTTTTCAAGGAGCAATATGAGGCTTCTTTTGGTCCAGATATGCTTGAAAAACTGGAGCCAAAGGATTATTATCTGACACGGGAAGAGGAAGGGAACTTAATCGCCGTGCTCCATGCCCAACAGGTGTTGGAAAACATCCATATCAAGGCCTTAGTGGTGGATAGAGAACATCAGAAAAAGGGCTTGGGAGCCAGTCTGCTGGCAGAATTAGAAGAAAAGGCTGAGAAAGCGGGAGTCAGCAGCATTACCTTGTCCACTAAATCTTATCAGGCCAGGGATTTTTACATCAAGCAAGGCTATGAAATCTACGCCAGTCTAACAAATGTCCCACAAAAGGGCATTACCAAATATCATTTTATCAAGCGATTAAACGAAGCCATTCTCAAATAGACGGAAGCCAATTTGGTTTCTGTTTTTTAATATTCATTTGCATACATTCAGTATGTATGTTAAAATAAAATCTAAGAAAAGGAGAACAAGTGATTACCAGTTTATACCCCGTTTTAATGAGCGAAGATGTCCATCAAGCGGCACAATTTTTCATTGAGCATTTCCAATTTCAGGAAACCTTCCGTTCAGATTGGTATATTAGTTTAAAGAATATCGAGAGTGGTTTTGAGCTTGCTTTTATTGATAGCAAGCATGGGACAGTGCCACAAGCCTACCAGTCTAAGGCGAGTGGTCTAATCATCAATATCGAAGTTGACAATGTGGATTGTCTTTATGAAAAATTGCGTCAGCAAGAAGAAATGGAGTTCCTTCTTCCCATTAAGAGTGAAGATTTTGGTCAGCGCCATTTCATTGTGGAAGCGTCGGGTTCTGTTTTGGTTGATGTCATTCAAGTCATTCCACCTAGCGCTGAGTTTGCGGCAAATTATTTGGAGAGTGAAGATGAATAAAAAGCAGCAGGCTTCCCTAGAGACAAGTAGCAAAATATTAGCTATCGCCCGGAAACATTTTTCTTTAAAGGGTTATGCAGAAACTTCCTTGGAAGAAATTGTAGATGAGTTGGGAATGACAAGAGGCGCACTTTATCACCATTTCGGGAATAAGAAGACTTTATTTACCGCCGTACTGGCACAAATTCAATCCGAACTGGGGTCTTATGTAGAAAAAAACGCCCTGGAAGCACAGGATTCTTGGGAGCAGTTGGTGGAAGGCTGTGTTGCTTTTGTTCGTTTTGCGACCTTGATCGAAAATAAACGCATTCTCCTGCTTGATGGTCCCAATGTCGTTGAGTGGAAAGAGTGGCGTCGTCAGGACGAGGCTAATTCTTTCTTTCATTTGAGAGAGCAATTAGACATTTTAGCTAAAGAAGGGGAACTTATCTCTATTGATCTGGATATGGCGGCTCATATGATTTCAGGTGCCTTGAATGAATTGTCTCTTTTTCTGGCTGAGAAAGAGGGAGGAGCAGAAGTCAGAGAAGCAGTGAGAAGTCTGTTAAGGGGATTTAAAAATCATGGCGAAAAAGGTTAAAGATTATTATGATTTGGTTTATGCGGAGGATTTGAGCCGTCGCCTGCAAGAAGTCACAGATAAATTTGATGCTCAGCATTTTATGTCTCTAGTTGAAAGCGAATTAGAGGCTTTGGAATTTACTCAGCGTCAAGAGCTGCTGGCAAAGAGTATCAAAGAATGTTTGCCGCTTTCTTATGCTGCTTCTCTGAAGGTTTTTGAGCAGATACTTGGTCCGGAGTTAGAGGGCGGCTTGGGGATGTTCTCAGAGGGGTACTGGTTGTGGCCGATTGGCAAATACGTAGAACTTTACGGAGGTCAGGAATTCGAGCTGAGTGCAGCCTTCAGTAAGGAATTAACCAAGCGATTTACTGGAGAATTTTCTATGCGGCCCTTACTGGCTAATTTTCCTAAAGCTACGATGGATTTACTACTAGAGTGGAGTAAATACGAGAATATGCGCGTCCGTAGATTAGCTAGCGAGTGTATGCGTATCCGATTGCCTTGGGCTAAGAAGCAGACTGTGGTCTTAAATTATTTTGATGAATTTAGCGCTATTTTAAGGAATCTAAAGGATGATGCGGATAAATCAATCCAAAAAAGCGTTGCGAATAATCTGAATGATTTATATAAAGAAGCTCCTGAAAAGTTTGAGTGTATTATTCAAGCTTGGCAGGAGGAAGAATTGAGTCCGAGCTGCGCTTGGATTATCAAGCATGCTTCTCGAACAAAAATAAAGCAGAAAAATAAGCTTTGCTAGTCTAGCAAAGCTTATTTTTTTAGTTGTCTTCGTCTGGTGTAAGCACCATCGGAATGATAATCGGTTCGCGCTCGGTGCTTTCGTAGAGGAAAGGACGCAAGGCGTTGACGATAGCGCCGCTAACAGATTGGACGCTGGCGTCTTTATTCTTGAGTGCAATGCGAATGGCATTGAAGAGGATACGCTGGCTTTGGCGAATGAGGTCGCCTGATTCGCGCATGTAGATAAAGCCGCGGCTGAGAATATCTGGACCGGCTAAGATCATCTTGGAGCCAAAGTCAACTGTTGCGACAGCCAGAACCACACCGTCTTCTGACAGGTCTTTACGGTCGCGCAGGACTGCAGCTCCGATTTCACCAATGCGGTTCCCATCAACATAAATATCCTGAGCGTTGAAACTGCCGGCAATACGAGCTGAGTCAGCTGTCAGAGCCAGCACATCACCATTGCTCATGATGAAGATATTGTCTTTTGGTACTCCAGTATCAACGGCTAGACCTGCATGGACTTTTTGCATACGGTATTCACCATGGACTGGCATAAAATATTTAGGCTTGATCAAGCGGAGCATGAGTTTCTGCTCTTGCTGGCCACCGTGTCCAGAGGTGTGGATGTTGTTGATCTTACCGTGAATGACTTCTACACCAGCCTCGGAAATGATGTTGATCAGCTTGTTCACGCTGGTCGTATTTCCAGGGATTGGGCTGGATGAGAAGATGACCGTATCTCCCGGCTGCAACTGAACTTGGCGGTGGGTACCATTAGCAATCCGTGACAGGGCTGCCATGGGTTCACCCTGACTTCCGGTACACATAATCAGCACTTCACCAGCTGGATAGTCCTTGAGTTCATTTGGCTCGATGAAGGTATCTTTGGGAACCTTGATGTAGCCTAGCTCAATCCCGTTGACAATAGCCTTTTCCATAGAGCGGCCAAAGACCGCAATTTTGCGCCCTGTCTTGACAGCAGCTTCTGCTGCCTGCTGGAGGCGGAAGATGTTTGAAGCAAAGGAAGCGAAAATAATCCGTCCATGAATGCCTTCGATAATCTTCATAATAGACTGTCCGACCACTTTTTCGGAATTGGTGAAGGTCGGAACTTCAGCATTGGTCGAGTCGGACAGGAGACAGAGTACGCCTTCCTCGCCCAGAGCGGCCATGCGGTGCAAGTCTGCTGGCTCACCGACTGGTGTAAAGTCAAACTTGAAGTCACCGGTACAGACAATCTTACCTTGTGGCGTATGAATGACAATCCCCAAAGGTTCTGGAATAGAGTGGGTTGTGCGGAAGAAGGTCGCCTTCAGATTTTTAAAGGTCAACTCTGTATTTTGATTGATTTCATAGAGCTTGGCATCCCGCAAAAGTCCATGCTCTTCTAGCTTGCCCCGAATGAGAGCTAGAGCCAAAGGGCCAGCATAGATAGGAACATTGGCTTGCTTGAGCAGGAAAGGAATGCCGCCGATATGGTCCTCGTGCCCGTGGGTGATAAGGACAGCTTTCACGCGGTCAATATTTTCTACGATATAAGAGTAGTCGGGGATAACATAGTCGATACCCAAGAGGTCGTCTTCGGGAAATTTAATCCCAGCATCGACAATGATAATCTCATCTTGATACTCAATTCCGTAGGTGTTTTTACCGATTTCGCCCAGACCGCCGATGGCGAAAACACCAACTTCTTCTTTCTTTAAGTTATATGCCATAGGTTACAACTCCGTCAATTCGAAGGCGCCTGACTCTTTTTCGTACTCCAAATGTTTGTCAGACAAGAGTTCGATAAATTCAATATTGTAAGGAGTCTTTTCTTCGACCAATTTGCGGGCTTTGATGCGACCTTCTAATTCATCGGTTGCTTCTATATCTAAGTAAAGGGCACGTGTTTGTTCACGGCGTGGGCTGCGTTCTTTTGTTTCTTGATAAAAAATTTTGTAAATCATTTTATTTCCTTCCATTTTTCACGATCAAGCTACAGAAAACGACAGCTAATCAGCTGTTTTCTTTTATTCAGTTTTATGAGTAGTAGATTGACCTTGATTCGATATAATTCTAACCAATTATATCATAAAACCAGCTTTTAGTAAAAGACATAGCCGAGAAAATCTTGTGGAGATTTTCAGAAAAGCCTTTGAGGACAATCTAGATAACCAAATGCCTGCCTCTCTCTACCCTTGTCGCTGCTTTTGTAGTATAATAAGAAGCAAACACTCGAGTAAGGAAGAAAACGATGAACATTTTAGCGATGGATACGTCAAATAAGGCTCTTTCTCTAGCAATTTTAGAGAATGAGGAGACCTTGGGGCAAGTGACGCTCAATATTAAGAAAAATCATAGTATTACCCTTATGCCGGCTATTGATTTTCTGATGAATAGTCTGGATTTGAAGCCAACGGATTTGGATCGGATCGTGGTGGCGCAGGGGCCGGGCAGCTACACAGGTCTGAGAATTGCGGTGGCGACAGCCAAGACTCTGGCCCATACCCTCAAGATTGAGCTGGTCGGTGTATCTAGTCTGTTGGCTTTAGTACCAGAGCAGGTGGAAGGTTTGGTCATTCCCATTATGGATGCCCGCCGTAATAATGTCTATGCTGGTTTTTACCAGTCTGGTCAGGCTGTACGGCCGGAAGCTCACCTGCCTTTGGCAGAGGTGTTGGAAATGGCTGGCGCTGCTAACCAATCAGTCACTTTTGTCGGAGAGACAGCAGCTTTTGTGGAGCAGATTGAAGCGGCTATTCCTCAGGCTGCTATTCAGCCGACCTTACCAGATGCGGCAGCTCTTGGTCGTATTGGTTTAGACCTGCCAGCCCAATCTATTCATGATTTTGTCCCTAACTACCTCAAGCGGGTAGAGGCCGAGGAAAATTGGCTCAAGACCCATCAGGAATCCAGCGATTCTTACATTCAGCGCCTATGATTAAGATGAGAAAATGGAGCGATAGCTCAGATGTGGACGCGGCAACTCTCGCAAAAGAGCTGGAACAGCTCTTATTTGCTGTCTATGAGGTCAGCCCTTGGACTGTGGGTCAATTGGAAGAGGTTCTGTGCTCGGATGTGAATAGTTGTGCGCTAGCAGAAGATGAAAGTCAGCTTGTCGGATTTTTAGTCTGGCAGGAGACAGACTTTGAAGCAGAAGTCCTGCAGATTGCTGTATTGCCTAGCTATCAGGGACAGAAAATCGCGACAGCCTTGTTTGACTTTTTGCCAGCTGACAAAGAAACTTTCCTCGAAGTGAGGGAGTCCAACAAGCCAGCTCTGCTATTTTACAAAAAAGAAAAATTTGAAGAAATCGCGCGGCGGAAAGCCTACTACCATGCACCGGTGGAAGATGCGATTGTCATGAAAAGAGAGATCCATGAAAGATAGATATATTTTAGCTTTTGAGACGTCTTGTGATGAGACCAGTGTGGCGGTTCTGAAGAATGAGACGGAGCTTTTGAGCAATGTCATTGCCAGCCAGATTGAGAGCCATAAGCGTTTTGGCGGAGTGGTACCGGAAGTGGCCAGCCGTCACCATGTGGAGGTCATTACAGTTTGTATTGAGGAGGCCTTGGCAGAAGCGGGGATTAGCGAGGAGCAAGTCACAGCAGTAGCCGTCACCTACGGTCCTGGTCTGGTTGGGGCGCTTTTGGTTGGCTTGGCAGCGGCCAAGTCTTTTGCTTGGGCTCATGATATTCCCTTGATTCCGGTCAATCATATGGCTGGGCACCTGATGGCAGCCCAGAGCGTGGAGGCCTTGGAGTTTCCTTTGCTGGCTCTTTTGGTCAGCGGTGGTCATACTGAGCTGGTCTATGTTAGTCAAGCTGGTGACTATAAGATTGTGGGTGAGACCCGCGATGATGCGGTCGGTGAAGCCTATGATAAGGTCGGTCGCGTCATGGGGCTGACCTATCCAGCAGGCCGGGAGATTGATCAGCTGGCTCATGAGGGACAGGATATTTATGATTTTCCGCGGGCCATGATTAAGGAAGACAATCTGGAATTTTCTTTTTCCGGTCTCAAGTCGGCCTTTATCAACCTGCACCACAATGCCCAGCAAAAGGGAGAAGTCTTGTCTAACCAAGACCTGTCAGCAAGCTTTCAGGCGGCGGTCATGGATATTCTCATGGCCAAGACTAAGAGAGCGCTGGAAAAATATCCAGTCAAGACTCTGGTCGTGGCGGGAGGCGTTGCGGCCAATCAAGGCCTGAGAGAACGCTTGGCAGCTGAGATTCAGGATGTGAAGGTAATCATTCCGCCTCTTCGCCTCTGCGGTGATAATGCTGGTATGATTGCCTATGCCAGCGTCAGTGAGTGGAATAAGGAAAATTTTGCCAGTTTGGATCTGAATGCAAAGCCAAGTCTAGCTTTTGAAACGATGGAGTAAAGGAGAAGAATGCGCGGACAGACATTTAAACAAGGGGCACAAGCGGCAGTACCAACGGCTCTGGGCTATATTGGGATTGGTCTAGCTTGCGGCATCATGGCGGCACCTCATATGAATCCCTTGGAGATGGGGCTGATGAGTATTTTGGTTTATGCCGGCAGTGCCCAGTTTGCCATGATTGGTCTATTTGCCCAGCAGGCGCCGGTTTTGGCCATCGCACTGACTGTTTTTCTCATCAATATCCGGCATCTTCTGCTCTGTCTGCATGCCTCAACCCTTTTTCGTAAGTCTAGCTTGGCTCAGAATATTGTCATTGGCTCTTTTTTGACAGATGAATCTTATGGGGTCTTGATGGGAGAGCAGGTGTATACAGAAGAGATTGCTGCTAGCTGGATGATGGGTAACAATTTCATGAGTTATGCTTCTTGGATTTTAGGTACTGTTTTAGGAACTGCCCTTGGTGCCCTTCTGCCCAATCCTGAGAGCTTTGGCCTGGACTTTGCCCTAGTAGCTATGTTTATTGGCATTTTCTCCTCTCAATTTATAATCATGCTGCGACGGGTCAATATAAAGAAGCTCTTTTTGGTCTTGGGTGTGGTGGGTCTTGCCTACTTGCTCCTGACCATGCTGCTTCAAAATTCGCTGGCGGTGCTTTTTGCAACCTTACTAGGCTGTACGGTGGGGGTGATTCTAGATGATAAGTAAGTATATTTTGCTGGTTATTCTTTTGTCTGCCCTAGTCACTTGGATTCCGCGGGTTTTGCCCTTTATCCTAGTCAAGTACAAGGGTCTTCCGCCCATGGCAGAGCGTTTTCTCAAATATCTGCCAGTTTCCATTATCTTTGCCCTTATCCTGTCTAGTGTCACCAATGCTAAAACAGGTCAGCTACCGAGTTTTAAATGGCTGGATTTGCTGGCTGTTTTTCCGACGACTTATGTGGCTTTTAAGTATAAGAACTTGATTGCAACTGTTGTATTTGGTGTAGTCTTGGTGGCCTTGCTGCGCTATCTGGCTGGATTTCTTGGGCTATAAAGAAGGTAAAAGACAGATTGAATTGGTTGATTCGGTCTGTTTTTTTGCCGAATTCTAAGAATTGTCTGAAAATATAATATTTTATGCTATAATGGAACCAATCAAAATTATGGAGGTTCGGAAATGGCAGAAGCAGGGCATAAATTTTTAGCAAAGTTAGGAAAGAAACGCCTTCGTCCCGGTGGTAAGCTGGCAACCGACTGGCTGATTGACCAGGGGCAGTTTTCCAGCGATAAGAAAGTTCTAGAGGTTGCCTGCAATATGGGAACCACAACGATTGAGCTGGCTAAAAGATATGGCTGCCAGATTACTGCAGTTGATTTGGATAAGGCTGCGCTAGCTCAGGCTAAGCTTAATGGAGACAAAGCTGGTGTTAGTGAACTCGTCACATTTGAGCAGGCTAATGCTATGAAGCTGCCTTATGATGACAATTCTTTTGATATTGTTATCAATGAAGCCATGCTGACCATGCAGACGGATAAGGGGAAGGCCAAATGTATGGATGAGTACTACCGGGTGCTGAAGCCAGGTGGAGTGCTCCTCACCCACGACGTCATGCTCAAGCAAAAAGATGAGAATGTCCGGGAAGAGCTATCTCGTGCGATTAATGTCAATGTGGGGCCTCTTACTGAAGGTTCTTGGATTCAGCTGGCGCGTTCTCACGCTTTTAATCGTGTGGACACTTTTGTCGGCGAAATGACCTTGATGAGCCTTCGAGGGATGATATATGACGAAGGACTGGGTGGCACACTGAAAATCTGCTTCAATGCCCTTAAAAAAGAAAACTACAGTCAATTTATGAAGATGTTTAAGATGTTCCAAAAGAATCAAGAAAAAATGGGCTTTATTGCCATGGTTTCTCGCAAATAATACTATCTACTTTGGAAAATTTAAAGTGATTAAAAAAATTTCATAAAAAGCTTGACTCTGCCCTAAGGTCAGGGCTTATACTATAAGGGCAAGGAGGTTTTTTATGTATCATATCAAAGAAGCTGCGCAGCTTTCGGGTGTCTCTGTCAAAACCCTGCATCACTACGACAAAATTGGTCTTTTGGTTCCTCAAAAATTAGAAAATGGCTATCGAACGTATAGTCAAGCTGATCTAGAGCGGCTACAGGTCATCCTTTACTATAAGTATCTGGACTTTTCTTTGGAGAAAATAGCAGAGCTGCTGAGTCAGGACGATCAGGCCTTATTGCCGCATCTGGTGAGGCAGTTAGAGTATTTGCAGCAGGAAAGAGACCGCTTGGATACTTTGATTTCTACCTTGCAAAAAACTATCCAAGAAGAAAAAGGAGAAAGAAAGATGACAATGAAAGAAAAATTCGCAGGTTTTGCCTACGAAGACAATCAAAAATACCACCAAAAGGCTGTCGAAGAATACGGTCAAGAAGTCATGTCGGAAGCACTGACTCGTCAAAATGGACGGGAAGAAGAATCTGCCGCAGCCTTCAATCAAGTTTTTCAAAGTCTGGCAGAAAATATGCAGCAAGGCTTGCCAGTTGAAGCGGCAGAAAATCAAGAGCAGGCAGCGCGTCTCTTGCAAGCCATCCGTACTTATGGTTTTGACTGCTCTATTGAAGTATTCGGTCATATCGGTAAAGGATACGTCTACAATCCAGAGTTTAAGGAAAATATTGACAAATTTGGCCCAGGCACAGCTCAGTACACATCAGATGTCATTGCAGCTTACGTTCGGACAAATGCAGAATAAAAGAGGCTGGGACAAAAGTCCTAGCCTCTCAATTGTTTTTGGATTGTCGAGTAAGACGCAGTGGTTGAGTGGGCTCTACTAGGCTGATTTCATCAGCTTTTACAGCCCTACTCAACTGTGCGGAGGTGGGACGACGAAATCGAATTCTAACGAATTACCGATTTCTGTCTCACTCTCATTTTTTACTTCAAGTCATACAGCCAGTCGTCACCGTCTTTATAGTAAAAGAATTCACTTAAATCATCTTCTAGAAACACACGAAGCATATCTGACATGTCCTCAGTTGCAAGCTTCAGACGAGACAGATTTTCAAATTCTTCCCACCAAACCTTTCCTTCATCTGAGGATTGCAGCACGCCGGAATAATGCTTTGTCTTGTAGAGCAGGACGACATAGCGAAAATCCTTATCATCATACCAATCCTTAATGCCGCAAAGTTGGGGTTTGGATATGGTCAGTCCAGTTTCTTCTTTGACTTCTCTGATAACGGCCTCGGTGAAAGATTCCCCGCGCTCTACATGCCCGCCAGGAAAAGTGATGCCGGGCCAGTCAGGACTAACTCGGTCCTGGACAAGAACTTTTTCTCCGTCATAAATCATGCACATGTTGACGAATTCGACTGTTTCGCATCTGTTCATCTTGTTCTCCTATTTTGTTAGTAATTTTTCTACTACGTTTAACTTTCTCATGGTCAGATCCACGCCAAACAGTTTTTCAAGATAGTTGGTATTGAGCTTTTTTTGTTTTGCAGTTCTAGGGAGATAGAGGTAGAGACAGGAATCGCCTACACAAATTTCTTCTTCACCGTAGTCAGCTTTCAATTTTTCTAGTGGCAGACTTTGGATAAATCCCTGATAAAAAATCACATGTACACGATCATGAAGATAGTCTTCTCTAAACGGGTTCTCATGAACAATCTTTTCAAAATCGTTCTTATTCTTGATAACCATTTTTAAGTCGGCCCCAATTTTTTCCTTTATCAGAGTATGAACGCGTTCTCGTATTTCTTCTAAATCTAAGTCACTCTCAAGAATGATATTCCCACTTTGAATATAGGTTCGGACGTGTTGAAACCCAGCTTCTGTCAAAATATCTACCAAATAAGACATTTTCGGGATAGCATTTTTTCCATTAGGAGTAACGCCTCTTAGTAAAATAATATGTTCCAAAGGACTTCCTTTCTTATTTGGTACTTATTGGATTTGAGCCTGCCACCCAGCCGGTACAGAGGGCAGATGTGATGTTGAAACCGCCCGTGTGGGCATTGATGTCTAAAACTTCGCCAGCAAAGTGGAGTCCAGGTACTAGCTTACTTTCCAGAGTTTTAGGATTGATCTCCTTGAGGCTGATGCCACCCTTGGTAACAAAGGACTTGGCAAGGGACATTTTGCCAGTCACAGGGATTTCGAGTGCTTTGATAGACTGGACGAGCTGGTCGCGTTCTTTCTCAGTTAGTTGTTTGACTTTTTCAGGATAGCCTTGCACAAAAAAATCTGCCAAGCGTTCTGGTAGCAAGGTTTTTAAGGCATTTTTCAAGGATTTTTCCCGATGTTCTTCTAAAATATCCGCCAGAGCCTGTTGACTCATCTGTGGCAAAAGGTCCAAATAGATGGTTTCGCCGCCCTTTACAAAGCTAGACAAGCGCAGAGCTGCCGGACCTGATAGGCCAAAGTGGGTAAAGAGCAGATCGTGGGTGATGACATGCTTGCCGTAGCTGAGGGTCACATCGTCCAGCGAAATCCCCTGAAGCGCTTTGTGAGGAAAGTCAGTCAGAAGAGGACTTTCAGCAGCCTCTAGGTCAGTCACCGTGTGCTTAAAGTGTCGGGCAATATCATGGCCAAAACCAGTCGAACCAGTTGAAGGGTAGGACTTGCCGCCAGTCGTCACAATCAACTTCTGGCAAGTCCAAGTCTGGTCGCTGGATCTGACAGTGAAAAGCTCATCAGATTTTTTGACGGATACAATTTCGGTATTGGTGATGACAGTGCCGCCCAGCTCTGCAATCTTCTTTTCCAAGGCTTCGATAATGGTGCGGGACTTGTCTGTCGCTGGGAAAACACGGCCGTGGTCTTCAACCTTGAGTTTGACACCGTTCTCTGTAAAGAAGTTGATGATATCATGGTTGTCAAACTGGGAAAAGACGCTGTAAAGAAAGCGTCCGTTGCCTGGAATACCGGCCATGAGGTCATCCAAGTTTCCATTGTTGGTGACATTGCAGCGCCCGCCGCCTGTACCCGCTAGTTTCTTGCCCAGTCGTTTATTCTTCTCAAGAAGTAGGGTCTTCTGCCCGTAGAAAGAACTGGAAATGGCAGCCATCATACCAGCTGGTCCTCCGCCGATGATGATTGTGTCGAAATGGTTCATTTGTTTTTCCTTTCGTAAAATAGGAATTTTATATGCTAGTTAATCTTGCGCAAGGTGATTTGCCCTTTAAGCTATACAGTGGACATGCTCTGGTCAGCTTTTCTGCCAGTCCTTCAGCTAGCATCTTGGTAGAAAATTGATCGGATTCTAGGCTCATTTTTTAAGGAAGATCCTTTCCAGAGGCCAAGTAGATTTCGTACCATTCTTTTCTAGTCAGTTCAATATCTGCTGCCTTGGCTGATTCGATGATGCGGCTAGCCTTGGTCGTGCCGATGACTGCCTGCATCTGGGCTGGATAGCGTAGCACCCACGCAATAGCCACTGCCGATGGTGATATTTGGTATTTGTCGGCCAGTCGGTTTAAGACAGCATTGAGCTTGGGGTATTTATCCGAACCGACAAAAACGCCTTCGAAATAGCCATGCTGGAGGACAGACCAAGCCTGAATCACGACATCGTTGAGGCGGCAGTATTCAAAGATACTACCGTCGCGCATATTTGCGTCTGTTCCCTCCATGTTGACGTGGAAGCTGGACTCAAAGGCAGGTGAAAAAGCTGCACTCAGTTGGAGCTGATTTGCCACCAAAGGCTGCTTGACCTCTTTTTTGAGTAGCTCCATCATCATAGGATTCTGGTTGGATACTCCAAAATCAAGGACCTTTCCTTGAGATTTGAGCAGATCAAAAGCTTCAGCGATTTCACTGGGCTCCATCAGTGCATCTGGTCGATGCAAGAGCAGAGAGTCCAGATGATCCACGCCTAAGCGCTGTAAAATACCGTCTGTTGCTTCGAGGATATAGTCTTTGGAAAAGTCGAAGTAGGTGAATTCTTCTATGCGGATTCCCACTTTGGACTGAATCCACATCTTAGCCCGCAGGTCAGGTCGATTTTTGAGCACTTGTCCCAGAATTTCTTCGCACTTGCCTCCACCGTAGATATCGGCTAAGTCAAAAGCGTTAATACCGACTGACAAGGCTGTTTCGACCAGTTCTTCCACCTCTTTGGGAGTCATTTGGGCAATTCGCATCAGCCCTATGATAATCTGGGAAATTTCTCTCTTGCTTTCTCCGAATTCAAGATATTTCATAAGCTCTTCTCCTCGTGTCATCTTAATCCCAGTATAAGCTAAACCTGCTCCAAAGTCAAAAAGCGACTAGCTAGATCGAGCCTTGGAGCAAATGTGTAGAAAATCCTCATTTTGGCTAATGAAATTTGGCTGACTTTGTCGGAAAAGTAGAAGATTTGACAAAAACTTGGCTTCCTGATAGAATAAGAATGTCTTAAAGACAAATAACTTCTTCTTGGTTGCAGGAATTGCCAAGCCTGTCACTCGGATGAAGCGTAAAGAAAAGGAGCTTATCATGGCAATCTCAAAAGAGAAAAAAATGAAATCATTGCACAATATGCACGTCACGAAGGTGATACAGGTTCAGTAGAGGTTCAAGTTGCTGTCCTTACTTGGGAAATCAACCACCTTAACGAACACATCAAACAACACAAAAAAGACCACGCTACTTACCGTGGTTTGATGAAGAAAATCGGTCGCCGTCGTAACTTGCTTGCATACTTACGTAAAAACGACGTTAACCGTTACCGTGAGTTGATCAACTCTCTAGGACTTCGTCGTTAATCTGCTTTATTTTCCACTTACATTGCGTTGTCACCTTACCTCGATATACTCAAGTATAATCTTCGGTTACGGTTCCTAGCACTGTAAGGTAAAATAAACCAGATCATCTCCCTTCGGGGAGATTTTTTGTTTCACTAAAATTTTCGTACAATCTTCGGCTCGTCGCCTAGTCTATAAATGTTTTATCCAGCAAGAATAAAGCTCTTTGAATTCAGAGGGCTTTTTTGTTTTTACTAAGATTTTAGAACAATCTCAAAATTACTTTTGAATTCAGAGGTTTTTCGTTAGCCTTACTTTGTCTTCGATCAGTACAATTTTTAGCTTTCCTTGAATTTTTTAGAAAATCTTGCTAGACTGTAGCTACTAAGATAAAAACACAGTTCTGGTTGGTAGTCCAGACGCAAAAAATCCATTTTTGTCAGTAACCTTCCTCCTTGGTTGTCCATTCTTAGGGATTTTTTTAAGGAGGTGCTGTCATGGATAAGATTTCAATGACGCTGACAGTTTATTTTGAAGAGGGATTTTGGCACGGTCTTTTCGAGCAGGAACATGCTCAATCTTATAGAGTTTGCCGAGTCACCTTTGGTGCAGAGCCTAGTACGCAGGAATTGTTGGATTTTCTAAACCGTTATTATCACCGATTGCAGTTTAGTCCTAGCATCAGGGTGAAGGAGAAGACTAAGTCGGTCAGTCCTAAACGCCTGCAGAGACAGACTAAAAAAGAGCAGATGGCTTCACGTTCTTCAAAGTCTCAGGAAGCGCTGAAGCTGCAATTTGAAGAGCAAAAACAAATCGCTCGAATCAAGCGCAAGCAACAAAAAGAACTGGCTCAGCAAAGGAAATTCGAACTCAAACAGCAAAAACGATTGGAAAAGCACAAGGGGCACTGAACCTGGTTTTTCTTATTTCTATGGAAAGGTCTTCCGATGGGAGGCTTTTTTGTTTTTAAACAAATTTTTCTTGTCTCGAAACTATACCAATTTTATGTTGACAAATGTCAAATCGGTGTGTATAATGTTTTTGTCTCTCGATAAAAAGATAAATAAGACTATACCAATTTTCAATAAAGGAGGAACTAGCTTTTTGCCAGCAAAAGGCTAGAAATAAATCTATGTGTGGAATCGTCGGAGTTGTGGGAAACCGCAATGCAACAGATATTTTGATGCAAGGACTTGAAAAGTTAGAATACCGAGGCTATGATTCGGCTGGAATTTTTGTGACAACAGGAGAAAAATCCAGCTTGATCAAGTCTGTTGGCCGAATTGCAGATCTTCGTGCCAAGATTGGAATGGATGTAGCAGGTTCAACAGGTATTGGGCATACGCGCTGGGCAACCCACGGAAAACCAAGTGAGAATAACGCCCATCCTCACACTTCTCAGACAGGTCGTTTTGTTTTGGTTCACAACGGTGTGATTGAAAATTACCTGGACATCAAAAATAACTATCTTGCTGGCCATGATTTTAAAGGGCAGACAGATACAGAAATTACAGTTCATTTGATTGGGAAATTCGCGGAAGAAGACGGTCTCTCTGTTCTTGACGCTTTCCGCAAGGCCCTTCACATTATCGAAGGTTCCTACGCTTTTGCCTTGGTAGATGCCCAAGATCCTTCTAGGATCTACGTTGCCAAAAACAAATCTCCGCTTTTGATCGGCTTGGGCGAAGGCTACAACATGGTCTGCTCCGATGCCATGGCTATGATTCGCGAGACCAGCGAATACATGGAAATCCATGATAAAGAGCTGGTCATCGTGACGGCTAATAGCGTAGAAGTGCAAGACTACGAAGGCAATGTTCTTGAACGCGGCAGCTATACTGCTGAGCTGGACCTGTCTGATATCGGCAAAGGCACTTATCCTTACTACATGCTGAAGGAAATTGACGAGCAGCCGACCGTGATGCGTAAGCTGATCAGCACTTATGCGGATGAAAATAATAAAATGCTGATTGATCCAGCCATCATCAAGACAGTCCAAGAAGCGGATCGCATTTATATCATTGCTGCTGGAACTTCTTATCATGCGGGTTATGCTTCTAAACGGATGTTGGAAGAACTGACGGATACGCCAGTTGAACTGGGTATTTCTTCAGAATGGGGCTATGCTATGCCGCTTCTGAGCAAGAAGCCACTCTTCATCTTCATCAGCCAATCTGGTGAGACAGCTGATAGCCGCCAAGTCTTGGTCAAGGCCAATGAACTGGGCATTCCTAGCTTGACAGTGACCAATGTGCCAGGCTCAACCTTGTCTCGTGAAGCCAAGCATACCCTGCTTCTCCATGCTGGACCAGAAATCGCCGTGGCTTCAACCAAAGCCTACACTGCACAAATCGCTGCCCTAGCTTTCTTGGCCAAGGCGGTTGGTGATGCCAATGGCAACGAAAAAGCCAAGAAGTTTGATTTGGTTCATGAGCTGTCTATCGTAGCTCAGTCTATTGAGTCTACCCTTTCTGAGAAAGAATTGATCGAAAGTAAGGTTCGTGACTTATTGGCGGAAACTCGCAGCGCCTTTTATATCGGCCGTGGTCAGGATTATTATGTGGCGATGGAAGCTAGTCTTAAGCTTAAGGAGATTTCTTACATTCAGTGTGAAGGCTTTGCTGCAGGAGAGCTCAAGCATGGTACTATTTCTCTGATTGAAGAGGGAACACCTGTGCTAGCTCTGCTTTCAGACGAAGTCTTGGCTAGCCATACTCGCGGAAATGTTTCTGAAGTTGTGGCGCGTGGAGCCAAAGTTTTGACTATTGCGGAGGAAAATGTGGCGAAGGATGGAGACGATATTGTCTTGAGCCAAGTTCACCCTTATTTGTCACCAATCTCTATGGTGGTGCCAACTCAATTGATTGCTTACTTTGCAACCCTGCACCGCGGATTGGATGTGGATAAACCACGCAATCTCGCTAAATCTGTAACGGTAGAATAACCGTCTTAATGAATCTCGATAAGAATATCAAGCCTCAGATTTTTCTGGGGCTTTTGGTATGGTGTTTTGGTGACGATGCTCTTTGGAAGTCTCTTTCGACCATGGCAAAACCATGCTGACGACAGGCATCCTATTTTATACAGATGGACAAATAGGTTGAGCATCATTTTTACATTTATCACTAATTAGTGATAAAATATTTTTATCTTAAATATCAGGAGGACAAAAACATGGTGGAATTAGGTATTTCTACTTTTGGAGAGACAACGCCACTAGAGGGTACAGGGCAGATCTATACTCATGACGAACGGCTTCGGCAGCTGGTAGCAGAGATTGAGCTGGCAGACAAGGTGGGACTGGACGTGTATGGCATTGGAGAGCATCATCGAGAGGACTTTGCCGTCTCTGCACCGGAGATTGTGCTGGCGGCTGGTGCGATCAAGACGGAGAAGATTCGCCTGACCAGTGCTGTCAGTGTCCTGTCGAGCTTGGATCCTATTCGAGTCTACCAGCAGTATGCGACGATTGATGCATTGTCAAATGGCAGAGCAGAGGTCATGGCTGGCCGTGGCTCTTTTATCGAGTCCTTTCCGCTCTTTGGCTATGACTTGAAGGATTATGAAGAGCTTTTTGATGAAAAGCTGGACTTGCTCCTCTATGCCAGTGTCGAGACGCGGTTGAATTGGAAGGGAAAACTGACGCAGACTATTGACAATCGGGAAGTCTACCCACGGGCGGTGCAAGAAACATTGCCAGTTTGGGTAGCGACAGGGGGAAATGTCGAGTCTACCATTAAGGTCGCCCAGAAAGGCCTGCCAATTGCGTATGCCATTATCGGTGGACAGCCTAAGCGCTTCAAGCCCCTGCTGGATGCGTATCGCCGGATTGGGCAGGAAAGTGGGCACTCAGATGAAAAGTTGAAAATCGCTGCCCACTCTTGGGGCTGGGTCATGGAGGACAATGAGGAGGCAGTCCGGACTTACTTCCATCCGACCAAGCAGGTAGTGGACGCTATCTCTAAGGACCGCCCTCACTGGAAGGAGGTGACCTATGAGCAATACCTGGATCAGGTAGGACCAGAGGGGGCCATGTTTGTCGGTAGCCCTGAAAATGTCGCTCAGAAATTGATCAAGATGATAGAGGAGCTGGGACTGGACCGCTTCATGCTGCATCTGCCGTTGGGATCGCTTCCGCATGAGCGGGTTCTCCAGTCTATCGAACTCTTTGGCACCAAGGTTGCACCGCTCGTGCGGGAGTATTTTGCAGCTAAGAGTAAGTAAGATTGGAGTAGCAGTTTTTTGATAAAAATTACTTATCTCGTCTATAGAAAATATATATCTTGCCTTTCTAAAAATAGTAAGAAAAACAGGTTTTTCATAGAAAGCTGAAAAACCTTGGTAAAGCTAGCTTGAGCTAGCTTTTTTAATTTACTCTTATAAATATTTTTAATCGGGCTGATAGGAAATATATATTTGGAAAGCTCACTTTTCAGTGATATGATAATAGCAATCAAATTGAAAAGGAGCAAGATATGTCTAAAAGAGAGTTGGTTTTAAAAGCCTTTAAGGGGGAAAAAGTTGACCGAGTGCCAGTTGGTTTCTGGCATCATTTTACCAGCGAGGATGAGTGGCTGGCTGGTTTTGGCAATCAGACTATTATTGAGAAAAATCTGGCAGGCCATCAAGCATTTCTATCAGAAGTCAAGCCAGACTTTGTCAAACTGATGAGCGATGGTTATTTTGCCTATCCGAATGAGCGCTTGAAAAAAGTCCAATCTATCAAGGAGTTGGAAGATATCGAGCCGCTAGGCGCTGACCATCCTTGGATCAGTGAGCAGGTGGAGCTGGTTCAAAAGATTAGGGCTGGCTTCACAGAGGATTTGGTTGCTATTTACAATATTTTTGCGCCAGTAACCTACTTTAAATGGTTGGTTGGCAAGGTTGCTGGAGGAGATGACATCATTGCAGATTTTCTAGCAGAAGATGCGGAAGTGACAAAGCGGGTGCTGGATGTGATTGCTCAAGATATTGCGGCTCTGACAGAACGCATTATCAAGGAAGCTGGTGCAGATGGAATTTACCTCAGCGTTCAGAGCATTCAGGATGCGAGAGTGTCGGCCGAAGACTACAAGGCATTCATCGCTCCCAGTGAATTAGCGGTGCTGGAAGCAGCCAATGCAGCTGGCGGAGTAAATATTCTGCATATTTGTGGCTACGAAGGTGCGCGAAATGACGTTCATCTTTTCACAGATTATCCAGCTCAAGTTATTAACTGGGCAGTGGGGCCAGAAGGCATCAGTTTGGCAGAAGGTCGCAAATTATTCGGCGGTCGGACCGTTCTCGGTGGTTTTGAAAATGGCAAGACTGGTTTGCTCTACACAGGTAGCCAAGAAGCTATTCAAAATGAGACTAAGCGCTTGATAGCAGAGGCTGGTAAGGATGCTTTGATTATCGGGGCTGACTGCACCATCCCAAGCGATATTGATCCAGAGCGGATTGAGTGGGTTCGCCAAGCAGCAAGTTTAGCATAAGAAGGAGACGAAAGAATGAGTAAGAAAAAATGGATTATCGGTGGAGTAGCTGTGATTGCTATTGTTGCCGCAACTTATTTGGGACGGACCTTGACGGGGGCTTCATCCAGCAAGGCGAGTAGTTCGACATCAGGCAGTGACAAGGTCACGACTTTAAAAGTAGCTCATACGCAAAACTACGTTCCTTACGACTTTTTGGACGAAAAAGGCAAGTCAGATGGCTATGAAGTGGCTGTACTCAAGGCCATTGATGAAAAATTGCCAGATTATCAGTTCGAATATACTGGCACCAGTGACGAAGATCTTTTGATTGGTTTGGAATCTGGGAAATATGATATCGGAACCAAGGGAGCTTGGTACACGGAAGAGCGGGCTAAGAAGTTCATCATTCCAGAAAGTCCTATCGGAGCTAGTATCATCGGCTTCACCATTCGAAAAGCAGACGCAAATAAATTTAAAAATATTGATGATTTTGCCAAAGAAAAAGGGAAATTGGTGCCGATTTCACCACAGAATGCTCAATGGACAGTGATTGAAGAGTACAACAAAAAGCACAATGCTAGTCCAATTGAGTTGACCGCAGCAGAGTCTTTTCAGATATCGGATGCCTATGCTTGGGTCTTGGAAGGTCGCTATGATGCCTTCTTTGATATCAAATTGTCCTTTGAAAAAGCTGTCACAGACAAGGTAGGTTCCTATCATCAGTATGCGGACCAGTTGAGCTGGTTCCCTTATAAGGGTATCCCTACCTATCCACTCATTCATAAAGATAAAAAGAATGAAGAGTTTGCCAAAGCCTATGAAAAGGCTATTAAAGAGCTAGAAAAAGATGGGACACTCTCTAAATTATCGGAAAAATACTTTGGTGAAGATGTCTTTTCTTATGTAGATAAAGACTAAAAGCTGGAGAAAGGAGACCGTATGGTCGCTTATGATTTGTCCCGTGTTTTTGGCCTGCTGCCTGGTTTGTTACAGGCCTTGCCGACTACTTTATGGATTATGTTCGTGACGGTTTTAATTGGCTCCTTGCTAGGTGGTCTGTTGGCCTGGGCT
This sequence comes from Streptococcus cristatus ATCC 51100, assembly GCF_000222765.1. Lineage (GTDB taxonomy): Bacteria > Bacillota > Bacilli > Lactobacillales > Streptococcaceae > Streptococcus > Streptococcus cristatus. The sequence continues at coordinate 34,303 of NZ_AFUE01000004.1, read as the reverse complement.
CAGGTTGTGGAGGAGCCGACTTTTGCTGGTCTGGCTAGAGGATATATATTTATCCTTCGGTGTACACCGCCTATTGTCTTGCTCTTCTTGGTCTTCTATGGCATTCCAGAGTTTTTAAAATGGTGGTTGGGACTGGATATCAACAATTGGTCACGGACCGTATTTGTCATCATTACCATGATTCTGCTCTTTGCGGCCATGATTGCAGAAGTCTTCAAGGCAGCTTATCTTGCTGTTCCCAAGGGACAGACCGAGGCAGGTCTCAGTATTGGCTTGACACCAGTGCAGACTTTTCTGCGGATCATTCTGCCACAAGCTTTTCGTATTGCCCTGCCCAATTTGACTACCGCCTTTCTTAATCTCATGCGGGATGCTGCGCTGGCCTATACGATTGGGGCAGTGGATGTTATGGGAGCGGGGCAAAATCTCATCAGCCGGAATCTGGGCAATTATTCCCTCGAAACCTATACAGCGGTGGCCTTGATTTACTGGGGGATTGCCCTAGTGGTCTCGCTGGCTTCCCAGCTTCTGGAAAAAAGTCTGACAGTCAAGGAGAGGTAAAGCATGGATTTGAATTATATTGTAAATACCTTTCTGGTTACTTTGAAGGGCATACCGGTCACACTGATTATCATGATAGTGGCTATTCTGCTCAGCTTTATTCCAGCCCTTCTCTTAGCTCTAGGTCAGATTTATAAAGTTCGAGGTGTGCGAACCTTTTCGGTGGTTTATCTGGCCTTCATTCGGGCGACGCCGCCCATTTTACTTATCCTCTTTTTCTACAGTCTATTTCCTAGCTTGCTGAATCAATTTTTCAAAAGTCTAGGCAGTCAGGTAGACGTCTTTAAGTTCAATCCGCTTTACTATGCTTTCATCATCTATAGCTTGATGACAACAGGGAGTTTATCGGAAATCTTGCGCTCTGCTATTTTGACAGTGGATAAAGGGCAGTTGGAGGCGGCTCAAGCGATTGGTTTAACGAATTTTCAAGCTTATCGGAGAATTGTTTTTCCTCAGGCTCTGCGTTCTGCCCTGCCCAATCTCGCCAATCTGGTTATCAATTTGGTTAAGGGGACCTCACTGGTATTTGTCATGACGGTCAAGGATATTACAGCTTTGGCTAAGGTCGAAGCCTCTCATTCTTACCAGTATTCAGAGTCTTACTTAGTGATTTTTGTTATTTATCTCATTATCTGCGGCTTGATTCAGTGGATGTTTAGAAGCTTGGAAAAGCGCTACGCTCTTGCTTAGGAAGGAAAGATTATGTTAGAAGTAAAACATATCTCCAAACGATTTGGAGAGCACCAGGTGCTGGCAGATGTCAGTCTCAGGGTCAATCAAGGCGACGTTGTGGTAATTCTTGGTCCCTCAGGCTCTGGGAAAACAACATTTCTGCGCTGTCTGAATCACTTAGAAAAGGCGGATGGCGGCCAGCTGACTTTGGCTGGTAAGGACTATGATTTGGCCAAACTTAGCAAAAAGGAGATTTTGGAAATACGCAGAAAGACGGCCTTTGTCTTCCAACATTATAATCTCTTTGCCAATAAAACAGCCCTTGAAAATATCTTAGAGGGCTTAGTGATCGCTCGTAAGATACCGAGAGAAGAAGCGCTTGAGATTGCGGAAGATGCCTTGAAGCGCGTGGGCCTTTTAGCCTACAAGGACTACTATCCTTCTCAACTATCAGGCGGCCAGCAGCAGCGGATTGGGATTGCCCGCGCCATTGCTGTCAAGCCAGATGTCATCCTGCTGGATGAGCCAACTTCGGCTCTAGATCCGGAACTGGTCGGTGAAGTGCTCAGTGTCATGAAGCAGCTGGCTCAGGAGGGAGTGACCATGGTCGTTGTGACCCACGAGATGAGCTTTGCCCGTGATGTGGCCAACCATGTCATCTTTATGGACGGAGGTCACATCATCGAAGAAAATCCTCCACAGGAATTCTTCACCAGTCCCAAGGAGGAGCGGACCAAACAGTTTCTGTCCCGCATTCTGTCGGATGCCAGTTATAGTGTAGAGTATATGATTTAACTTGTATCAAAATAGAGAAGCTTTCTTCACATTTCTATGTGGGGGAAGTTTTTTGACTTTTAAAAAATTATGTAATTTTTTTGTTAAAACCTATTGACAAGGGAGTAAAAAGGATGTATAATTACAACTGTAAACAAAAAGTTTACACAGAATTTATTCAGAAGATGAGGATGTAGCCAGTAGGCGATTATTTTTGGGAGGATTAAAAATTATGTAACATTATATTCTTCTGAAATAGATCCAACTCATCCATAAAGTAAGAGACTGAAGGAGTCTTAATTTTTGGAAATAGAATAAGTTATGTAAAATAATAGATAGGAGAAGATCTCCGATATGAACATAAATGTACAGTAGGTAAGAAAGAGATTTCTTATCTGAAACTTTAGTAAATGAAAAAAATGATATAAAAACGTATAAAAAGTGAGGAAAAATGATGAACAACAATTACAACAATTTTAACAGTATGGACGACCTTTTCAACCAACTCATGGGGCGCATGGGCGGCTACAACAGCGAACACCGGCGCTACTTGATCAATGGTAGAGAGGTCACACCGGAAGAGTTTGCTCAGTACCGAGCTACTGGCAAGCTCCCTGGTCAAGTAGTTGGCGAACAGGATGTGCAAGCTGGAGCGCATGGGCCTAAGCAAGATGGCATTCTGGCTAAGCTAGGTCGCAATTTGACTCAAGAAGCGCGTGATGGTAAGTTAGATCCAGTCATTGGACGCAATAAGGAAATCCAAGAAACAGCTGAAATTCTTTCTCGCCGGACTAAGAATAATCCAGTTCTGGTCGGTGATGCCGGAGTTGGTAAGACAGCTGTCGTAGAAGGATTGGCTCAGGCTATTGTCAATGGTGATGTGCCAGCGGCCATCAAGAATAAAGAAATTATTTCTGTCGATATTTCCGGTCTGGAAGCTGGTACTCAATATCGTGGTAGCTTTGAAGAAAATATCCAAAACTTGGTCAATGAAGTCAAGGAAGCCGGCAACATCATCCTCTTCTTTGACGAAATCCATCAAATTCTGGGGGCTGGCTCTACTGGCGGAGATAGTGGCTCTAAGGGCTTGGCAGATATTCTCAAACCAGCGCTTTCTCGCGGTGAGTTGACCGTTATCGGGGCTACTACTCAAGACGAGTACCGCAATACCATTCTCAAAAATGCAGCTCTGGCTCGTCGTTTCAATGAAGTTAAGGTCAATGCACCATCTGCCGAAGATACCTATCAGATCCTTCGAGGCATTCGGGACTTGTACGAAAAGCACCACAATGTCATCCTGCCGGATGAAGTGCTGAAAGCGGCTGTGGATTACTCTGTTCAGTATATTCCACAACGAAGCCTGCCAGACAAGGCGATTGACCTAGTCGACGTGACTGCTGCCCACTTGGCAGCCCAGCATCCAGTGACTGATGTTCATGCAGTTGAAAATGAGATTGCTGAACAGAAAGACAAACAGGAAGCAGCTGTTGAAAAAGAAGACTATGAAGCAGCTTTGAATGCTAAGACCCGCATTGAAGAGCTGGAAAAGAAGATCCAAAATCACACTGAGGATATGAAGGTGACGGCGACAGTCAATGATGTGGCAGAGTCTGTTGAACGAATGACTGGTGTGCCGGTATCTCAAATGGGCGCTAGCGATATTGAGCGCCTTAAGGGCATGAATGATCGTCTTAAAGCCAAGGTGATTGGCCAAGACAAGGCTGTAGAAGCTGTGGCTCGTGCCATCCGCCGTAATCGTGCAGGCTTTGATGAAGGCAACCGTCCAATCGGAAGCTTCCTCTTTGTTGGTCCAACTGGTGTTGGTAAGACTGAGCTTGCTAAGCAACTGGCTTTGGATATGTTCGGTACCAAGGATGCTATCATCCGTCTGGATATGTCTGAATACAGTGACCGCACAGCGGTTTCCAAGCTGATTGGTACGACTGCTGGTTATGTCGGCTATGATGACAACAACAACACCCTGACCGAGCGCGTGCGCCGCAATCCTTACTCTATCATTCTCTTGGATGAGATTGAAAAGGCGGATCCACAAGTGATTACCCTTCTTCTTCAAGTTCTGGATGACGGTCGCTTGACGGATGGTCAAGGGAATACTGTTAACTTCAAAAACACGGTTATCATTGCGACTTCCAATGCTGGCTTTGGCTACGAAGCAGGCTTGGAAGAGGATGCAGAAAAGCCGGATCTGATGGAGCGACTCAAACATTATTTCCGTCCAGAGTTCCTCAATCGTTTCAATGCGGTTATCGAGTTCTCTCATCTCAAGAAAGAAGATTTGATGGAAATTGTGAATCTCATGCTGGTTGAAGTAAATCAAACCTTGAGCAAGAAGGAAATTGATCTGGCAGTATCTGATGCGGCTAAGGAATTCCTGCGCGATGCTGGTTATGACCAAGTCATGGGTGTTCGTCCGCTTCGCCGCGTTATCGAGCAACAAATTCGTGACAAGGTGACTGACTTCCACTTGGATAATCTAGATGCTAAGCACTTGACTGCAGATATGGAAGATGGAACCTTGGTGATCCGTGAAAAATCAGCAGAATAACTACCTATAACTTTCAAAATCCCGTAAAACGAACAGATATTTAGTCTGTTCGTTTTTTTATTAATCATGTTCAGATAAAAAAACCTCCAATCAGTTGACTGGAGATTTCCCTATTTCCTTCGATATTGACTGGGTGTCATTTGATAGTATTTCTTAAATTGTCGGTTGAAATTAGAAAGGTTATTAAAACCAGACTGGCTTGAGATTTCCAGAACTGACAGAGTGGAGTGCTGGAGGAGCTCGGCAGCCTTGCGCAGGCGAAATTGAATCAGATATTCGATGCAAGAAACGCCCAGATGTTTTTTGAAGAAATTCATGAAGTGCGTAGGACTGTAGCCGCAAATACCAGACAGCTGATCAATAGAGAGTTCTTCCTGATAATGCTCATTGATATAGTCGATGATAGACCGAATTTTCTCTTCCTTGCGGTAGCCCTCGGCAGATAGCTCCTTGGAGACGATATAGCCGTTTTCAAAGAGCAAGTAGAAGAGCTGATTGAGCTGGGCCTTGAGCTGAAATTCATAGTATTTCTTTTGGCAATAACCGGTTTCCATAGTAGCCAGCAGGCATTGACGAATTTCCTCATAGGCTTGATCAGTCGGCTTGATGACGTGGACAAAGTCCAATTGACCATTATAGAGAGGCTGTAAGTAGTGGATACTAGCATGATCCATGGCCGAATAGCCCATCAAGTCCAAGTGAAAGTTAATGGCATCCATGTAGTGGCGCTGCTGCTCAATCGGATGAATGGAGTGGAGGGCATTGGGACGAATCAGGACAATATCGCCTTTGTGGCTGTTAAAATAATGATCGTCGATATGAAATTGGGCACTTCCTTCGTGGACGTAAATGATTTCAACGTCGGTGTGCCAGTGGAAGAGGATGTCAGGCTGGCCGTTTTCCGTAATGGTCCGCGTCAGAGAATAGGGGGTCCCTTGATTCTTATATTCAGTAGTTTTGTGCAATTGACCCAAATCCATCATGTCGCCCTCCTTCGTAGAATACTATCATTTTTTAAAGCGATTAGATTAGAAAATGTGTTTTCTAGATATTATAATATAATTAAAAAGAAAATGAAAGTAGGAAAATAGAGAGGAGAAAATTTTCTGAAAGTCTAGTTTAGGCTGGCAGAGTGGGCTAATCATTTAAGAATATTTGGCTACCATCCAGCTCCTTATAGAATAAGAAAAGTGTGGAATCCAGGGCTCTTCCGAGCTCATGTTGCTTCCACACTTTTTATTGGATAGCTTTATCTAGCGGCTTTTTGTTCTTTATGTTTGTGAAGGATAAAGGAGTTTGAAAAACTCAGGCTTGCTAGTACAAAAAGAAGAAGGGTTGTTGCTGGATAGCTAAGGGAGATATGATTGGTTTTGATGATAAAGAGAAGGGCAAAAACAAGAATGGCAAAGAAAACGCTGAGGCCCCAAGTCATTCGGCGACTGAATAAGTGCTGTTCAAAGAGCAGAGGAATGAGGAGACAGCCTAGAAGAAGGCTTGTTGGGAAAACGACATACTCGGCAGAAAAAATTGTCAAGATACTCAGAGTGACCAAAAGGCAGCTAAGTACATGATGGGTATAGTTGAGCCAGTTTATTTTCATTGGAAAACCTCCTTTTGATGATGATTGTTTGGATACGGTTGATGGTGTAAACACCACACTTTCACACCTTTATTATAAGTCTTTAAAAGTAAAAGGCAAGCGATTACAATCGTATTTACTCAGTCTATCAATCTTTTTCATTACTCTGAATTATCAGATATTTTCAAGCTTTCTGGTACTTCTTTTTCTTTCAAAAAATAGATTTTTTCGGTATAATAGTCAAAGATAGTCAATGTTAGAGAAGACTTGAATGCTTATTTTTAGATATAACAGATAGAAAGGTATATCATGGGCATCAAAAATACCTCGGATAGTATAGAAGAATATATCAAAAGAATTTTGGCGCAGGCGGGCATGGTCGAGCTGAAGCGCAGTGAGTTAGCCGATGTTTTTCAGGTGGTTCCGAGTCAGATCAATTATGTGATTAAGACACGCTTTACGGAGAGTCGGGGCTATATCGTCGAAAGCAAGCGCGGTGGCGGTGGCTATATCAGGATTGGTAAGATTGAATTTTCTGATCGGCACCAAATGTTGTCTGATTTGTTGACCAATGTTGGTGAGTCGCTCAGCCAGCCGGTTTTTTCAGATATCTTGCAGCTGCTCTTTGATGAAAAAATTATCAGTCAGCGTGAGGGGGATCTGCTCATAGCGAGTGCCAGCGATGCTGTCTTAGGGACAGAGGCTCCGAGGACTCGAGCCAGAATGTTACGGAAAATTTTGCAGCAATTAGATAGAAAAGGAAATTAAGAATATGAACTATTCAAAAGCTTTAGTAGAAAGCTTAGAAGCGGCTCAGCTTTTAGCTGGTCATTTTGCTACAGATTATTTAGAATCGTGGCAGATTCTGATGGCTCTAGCTAATAATCCCTACAGCGTTGCAGGCTCGGCTCTAAATGAATTCCCTATTGAAGTGGATAAACTGGAAGAAGCAGCCTTTGACATTACTGGAAAAGAGTATCAAAAACAAGGCGGTTTTGACTTATTGCCTTTCTCTCACCGTTTGGAGGAGCTCTTTACTCAAGCAGGGCAGATTGCGGAAGCCGTCCACGCTAAAAGCCTAGGAACAGAACATCTTCTCCTAGCCATACTATTTGATCGTGGGATCTTGGCAGCTCGTGTGCTAGAAGCTGCAGGTTTCGGCTATGATGATAAGAGTTCAGCCCCTCGGTTCAGTGATTTACGAAAGGTTTTAGAGCAGCGTGCTGGCTGGGGCAGAGAGGAAATCAAATCGATCCGCTCGCTAAATAAAAACACGGCCTCTGCCAAACAAACCATGGCGAATATGATGGGTATGCCTCCTTCAACTAGTGGCGGTCTGGAAGACTATACTCGGGATTTGACAGAGCTGGCTCGGGCTGGTCGTCTGGAACCAGTTATCGGTCGGGATGAGGAAATTTCTCGGATGATTCAGATCCTCAGCCGCAAGACAAAGAATAATCCAGTGCTAGTTGGTGATGCGGGGGTTGGTAAGACAGCTCTGGCGCTAGGTTTGGCTCAACGCGTAGCAGCTGGTCAGGTTCCAGCAGAACTTGCCAAGATGCGCGTCTTGGAACTAGACTTGATGAATGTTGTCGCTGGGACTCGTTTCCGCGGAGACTTTGAAGAGCGGATGAACAATATCATCAATGACATCGAAGAAGACGGCCATGTCATCCTCTTTATCGATGAGCTGCATACCATCATGGGTTCTGGCAGCGGGATTGATTCGACCTTGGATGCGGCCAATATCCTGAAACCTGCTCTGGCTCGGGGAACCTTGCGGACAGTTGGTGCTACGACGCAGGAAGAGTATCAAAAACATATCGAAAAAGATGCTGCTCTGTCTCGGCGTTTTGCCAAGGTCACTATTGAAGAGCCTACTGTAGCCGACAGCATTGCTATTTTGCAGGGCTTGAGAAAGAGCTACGAAGAGCATCACAAGGTTGTCATCAGCGATCAAGCGATTGAAACAGCAGTCAAGTATGCTCATCGCTATCTGACCAGCAAGCATTTGCCAGACTCTGCCATTGACCTTTTGGATGAAGCTAGTGCAACGGTGCAGAATAAAGGACCGCAGAATTATAAACAGTCGGATTTGACGCCTGTGGATCAGGCTTTGATGGCTGGAAAATTTAAAAAAGTCGGCCAGCTACTGGCAAAAGAGCAGGAGTCAACTGTTTACAAGCTGAAAGTGGAAGCAGGGGATATCTTAGAGACTCTCAGTCGCTTGTCAGGTATTCCTGTACAGAAATTAACTCGGACAGATGCCAAAAAATATCTCAATTTGGAAAAAGAACTACATAAACGAGTTATCGGGCAGGATGCGGCAGTTTCGGCTGTCAGCCGAGCTATTCGTCGCAATCAATCGGGCATCCGCACCGGCAAACGCCCCATTGGTTCCTTTATGTTCTTAGGGCCAACGGGTGTCGGGAAGACAGAGTTGGCTAAGGCCTTGGCAGAAGTTCTCTTTGATGATGAATCAGCCCTGATTCGCTTCGACATGAGTGAATATATGGAGAAATTCGCAGCGAGTCGTCTCAACGGGGCGCCCCCAGGCTATGTAGGCTATGAGGAAGGCGGCGAATTGACGGAGAAGGTGCGCAACCGTCCATATTCTGTCCTCCTCTTTGACGAGGTAGAAAAGGCTCACTCAGATATTTTCAATGTCCTCTTGCAGGTCTTGGATGACGGCCAGTTGACTGATAGCAAGGGCCGCAAGGTGGACTTCTCCAATACCATCATTATCATGACCAGCAATCTGGGGGCAACGGCCCTGCGGGATGATAAGACGGTTGGTTTTGGCGCGCGTGACATCCGCTTTGATCAGGCCAATATGGAAAAACGCATTCTGGAAGAATTGAAGAAGACCTACCGGCCTGAATTTATCAACCGGATTGACGAAAAGGTGGTCTTCCATAGTCTGTCTGCTGAGGATATGCAGGAAGTGGTCAAGATTATGGTGCAACCGTTGATTAGGAGTCTGGCAGAGCAAGGCATCGTGCTTAAATTCCAAGCTAGTGCCCTGAAATTGCTGGCTCAGGAAGGTTACGATCCAGAAATGGGAGCGCGACCGCTGCGCCGTACCCTGCAGACGCAGGTGGAGGACAAGCTATCTGAGTTGCTACTAACTGGAGATTTGGCAGCTGGTCAAACGCTCAAAGTTGGTGTCAAAGGTGGCCAACTCAAATTTGAAATGGCTTAGGGAGGATGTGTGCAATGGAAATTCGTGTGATGACAGAAAAGGATTATGCCTCTGTTTACCAGCTGTGGCTCTCTTGCGCTGGTATGGGGCTCAATAACTTAGATGACTCTGAAGAAGGGATTGCCCGTTTTTTGAAGCGCAATCCTGAGACCTGTCTGGTTGCCTTGGAAGGGGAGAGCTTTATAGGTGCTATTCTAGTTGGCACAGATGGACGTAGAGCGTACATTTATCATACAGCTGTCCATCCATATTTTCGTAGAAAAGGAGTAGGCAGAGCTCTGGTCGAACAGGCCTTGTCAGCAGTGAAAAGACTTGGTATCCATAAAGTATCGCTGGTCGTTTTTGAAAGAAATGAACTGGGCAACCGTTTTTGGCAGGAGCTGGGATTTTCAGTTAGAAATGATCTGCTTTACCGAGATCAAGGACTAACGGAGATGATTCGACAGGATACATAAAAAGCTGATTTACTTAGCATTCTTGCTAGGCTAATCAGAACCGTGTTATCATACTGAAGAATATCGTTTAGAAAGGCAGAAACTGTGTCTCTTCGTTATCTTGCTCGAATCGCTCTTCTGGCGGCTGTCTGCGTCGTGCTTCGTTATGCCTTTGCTGGCCTGCCCAATATCAAGCCGATTACAGCGCTGTATTTTCTCTTGGTAGATTTTGAGGACTTGAAGGGCTCTCTTCTAGTCATGTCTATCAGTATCTTTGTATCTTCATTCCTCTTCGGAATGGGGCCGTGGGTACTTTTCCAAATCTTATCCTTTGCGGTGGTCATTTGTCTATGGTATTTGCTCTATAGGCGACTAGGTTTGTTTGGCCAGAGTATGTTGGCCTTGCTTTTAGCCTTTAGCTATGGTCTTGTGATTGATGGTATCACAGCTTTGCTTTATCAAATGCCTTGGTGGACCTATGTGGCAGCGGGAGCAGGCTTCAATCTAGCTCATGCCTGCTCAACCATGCTCTTTTATCCTATTTTGTATTTTATTTTAAGGAGACTTTATCATGAAAAAAATCTTTAGCTTACTTACGCTTGCCTTTGCTCTCTTTTTAGTGGGCTGTAGTAATAATCAAACAAAAACTGATACCAGCTCTAGTTCGGCTGCTTCTTCCGTCAAAAAGGAACTGAAAATTAGCATCAGTATTGCACCAGAAGGTCAGGAGAAGAGCGAAAAAACGGTGGCTGTTGCAGAAGGAGAGACAGCGATGGACGCATTGAAGAAGGCCTATAAGGTCGAAGAAAAAGAAGGTTTTATTACTTCGATTGACGGTCATGCTCAGGATGAAGCAAAGGGCCTCTACTGGATGTTTAAGGTCAACGGAGAAATGGCTCCTAAGGCAGCCAATCAAATCACTGTCAAGGATGGAGACAAGCTGGAATTCTATCAAGAAGTATACCAGCAATAAATCTTTTAGAATAAGAATCTGATGCTTAAGGCATTAGGTTCTTTTTTTGCGCTTGATACAGTTTTAAAGTGTCTTAAAAATATTTTTATAAAATTTTATAAAAAACTATTGACAAAAGAAAATATAGTTTATAATAAAACCATAGAAATAATAAAATATAATAAAAAGGTTAAGCGTATGAAAGAAAAAATTGCAATCGTCTTTGGAACCTTTGCTCCCTTGCATCAGGGGCATATCGATTTGATTCAGAAGGCGAAGCGTTCTTACGACAAGGTGCGCGTGGTGGTTTCTGGTTATCAGGAAGACCGTGGAGAGGAAGCAGGTCTGTCTCTGCAGAAGCGATTCCGTTATACTCGTGAGACCTTCGCAGATGATGAACTGACTCAGGTTTATAAACTAGACGAAACGTCTTTTCCCCGCTATCCTCTGGGTTGGGACAAGTGGCTGTCGACTTTATTAGAGTTGGTGGGCTATGATGCAGAAGGTGAAGAGCTGATTTTCTTTGTCGGAGAGGCTGATTATCAGGCCGAGTTGGAAAAGCGTGGCTTCAAAACTTCTTTTGAGGAGCGACAGTTTGGGATTTCAGCTACGATGATTCGGGAAAATCCTAGCCTTTATTGGAAATATATCGCCCAACCTTTCCGCCGTCACTTTACCAAGAAAGTGCTGATTATGGGTAGCGCCAGTAATGGTAAAACGACCTTGGCTAAGGATTTGGCTCGCTACTATGATGCTCCAGTTAGTCTAGAATATGCTCGAGAATACCAGATTCAAAATAACGTACGAGACGATGAGTTGACACCTAAGGATTACTATTATCTACTTCTGGGGCAATACGCTCAGACTTCTCGCCTCATTGACAGCAACGCAAACCGTGGTCTGGTCGTGGCCGATACAAATTCGCTAGTAACCAAGGCCTACTATGACTACTATCTGAAAGAAAGTCCCGTTCAAGACGAGGAGACAGATACCTTTGACAATCTCTTTGCCAGCATTTTGTCTAAGGAAAAATGGGATTTGATTCTCTTTGCTGAGCCGGTCGGAGCCTATGTCAACGATGGCTTTCGCGATATGAGCATGGCAGACGAGGCTATCCGCAGTGATTTTTCTAGCTATTTGAAAAGGCTGAAAGAGGAGTGTTTAGCTCATATTCCGACGGTCTATCTGGCTGGCAGTTATTTTGACAATTATCAGGCGGCTAAAGAAGCGATCGACATGATTTATCAAGCAGATTAAAAAAGAAAGTGGTAAAATAGAATGGTAGTAAAAAATCAAAAACTCTCACCTGCAGCTCTCTCCGCAGGACTAAAACAAAAATCTCAAACCTTTGCTCGGAATTTTCAGAATGTCTGTGCAGCAGCTAAAGAACAGGGCTTTAGCGGTATTGCCAAATTGCTCTGGCAGGATTTATTTGGCGGGCGTAGCTTGTCTCAATGGCTCTACTTGATTGCTCTTTCCAGTCTGCCCTTCATTCTGGAGTTTACCAGTGGGCAGGAGCAGCATGACTGGTTGGGACTCTTTGCTTCCTGGACAGGCATCGTCTGCGTCATCCTAGTAGCTGAGGGGCGGGCCAGCAATTACCTCTTTGGAGCTGTTAATTCGGCGATTTATCTCATTTTGTCCTTCCAGGCTAGCTTTTATGGAGAAGTGCTGACTACGGTTTACTTCTTTATCATGCAGCCGATTGGCCTTTATACTTGGCTGTCCAACCGAGTCAATGAACAAGATAAGACAGAGCCTTCTCATTTTGAAGCTAAGAAGTTAGACTGGCGTGGCTGGCTTAAATATTTGGCCTTGACTGCCTTGATTTGGATTGGCATGGGCTTTGCTTATAAGAGCATTCACAGTCACCGGCCTTTCCGCGATAGTGTGACAGATGCGACCAATGGAATCGGCCAGCTTCTCATGACGGGGCTCTATCGCGAGCAATGGATTTTCTGGATTGCGACCAATCTCTTCAGTATCTACCTCTGGTGGGGTAGCAACCTTCATATCCAGGCCATGTACTGGGTCTATACCCTCAATAGTATCGTCGGCTGGTATCAGTGGACCAAGGCAGTGAAGAAAGCTTAGAGCAAGATTTGGAGGATTTTTGATAGAAAAAATAGCTTAGGAAAGGAAGAAAAATTCATGACCAAACAGGATATCCCAGCGGGAATGTCGGAAAAAGAGTATTACGAAACAATGGCGGATGAGTCCGCCTTTTTAGCATGGTACAAGACACAGGATTTGCCCAAGTATGAGACACCTAGCGTAACAGCAGATATGGTGGCTTATTGTTTTGTGGAAGGCCAGATAAAACTCTTGGTTATTAAGCGCAAGGCCCATCCTTATCAGAATAAATATGCTCTGGTCGGAGGTTTTGTGGACAAAAATGAGGATGCCTATCAAGCCTGCATTCGGGAGGTCAAGGAAGAAGTAGACCTCGAGATACCGCTGGAAAAGGTGGAGCAGCTGATGACGGTTTCCACTCCAGGACGCGATCCGCGTGGTTGGGTTATCACCATTGCCCATCTGGTCTATCTGCCGGCAATCGCTATCAACCAAGTCAAGGCTGGTGATGATGCTAAGGAAGTCACCTTCCTTAATGTGGACTTTAAGACAAGGAGTTTTAGAGATGGCGAGCGGCTTCTAACAGCAGAGGACTTTGCCTTTGACCACTACCAAATCCTGCTGGAGTCTATCAAGCGGATTCAGGGGCGACTGGACTGGAATCCAACTTTTCTCCATCTGCTGGAATCACCGTTTACTGTCTATGAAGGGACTGAGTTGGTCAATCTCATCACGCCTAGACGCCCCATCGTCAGCAATAATTTTCTCGTAAAATTTGGAGAATATTTGGAAGAGGCCGGTGTCAAGCGCGTGCCTAAGAAGAAACCGAGAAAAGTTTATAAACTGAAGACAGAAAAAACGTGTTAAAAGAAAATTGATGATATATTTTACTTGAGAGTGGGACAGAAATCGGTAATTCGTTAGAATTCGATTTCGTCGTCCCACCTCCGCACAGTTGAGTAGGGCTGTAAAAGCTGATGAAATCAGCGTAGTAGAGCCCACTCAACCACTGCGCCTTGCTCGACAATCCAAAGACAATTGAGAGGATGGGACTTTTGTCCCAGCCTCTTTTTTTATGTTCATTACGAATATAAAAGTAGCGACATATCTACTGAGGAAGAGAGGAGGCCTAAGTTCTGGTTGCTATTTGCTTCAAAATTTTTTGAAAAATTCCATTTATCTAGTTGACATACTTTATTACAAGCGTTACAATAATATTACAAAGAGATTTCCAAATGTTACAAAGGAGAAGAAAAAATGAAAACTAAGACTTATACAAAATTGATGGCTGCTACTGTTCTAGCTTCTAGCTTACTTTTAGGGGCTTGTGGTCACAAAGAAGAAACCAAGACTAGCACAAGTGCTAATAAGACAGTACAAGCTTCTTCTAGCTCTAAAGTTGCTTCATCTAGTAAGGCTAGCAGCGCTCCAAAAGCCAGCAGCAATGCTTCTTCAAATAAAACAGTAGGGCAAGCAGAACAAGTACAGAAAGCTGTGGAATCTGTTCAACCTTCACAAAACCAAACACAACAAGGGGTGAATCAGCAGATTCAAAGTCAACAAAATACACAGGCTCAACCAAGCCAATCTCAACAAGCTCCTAGTCAACAAGCCACGCCGACTCAACCAACTAAACCAAATCAAGCGACTCAGCCAGCCCAACCGAGTCAACCAGCTCAAAATCCAGCCACTGATCGTCAGCTTCAAAACAAGCAGGCAGAAACAAATGCTCGTTATAAAGGCGTTTTGAATATGGTGGATGGAGATTTCTCTGCAGCTGCAGGTAATTGGACAGATGCAGGAGGTAGTACAGTGACTGTTTCAGCAGGCGGACAGTTTAGTGTCAAGTCAGCAAATGGAACTGTCAATACTTACCATGTTGCTTCATATGCCTATACTTTGGATGATGGTCGCTATACAGCTCAGCTGGGTTCTGCTGAGCCATCTGCTCCTAAATTGGGCATCCAAATCACTACTGGCGCTGACGGTAAAGTAGCCAGTGTTCAATTGATCAAATAAGAAAAAAGAAATTTGTAAAAAAAGGAGGCACCTTTGTAGATGCTTCCTTTCTTATTTCTTTAATGTTGGAGTTGCAAGAGTTCCTCGATCTCTGCCAATGTGCTGGCCTGTGAAATGGCACCGCGAAGTTTAGCTGCACCAGATGTCCCACGAAGGTAGTGAGGAGCGAGTCCGCGGAATTCACGAACGGCTACGTTTTCTCCTTTGAGGTTAATCAATCGTTTCAAATGTTCGTAGGCGATTTTCATCTTGTCCTCAAAAGTCAAATCAGGGAGGATTTCTCCTGTTTCAAAGTAGTGGTTGATTTGATTGAAGAGGTAGGGATTTCCCATAGCTGCACGACCAATCATGACAGCGTCAGCACCGACTTCTTCGATACGTTGTTTGGCTTCTTGCACACTGCGGATATCACCGTTGGCGATGAAAGGAATCTTGGTAAGAGCTTGGGCCACATCGTGCAAGGTCTCAAGGTCAGCATGACCAGTATACATTTGCTCACGGGTGCGACCGTGCATGGCTAAAGCTGAAACGCCAGCCGCTTCGGCTGCCAGAGCATTTTCTACTGCGAGAGATGGGTCGGACCAACCTGTTCGCATTTTGACTGTTAGGGGAATATCTAAAACGGACTGGACCTTGTTGATGATTTTATAGATTTTCTCTGGATCCTTGAGCCACATAGCGCCAGCTTCGTTTTTGACGATTTTGTTAACAGGGCAGCCCATGTTGATATCGACGATATCCGTCTTTGTATTTTCTTGGATAAATTCCGCTGCGCGGGCTAAACTGTCCTCGTCGCTACCGAAAAGCTGGATAGAAACGGGATTTTCTCCCTCATCAATATGGAGCATATGGAGAGTTTTCTCGTTGTTATACTGGATGCCCTTGTCAGAGACCATTTCCATCACGACCAGGCCTGCTCCCAGCTCTTTGGCAATGGTCCGGAAAGCAGAGTTGGTTACGCCAGCCATAGGCGCCAGAACCGTACGGTTAGGAATTTCGACATTCCCAATCATAAAAGGGGTATTAAGATTTGTCACGAATCAGTTCCTCCAAGTCATTTTGGTCAAAGTGATAGGCCGTCTGGCAGAATTGGCAGATGATTTCAGCCCCGTGGTCTTGGTCATGCATCTCTTCTAAGTCAGCCTTTGGAAGGGTAGCCAAGGCATTCATGAAGCGCTCTTTGCTGCAGTCGCACTGGAAGCGAATTTCTTCTTCAGACAGGCGTTTGTAGGGTTCGTCTCCATAGATGGCAGCCAGCAGTGCTTCAATATGGTCATCGGATTCTAACAGCTTAGAAATGGCAGGCATTTCTTGGATCCGCTTCTCAAAGCGGGCGATATCAGCTTCCTTAGCACCAGGCAGAGCTTGAACCAAGAAACCACCAGCAACCTTGACTTTATCATGCTGATCCAAGAGAACATTGAGGCCAACGGCAGAAGGAGTTTGCTGGCTCTCAGTCAGATAAAAGGCCAGGTCTTCGCCGATTTCACCAGAGATGAGTGGCGTCATGGAATTGTAGGGATTGCCAGTGCCGTAGTCCGTGATAACCAAAAATTGACCAGAGCCGACAAAAGGGCCGACCAGAACTTCGCCAGTGGCTGTCTTTTTAATATCGACACCGGGATTTTGCACATAGCCCTTGACATTGCCCTCGGTATCTGCCACGGTGATGATTGCGCCTAGCGAGCTGCTACCAAGAATCTTGACGGTGATCTTGGTCTGGCCTTTTTCATTTGCTGCCAAAATCTGGCTGGCAATCAGTGTGCGGCCGAGTGCCACGGTAGAACTTGCTTGAGTCTGATGTTTTTCTTGAGCGGTCCGAACCGTCTCTGTGCTATCCAGTACATAAGCACGGAAAGAACCGTTTTCTGAGATTGTTTTGATAATTTTGTCCATACCTTTTATTTTAACATAAAAATAAAAACAAACGTAGCCTTTGTGCTTGTTTTGCCAAAGATTTCTTCTTTACACTGTGCTAGAATCAAGTCAAACAAAAAGGAGAAGATGATTAATCGGAATTTAGAGGCGATCTAGCAGTGGCGGATGCGTTTGATTTGACAAATGTAACACATTCAGTTACAATTGAATCATAAATTACGAATGGAATCAAAAAGGAGAGCTTATGATTGAAATTATCTATCTAGATGCAGCTAAGTCAGAACGGAAGATAACTTTCGAGTCTTATGAGGAGTTTGAACTATCCCAGCAAGCCTGCCTGATCGGGGTGGCGGATTATCATCCAGTTAAAAAGTTAGTTTATAATGGTCATGATTTGGACTACCATGGGACTTATGGAGATGTGTACTTTTTCCTGATGAAACAAGATTTAAGCCAATATAATTAAAAAGGAGAAATACAATGGCAAAAGCAATTACAGATGCAACATTTGAACAAGAAACAAAAGACGGTTTGGTCTTGGTAGACTTCTGGGCACCTTGGTGTGGTCCATGTCGTATGCAAGGTCCAATCTTGGACAAATTGTCTGAAGAACTTTCAGAAGATGTCCTGAAAATCGTTAAAATGGACGTAGATGAAAACCCAAATACAGCTCGTGCCTTTGGAATCATGTCCATCCCAACCCTTCTCTTCAAAAAAGACGGCCAAGTGGTGAAACAAGTTGCAGGTGTTCACACAGCAGAACAAATCAAGGCCATCGTTGCTGAATTAAGTTAAAATCAAAGCGCTCCCCATTTGAAACGGGGAGTGCTTTTTCGTTTGCATAGAAAAAGCCTTGTTCCCCAAATTGAGGAGCAAGGCTCTATTTTCTTTAATTATTCTTCTGTTCCAAGGAAGTTTTTCGCAACAAGAGCTGCAAGAACACCACCTACGATTGGTGCAAGAATGAAAATCCATACTTGTTGAAGAGCATCACCACCTACCAATACAGCAGGCGCTAAGCTACGAGCTGGGTTCACTGAAAGCCCAGTGATGTTCAATCCCACAAGGATCATAGCTGTCAATGACAAACCAATCACCAAACCAGCAATCGCACCATTTCCCTTACTTTCTGAAGTCACGGTCATGATCACCAAAACAAACAAGAAAGTTGCGATGACTTCAAACAGGAAACCACCAAAGACAGTTACACCGTTTGCCAAGGCATTTTCACCAAGACTAGCAGTTGACATGCCTGAGTTCGCCAAGAGGAAGAAGACCGCACCAGACGCAAGGAAAGCTCCAACCACTTGTCCAAGGATGTAGTTGACAAGGTCTTTTGATGACAAGCGTTTGTTAACAAACATAGCGATTGAAACAGCTGGGTTCAAGTGAGCACCTGAAACAGTTCCAATTGAGAAAGCTGCTACCACGATTGCCAAGCCAAATGCTAAAGCAATTCCTAGGTGGCCAAGACCCTCAACACCATTTCCAAAAACAACAGCTCCTGTTCCGATGAACACAAGCATGAACGTACCGATTAATTCAGCGACAAATTTTTTCATTTTCTATCTCCTTTTTTTAAAACTATGTATTAGTCTATCAAAAGAAACAAAGGGTTTCAAGAAAATTGATTGGAAAAATACTGGTTTACTTTACTGTCTTTTAATTGAGGGATTAAACAGAAAACACATTTCCTCTATAGGATTTATCAGTTGCTCATCTCACTAGTTTTTAGCAACTTGATATAATCCAGACCCCAGTTTTCCACAGCATCTAATACAACTTTGAATTCCTGTCCCATTTCGGTTAAGCTGTACTCAACTCGTGGGGGAACTTCCGCATAGACCTTTCGTTGAACAATCTTATCCTTTTCTAATTGACGGAGATGACGTGTCAAAATAGTTTGAGTAATCCCAGGCAATAATCTCTGCAATTCTTTAAATCGTTTGGTACCCGTACTCAACTGATAAATGATTACCAGTGCCCATTTCCCCGTTAAAACCCTCTGCGTTGTCGCAAATGGACAAATACCATACTCACTCACTTTATTTGGCATAAAATATCTTCTTTCTATTTTTTTAAAAAAATTTATCTTTTAGTATCAATAATAGTACTACTTTTGATACTAGCTATCAAAAAAGTGTCTACTTGTTTTTTATTTGTAAATATTACAATTATATCATAAAAAAGAAATGGAGAATAGGTATGTCAACAAACTTAGAAATTTTCAATGCTTATAACCAAGCTTTAATTGCTGGTGACTTTCCTGGTGTCTTTGAAACTATGGCAGACGATATTATCTGGCATCAACCTGGTACTCATAGTATATCTGGTACAGTTGTTGGTAAGGACAAGCTAGGAACTCACCTGGCTACATTTGCTGAGAAAACTAATGGAACCTTTAAGGTGGTAACAAATTGGGTTTCTGACAATAAGGATTTAATCGCAGCTAATGTTACTTTTCTCGGAACACGTGCTGATGGTACTGAACTCAATATGAACGGGATTGACCTCTTCCGTATTGAAGACGGAAAAATCAAAGAAGTTTGGCTCTTCTCTTCAGATCAAGCTGAAGAAGATAGCTTTTGGGGATAATTTAAGAGGTCGGGACAAAAAATTTTGATTTTAGGAATTCTTTATTATAAATTTTTAAAATCGATAGATTAGAAAAAAAGCGAACAAGACAGTATTCTGAGTGTCAGATAACTCGTTTTGTTCGCTTTTTATATTTAAGGTTAGACTTTTGTCCCAGACTCTTTTAATTTACTCTCCCAACTCAGCACTGTAGGCGATAATCTGATCAACTGTATCAGACAAGAATTGGATGGTATCACGGAGTGGTTTATCTGTTGAGATATCCGCTCCGATAATCATGGCTGACTCAAGTGGAGTCTTGCTGCTGCCAGATTTGAGCAGTTCTAGCCAGTCACGGGCACCATTTTCGTCATTTTCAGGTGTAGGTAGCTGGTGTCTCTCACGCCCCTGGCTTGCCTCATTAGTCCTCTATCGATTTAAGAAAAATTATATATTCCAGTTTTTTTGTTGGAAAATATAGTTTTTAGGTTATAATAGGAAGAAGGTAAATTACAAGGTATAGAAAGGGCGCTGCTTATGATTGAGTCATTATCGCAGTTTGGCTTTATTTTGATGGTTTTTACTCCGTTTATTGCGGTGCCAATTTTCTGTTTCTTTGTGGGCTGGATGATTCCTAGGTCGCAAATAACGGAAAAAAGTATCATGGCTGTATTAAGCTTTGTCCTTTTTTGCTTGGTTTTGATTTCATATTATGCTCCTCAACTGTTGGGAATGTTTTTTTGGGGCCTGATTTGGTTCTTTATTGGCCTCCTACGTGCTAAAAATTATAGCAAGTCACAGTTCTGGATAAGGTGGCTTATATTTAGCGTCTGTTTTACAATCTATATTTTGGTTTATCTATATTTCTTCAAACTTTTTTAAAAATTTAGCTTCCAAGTCTATCTCTGGGAGCAGATTTAATTGAATCATGTAAAAACAGACTGAGACAAAAATGTCTCAGTCTTGTTTTTTTACTCGCCTAACTCTTCGCTGTAAGCAATAATCTGATCAACTGTGTCGGACAAGAATTGGATGGTGTCGCGGAGTGGTTTATCCGTCGAAATGTCTGCTCCAATAATCATAGCTGACTCAAGCGGCGTTTTGCTACCGCCAGATTTGAGCAGTTCAAGCCAGTCACGGGCACCATTTTCGTCATTTTTCAGATGTAGGTAGCCAGCGGTAGAGATGACCAAGCCTGCAGAGTAAGTGTAGCTGTACAGCCCCATGTAGTAGTGGGCTTGGCGCATCCAAGTCAGAGCAGCGTCGTCGTCAATCTCAACGGCATCGCCCCAGAATTCTGCCAAGACTTCTTTCATGATAGCGTTGAGTTTGCTTGCCCCGAAAGTTCCGCCTTCTTCGATCAAAGTATAGACCTTGCGTTGGAAGGCAGCTTCCAGCAAGTGAGTAATGAAGTTGTGGAAGTAGGTATCCGTCAGACGGTGAGCCAGGGCAAAGCGTTTCTGGCGAGGGTTATCAAACTGGCGCTCCAGATAATCACTGAGCAGGAGCTCATTAAAGGTAGACGGTGCTTCCACATAGTAGGTGGACATGTGGGCGTTGAAGTAGCTTTGGTGATTGTCAGAGAAGATAAACTGACCAGAGTGGCCAATCTCGTGAATCAGAGTATAGACATCACTCATACGTCCAGTCCAGCTCATGAGGACATAAGGGTGAACCCGATAAGGATCCGCAGCATAGCCTCCAGAATCCTTTCCAGCATTGGCCGCAAAGTCGACCCAGCGTTCTTCCTTATAGCGGGCAACTTCTTGACAATACTCTTGTCCAAGTGGCTCGACTGACTTCATGACGAGGTCATAGGCATCGTCAATGCTGACTTCAGGATTGAGCTCGCTGTCCAAGTCCAGCTTCCAATCGGCAAAGGTCATTTTTTCAAGTCCGTTTACCTTAGCGACATGCTTGAGGTATTTCTGAGCTACTGGGGCAAATTCACTCATAATCAAGTCAATTTGCCGGTCAAACATAGAGCGATCAACTTCTTGCTCTGCCAGTAAGTAGTCAAAGACAGAGTCATAGCCTTTCATGTCAGCTAGTAATTTTTCAGACTTGACCTGAGCCAGATAGGCAGCTGCGGCAGTGTTTTGATGCTGACGAAGACCTTCTGAGAATGAACGGAAAGCTTTTTCGCGGATTTCTGCATTTTCATGGTTTTGATAGAAATTCTCATAGGTGACAAAGCTGTTTTTGTAAACTTTACCGTCTACTTCAAAGTCAACCATGGCAAAGTCGCCAGCCCGCATCTTGGTGTAAATATCCTGTGGACTGTAAAAGACTTCGCCTAGATTGGTCAAGGCTTTTTCGACGTCTGCTCCCAGATAGTGGGCTTTTTTGATTTTGGCCTGGCGGATAGCTGAAGTCAAATGGGGTTCTTGGCCTAGTTTCTCCAAGACAGCTTCATCTGCACTGACCAGGGCGTCGTCAAAGAAGCTGAGTGCGACATTGGCTTCTGTCTCAAACTCCATGGCTGCTTGGGCAATCTGCGCAAAGCTCTCATCACCAAAGTCAGTGGTCTGTGGCATAAAACCGTAGTTCCCGATGTGGCTGATTTGGATATAAATCTGCTCCAGCTCAGCAAATGCCCGTTCAAAATCTTCGAAAGTGCTGAGCTTGCCTTGGTAATCACGGACGAATTTTTGGATGTCCTCTCTGGCCTTTTCGATGGCCCGGAGGAAGTCCTCTTGGTCTTGGTAAAGGGCCGTTAGGTCCCAGAGTTCATTTTCCGGGAATTCAGAACGATGTTTTTGTTCCATAGTCTACTCCTTTTGATTAAATAACTATATTCAGTATAGCAAAAATTCCTTCAGAATGCCTTGCTTATAGGAAAAATTAGGGAAATATGATTTCAGCAGTCTGCTTAGAAAAAAGAAAAATGGATTTTCAGTAACTTTATAGAAAAAAGCCATTTCCGACCTTTTTCTTTTGGCTGAAATTGTGGTAAAATAGGGTCTGTACGTGCTTGATACAAAGATGAGGATATAATAAACTACTAAAACCATCAAATCAAATTAAAAGAGCTAGTCGAACCGTTCTTAGCACTTTAAGTGTATCTTGATGAACTGAATACGACCTAAAAGCTGTGTAAAAAGATAAACTGTCTTGTCTTCATCGAAGACTTCGTCAGTTTCCTATCTTACTTAGCTTTTGACGGTCTTAATATCTTGATCTTTGTAGCCAAGGCGTATGAAAAAATTTGAGCATGTGCTCGGCAAGGAGTCTTTATGACAAAACAAGTTTTTAAAACCGTTTTTGCAGGTCGTGAGCTGGTAGTTGAAACTGGTCAGGTTGCAAAGCAGGCAAATGGCAGCGCCGTTGTTCGCTATGGAGAAAGTACCGTTTTAACTGCGGCAACCATGTCCAAAAAGATGGCTACGGGTGACTTTTTCCCATTGCAGGTCAACTATGAGGAAAAAATGTATGCGGCTGGGAAATACCCTGGTGGCTTTATGAAACGGGAAGGCCGTCCGTCAACAGATGCGACTTTGACGGCTCGTTTGATTGACCGTCCGATTCGCCCTATGTTTGCGGAAGGCTTCCGCAATGAAGTCCAGGTTATCAATACTGTTCTTTCTTATGACGAAGATGCTTCACCTCAAATGGCTGCTATGTTCGGTAGCTCTCTGGCTCTTTCTATCTCAGATATTCCTTTTAATGGCCCGATCGCAGGAGTTCAAGTCGGTTATGTAGATGGTGAATTCATCATCAACCCTAGCAAGGAACAAAAAGAAGTTTCGCTTTTGGAACTGACAGTGGCTGGTACTAAAGATGCTATCAACATGGTAGAGTCTGGAGCCAAGGAACTTTCTGAAGATATCATGCTGGAAGCTCTTCTCAAAGGGCACGAAGCGGTCAAGGAATTGATTGCCTTCCAAGAAGAAATTGTCGCAGCAGTCGGTAAGGAAAAAGCAGAAGTAGAATTGTTGCATGTTGATGAGGAGCTGCAGGCAGAGATTGTCACGGTCTACAACAGCGACTTGCAAAAGGCCGTTCAGGTAGAAGAAAAGCTGGCGCGTGAAGCTGCAACTCAGGCTGTCAAAGACCAAGTCACAGCGGTTTATGAAGAGAAATACGCAGACCATGAAGAATTCGACCGTATCATGCGTGATGTGGCTGAAATCTTAGAACAAATGGAGCATGCGGAAGTGCGCCGTTTGATTACTGAAGATAAGGTCCGTCCTGACGGCCGTAAAGTTGATGAAATCCGTCCGCTGGATGCGGAAGTGGATTACCTGCCGCGCGTGCATGGTTCTGGTCTCTTTACTCGCGGGCAAACCCAAGCCTTGTCTGTTCTGACTCTGGCACCAATGGGAGAAACGCAAATTGTGGACGGCTTGGATCCAGAATACAAGAAACGCTTCATGCACCACTATAATTTCCCGCAATACTCTGTCGGGGAGACAGGTCGTTATGGGGCTCCTGGCCGTCGTGAAATCGGACACGGTGCTCTTGGGGAACGTGCCTTGGAGCAAGTTTTGCCTAGCTTGGAAGAATTCCCATACGCTATTCGTCTGGTAGCAGAAGTCTTGGAATCAAATGGTTCTTCTTCTCAAGCCTCTATCTGTGCGGGCACTCTAGCTCTGATGGCTGGTGGTGTGCCGATTAAGGCACCGGTTGCCGGAATTGCTATGGGCTTGATTTCAGATGGTAGCAACTACACAGTTCTGACGGACATTCAAGGTTTGGAAGACCACTTTGGCGATATGGACTTTAAGGTGGCTGGTACTCGCGAAGGGATTACAGCTCTTCAAATGGATATCAAGATTGA
Source organism: Streptococcus cristatus ATCC 51100 (assembly GCF_000222765.1). Classification (GTDB taxonomy): domain Bacteria; phylum Bacillota; class Bacilli; order Lactobacillales; family Streptococcaceae; genus Streptococcus; species Streptococcus cristatus. The sequence goes on along the minus strand of NZ_AFUE01000004.1, from coordinate 10,239 downwards.
AGGAATTACAGCGGAAATCCTGACAGAAGCTCTTGCTCAGGCTAAGAAAGCTCGTTTTGAAATTCTGGACTTGATTGAAGCGACAATTCCAGCTCCGCGTCCTGAGTTGGCTCCAACTGCTCCGAAAATTGATACCATCAAGATTGATGTGGACAAGATTAAGATTGTCATCGGTAAGGGTGGCGAAACTATCGACAAGATCATCGCTGAAACAGGCGTTAAGATTGATATTGACGAAGACGGAAATGTGTCCATCTACTCTAGCGATCAAGCGGCTATTAACCGTGCCAAAGAAATCATTGCTGGTTTGGTTCGTGAAGCTAAAGTGGATGAAGTTTACCATGCTAAGGTTGTTCGGATTGAGAAATTCGGTGCCTTTGTCAACCTCTTTGACAAGACCGATGCTCTCGTTCACATCTCTGAAATGGCTTGGACTCGAACCAACAATGTCGAAGACTTGGTACAAATTGGTGATTTTGTCGATGTTAAGGTCATTAAAATTGATGAAAAAGGCCGCGTAGATGCGTCTATGAAAGCTCTCTTGCCACGTCCGCCTAAGCCAGACAAGCCAAAGAGAGACCACGATAAACATCAGGAAAAAGGGCATTTTCATAAGAAACATGAAGAAGCTCCTAAAGCTAAATCAGAAGAATAATGAAAAGGGAGTGATCAGGCTCAATTACCTTACAAATTTCTTTGTGTAGGGCCTGCTCCCTTATTTTACCTAATGAAAGGAGAAGAAGATGGGCTGGTGGAAAGAAGCCATTGAGATTGTAAAAGAAAATGATCCAGCTGCTCGTACTTCGCTGGAGGTCATCCTGACTTATCCAGGTGTCAAGGCCTTGGCAGCCCACCGTCTTTCTCATTTCCTCTGGAAGAGAGGTTTTAAGCTACTGGCACGCATGCATAGCCAATTTTGGCGTTTTTGGACTCAGATTGAGATTCATCCTGGTGCTCAGATTGAGTCTGGAGTCTTCATTGACCATGGTGGTGGATTGGTTATCGGTGAAACGGCTATCGTGGAAAAGGGTGCGCTTCTGTATCATGGCGTGACCTTAGGCGGAACTGGTAAGGATACAGGGAAACGGCATCCGACTGTGCGTCGGGGCGCCTTGGTCTCTGCTCATGCTCAAGTCATTGGCCCAGTTGAAATTGGTGAAAATGCCAAAGTTGGAGCTGGAGCAGTTGTTGTGGCAGATGTACCTAGTGATGTAACCGTAGTTGGTATCCCGGCTAAGATCGTGCGTGTTCATGGTCAGAAAGATGAGCCAACCATCCACGAGGTGGAAGAACAGCGAGAATATTATTTGGACAAGCTGGAGCATGCCCGTGAAGCCAGCCACCATTCGTCGGAGCTCTAAGAAAGGCCAATTTTGGACAGCTAACAAGATACCTTAGGAGGTCTTGCCAAAGAGTGATTTGGTAAACTGTAACCCAATGGGCTCACTATAAGTGAAGCCGAAAAGATGAGGCCAAACTTTGCCGTCAAAGAAAAAGACGAGGATGGCTTTGCTGAAGTCCTAAAGAAAGAGAAGTTATGTTATTAGAGGAATTCGAAGATGTAGCTGGGGTTATTGAGCCAACAGATAGGCAGATTATGGACAAGGGTGAGGTTTGTGAAACTATCATCCTGTCCTTTAATGGCGAAATTCTGAAACGTTTGATTGAGTCAGAAAAAGTCTATCAAGGAGGCTATTTAAAAAATCTTAACGGTCAATTCCCTTGGTATGTATATAATTATGATGGAAATCAAGTTGCGGTCATGACTGCGCTTATTGGAGCTCCATCAGTGATTGGCCAACTGGAGGAGTTGGCGGCCAGAGGCTTCAAGAATTTCATCATTCTAGGTTCCTGTGGCGTTTTGGATCGCTCAATTGAGGCGGACAAGATTATCCTGCCGGCTGCTGCTTTGCGAGATGAAGGCACTAGCTACCATTATGCCCCACCGGGTGACGAAGTAGCCTATGACGAAGCTCTATTGGTTAAGCTAGAAGCCATCTTTGACAAGCACGATATTGAGCATATCCGCACCAAGACTTGGACGACTGATGCCTTTTATCGAGAAACGCCTGATAAGGTCAAGCGTCGCTTGGCTGCTGGAGCTCAAGTGGTGGACATGGAAGCTTCAGCTATCATGGCTTGGAGTCAATTTCGCAAGAGTAAAGTCTATCAATTCTTCTACACAGCTGATTATGTGGATCATCATAACCGAACCTGGGATGCCCGCCATGAAGAACGGACAGCTGATGCCATGACTTTTTTCACTATCGCTTTGACAATAGCAAAGGAACTAGAAAGGTAACTACAAGAATGGCAGTATATTTTTACGGCTGTATCACCATGGATGGCTACTTGGCAGACAGCCAGCACAGGATAGACTGGCTGCATCAGCTTGGTTCTGTAGAGGATACAGGCTATGATGACTTTTACAGGCAAATGGATATCACCATCATGGGCAAGCGGACCTTTGAGGAAATCCAAGATTTGCAAGATGTAGAAAGTTTTTATCAAGCTACGGAAAACTATGTCTTTACGCATGATAGGCACCTGCCTGTCAGCAATTACCAGCCAGTAGCTGGGGATGTGGTGGACTTTGTTCGCCAGATTGACAAAGGCAAAAATGTCTTTGTGATTGGTGGTAATTCCTTGGTAGGACCGCTCTTGGATGCGGATCTTTTCAACCACCTCATTATTCAGATAGCGCCCCTTATCCTAGGAAAGGGGGTTCCCCTCTTTACCCAAGAGGAAGGGCAGCGCTTTTACCAACTGGATAGCCTCAGACAATTTGGCCCTTTTGCAGAGCTGGTTTTCAGCCGAAAAAGTCAGAAATAGAGAAGGGAGTGGACCGCATGATTAAAATTTACGACACCATGACCCGCAGCCTGCGTGAATTTGTGCCCATCGAAGAGGGCAAGGTTCGCATGTATGTCTGCGGTCCGACGGTTTATAACTATATCCATGTCGGCAATGCCCGCTCAACAGTAGCTTTTGACACAGTTCGTCGCTATTTTGAGTATCGGGGGTTTGAGGTCAACTATATTTCCAATTTTACAGATGTAGATGATAAGATTATTAATCGCGCCAAGGAAGAAGGCATTACGTCTCAAGAAGTGGCTGACAAGTATATCGCAGCTTTTCGTGAGGATGTGACGGCTTTAGGTGTCAAACCTGCGACCCGTCATCCGAGGGTGGTAGAGTTTATGGGAGACATCATCCGCTTTGTGGAGGACTTGATTGACAAAGGCTACGCTTATGAGTCAGAGGGCGATGTCTACTTCCGTGTCGAAAAATCTCACAATTATGCCAAACTAGCTAATAAAACCTTGGCAGACTTGGAGTTGGGTGCTTCTGGTCGAACAGATGAAGAGACCGCCCGCAAGGAAAATCCGGTAGATTTTGCTCTCTGGAAGGCAGCTAAGCCGGGCGAGATTTCCTGGGACAGTCCTTGGGGAGCAGGTCGTCCGGGCTGGCACATCGAGTGCTCGGTCATGTCAACGGAGATTTTGGGTGATACTATTGATATCCACGGTGGTGGGGCAGACCTAGAGTTTCCTCACCATACCAATGAAATCGCCCAGTCAGAGGCCAAGACTGGTCAGACTTTTGCCAACTACTGGATGCATAATGGCTTTGTCAACATTGACGATGTTAAGATGTCCAAGTCTCTAGGCAATTTTATCACTGTTCATGATGCCCTCAAGACCATTGACGGTCAGGTATTGCGTTTCTTCTTTGCTACCCAGCATTACCGCAAGCCTATCAATTTCACAGAAAAAGCTGTTTATGATGCAGCGACCAATCTCAAATATTTGAAAAATACCTATGAGCAGCCTTTCACGGGTCAGGCAGAATCTGCTCAGCTTCAGGCCTTTCTGGACAAATTCACTGCCGCCATGGACGAAGATTTCAATGCGGCCAATGGTATCACGGTTGTCTTCGAGCTGGCCAAGTGGATCAACTCTGGCAACTACACCGCTAAAGTCAAGGCAGCCTTGGCCGAGCTCTTAGAAGTTTTTGGTATCGTCTTTGTAGAAGAAGTCTTGGACGCGGACATTGAGCGCTTGATTGAGGAACGCCAAGTGGCGCGGGCTAATCGGGATTTTGCGACTGCAGACCGTATTCGGGATGAATTGGCCGCTCAAGGCATCAAGCTTTTGGATACCAAGGACGGAGTGAGGTGGACACGTGACTGATGTCAACCTGATTAACGGTATTGCCCTCGCCTTTGAGGGAGATGCTGTCTACTCCATGTATATCCGGCGTCACCTGATTTTTCAGGGGCTCACTAAGCCCAATCAGCTGCATAGGGAAGCGACCAAGTACGTTTCTGCCAAGGCTCAGGCTAATCTCATCTCTCTCATGCTGGAAGAAGGGATTCTGACGGAGAAGGAAGAGGATATCTACAAGCGCGGCCGCAATGCCAACAGCCACACCAAGGCTAAGAATACAGACATCGTCACCTACCGGATGTCGACCGGCTTTGAGGCAGTCATGGGCTACCTGCATATGACCGAAGCAATTGAGCGACTGGAAGAACTGATTGACTGGTGTATTCTGAAGATAGAGGCTTCGTTCTGATTTTGAAAGGAACTAATTTATGAGTGATTTCTTACAATTTGATAATTTTAATTTCAAGTTGGCTATTATTCAGGAGTTAATGTATGAACAAAACGTGCTTGAGCCACGATTTGACGTCTACAGTTTTTGTGAATCTGATAACTTATCTGTAGATCCAGAAGACTTCTATGAGGCACCAATTCCTGAAGTGCAGGCTTATTTCGAACAGTTGGAAATACCTAAAGAGTATGCGCAGAATGTGGAAAGCCTCTTCTTTGATGGAGGAAATGAGATCTATGCACAATTGATTCCCTTGTGGGATGGGGAAGATGAACAATTTGATTTGGAAAATGTGACTGAAAAGGAGCTATCGCAGTTTTCGAATTTAAAAACCATTGACGGAACAATTTTTCCATTTTCTAAAGAAGTGCGTGATTTATTCGAATCCAAAGGAATTGAGATTGAAGAGTGACATAAACTAGTAATGCTTTGATGGTTTCTATTGATTGTCATCTTATTTATTCTGAGATTGAACTCTTTTACTAACAATCACTAAATTTAAGAAATTTACATATCAAAAACGAGCTTGGCATAAAGCTCGTTTTTTTTGATGCTCCTATATAAACAAGCATGTTGTCTCCAGAAAAACTGGAAAATTTTATAGAAGATTGAGTTTGAAACTTTAAATGTATTATTGGATAAAAAGTAGGAGGTTGAAATTTATTTTCGGAAAAGTATTGACATGTTTTCTGAAAAAGAGTAGAATGGCTCATGTTTTAAAGGAGGAACTTATGTTTGCCAAGTTAAAAGGCTTTTTTATTGGACGCCCATTAAAATCTGGAAAAGAGGGAGAAGATGGCCATTTATTGACTAAGATGCAAGCTTTAGCCATGCTCTCCAGTGACGCTTTATCTTCGATTGCTTATGGACCAGAGCAGGTTGTTTTAGTCTTGACTTCTGTTTCTGTTGGTGCCATTTGGTGGTCGCTTCCCATAGGAATTGTCGTATTGATTTTGTTAGCGAGTTTAACGATTTCCTATCGTCAGGTCATTCATGCTTATCCTCAAGGAGGAGGAGCTTATATGGTGACGACAGAAAATCTATCTCCAACGGCAGGTTTGATTGCTGGCGGAAGCTTGCTGGTAGATTACATGTTGACAGTGGCTGTTTCGGTCGCTTCTGGAGCGGACGCAATTACCTCTGCAATTCCCGTCTTACATCCTTACAATTTACATATTTCCATTTTCTTAGTTCTCTTGCTGATGCTAATGAATCTCCGAGGATTAAAAGAATCGGCCACTTCCTTGATGATTCCTGTCTATCTTTTTATTGTCAGCACTTTATTGTTGATTGGTTTTGGTTTTGTGCAGATTCTGACAGGGAATTTAGACTATCACGCAACTGCGAGCATTGGTAGTCCGATTGCTGGAGTAAGTTTGATCTTGCTGCTTCGTGCTTTCACCAGCGGCTCTGCTTCCTTGACTGGAGTGGAAGCTATTTCCAATTCGGTTCCCTTTTTCAAGAAACCCAAAGCCCATAATGCCGCAGCCACCCTATCGATTATGGCTTTAATCCTAGGAATCATGTTTGCTGGTATTACCTTCTTGAATTATTGGATTGGCATCGTGCCTGTCAAAGGCGTAACGACTCTGGCTCAGATGGCGCAAGCGATTTTGGGGGCTTCTCCACTTGGTCGTATCTTGTTCTATGTTTTCCAATTGTCAACTGCTTTGATCTTAGCAGTGGCAGCCAATACAGGTTTCTCAGCCTTTCCCATGCTTTCCTACAATATGGCTAAGAATAAATACATGCCTCATATGTACATGGAAAAAGGAGATCGGCTCAGCTATTCTAATGGCATTTTCACTTTGGCTTTTGGTGCCATTGCTCTTTTGTTTATCTTTAAGGGAAATACAGAACGCTTGATTCCCCTGTACACGATTGGTGTATTCGTACCCTTTGCTCTCTCCCAGACTGGTATGGTTGTCCATTGGAAGAAAAAATATGGAAATAATTTCTTGAAGCATTCGATTGCGAATATCCTTGGTGCGATCATTTGTTATGGGATTGTCCTTATCTTGCTCTTGTTCCGTCTTCAAGATATTTGGCCTTTCTTTCCTATTATCATCGTCTTGACTTGGCTGTTCTTATCTATCAAGCAGCATTATAATAGAGTTGCTAAACAGTTGAGATTGCATAACCACATTGAGCGTCAGAACTACACTGGTAATACAGTAATTGTCCTAGTAGGGAATGTTACCAGAGTCAGTGTTGGTGCGATGAGCTATGCGCGCAGTATCGGAGATGAAGTCGTAGCAATGCATGTTTCTACAGCAGAGACAGCTGAAAAAGATGCGGAAGTCGCCGAGGAATTTGCTGACTACTTCCCAGATATTCGCTTTGAGACAGTCACGACTAGCTACCGCAATATCATTAGTCCGACAGTTCAGTATGTGATTAAAGTGGCCAAGCGAGCCAAAAAAGAAGGACGAACAGTGACAGTCCTAGTACCTCAGTTTATACCTAAAAAGAGGTGGCAGAATATTCTGCATAACCAGATGAGTTTAAAATTAAAATACTATTTGAAATGGTATGAGGATGTCGTGGTTGCAAGTTATTCTTATCACTTAAAAGAATGAGTGAATACCTTTACTGAATGAGAAAAAGGAGTTGAAGATTTTTCAACTCCTTTATTTATTAGAAATAGCGCAGAGCTAACTTGCTTGTACCTTTTGGTAATTTTGATAAAATTCTACTTTAATCTTAATAAAAGTCTCCAAGTCTCGTAAAAGTTGCAGAAGTGTAGCGCGGGTTTCAAATTCTTGCCGAGTCTTAGGAAGTGGGCGTTCGCGAAAAACAGCCAAGCAGGTTTCGATTTCTTCAACCAGCTCGTGAGCAGGATTTTCTTGACTAAGTTGCTGGGCTGTCTTGGAGAAAAGACGTGCTAAAATCAAGCTCTCGCTGGCTGCCAATTGGCAATTGTTGATATTTCCTGCCATATCTTCTAAAATGCGATTCTGCGCCTGCCGCATTTCAAAATAGTGAATGTGGTAGTTGGTCTGATGAAAGAGATGGTTGGAATGGTCTAGATAGACCAGTGCTAAGGCTTCTTGAAGGATAGTATCCAGTTCCTTGATTAGAGTTGCATCGTTTCGACCGTCTCCAGCTTTTAAGAAATATTCAAAACGCAGTAGAATTTTCTTCAGTTGCTCTTCAACTTGAATATGATAGTTATCAATATCTTGCTGGTTTGAAGCCATATATAAATTAGCCAGAAGAGCGAATCCCGTTCCGATGAGGAAGACAGCCATTTCATTGGCTAAAAGAGACCAAGAAACAGAATGGGCCAGCAGTAGATGAGTGACCAAAACTGTGCTGGGGGTGATGCCTATTTCCCAGCCAAAGAGATAAGCTAAGGGAACGTAGAGCAGGATATAAATCCCTAAGCTCCAAAGGTTAAATCCTAGAAGGATGAAAGATAAGCTCCCGATGGCTAGTGCTAAAATAGTAGATAAGAGGCGGTTACGGGCTAGTTTGATAGTGCTTCTGCGGGTGTCGGAAACGCTGAGAATAGCAATGATACCGGCTGATATAGCATTGCTTAGACCTAAAAAAGCAGCTAGAGCCGCAGCAAGACATGTTGCAAGAGCTAGTTTGATGGTGCGTTGGAGGAGAGGCATAAGCTTCTTTCTATTTTATAAAGTTTTATCTATTATATCACATGATTAGTCGTAGACATGTGAGCACAATATGTCAATGTTTAAAAATTGCAGAAAGGTGCTGCTCCATAGATGTTACGATTATGGTAGAATGACTGGAGTTGAAAAGTCGGATGGCCTAGATGAAATTTTTTTGACTAGACGGCAAATTTATCGTACAATAGAAAGTAGCGAAAAAATGCCTGGCTAAATGCCTGTGTAATCTTAAGGAGAATAACTTTGGAATTAGAAGTATTTGCAGAACAAGAAAAAAGTGAGCTTTCGATGATTGAGGTAGCACGTGCCATCTTAGAATTGCGCGGGCGTGACCATGAAATGTATTTCGATGAGCTTGTCAATGAAATTCAAAATTATCTGGAAAAATCAAATAGCGAGATCCGAGAAGCGCTGCCTCTATTTTATACAGAGCTGAATGTAGATGGCAGCTTCATTCCACTTGGTGACAATAAATGGGGTCTTCGTTCTTGGTATGCCATTGACGAAGTCGATGAAGAAATCATCGCTTTGGAAGAAACGGATGAGGAAGACGAGCCTAAGAAACGCAAGAAAAAACGCGTTAATGCCTTTATGGACGGCGACGAAGATGCAATTGATTACAGCGATGATGATCCTGAAGATGAGGACTCATATGAAGAGGATCCAGCTCTTTCATACGATGAAGACAATCCAGATGATGAAAAGAGTGAGGTTGAAGCCTACGATGCTGAAATCAATGAAATAGCTCCAGATGATCTCGGCGAAGAAGTTGAGTTAAATGAAGAAGACGATGAATATTCCGACGATGATCAGGATGTTGAAGACGAAGAATAATATCCAGAAAACAACTGCTTTTTGAAGCAGTTGTTTTTGCGTTCTAACATGTCATAAAAAGTCCCTGAGATGTCATAGATATTTTTGTTAGGAACCAGTTAGGGTATAAAATAGACAGGATAGGGACAGGAGGCCTGAGAGAAGAGTTTTTCTTGTAGAATCATATTATCAAAGGAAAAGGAGATAACATGAACTTCAAGGAACGCTATGAGAAAGTGCAGTGGATTGTCCGGCGCTGTGCACGGGATTATTATGTACATTTATGGGAGAGTAGTGACTGGGAACAAGAAGGTATGCTGGTTTATTACCAGCTAGAAGAAAGTCACCCAGATATCAGTCAAGATGAAAGCCGCCTCTATCGTTACTTCAAGACAAAATTTCGGAATCATATTCATGACATTCTTCGCAAGCAAGAGAGCCAAAAACGCCGGTTTGATCGACAGTCTTATGAGGAAGTTGGCACCATTAGTCATAGACTGAGCAAGCGCGAACTAGCTTTAGATGATTTAGTCGCTCTTCGAAGTTCGTTAGCAGCCTACACTTCCAAGTTAGACAAAGAACAACTAGAGTTATACCACCGCTTACTAGGCGATGAGCGCTTTAAGGGACGTAAAAGACTGTTGCGAGAGTTAGAGGAATATTTAATAGACTTTAGCAGCACGGTGATATAGTGGATAGGGGAGAGGTAAGAGGGAGATGTTACCTTTCCCTTTTAGTTATTGATTTATCAGTGATATTGATTGTGTTAGGAAATAAATTTGTAAAAAAAGATAAAAAAATTTCAAAAAAGTGTTGACAAGGGGATAGATAGGTGATATACTGATATAGTTGTCGCTTGAGAGAGCGATAAAGACCTTTGAAAACTGAACAAGACGAACCAATGTGCAGGGCGCTACAACATATGTTGTAGTACTGAACAAAGAAAAAACAATAAATCTGTCAGTGACAGAAATGAGTGAGAACTCAAACTTTTAATGAGAGTTTGATCCTGGCTCAGGACGAACGCTGGCGGCGTGCCTAATACATGCAAGTAGAACGCTGAAGGAGGAGCTTGCTCTTCTGGATGAGTTGCGAACGGGTGAGTAACGCGTAGGTAACCTACCTGGTAGCGGGGGATAACTATTGGAACGATAGCTAATACCGCATAATATTG
>NZ_AFUE01000005.1 GCF_000222765.1 Streptococcus cristatus ATCC 51100 | reverse complement strand
CACAATACTTGCCAAAAGCTGCGCTCAATGAAAATTGGATAAGTCCTCGAGCTATTAGTATTAGTCCGCTACATGTGTCGCCACACTTCCACTCCTAACCTATCTACCTGATCTTCTCTCAGGGCTCTTACTAACTTGCGTTATGGGAAATCTCATCTTGAGGTGGGTTTCACACTTAGATGCTTTCAGCGTTTATCCCTTCCCTACATAGCTACCCAGCGATGCCTCTGGCGAGACAACTGGTACACCAGCGGTAAGTCCACTCTGGTCCTCTCGTACTAGGAGCAGATCCTCTCAAATTTCCTACGCCCGCGACGGATAGGGACCGAACTGTCTCACGACGTTCTGAACCCAGCTCGCGTGCCGCTTTAATGGGCGAACAGCCCAACCCTTGGGACCGACTACAGCCCCAGGATGCGACGAGCCGACATCGAGGTGCCAAACCTCCCCGTCGATGTGAACTCTTGGGGGAGATAAGCCTGTTATCCCCAGGGTAGCTTTTATCCGTTGAGCGATGGCCCTTCCATGCGGAACCACCGGATCACTAAGCCCGACTTTCGTCCCTGCTCGAGTTGTAGCTCTCGCAGTCAAGCTCCCTTATACCTTTACACTCTGCGACTGATTTCCAACCAGTCTGAGGGAACCTTTGGGCGCCTCCGTTACCTTTTAGGAGGCGACCGCCCCAGTCAAACTGCCCGTCAGACACTGTCTCCGATAGGGATCACCTATCCGGGTTAGAGTGGCCATAACACAAGGGTAGTATCCCAACAACGCCTCCATCGAAACTGGCGTCCCGATCTCATAGGCTCCTACCTATCCTGTACATGTGGCACAGACACTCAATATCAAACTGCAGTAAAGCTCCATGGGGTCTTTCCGTCCTGTCGCGGGTAACCTGCATCTTCACAGGTACTAAAATTTCACCGAGTCTCTCGTTGAGACAGTGCCCAAATCATTACGCCTTTCGTGCGGGTCGGAACTTACCCGACAAGGAATTTCGCTACCTTAGGACCGTTATAGTTACGGCCGCCGTTTACTGGGGCTTCAATTCATACCTTCGCGTTTCCGCTAAGCACTCCTCTTAACCTTCCAGCACCGGGCAGGCGTCACCCCCTATACATCATCTTACGATTTTAGCAGAGAGCTGTGTTTTTGATAAACAGTTGCTTGGGCCTATTCACTGCGGCTGACTTATGTCAGCACCCCTTCTCCCGAAGTTACGGGGTCATTTTGCCGAGTTCCTTAACGAGAGTTCTCTCGCTCACCTGAGGCTACTCGCCTCGACTACCTGTGTCGGTTTGCGGTACGGGTAGAGTATGATACAACGCTAGAAGCTTTTCTTGGCAGTGTGACATCACTCACTCGCTACTAAACTTCGCTCCCCATCACAGCTCAACGTTACAGGTATAAGCATTTGACTCATACCACGCCTCACTGCTTAGACGTACATCCATTCGTACGCACGAGTTAGCCTACTGCGTCCCTCCATCACTTCATACTCTAGTACAGGAATATCAACCTGTTGTCCATCGGATACACCTTTCGGTCTCTCCTTAGGTCCCGACTAACCCAGGGCGGACGAGCCTTCCCCTGGAAACCTTAGTCTTACGGTGGATGGGATTCTCACCCATCTTTCGCTACTCATACCGGCATTCTCACTTCTATGCGTTCCAGCGCTCCTCACGGTACACCTTCTCCACACATAGAACGCTCTCCTACCATACCTATAAAGGTATCCACAGCTTCGGTAAATTGTTTTAGCCCCGGTACATTTTCGGCGCAGGGTCACTCGACTAGTGAGCTATTACGCACTCTTTGAATGAATAGCTGCTTCTAAGCTAACATCCTAGTTGTCTGTGCAACCCCACATCCTTTTCCACTTAACAATTATTTTGGGACCTTAGCTGGTGGTCTGGGCTGTTTCCCTTTCGACTACGGATCTTAGCACTCGCAGTCTGACTGCCGACCATAATTCATTGGCATTCGGAGTTTATCTGAGATTGGTAATCCGGGATGGACCCCTCACCCAAACAGTGCTCTACCTCCAAGAATCTCTATGTCGACGCTAGCCCTAAAGCTATTTCGGAGAGAACCAGCTATCTCCAAGTTCGTTTGGAATTTCTCCGCTACCCACAAGTCATCCAAGCACTTTTCAACGTGCCCTGGTTCGGTCCTCCAGTGCGTTTTACCGCACCTTCAACCTGCTCATGGGTAGGTCACATGGTTTCGGGTCTACATCATGATACTAATTCGCCCTATTCAGACTCGGTTTCCCTACGGCTCCGTCTCTTCAACTTAACCTCGCATCATAACGTAACTCGCCGGTTCATTCTACAAAAGGCACGCTCTCACCCATTAACGGGCTCGAACTTGTTGTAGGCACACGGTTTCAGGTTCTATCTCACTCCCCTTCCGGGGTACTTTTCACCTTTCCCTCACGGTACTGGTTCACTATCGGTCACTAGGGAGTATTTAGGGTTGGGAGATGGTCCTCCCAGATTCCGACGGGATTTCGCGTGTCCCGCCGTACTCAGGATTCTGCTAGGTACAGATTCTATTTAAAATACGAGGCTCTTACTCTCTCTGGCTGACCTTCCCATGTCATCCTTCTATAAAATCTGAGTCCACATTGCAGTCCTACAACCCCGAAGAGTAAACTCTTCGGTTTGCCCTCCTGCCGTTTCGCTCGCCGCTACTAAGGCAATCGCTTTTGCTTTCTCTTCCTGCAGCTACTTAGATGTTTCAGTTCACTGCGTCTTCCTCCTCATCTCCTTAACAGAGATGGGTAACAGGTAGTACCTGTTGGGTTCCCCCATTCGGACATCCCCGGATCTGCGCTTACTTACAGCTCCCCGAGGCATTTCGTCGTTTGTCACGTCCTTCATCGGCTCCTAGTGCCAAGGCATCCACCGTGCGCCCTTACTAACTTAACCTTATTTTTGACCTTTCAGTCTTAAACTCATTAATATTCACAGCGTTTCGGTTTATTTTCTTGTTACTATTTGATATAGTTATTCAATTTTCAATGGACAAGTTTAGAATAGTTTCCACTATCCTAATGGAGCCTAGCGGGATCGAACCGCTGACCTCCTGCGTGCAAAGCAGGCGCTCTCCCAGCTGAGCTAAGGCCCCACAAGACCTCTCAAAACTAAACATGACGACCAATGGCTTCCGTTTTTCCTTAGAAAGGAGGTGATCCAGCCGCACCTTCCGATACGGCTACCTTGTTACGACTTCACCCCAATCATCTATCCCACCTTAGGCGGCTGGCTCCTAAAAGGTTACCTCACCGACTTCGGGTGTTACAAACTCTCGTGGTGTGACGGGCGGTGTGTACAAGGCCCGGGAACGTATTCACCGCGGCGTGCTGATCCGCGATTACTAGCGATTCCGACTTCATGTAGGCGAGTTGCAGCCTACAATCCGAACTGAGACTGGCTTTAAGAGATTAGCTTGCCGTCACCGACTTGCGACTCGTTGTACCAGCCATTGTAGCACGTGTGTAGCCCAGGTCATAAGGGGCATGATGATTTGACGTCATCCCCACCTTCCTCCGGTTTATTACCGGCAGTCTCGCTAGAGTGCCCAACTAAATGATGGCAACTAACAATAAGGGTTGCGCTCGTTGCGGGACTTAACCCAACATCTCACGACACGAGCTGACGACAACCATGCACCACCTGTCACCGGTGTGCCGAAGCAAAATCCTATCTCTAGGACGGGCACCGGGATGTCAAGACCTGGTAAGGTTCTTCGCGTTGCTTCGAATTAAACCACATGCTCCACCGCTTGTGCGGGCCCCGTCAATTCCTTTGAGTTTCAACCTTGCGGTCGTACTCCCCAGGCGGAGTGCTTAATGCGTTAGCTGCGGCACTGAGTCCCGGAAAGGACCCAACACCTAGCACTCATCGTTTACGGCGTGGACTACCAGGGTATCTAATCCTGTTTGCTCCCCACGCTTTCGAGCCTCAGCGTCAGTTACAGACCAGAGAGCCGCTTTCGCCACCGGTGTTCCTCCATATATCTACGCATTTCACCGCTACACATGGAATTCCACTCTCCCCTTCTGCACTCAAGTTAAACAGTTTCCAAAGCGTACTATGGTTAAGCCACAGCCTTTAACTTCAGACTTATCTAACCGCCTGCGCTCGCTTTACGCCCAATAAATCCGGACAACGCTCGGGACCTACGTATTACCGCGGCTGCTGGCACGTAGTTAGCCGTCCCTTTCTGGTAAGATACCGTCACAGTGTGAACTTTCCACTCTCACACTCGTTCTTCTCTTACAACAGAGCTTTACGATCCGAAAACCTTCTTCACTCACGCGGCGTTGCTCGGTCAGACTTCCGTCCATTGCCGAAGATTCCCTACTGCTGGCCTCCCGTAGGAGTCTGGGCCGTGTCTCAGTCCCAGTGTGGCCGATCACCCTCTCAGGTCGGCTATGTATCGTCGCCTTGGTGAGCCGTTACCCCACCAACTAGCTAATACAACGCAGGTCCATCTGGTAGTGGTGCATTTGCACCTTTTAATTGACTATCATGCAATAGTCAATATTATGCGGTATTAGCTATCGTTTCCAATAGTTATCCCCCGCTACCAGGTAGGTTACCTACGCGTTACTCACCCGTTCGCAACTCATCCAGAAGAGCAAGCTCCTCCTTCAGCGTTCTACTTGCATGTATTAGGCACGCCGCCAGCGTTCGTCCTGAGCCAGGATCAAACTCTCATTAAAAGTTTGAGTTCTCACTCATTTCTGTCACTGACAGATTTATTGTTTTTTCTTTGTTCAGTACTACAACATATGTTGTAGCGCCCTGCACATTGGTTCGTCTTGTTCAGTTTTCAAAGGTCTTTATCGCTCTCTCAAGCGACAACTATATCAGTATATCACCTATCCATTCCCTTGTCAACACTTTTTTGAAATTTTTTTATCTTTTTTTCATCTTTTCTTCCAAACCCCTCTAAAACTACCTATAACTCAATAAATTAAAAGGGAAAGGTATCCTCTCCCTCTTACCTCTCCCTTATTCTCTATATCACCGTGCTGCTAAAGTCGCTTAAATATTCCTCTAACTCTCGCAGCAGTCTTTTACGTCCCTTAAACCGCTCATCGCCTAGTAAGCGGTGGTATAACTCTAGTTGTTCTTTGTCTAACTTGGAAGTGTAGGCTGCTAACGAACTTCGAAGGGCGACTAAATCATCTAAGGCTAGTTCGCGCTTGCTCAGTCTATGACTAATGGTTCCAACTTCTTCATAAGACTGACGATCGAAGCGGCGTTTTTGGCTCTCTTGCTTGCGAAGAATGTCATGAATATGATTCCGAAATTTTGTTTTGAAGTAACGATAGAGGCGACTTTCATCTTGACTGATATCTGGATGACTTTCTTCCAGCTGGTGATAAACCAGCATACCCTCTTGTTCCCAGTCACTACTCTCCCATAAATGTACATAATAATCCCGTGCACAGCGACGGACGATCCACTGCACTTTCTCATAGCGTTCCTTGAAGTTCATGTTATCTCCTTTTTCTTTGATAATATGATTCTACAAGAAAATCTTCTCCTTCAGGGGGCATTCCTCCATCCTGTCTATTTTATACCCTAACTGGTACCTAACAAAAAAATTTGAGACATCTCAGGGACTTTTTATGACATGTTAGGCTTTAAAGAATAAAAAATAGCTTGATTACACAATTAGTAATCAAGCTATTTAATAAGAAAAGCATCTCTTAATTTTCTTCCATTTTGGATTTTATTTCATCATAGGAAAGGGCATGCGCTTCTCGTTCCAAGTCTTTTTCAGACTCTTCTGGCATATGACCTGTTTCATAGAGAGATTTAATTTGGGTGCTATCAAGCGTTTCATATTTAAGTAATGCTTCTGCAATCAATTTATGGGTTTCACGATTTGCTTGAATAATCTCAGCTGCCTTGTTTCGTGCTTCATTTAATAATGAACGTACTTCCTCATCAATCTCATAGGCTGTTTGTTCTGAAATTGATTTTTGAGGACTTTGTGCACCAAACATAGCATGATTACCTTCATATTGAACCGGGCCAAGTTTTTCACTCATACCGTACTCAGTGACCATTGCACGTGCCATTTGTGTAGCTTGTTCAAAGTCATTGGAAGCTCCTGTAGTTTGGACATTAAAGATAATCTCTTCAGCTACACGACCACCCATGAGACCAGCCAATTGCTCTTTCATATCTTCTTTAGACAGAAGCATTTGGTCTTCTTTAGGCAGGGCAATCATATATCCGCCAGCACGACCACGAGGCACAATGGTTACCTTGTGTACGACACGCGCATTGGACAAAACAAGTCCGACAATCGTATGCCCCGCTTCATGGTAAGCGACAATCTGACGATCACGCTCTGAAACGGTTTTATCTTTCTTAGACGGTCCTGCGATTACTCTGTCTTCTGCTTCATCAATATCATCGGCATCGATGACTTTTTTGTTACGACGAGCTGCAACTAGAGCTGCTTCATTCAAGACGTTTTCCAAATCAGCACCAACAAAGCCAGGTGTCTGCTGAGCAACTAGTTTCAAATCAACGTTTTTAGCTAGCGGTTTATTTTTAGCATGAACGCGAAGAATAGCTTCCCGACCTTTCACATCAGGGCGACCAACCAAAACCTTTCTGTCAAAACGACCTGGACGTAGAAGAGCTGGATCAAGAACATCCGAACGGTTAGTAGCTGCAATGATAATGATTCCTTCATTGCCTTCAAAACCATCCATTTCAATCAAGAGCTGATTAAGAGTTTGTTCACGTTCATCATTACCACCGCCAAGGCCAACACCACGCTGACGACCGACGGCATCAATTTCATCGATGAAGATAATAGCAGGAGCCGCTTTTTTCGCATCTTCAAATAGAGAACGAACACGGCTTGCTCCGACACCGACAAACATTTCAACAAAGTCAGAACCTGAGATGCTGAAGAAAGGAACACCTGCTTCACCAGCAACTGCCTTGGCAAGCAAGGTCTTACCAGTCCCTGGAGGGCCTTCCAGAAGAACACCTGCAGGAATACGAGCACCCAGCTTAGTATAACGTTTTGGATCTTTCAGGAATTCAACAACTTCAACAAGTTCTTGTTTTTCCTCTTCTGCACCAGCGACATCTGAAAAGCGTACTTTGATATCTTCTTTATTGGCCGCACGAGCTTTATTGCGTCCAAAATTCATAGCGCCACGAGCACCGCCACCGCCTTGATTCATCATAGACATAAAGATGAAAGCGATGATGATAAATGGAACCAAGGAGATCAAAAGATTAATCCACATTCCACTGGAGCTTTCACGCTTAATAGTCACTTCTGTTTCATGCTCAGCAGCTAGCTTTTGCAAATCAGAAACTGTTGTATCTGATGGCAAAATAACACTAGTAAATCTGCTAACTTTTGAGATTTCCGGACTGAAAAACAGGATTCCTGTCGTATCTTTTGATTCTTTAGGTTTTTTGTAAGTACCCGATACCTCGATAATACTACCATTTGGCTGGTAGCTCATCTCTGTAACATTATTATTTTGGATTTCTTTTACTAATTGGCTGTAGTTGATTTGCTGGCTACGACCTGTCGCACTTCCTGTAAAGAAATACTGAAAACCTGTAACAAGGACTACAATAATTAGAATATAGAGAAAAGGATTTTTTATAAAACCATTATTTTGTTTATTTTTCATTTATATCTAGTAAACCTTTATTTTGTATAAACTTCTTCTTTCAAGACACCTACATAAGGAAGATTGCGATAATACTCATCATAATCTAGTCCATAACCCACTACAAATTCATTTGGAATTGTAAAGCAAGTGTAGTCTGCCTCAATGTCAACAATGCGTCCTTCTGGCTTATCCAACAACGTAGCAATTTTTACAGATGCTGGATTTCTTTCTTTGAACAAATTACACAAATTCTTCAAAGTTTGGCCAGTATCGATAATATCTTCAACAAAAAGAATATCACGACCCGTAATATCTTGATCAATATCTTTGATAATATTAATCACGCCACTACTAGTTGTACCGCCATGGTAACTAGACACCAGCATAAAATCTAATTCAATATCTGTATCCACGTGTTTGATCAATTCGGCCATAAAAGGAACTGATCCCTTCAAAATTCCTACAAAAATAGGCTTTTTACCTTGATAGTCTGCTGTCAACTGTTGGCCCAATTTTTTTGCCGCTGTTACGATTTCCTCATGAGAAACCAATACTTTTTTAATATCTTGTTCTAGCATAATTTTACCTATCTAATTTTCTGAATATAAAGTACAGTACTCATTATATCACTTTTTAATTCCTTACTCAAATCACTGATAGCAATATTTACAATTGCCAAAATCTGCTGATTTTGCTCCACAATAATCGCTTTTTCGCGTTCTTCAAATGGAATTTTTTGATCAATGAATAGTCGACGAAGTTTTTTGTGATGTCCCTTCAAACGAAGATAATCACCTGTTTTCCTGTGACGTAAAAGAAGTGGTGTTTCACGTGAAACTGCAATCGCTTGAACATTTTCACCCTCCAAAGGAGTGCCAAGTGAGAATTGATAGTCCCCAAATTGAAGTTGATTACCACATTCTAACAGAATTGAGTCCATTTCCAAATCAGACTTACGACTGATTTTTCTGATTTCAAAATGCTTATAATCTTTCACCAACTCATATTCATCCTTTAAAGGGTGGATGTAATTAGCCTTGGTTCGTAAGATTCCTAAGATTTCTTCAAATTGCTTTTTATTTGTATTTAATGAAGGAAATTTCTTTAAATATTCCTGCAGGAGAAAATTTTGCACTTCTGGAATTTGCCGCTCAAACACTTCAAGATTTGTAACGTCCAATCCCTGCGTCAGATGAGACAGAGCTGTCTGTAAGTTCTCAACTTCTTTCCCCAAAGAAATCAGTGAATCCTTAAAACGTGGATTTTCTTTTTCAAGACTTGGAAGATAAAGATTGCGAATCCGATTTCTGAGATAGTCATTTTGAAGATTGCTCTTATCTTCAAAATGCAAAATATCAGGGAAATCTTGCTTATGAAAATGAAGCAAAAGTCGGATTAATTCGCCATTTGCAAAGGATTGAACCTCGGTCATTCCAGACAAGTGGCGCAGCCTTGCTCCTCTTAATAACCTCATAAACACTGTCTCGGCCTGATCATCAGCATGATGAGCCGTTACCAAGGCCGTGTAGCCTTCTGCCAACATGACTTCTTCAAAAAAACGATAGCGAAATCGCCGAGCTTTTTCCTCAGAAAAATCACCTGAAAAATTTGAGCTGAAAAATTTCACACCAAGTTGCTGGGCAAAATTTGACAGCTCTTTTTCTTCCATATTTGACTCTGGACGTTGCTTGTGGTTGACATGCGCTATCCCCAGCTCAATCTCTAGCTCTTCTCTATTCTGGTACAAGAGATGGAACAAGGTCATCGAATCCAAGCCACCAGAAACTGCTACCAGCACTTTTCGATGATTTTGAAAATACCGCTTTTCCTGCATTTGTTTGCGAAACTTCTGATCGATCATTTCAGAACTCCGTACACATCATCTGCGATTTTAGAAATTGTATCGTAATCCGAATTATTCGTAAGAATGGCAATGATAAATGGCGAATCCGCATACACAATAGCGACATCATGCTTAAAGTCATAAGCATCACCGATTTTATGGGCAACTTTTACATTGATGTTTTTAGAAATTCTCTGATTGTCATAATTTGTCTGAGATAAAGCATCGATAATCATGCCATTTTGCTTATAAATGGCTTCCATAACATTTCCTGCCATTCGAGCTGAAGCTTGTCTGCTTTCCACATTCCACTTTTTACCCGCAATTTTTTCAATAGTATTTTGAAATTGACTATCAGATTGATTGCTTGTATAGTAGGCAAGGATATTGTGGGCCACATTATCCGACTCTTTTGCTACACCATTGATTAAGTCCTGCACAGAATATTCCTTATCATTTGCTGATTTGGAAATACTGCCGCTTCCCTCAGGGTCATAGGCACCTGCAAAATCATTGACAGCCGCTGTATATTTTAACTTTTTATCCAAGGAAAGGCTATGATTGTTTAATTGCTCCTGAGCATAGTAAAGATAAGGAATTTTCGTCACACTGGCTGAGTACATTTGTTGATCTGGATTAATACCTGCTTCTTTGCCCGTTTCTAGCTGTTTTACATAAATAGAAAAGTCAGCTTTTTTGTACTTAGAATTTAAAAGCTCCTGAACCTTCTCCATCCGATTGTCTTCTTGGGAGAGAAAATCAACAGAAACCCAACCTTGACCTTCAATTTTAGCGTATTCTCCCTTAGCTGTTTGAGCAATTTGTACTACCTTTACTTTGCTATAAGCAGGTAGTTTAGCAGCAATCTTTTTAGAAGAATTGATCGGGATAGTATCGTAGAGCACATAGTTAGGGGCCAGCCATCTTTCCTGTTTAACATCTGTGATAGACTGAACCGTATCCTCATAAATGCTATTCTTATCTGCAATTACAAACTGGCCATTCTTTAATTTAAAGATAGGAATCCCAGCCTCATTCACGTGCAACTCTGTCAGCTCTAGTGGCTGATCTTGCAAAAGTTTCCCAGCTACCTTAGTCAAAGTAGCATCCGTAAAAGTAGGCGTTTCTTCATAAACATTAGGATTTGTAGGGATACTCGTATGATAACGGCCATAAGCTGTACCTGTCAGCTGATACTTTTCTTCTTCGTCTAAAACAAGTTCCTTTTCAGTACTGATTGCTGTTTGACTGCTCCATAAAGCTGGCAGTAAAAATATCAGCAAAAGTAACTTACGCATGACCTCCCCTTTCCTTTTTTGTTTCTTGAAGTTTTAAAACTTGATTCTTTTCGGATAATTCTGCTAGTTTTTCATCCGAAAAAGATAAAAATTTCTCTATATTTTGAAGTAAATTTTCCATGATTATTGTGGTAATAAATCTGGTGTTGTGTAAATGTATTCTCCTTCTTTTGAAAAAGAATACTTGGCACGAGCATATTTGGCAGCATAGCTGTCATCTTTCAACTTGGTTGCAATATCAGACTGATAGTTCTTTTCTTCACCTAATTTTTCATATTTTTTCTGTAGTTGTGCATATTGAGCACGGCGATTAAGTAAAGTTTCGTAACTTTGATATAAATTATAGGCTGGAAGAATAAAAAGTAGCATGACTAAAATTAGAACCCATCCCATAAAACGATTTCGCTTCCGACGTTCCTCATCGAGGTATCTGCGACGCTGATTTTCATCTTGGATAAAGCGATTATTTATTTGAACAATATTTCTAGACATTTTCTTCAATCCTTGTCTCACTGATAATTTCATACATTTTAGCAGCATCTTCTTTTTTAGTGCTGTCTTTCATTTCTAGCACCCGCACTGTTAACAGCTTATTGCCAAAACGAACTTCAATTTGATCATTGATTTTCAAATCTGTCGAACTTTTTGCCAGGATTCCATTTACCTTGATACGACCTTTATCTGCTACCTCTTTAGCTACAGGGCGTCGCTTGATAATACGTGATACCTTTAAATATTTGTCTAATCTCATAGTCTTTTCCTCGATTTTCTCTTAATATTCTATCATTCTTTTGAAAGAAACAAAGCTAAAAAGCTGAAATTTTACCGAATTGTAATGTTTATTCAGCTTTTCGATTCTTGATTTCTATCAGTTTTTCACCAAAGTTCAGCAAGTTTTCCAAAATCTCGAAATCTTTTTTCTTCCGAACATCAAAAACGACTTCAATCAAGCCTTGCTGCTCACCAATTCGAGCCTTTAGATCTGTCGCTGACAAGGCTTCAAAATAATCTTGGGTCAGATAGATTTGCTGAGAAATTTTTTCAAAACGAATGATGACAGATTCTTGCTTCCGCTCAACAAGTGCCACAAAAGACTGATCAAGATAGGACTTGACTAAGCCAATTTCTAGTAGATAAGCCACTACATCCGGATATTCTCCAAAGCGATCGATCAATTCATCTTGCAGATGTTCATAGTTTACACGATTGTCAATTTCACGAATTCTCTTGTAAACCTCAATTTTCTGACGCTCATCAGAAATATAATCACTTGGAAGATAGGCATCAATTTGAAGATTGATTTCAGCATTGCTTTTTTGACGCTTGGTTTCCTTACCTTGCTTCTTAGCAATAGCTTCTTCCAAAAGTTGAGAATACATTTCAAATCCTACAGAATCAATGAAACCAGACTGTGAACTTCCTAAAATGTTTCCCGCTCCTCGGATAGACAAATCCCTCATGGCAATCTTAAATCCAGATCCTAGCTCAGTAAATCCTTTAATGGCTTCTAGTCTTTTTTCTGAAACTTCAGTCAGAGATTTATCTGGCCGATACATAAGATAGGCATAAGCGATTCGATTGCTGCGGCCAACTCGACCACGAAGTTGATACAAGGTTGACAGCCCCATATGGTCAGCATTTTCGATAAAAAGAGTATTTGCATTTGGAATATCAACACCTGTTTCGATGATCGTTGTTGTAACTAAAATATCATACTCGCCATTCACAAAGTCTAAGAGGGTATTTTCTAAACGTACCTCACTCATCTGTCCATGAACATAACCAATTGAAGCCTCTGGAATCAACTCTTTTAATTCTGAAACTTTTTGCTCAATGGTGTCAACTTTATTGTAAAGGTAGTAAACTTGTCCGCCTCGGTCTATTTCACGTAAAACCGCATCCCGAATAACTGTCTTATTATTCTCTAAAACATAGGTTTGGACTGGATAACGATTTGTCGGTGGTGTTTCAATGACCGATAAATCTCGAATTCCCAACATCGACATATGGAGGGTTCGTGGAATAGGGGTGGCCGTCAAGGTCAGCACATCAACCTTCTTTTTAAGCTCCTTTAACTTTTCCTTATGCTTGACACCGAAGCGCTGCTCTTCATCTATCACCAATAGCCCCAAATCGGAGAATTTTACATCTGCTGATAGAAGGCGATGGGTACCGATAATAATATCAATCTGCCCTTTTTCCAATTTTTCCAGAGTCTCTTTTTGCTCCCCTTTACTTCTAAAACGGCTGAGAACATCGACATTCACGGCAAAATCATTGAAGCGTTCTTTAAAGTTTGTGTAGTGTTGCTGAGCTAAAACAGTGGTCGGAACCAAGATAGCCACCTGTTTATGGTCGTTGACAGCCTTAAAAGCAGCCCTCATAGCCACCTCTGTCTTCCCAAAACCAACATCGCCAACCAAGAGTCGATCCATTGGACGGTCGCTCTCCATATCCTTCTTGATTTCCTGAATGCTTCTGAGCTGATCTTCTGTTTCCACATATGGAAAGGCATTATCAAACTCTACTTGATGCTGGTCGTCACTAGAAAATTGGAAACCTTTTAATTGACTACGCTCTGCATATAATTTAATAAGGTCATCGGCAATGTCTTCAACCTGGTGTTGTACTTTTTGCTTCGTTTTTTGGAAACGCCCATCATTTAGCTTGTTAATTTTAGGTGCTTTTCCATCGCTAGCTACATATTTAGATAGAAGGTTGATTTGATCCACTGGAATAGAGATACGATCCGCATTCTGATACTGAATCGTCAAATAATCCCGATGAACTCCTGAAACTTCAATCGTTTCAATTCCTAAATAGCGACCAATACCGTGGATATTATGAACCACATAATCGCCTTTTTCCAGTTCATTATAGTCTTTCAATCTTTCAGCATTAGAAATATTTTGACGACGAATCCTACGTTTGATTTTTTTCTGAATCATCTCATGCTCAGTAATCAAAACGATTTTTTCATCGACAAAATTAAATCCTTGAACTAGATTTCCTTCTATAAGCTGGACAGCTTTTTCATGGATGTCTTTTTCCTTGATGTAATCTAAATGAATCTCATAATCCTGTAAAGTTTTATGTAAACTTTGTAAACTTGAGGCTGAATTTGCTTGTAAGACTACCGTATAGTCCGATTTCCGAAAGCGATTGATTTCTTCTTTTAAGAGAGGAAACTGACTAAAGAATTCCTGCATTGGATATTGATTAAATTGATAAAGTGCATCAAATTTTAGATTTCCTAAGCCTTTATGGAAATTAGAAAAAAATGTAGCAGGTTTATATTTACGATAGTCCTGATAATTATTTGCAAAGTATTGTTGATTTGACAGTGCTTTACTATTTTGTAAATCATCTGTCAAGATATTGGCAACTTCTAATTCAAACTGGGCATGCTTGTCCATTATTTTTTGAAAATCATCAAAAAATATAGGAGTGTGAGTTGGTAAATAGTCTAAAATAGTCCATTCTTTCTGATAGAATAAAGAAAGAAACTTGCGGATATCTGCATGATGAAATTGCTCTCTAGCAGAACTCAATACTTCTTCTAAATAGGATTTCAAAGACGGATCGATAACCGTAGAAAGAGCTGTTTCTAGATTTTTCCGTCCTTTTGCATAATCTTCTTCTGTAAATAGAAGATCTGTAACAGGCTCTATCAAAATCTCTTCCACATTTTCAAGAGAAAGTTGATTTTCAGGATTGAAAATCCTTATCCCATCAATCTCATCTCCAAAAAACTCTATCCGATAAGGATATTGAGCCGAGCGTTCAAAAATATCTAGAATATCCCCTCTCAGACTGTACTCTCCTTGGCTGAGAACTTGCGAAACTTTTTTATAACCGTTCCTTGACAAAGACTTTACTAGCTTGTCAAGATTATATTCTTTACTAACAGAAAGGATAAGCTCAGATTTTTTAAAAATATCAGGCTGGGGTAATAATAAGCGACTAGCTGCGACGTTTATGATCAGAATCCCATTTTTTTCTTTGTCTGATAAAAAATTCATGGCCTCTAATCGGGCAAAGATTTTTTCTTGGGATGAAAAAACAAACTCAGCCAAAGGCGTATCATCTGCCAAGAAAGTATAGACCTTTTCTTCTCCCAACAAAGAAATCAAATCACTAGCCAGACGCTCTGCTTCGTTTTGACTCGAAGTGATGACTAGGATTTTCTCCTGCTCTTCTAAGCTACTGGCAATCGCCAAAGCTTTTGTTGAAGCTGAAAGTCCCATCACTAACTGCCGAGTATTCTTTTGTAATTGTTTTTTCCAGTCTGCAATTTGTTGGTTTCGACCAAATAGATCAAGTAGTGTCATTGTCTTATCCATTATATTGTTGCATGGTCTGCTCAAAATTCTCAGTTTGTAAATAATGATTTACAGCACTGTCAACTCTGTCTAATGTATTTAAAATACTGATATAGTCTTCCTGATCAAATTTCCCTAAAACATGATGAATAACTGACATATTATTTTTAGGTCTTCCTATGCCAATTTTTACTCGCTTGAATTCCTGTGTTCCAATATGTTTAATGATGGATTTTATACCATTGTGCCCGCCAGCCGAACCCTTGGCACGAAGACGAATTTTTCCAACTTCCATATCCAGATCATCATAAATAACGAGTAGATCATCTATATCCAAGCCATAGTAAGTGAGCAGGGCATGGACTGCTTTCCCACTTTCATTCATAAAAGTAGTCGGTTTTACAAAGTAGACTTTTTCTCCATTTAAGAAGGTTGAAGCAATTTCCGCTTGAAAAATCTTATCTGCTGTAAACTTTAGATTTAACTCTTTACACATCTTGTCAACTAACATAAAACCAACATTATGTTTTGTTTCGAAATATTTATCTCCTGGATTCCCCAATCCAACAATTAATTTTGTCATTTTACTCCTTTATAAAAGCCAAAAGGGCTGGAAATTTCTTTCCAACCTAGATATTTTAAATTTACACTTGATTTACACATTAAAGCGGAATTCCATAATATCGCCATCTTGAACGATATATTCTTTTCCTTCTTCACGCAAGCGTCCAGCTTCTTTTACCGCCTTTTCAGAGCCATATTTCACTAAATCGTCATAAGACATCGTCACTGCTCGGATGAAACCTTTCTCAAAGTCTGAGTGAATGATACCAGCTGCCTGAGGAGCTTTCATGCCACGCTTGAAGGTCCAAGCCCGGACCTCCTTTTCACCAGCTGTAAAATAGGTTCCAAGTCCCAATAGATGATAGGCTGCACGTGTCAATTTGTCTACACCTGATTCTGTTAAGCCTATAGCTTCCAAAAATTCTGCCTTGTCTTCATCATCCAGTTCAGAAATTTCTTCCTCGGCACGCGCTGAAATGACAACAACCTCAGCATTTTCTGTAGCAGCAAATTCGCGAATCTGCTTCACATAGTCAATATTGTCTGGATCAGCCACCTCATCTTCACTGACATTGGCCACGTAAAGTACAGGCTTAGTCGTTAAAAGGAAGAGACCTTTGACGATTTTTTGCTCTTCTTCTGTAAACTCAACTGTCCGAGCTGATAGACCGTCTTCCAGAACTGGCTTGATTTTTTGTAAAACATTAAATTCTGCAACTGAGTCCTTGTCCTTCTGGGTACGAGCCATCTTCTCAACACGCGCATAGCGTTTGTTGATACTTTCTAGATCGGCTAAAATAAGCTCCAGATTGATGGTCTCAATATCAGCCATGGGATCGACAAAATCAGACTCACGGCCCTGTTCCCGCATGACATTTTCATCATCAAAGGCACGGACTACATGGACGATAGCATCCACTTCGCGGATATTGGCCAAGAATTTATTCCCCAGTCCTTCTCCTTTTGAAGCTCCCTTTACAATACCTGCAATGTCTGTAAACTCAAATGTAGTTGGAACCTTCTTTTGAGGTTTAATCAATTCTGTTAATTTGTCCAAACGAGCATCTGGCACCTCTACCCGACCGACATTTGGATCAATGGTCGCAAAAGGGTAGTTGGCAGCTTCCGCCCCTGCTTTTGTAATTGCATTAAATAAAGTTGACTTGCCCACATTAGGCAGTCCAACAATCCCTGCTGTTAAAGCCATTCGTATCTTCTCCATTCATCTTTTCAATCCAAACCATTATACCATAAATCCTTATCCTAAACAGCGGATTTGAATGAAAAATTTCCTGCTTTCTGAATAGAAATAAAAAATATTTTCTACAAAAAATGATATAATATAGTTAATATTTTGATAAAAGGAGTTAGCCATGAAAAAAATGACAATTAAAACCTTTGTTCTTTCTTTCTTGACGATGTTTACTTTACTTGTTTTAGCTGCCTGCAGTAGCAGTCCTAAAAAATCCTATTTTCAGTTGATTGACCAAAAGACCAAGCAAGACAGCCGGATCACTCTTGAGTATAAGGGCGATGATTTGCTGAAAAATGAAACCAGCAATGTTTTCTATTATGAGCCTATCGGATTGACAAAAGATACCGCCAAAGAACAAATTGGAGGCTACATGAAAACGCTGGAAAACACTAAAGGACTTACTAATAAAATCGAATATAAAGACGATCATTTGACGCAAAAGATGACGATGGATTTTAGTAAGGCAGATATCTCAGAACTGAAAAACAAGCAGCTTATTCAAACTGATGGAGACCAAAAAGCTAATTATATCAGTTATAAAGAAACGGTAAAATCTCTTGAAGCTTCTGGTTATAAAGAAGTCAAAGATGGCAAATTTGAAGAACTTAAATAAAAGCAGAAAACGAGAGTGGGACAGAAGTCGGTAAGTCGTTAGAATTCGATTTCGTCGTCCCACCTCCGCACAGTTGAGTAGGGCTGTAAAAGCTGATGAAATCAGCCTAGTAGAGCCCACTCAACCACTGCGTCTTGATCGACAATCCAAAGACAATTGAGAGGCTAGGACTTTTGTCCCAGCCTCGTTCTTTGTTGATGAGGTAGCTCATTCAAAATCAAGCTAAGTCTAAAATATGAACTATTCAATGACCTTCTTCATTTTTCTTTCAAAATCATATCTGCTCATCATGACAACGTGTTCGCAATTGCTACAGCGAATCTTGATATCTGCTCCCATGCGGACGACTTCCCAACGATTGGCCTTCTTGCCCGTTGACTTAATTGTACAGGCATGGGGCTTTTTCATTTCTACAAAAGTTCCAAGTTCGTACATCTTCTCTCCTTTTGACAATCTATTTTTTATTCTCTTAAATTAAAAATACAGATTGACGCTTTTCTCAACCCTAGCTGTATTATACCACAAGTTTAGAATCAGCTGGCTTGTAAATTATCAAAATAAGACAAGGCGGATCGAGTCAACCTTGTCTTAAATCTTATCTTCTAATTGGTACGGACTGGCGTGATCAGCTGGATAAAGTTTTCAGCATCTTCACTTGGAACCAAGGTGAAAGGCCGAACAGCTGAAATAAAGCTGATGGTCACCTTCTCGCTGTCGACTGCCTTTAGCGCTTCGATTAGATAGGTAGGATTGAAGCTGATGGTCAAATCTTCTCCTGACACACTTTCTGTATCAATTTCTTCATTTACGCGCCCAACTTCTGGTGAATGTACATGAGCGCTGACAATGCCCTTCACAATTTCCAATTTCACTGTTCCGTTCTGAGTCGCATTGGACAGAAGACGAGACCGTTCCATGGCATGGCGTAAATTATTGGTATTAAAGGTCACAACGCTTGAAAATTCTGTCGGAATCAAGCGGTCTGTGTCAGGATAGTTTCCTTCCAACAGGCGTGTATAGAAGCTGATATTTTCACTTCTAAAGAGAAGTTGATTATTAGCAAAGAAAACCTCTACTGTTTCAATTTCGTCTGTGAAAACAGCTGTAAATTCACGCAGAGAACGGCTAGGAATCACCACATCAAAGTCGTCACCCTTCTTGTCCAAAGTAATTTTCTTTTGGCTCATCCGGTGAGAGTCTGTCGCAACTGTTTTGAGGGATTGGTTATCTGTCAAGACAAAATGAACCCCCGTCAAAATAGGACGACTTTCTTGCGTGCTGGCAGCAAAAGCTGTTTCATTAATGATGTTTTTGAGGACTTTTGTTTCTAAAACCAAAGGATTGCTGGTAGAGACTTCTTGGATACGTGGATATTGATCAGCATCTTTTCCTTTTAGCGTAATTTCTGACTTGCCGCTAGTGAGGACGATTTGTTTTTGCTCAATTTCTTTAAAATCAAGCACGATATCTGGCAGGCTAGAAATGACATTAATAAAGAAATTTGCTTCGAGGAGGATCGAACCTGGTGAAGTAACCAAGAGCCCAGCATTCTCATTTTGAACTGAAATGAAGTTTTCAATGGAAATTTGACCATTTGAACCAATCAAGGTAATGCCTTCTTTCGTTACATCAATTTTAACAGTTGATAAAATTGGAATAGCGTTTTTTGTACTGATAGCTCTCTTAGTTGTATTCAAAGCTTGTAGGAATAAATTTTTATTAATAGAGAAGTGAATCATAGGGACTCCTTTTATTATTTATGATTATTAAGTTAATAGTAATAGTAGTTCTTGTGGAAGCTGTGGAAAAATGGAGCAAAGCATCTAAAATCAAGTTTTAAGACTTGTTCACAACCTGTGGAAAAAACTTCAGATTAGCTAAATCTTTTCCACACCCTTATTTTATCTTGTTTTTGATATTTTCGATTTCAAGTCGCAGGCTATCGTCAGTTTCGAGTCGGTTTTTGATTTTTCCATGCGCGTGAATGACTGTTGTATGGTCTTTGCCGCCAAATTCTCGTCCGATTTTTGGTAGGCTATTGTCTGTTAGTTCACGGGCTAGATACATGGCTACCTGTCTAGCCAAAACGATATTTTGGACTCGACGACTTCCCTTCATTTCCTTGACACTGACGCCATAGAAATTGCCGACCTCAGACTGGATTTTTTCAATCGGAATGACTGTTACCTGACTAGAGTCCTGCTTGCGAGCTCGAATGGCTTCAGCAGCGATGTCAATCGTAATTTCCTTGAGATTGCGGACTCTTGCAATGAGCGTAATATCATTGAGCGCCCCTTCTAGGTCACGGACATTCGAGTCAAATTGTCCGGCGAGGTACTCCAAAGTATCATTAGGGAAAATATAGTCCAGATTTTCGATTTTGTTTCGGAGGATGGCAATCCGCGTTTCAAAATCAGGTGGTGTAATATTTTGAGTGAGCCCCCATTTGAAGCGCGTGACTAAGCGCTCTTCCAAATTATCAAGATGATCAGGACTGCGGTCGCTGGTCAGCACAATCTGCTTGTTATCGCCATGAAGGGCGTTAAAAGTATTGAAAAATTCTTCTTGGGTAGAGACTTTTTTTCCGCCAAGAGACTGGATATCATCAATCAAGAGCAAATCCAAGCTCCGATAGATTTTTTTGAAATTATCCATGTCACCGAGTCTCAGATGCTCCAGAAAGTCATTGATAAAGGTTTCTGCCGGAATATATTTTACACGCGCATCAGGAATATTTTCCAAAATTTGATTGCCGATAGCATTTAGTAAGTGGGTTTTTCCTAGACCTGGACCACCATAGATAAATAGGGGATTATAAGTAGTCGCTAGGTTTTCAGACACAGCCAAGGCTGCTGCTTTAGCCCAGATATTCCCGTCCCCTTGTACAAAATTATCAAATGTATATTTAGCTTTTAATCCAGTATCAATGGGCGGTAAACTTGGTCGAAATGGAGTTTTTTCAGCCTGTTCCTCCAGCTGATATTTGGAAACAAGGTCATGTCCTGCTTCTTCAAAGACGTATTTAGCCGTAATTTGATCGTTAAAAATTTCAAAGCCAGCTGTAAGGATAACGCCCACTAAGTTTTGCTCCCAAAACAGCTGTTTGACTGGGCTATCAAGAAAGATAGTGGCCTGATTATTTTCAATGGCTATCAATTTTGCTTCTGCAACAAAAAAATCATAGGTTGTCTGTTTTAGTTGAGCAGCTGAAAGTTCTAAAATTCTTCGCCAAAATTCTTGCTCTTTGGTCATTGCCTCCTCCTTTTCAAAAAATTATTCTCTATGTCGACTCTCATTTTAACATAAATCGCCCAAGTTTTCCACAACTTGTGGAGAAAAATTAACAATGTTCATAAGACTTATCCACAGATTGTGGATTACATGTAAAATCCTTATTTTTCAACCATTTAGGCTGCTTTTAAAGGTGGAAAAGTTTGTTAGTTTGAAAAAAGAAAATAACAGCCCTATTTCAGGCTGTTTATAATTCTTTGGTACTCTTCCTCATTTTCAAAAGGAATAATGATCTTTCCTTTTGAAGGATTTTTTAAGTGAATAGTGACATTGAGGCCAAGGATTTTTTTCAGTTTTTCTTCTTCTGAATGGGCAAAAATTTCTTTGTTCTTCTTAGTTTTTGCCTTTTTAGTCTTTTGTAATGAAAGTTCAAGAGCACGAACGGATAAATTATCTTGAATGATTTTGTCCAGCCAAAAGACTTGTTCTTCCTTTTTGAGTGGAATGAGGAGACGAGCATGCCCTTGCGAAATCATTTCCTCTTTGACAGCGTCCATCATAAAAGCTGGCAGCTGTAACAAGCGGACAAGATTACTGATGTAAGGCCGAGATTTTCCCATGATTTTTGCAATTTCTTCATGGGTCAATCCTTTCTCAATCAGATGCTGATAGGATTCCGCTTCTTCAATCGGATTGAGATCTTCTCTTTGCAAATTCTCGATGATGGCTTGCTTCATCATGTCATCGTCAGATAGGTCTTTAATGAGGGCAGGAATGTTTTCTAAGCCAGCAATCTTAGCAGCTCGGAATCGTCTTTCACCTGCTAAAATTTCGTAACCAAATAAGGAAGATTTTCTCAAAATAATGGGCTGGATAATTCCATTTTCTTTAATAGAAGCTGCCAATTCATTTATTTTTTCTTGAGAAAAGCTTTTTCTAGGCTGATAAGGATTGGTTCGAATGTCTTTTAGTGGTATGTATTGATAATTTTCCATTTGTATATAGCATAACACACCTTTACGATCGTGTAAAGGTGTGTTGACAATTATGTAAAGGATTAGTTGTCACTTAAGTCCTGGGTTGATTTGGTCAATTTAATTGTTGTAGTAGCCTCTTTACCATCCCTAAAGTAAGTCACTTTCAAGTCATCTCCCAGAGAATGTCTGTAGAGAGCAGATTGTAAATCACTGGTTGACTCAACATCCTTATCGTCAACTTTTGTGATGACATCGTATTTCTGAAGTTTATTTTCAGCAGGCATTCCTTCTTGCACAGAGCGGACAAGGATACCTGATTTTACAGATGAAGGCAGACGTAATTTTGCTAAGTCAGAAGTGGCGATATTAGATAAATCGAGCATTTGGATACCCAGAGCAGGACGAGTTACTGTTCCAGTTTTTTCTAATTGCTTGATAATGTTGACAACATCGTTTGATGGGATTGCAAAGCCCATGCCTTCTACAGCAGTTTGACCATTGTGAGAGATTTTGCTGGACGTAATACCGATAACTTGCCCTTGGATATTGATGAGTGGGCCACCAGAGTTACCAGGGTTGATAGCAGCATCTGTTTGCAAGGCAGTCGTGGAAATATTTTGGCCGTCTTCAGATTGGAGAGTTACATTTCTGCCTAAACTAGAGATGATTCCTTGTGTAACAGAGTTAGCGTATTCTGTTCCGAGAGGGCTTCCGATGGCAATAGCAGTTTCTCCTACTGTCAGGGAGTTGGAATCTCCAAATTCAGCTACATCTTTCACCTTTTCAGAGCTAATTCTTACTACAGAAATATCAGAATAAACATCTGATCCTACCACTTCACCAGGAACCTTATTACCATCTGCTAGTAGAATATCGGGATTTTTTGCTCCATTTAGAACGTGAGTATTGGTAACAAGGTAGGCATATTTTCCTTCCTTCTTATAAATAACACCAGATCCCTCACTAGCTACTTGAGGATCACTGGTTGATTCATTATTGATCACTCCTTCTTGATTAGAACCTGTATAAGTAATCACTGATACAACTGCGTTTTGAACCTTTTTTACAGCCTTTGTGGTATCGGTTGTGTTTTTATAAGACGTTGATACAGTGGTCTTTGAGCTAGAAGGACCAATATTAGCCATTTTATTATTAAGAAATGCAGTGGTTAAATTTCCTAGGCTTCCGCCAATAAATCCTACAACTAAAACGATAAAAAGCAACAAAGATTTTTTAAAGAAATTTGAAGCGTTTTTCATATTTTCCTCCTTGATTACAATTGATGAAATTATAGAAATCTATTCTTAATTATAACTTAAAATTCACAAGTTTTCCACAACTTGTGGAAAACTTATAAAAAATGTTGATGGAGGTTAGAAAATACATAGATTCAACAAGTTTTCCATAAAAAACTGATGTGAATAAAGTGTGAAATCCATGTGGATATGATAGAATGGAAATATGAAAATAAAGCTTGTAACTGTTGGAAAATTAAAAGAAAAGTATCTCAAGGATGGGATTGCTGAATATGCTAAACGTCTGAGTCGATTTTCTAAGTTAGAAATTGTAGAATTAGCAGACGAAAAAACACCAGATAAGGCCAGTGAGCTAGAAAATCAGCAAATCCTCGAAAAAGAAGGAAGTCGGATTTTAGCAAAAGTCTCTGAACGAGAATTCGTGGTTGCTCTAGCTATTGAAGGAAAGCAATTTCCTTCAGAAGAGTTTAGTTCTATCTTGAGCGACATCACAGTTCGTGGCTTTTCTGATATTACATTTGTGATTGGTGGCAGCTTGGGTCTGTCTCCTGCTGTCAAAAAAAGAGCTAATCTACTGATGAGTTTTGGAAAATTGACCCTGCCTCATCAATTGATGCGTCTTGTTTTGGTAGAGCAGATTTACCGGGCTTTCATGATTCAACAAGGGAGTCCCTACCATAAGTAAATCTTGACGATACTAGATTTTTCTGATAGAATGAAAAGGTATCGGTCTCATAGCTCAGCTGGATAGAGCATTCGCCTTCTAAGCGAACGGTCGCAGGTTCGAATCCTGCTGGGATCATAATATACACTATTCAGACACGAAAAATTTCGTGTTTTTTTATTATATTTTTTGAGAAAACGACATTTCAGGAATAAAAAATGACATTTCAGGGAAAGATGACAGATTATTTGAAATTTTATTTATAATAGATCTTGTAAGGTAACACTTACGAAAAAATGTTTAGGAGAATCTAATATGAAAAATACTCAGAAAAACTTTAAAACAATCGCTCAATTCCCAGTCTTGAATGAAAAAGAACTTAAAGAAGTTCTTGGAGGAGATTTAAGAAATATCTTCTTAAAAATTAAATTTAAGAAAAAATAACATTGATAACTGAGGAAATGGAATTATGTTTGAATTATTTTTTTGGATATTGCAAGCCGCCATTGAAGTATATTTCACTATTGTTATATATGAAAAGATAAATAAAGTAAAATCTAGTTTTTACTTTACTTTTCTGTGTGCTATAGTCTTAATTTTATTACCATTACTCATATTAAATTTAGAATCTATATTTTCTTTGTCAAGGCATGTTCTGTATTTTATTTTACTACTGATTTATCCTCTTTTTTTCTACAGATATTTTTATAAAAAAGAGAAGTTATCAACTCTTTTCTCTATATTTCTATCTCTTCTCCTTTATTTAACAGTTCAGTCTTCTACTACCTTTTTTTCCGTCATTATTTCCTCAATTACAGGGGATTCATTTGTAAAAGATAATTGGGTTGTCTTTTATATCATGATAAACAGTATCTCTGTTCTATTTATGCTTAAGTTTATCGACTACTTACCATTTTACGCATGTGATTTTAAAGAGGAGGTCTTTAAAAAGACAATTAAGAGAATTAATATTTTTTATGTTATAGATATTTTCATTTTAAATGTTTCTCATTGGTTAAGTGAAGACGATCATTTTAATAGTTTTAGCAGTATGCTAGCGACTATTTGTTTCTTGATCTTTATGACAACTCTTTTCTATTTGAAGGCAATTCGGGAAAAGTATGAAAAAGAAGAGGAGATTCGACAAAGAGAATTGGAACAGTTGCAGCTGCAGCAGTATACAGATGAAATTGTTTCTCTCTATAATGAAATTCGTGGTTTTCGTCATGATTATGCCGGCATGCTGACTAGCTTTCAAATGGCCATCAATACGCAAGATATCAAGGAAATTGAAAAAATATATCAAGAAGTTTTAGTTGATGCAAATTTAAAATTACGCTCGGATAAATACACTTATTTTGATTTGAACAATGTTGGCGACTCAGCTCTCCGAAGCGTTATGACGGAGACTTTATTCAAGGCGCGTGAACACCAGATTGATTTGACATTCGAAGTCAAAGATCCTGTTGAGAAATTACCGATTAAGTTATTAGATGTGGTAAGAATGGCTAGTATATTGCTAAACAATGCTGTTGAAGGCGCAATCGAAAGCTATGAAAAAATGATTCATGTGACTTTAGTTCAACTCGATACGGAAATCATTTTTGTTGTAAAAAATTCCCGCAAGCAAAGGAAATTAGATTTAGAAGAAATTTATGAACCAGAGTTCTCAACGAAAGGTTATCGAAGAGGACTAGGTTTAAATAATCTGAAAGAAATTTTAGAGAATTATGAATATATCATGCTAGATACAGAAATAAGTAAGTATGATTTCACCCAAGTATTAACAATTAAAAGAAGGAATAGTTTATGAGAATCTTAGCATTAGAAGATACCTTAGCCCACCAACTCCGTATGGAAAAAACTTTAGCAGAGATTGCTGAAGAAATGGGGCTCGATATCCAGGTAAAAATCACAGGAAAAATTCAGGAATTTAAGGACTACGTCGAAAATGAAGATGTCAATCAGATTTATTTTCTGGATATAGATATTAAAGGGGAAGAGACCAAAGGACTGGAGGTCGCTCGTTTTATTCGTCATCATAATCCATATGCTATTATTGTCTTTGTAACTTCAAAATCAGAGTTTGCGACCATGACTTTCAAATACAAGGTATCAGCTCTTGATTTTATTGACAAGGATATTAACGATGATTCGTTTAAAAAACGTATAAAAGAGTGTATCATTTATACGAAAAATACCTTAATTACAAACACCAACATGGTTGATTATTTTGAATACAGCTATCGAGGCAATGATGTGCGCGTGCCATTTAATGATATTTTGTATATCGAAACCTCAAGCTCCTCTCATAAGTTACGGATGGTCGGAAAAAACTTTATAAAAGAATTTTATGGAACGATTGCCAGTGTTCAAGAACAGGATGAGAAAACCCAACGTTTCTTTGCTTCCCATAAATCTTTCTTAGTCAATATCGATAATATCTGTGATTATGATAAGAAAACAAAGGAAATTATATTTTATGAAGGCCGTCGTTGCCCTGTTTCTAGGCTAAGAACAAAACATTTAAAAGAAATTTTAAAAAATAAATAAAAAACTGTTGACAAAGATTCAAAACCTGATATAATAGAATATGTTCTGAAAAGAACATAGATGGTCCGTTGGTCAAGGGGTTAAGACACCGCCTTTTCACGGCGGTAACACGGGTTCGAATCCCGTACGGACTATACTATCCGCCATAGCTCAGTTGGTAGTAGCGCATGACTGTTAATCATGATGTCGTAGGTTCGAGTCCTACTGGCGGAGTAAAAGAGTTTCAGGTATGCGAATTACCAATAATGAAGAGAGGACAATTGTCCTCTTTTTTTGTATGATATCAGGCAGAAATTTGATAAGTTTGATATAATAATTTTAGAAAATATGTTCAAGAGGTTTCTTATGAAATCATTAAAATTTCAATCTGTTTTTGACATTATCGGGCCTGTCATGATTGGCCCTTCCAGCAGTCATACTGCAGGGGCTGTGCGTATCGGTAAGATCGTATCCTCTATTTTTGATGATACACCAACCGAGGTTGAATTCCAGCTTTTTAATTCCTTTGCAAAGACTTATCGCGGGCATGGAACAGATTTGGCTCTGGTAGCAGGTATTTTAGGAATGGATACGGATGATCCTGAAATTCCTAATAGCCTTGAAATTGCCTATAAACGTGGTATCAAGATTGTTTGGACTATTCAGAAAGATAGCAATGCTCCTCATCCAAATACGACAAAAATCACGGTTAAAAACGCCCATAAAAGCATCAGTGTAACGGGTGTGTCCATCGGTGGTGGAAATATTCAGGTGACTGAGTTAAATGGCTTCTCAGTCTCTCTCAGCATGAATACGCCAACCATTATCATCGTCCACCAAGATGTTCCAGGTATGATTGCCCATGTAACGGAGGCTCTGTCCCGCTACAATATCAATATTGCTCAAATGACGGTGACTAGAGAAAAAGCGGGCGAGAAAGCGATTATGATCATTGAGGTGGATAGTCGTAGTTGCGAAGAGGCTATCGAAGAGATTCGGAAAATTCCCCATCTTCACAACGTCAATTTCTTTAAATAGGAGAAGAGATGTTTTATTCAATAAAAGAATTAGTTGAGCAGGCTGATTTAGATTTTAATGGCAATGTTGCTGAATTAATGATTGCGACCGAATATGAATTGACGGGTCGGGAAAGAGACGAAGTTTTACGTCTGATGAGTCGAAATCTTGAGGTGATGAAAGCCTCAGTCCTTCTTGGGCTTGACGAGAGTAAGTCTCGCAGCGGATTGACCGGTGGAGACGCAGCCAAGCTACACTATTATATCCAGTCGGGGAAGGCCTTGTCAGATTATACTGTGCTGACTGCTGCAAAAAATGCCATTGCTGTCAATGAACACAACGCTAAAATGGGGCTGGTTTGTGCAACTCCTACGGCAGGCAGTGCTGGCTGTCTGCCAGCAGTCCTTACATCAGCGATTGAAAAACTAGATTTGACAGAGGAACAGCAATTAGACTTTTTGCTGGCTGCTGGTGCTTTTGGCTTGGTTATTGCCAATAACGCTTCTATTTCCGGTGCAGAAGGAGGCTGTCAAGCTGAGGTGGGCTCCGCTTCTGCTATGAGCGCAGCTGCCCTGGTTTTGGCTGCTGGTGGCTCTGCTTTTCAGGCGAGTCAAGCTATCTGTTTTGTCATCAAAAATATGTTGGGCTTGATTTGTGACCCAGTAGCTGGTCTGGTAGAAGTTCCTTGTGTCAAAAGAAATGCTATGGGAGCTAGCTACGCCTTTATCGCAGCGGATATGGCTTTGGCCGGAATCGAGTCCAAAATACCTGTTGACGAAGTCATTGATGCCATGTACCAAGTAGGCTCTAGCCTGCCTACTGCTTTCAGGGAAACGGCTGAAGGAGGGCTAGCTACAACTCCTACCGGCCGTAGACTTTCAAAAGAAATTTTTGGAGAATAAATAGTATCTTTGAGCAAGAAAAAATGACTAGATATTCTAGTCATTTTTTCTTATTTTAGTAAGCCCAAGCAGATAGTCCTTGTGCACTGTAAGCACGGTAAGCTGCTTGAATTTGATCTTCAACAGTTGCGGTAGATCCCCAACCTGGCATTGTTTGGAAAAGACCACTTGCTCCTGATGGGTTGTAGGCATCCACTTGGCCGTTAGATTCGCGGGCAATGATGTTTTCCCATGTAGATGCAGACACTCCTGTCATTTCAGCCATGCGAGCAGCTGCGTAAGAACCTACAGCACCTGGAGTATTACCATTTGCGAGTACGACGTCTGATGAATAGGCAGAGTAGTCTGAAGTTGCAGTAACTGCAGGAGTTTCTGTCGTTACTGGAGTTTCCGTAGCTACTGGGGCAGCTGGAGTTACTGGAGCTGGGACTGCTGGTGTCGCTGGTGAGACAGCAGGTGCTGATGTTGTTTGTTTTGCAACATCTTTCAAATCACCCAATTCCAAAACTTGTCCAGTCATGATAAAATCTGGATTTGAAATTTTGTTTAATTCTACCAAACGTTCAACAGTTGTTTTTTTACTTTCAGCGATTTCTGATAAGGTATCTCCAGCTTTTACTGTATAAGATTCAGCACTAGCAACAATAGTTGATGCAAATAGTGTTGCTGTAGCAATCGTTCCTGCTAGAGTCAATTTTTTCACTTTCATACTCATTTTAAAAGTTTTCTCCTTTAGTTATAATACTATCATACACATTAAATATTACTAAAAGATTACATTTTAAGCACGAATATTACAAAAATATTGAGATTTACACATAAAAATATTATTTTAAAAGGATTTTTAGTGTATTTCATTAGATCTTTAACAAAAATATTGCTATCAAACTTATACTATTCTCTATTTTTTTAAGATAAAGAGCAAGATACCAATCAGGAAAATAGAGAGAAGAGCAAGATTGTCAATCATTTTCCAAGAAAGTTGTCGATAGCGG
The DNA here is from genome assembly GCF_000222765.1 of Streptococcus cristatus ATCC 51100. Classification (GTDB taxonomy): domain Bacteria; phylum Bacillota; class Bacilli; order Lactobacillales; family Streptococcaceae; genus Streptococcus; species Streptococcus cristatus. The sequence goes on along the minus strand of NZ_AFUE01000005.1, from coordinate 274,156 downwards.
CTTCTTCCTTCACCACCACTATAGCCACGCGCTTCCATTGCGATAGCTAAGGCGTCTGCCCGCTTGAAACTAGAAGCAAATAAGGGAATTAAGATTGGAATGATTGATTTAACCTTTTGAACAATCGTTCCTTCGCCAAAATCAACTCCTCGAGCTCTCTGAGCATTCATAATTCTCGTAGTGTCATCCATTAAAGTCGGTACGAAACGCAGGCTCATAGACAGCATGAGGCCAATTTCATGTGTAGGAACTTTAAAGACTTTAAGTGGTTTTAGTAGAGCTTCCACTGCATCTGAAAGGCTGAGTGGCGTTGTGGTTAAAGTCAGAAGGGTTGAAAAGAAAATAATCAAAACAAAACGGCTAAAGATAATCCCCGCTTGAGAAAGACCAAATTCTGTAATTTTAATGAAACCAAATTGGAAAAGTACCTTGCCTCCCCCCGTCAGAAAGAGCTGGAAGAGGGTAGTAAAGGCAATAATGAAAACCATTGATTGAATGCCCTTTAGAAAGAAGGTCAAAGGAACTTTTGAGAGAAAAATCAGAGTAAAAACGAAAACAAATAACAGCAAATTAGTGATGAGATTGTTGGCCCAGAAAATTAATAAGATAAAGAAGAACATGGCCACTAATTTACTACGCGGATCCAATCGATGGATGACCGAATTTCCTGGGATATACCGTCCTAAAATCAATTTATCCATGTAGCATCTCCTTAAATTCCTCAATTGTAATTGGATAATGAGAAAATTTCATTCCTTTTTCAGCTAATTCTTGGGCAAATTTCGTGATTTTAGGCACTCCTAGCTGAATCTTTTCCATAAAATCGATATCTTGAAAAACCTGAGCAGGCTGACCGCTTTTGACGACGCGCCCCTTTTCCAACACATAGACTGTATCGGCAAAATTTGCTACATCATCCATTAAATGGGTTACAAGGACAATGGTCATTCCAGCTTGATGTAGTTTTTTAAAGAGTCCCATCAATTCCTTGCGTCCTGCTGGATCAAGTCCGGCCGTTGGCTCATCCAAAACCAAGATGTCAGGTTCCATTGCTAGGATTCCGGCAATGGCAACCCTTCTCATCTGCCCGCCAGAAAGTTCAAAAGGACTGCGGTCAAATAGTTCTTCAGAAATGCCGACAAGGCTTAATTTTTCACGCGCTAAAGCCTCGGCTTCTTCCTTAGAGATACCAAAATTTTGTGGGCCAAAGGCCACATCTTTCAAAACAGTCTCATCAAAAACTTGACTTTCAGCAAACTGAAAGACCAAACCAACCTGTTTACGAACTTGTTTGATGTCCTTGTTGACAGAATTTGAAGTGATGGTAACATTGTTGACTTGCACGCTGCCCTCACTAGGAGTCAGCAAGCCATTCAAGAGCTGTAAAATGGTTGATTTTCCGCTACCAGTGTGCCCAATCAAAGCCGTATAGCTACCATCTTTGATTTCCAAATCAACTTCAAAAAGCGCTGGACCCTCAAATGGAGTTCCAGCCTGATAGGTATAACTGACTTTATTTAGAGTAATTCCCATAATTGTTCCTGCAATTCTTTTTCAGTTAAATAGGTTTCTGGCAGAGTTAGCCCAGTTTGAATCATGGCAGCTTTGACCTGGTTGACAAAGGGTTGATCCAAGCCCAAGTCTTCCAAATCAGGTCTGGAAAAGAGTTCTCTTGGTGTAGCGGTTGACTCAACTTGACCATTTTTCATAACGAGGACACGGTCACTCAGCGAAATCTCGTCCAAATCGTGGGTAATAGAGATGACTGTTAAATGATTCTTATCTTTAATTTCCTTGACAGTCCGAATCAATTCCAGTCGTCCTTCTGGGTCCAACATACTGGTTGCTTCATCCAAGATGATAATATCTGGCTGGAGCGCGACTACGCCAGCAATAGCAACTCTTTGCTTCTGTCCGCCAGAAAGTCGAGCAGGTTCTCTCTCTTTAAAATTCTGCATGCCGACTAGCTCCAGAGCTTCATGGACGCGTTTTACCATCATGGGATAATCCATGCCTTGATTTTCCAGACCAAAAGCAACGTCGTCCTCAACAGTTGCTCCAACAAACTGGTTATCAGGATTTTGAAAGACCATGCCGATTTGGCGACGTTTTTCCCAAACATTATCAGCCGTCAATTTATCTCCAGAAATGATAATATCGCCACTCTCGGCCTCCAAAAGACCGTCAATCAAACGAACCGTAGTCGATTTTCCGCTGCCATTGTGACCGACAATAGATAGCCATTCTCCTTGTTTCACGTGAAACGAGACGTCTTTTAAAATATAATCTTTAGACTTATGGTCATAACGATAACTAAGATTTTTTACTTCAATGATATTTTCCATATTATTTAAATGTATCTTTAAAGAGATAGGCACTGCCCTTGAAATAATCATAGCCAGAATAAATAGTGAAAATCAGGGCTATGTAAAGGAGAATCTGACCGAGTAAAGTCCAATGGAGCAGAAGAAAGAGGATGGCAAACATCTGCGTGAAAGTCTTGATCTTGCCTGGCATAGCGGCCGCTAGAACTGTTCCGCCAGTTTCCACTAAAAGAAGTCTCAAACCAGTGACAGCCAGCTCTCGGCAAATGATAATAGCTACCACCCAAGCAGGAGCCATTTTCATTTCAATCAGCATGATAAAAGCGGACATAACCAGCAGTTTATCGGCCATGGGATCGGCAAATTTCCCAAAATTGGTCACGACCTGCCACTTGCGCGCCAGATAGCCATCCAGGTAGTCTGTGATGCTGGCAAGGGCGAAAATGATTCCAGCTAGGATATGCATGGCTGGCGAATGCCCAAAAGTCAAAATCAAAATAAAGATTGGAATTAAGGCAATTCTGGCAAGGGTTAAAGCGTTGGGGATATTTTCTTTTTTCATCATTCTTCCTTTATGATTCAATTGTAAGGGTAATTATAGCACTGTCACTGGTCAAGGTAGATAGGTCTATTTTCTGACTGCCCACAGTGACAGTGACACCTTTCACAACTCCTAGAGTAATTGTATAAGTGGTATTGGGAGAGAGTGTCACTGTTTGGCTTGATTGGGTTGGAGTAAGGGTTGCCCCTGCTGCCAAATCTGTATTTGTTACACTAATCCAGCTTGAGGTATTGCTTGCTGAGATTGTTAACTGAGTAGTTTGCGACTCGCCACGATATTTTGCAGTTAAATAGTTTCCTTCTCCAGTGACTTCTAGTTTTTCTTTTGTTGAGCTAGAGTCTGTAGTGGAGGTCTCGGGTGGAGTTGAACGATCTTCGATACTTGAGCTCGAGACGAGGCTGTAACTATCGGAGCTGCTGAACTGCGGAGTAGTTGTATTTGCATATTGCCAAACGTAATAGGTAACAAAAATAATGATAGACAGGGCAACTACTAGGAAATAAAAGAGCGGAAGCGAGAAAGAACGATTTTTATATTTTCTGCTTCGAAATTCTTCGTTTTCAGCTAATTCAATTTCGTCATAAACGACAGTATTATCTGTGTCGTAGGCCTCTAAAAGAATTGTCTCGTCTAAATCCAGAGCCCAAGCATATTTTCGTAGCAGGCTACGGACGTAAAAGGCATTTGGAAATTTTTCGTATTGATTGTTTTCAAGAGCCTTTAGGTAGTCAGTTTTTATATCTGTTTTTTTGGCTGCATCTGCTAAAGTAAGTTTTTGATTTACTCGAGCAAGTCTGAGTACCTCTCCTATCGTTTTTTTCTCATAGGGATAGTCCTTTTCTCTTAGACATTATTCTAACAAAATTTTGAAATAAACTTGGAACTATTTTGGGAAAATAGTAAAATCTGTCATATCACACTGGTCGATAAAGCGACGTCCGACTTTTAAGACGTCATTTAGAGTGATATCCTGTAAAATCTTAGGTAAATCAAAAAGATTTTCACCTTTTAAATGCGGTTCATACTGGGTTGCCATGTATTCAAGAGAATTCAGACCATGCAGAAGATCTCCAAACATTTCACTTTTAATCGTGTCTAGATGTGTTTCTGTGACATCTGGATCTTGAGCAAACTTCCGAATGGCTGAGCGGAATTGATGAGAAATTCCTACGGGTTCCTGCGTGTCCATAGTTAGGATGACAAAGTGGAATTCCTTTTCCACCTCTACTTCAAGAGTGAGCGAATTGTCAATCTTGCCATTTTCATATAGGGTCTGGAAACGCTTGGAAGTCCAACCAAACATCATGGCAAAAAGTAGTTTCAGGGCAATTTTATAGCGATAAAGCTCTGTATCCTGTATCGCATCTTTGCCACGAATACCGATCGCCAACTTAGGACTGGCAACTTCCATCCGACTAGTAGCGGTTGGAATTACTGGCTGTAAGATGAGAGGTTTTTTTTCAATTACTGAAGTTAATAATTTAGGAGATAAGGTCTCTTGTGTTTGGACAATATCTTCAAAAGTGGACTCCAAGTCGAAATTACCAATGACAAATAAAGTCATATTGGACGGACGGTAGAAAAGCTCAAAGTTTTCTGTCAGATCTTCCACAGTAATATCCATGATTGACTCTGTCGTTCCGGCTATATCTTCTGCTAGTGGAGTTTGAGGATAGAGATTGCTCAAAGCACCAAAGAAGAGCCGATAATCTGGATCGTCTTGGTACATTTCGATTTCTTGCTGGATAATTCCTTGCTCACGCTGAACAGATGCTTCTGAAAAATTAGCTTGGGAAACGAGTTCCTGCAACAGCTTCAGATTTTCTGCTACACAGTTTGTCGTAGAAAACAGATAGCTGGTACGTGTAAAGCTTGTAAAGGCATTACTTTCTGCGCCAAATTTAGTAAATTCCAGCAGCAAATCCTCACCGTTTTCACGTTCGAATAATTTGTGCTCCAAAAAATGCGCAATCCCTGCTGGATAATGAGAAACTTGCTTTGTTTCACATGAAACAACCTTAGTATCAACAGAGCCAAAATGGGTTGAGATGATGCCGTAGGTTTCATTAAAATCATTTTTAGGGAGTAGGTAAACCTGCAATCCATTTGCTAGCACCGCCCGATAGATGCTTTCTCCCACGGCTATATAATTGATTTTTTCTAGACCTGGATTCTGCATTATTTCCCTTCCATAAAGTAAATCGCCTGTAATTTCAACTGCTGGGCTGCCTCTATAAGATCAGCTTTGCTGACATTTTCTAATGCTTTCAGCCAAGCCTCTAGTGACAGAAATTTTTTCCCTAGAACAGAGGACATGTAAGCACGCTCAATCAAGGTGTTTTGTCGATCCTGAGCCAGAAGTATTGAATTTTTCAGCATATTCTTGGTTTGTTCAAGTTCTTCATCTGTGAAATGCCCCCGCTTCAAATCTAGAATTTGGCGGTTGATTAAAGCGATGGTCTTTGTCCGATTTGCTCGGTCAATTCCAGCATAGATTCGCATCAAACCAGAAAAAATATCAAAATTGCTAGAAATGGTGTAGGCCAAACTCTCTTTTTCCCGAACATTGACAAAGAGTTTGGAGTGGGCAAATCCTCCTAATAAGCCATTCAAAACAATCAGTGGTAAGTGGCTGCGATCCCCATATTGACTAGAAAAATGGTAGGCCAGTTCAACAATCGACTGATTTACATCTCGCTGTTCCAGCTTTTCTCTAGTTATATTTGAATAGTTTTGCTGATAGCTAAGCTGTAAAGACTGCTCTCGTTCAGAAAACTGGAATTCTTGGATTTTCTCACGGACAGCAATCTCATTAAAATCACCGATGAAGAAAAAATCAATTTGATCCTGATTTAGCATTTGCTGAAAAGCAGTAAAACTAGTTTCAGCTGTTTCTTTTTCTACTAGCTCGATTGTTGCCACGCGTGGAATCCGCATTTCTGGTAAATCGTAAAATAAATTATTTAACTCTCTGTGAGCATGGTAGAAATGATTCTCAATTTCAGCTTCCAAGTCTGTTAAAACATTTCTCTTTTCAATTTCAAAGGTTTTAGTATCAAAAGCCTTTCCATTTGACAGAGGAAAAAAGAGACTAGCCTTCAAAAAATCTAGCATTTCATCTGCCAACATATTCTTACGGCTCAAGAATTGATCCCGCACGAAAGAAAGATTGATATCTAGATAATGCACTAATCCCCGTCGTGAAAGGCTTGTCGAGTAATTAGCACCGTATAAATTTGCTAATTTTTCTCGAAAGGCTTGCGATGTTGGATAAAGAGCATTTGAAGTCTCTAGCATACTGGCCGTAAGAACCCGCCCGGCTATTGTTTTTTCAGACATAGGAGCTGAAAATCGCACTTTAATTTTATTAGTTTTAAATTTTTCTGATTGAATGAAGTGAAGATGTACTCCTTTTATGATTTCCATTGCGCTCCTCATACCGAATAATATAGACTTCTATTATAACACGAAATGCTGTTTAATGCTTTGTAAGGATCGGCAATTTTAGTGATTAAAGCGTTTTCTATTTTTCTAGTAAAACTTGTCCTTGAATGAGACTACCACGGAACAGTTTCTGCTTAAATTATGATATAATGACAAGGATTGAGGTGAAATATGGAATATAAATTATTTGACGAATACATTACTCTACAGGCTCTCTTAAAAGAAGTCGGTATCATTCAAAGTGGCGGAGCAATCAAGTCCTTTTTAGCAGATAATCAGGTCTTTTTTAACGGCGAACTAGAAAATAGACGAGGGAAAAAACTTAGAATTGGAGATGTCGTCTCTCTCCCAAATCAGCAACTGGAGATCATCCTCCTTGCCCCAAGTCAGGAGGAAATCCTTGAACATCAAGTGGAGCAAGCAGAGAAAAAAAGAGTGGCAGACTTGGTTAAAGCCATGAATAAGGACTTGAAAAAATCTCAACCAGCAAAAAAAGAACAGAAGAAAAGAAAGCCCGAGCAGAGAAGCAAAAAAGCACCTGTTCGCTTTCCAGGAACCTAAGCCATGTGGTTAAAAACGCTGAAAATTAAACATTTTCGTAATTACCAAGCTGCAGAGGTTGATTTTGATCCTGGCCTTAATATCTTTCTGGGGCAAAATGCACAGGGGAAAACCAATATTCTAGAAGCCATCTATTTTTTAGCCCTTACTCGCAGTCACCGAACCCGAACCGATAAGGATTTGATTCATTTTCAAGAGAAAAATCTTCAAATTTCAGGAATCATTGAAAAAACAACGGGTAAAATCCCACTTGACATCGAGTTGACACCAAAGGGGAGAATCACCAAGATAAATCATTTAAAACAAGGGAAATTATCAGATTATATAGGGATTGTCAACGTTGTCTTGTTTGCTCCAGAAGATTTACAGCTCATTAAAGGCGCCCCTGCTTTGCGCCGAAAATTTATTGATATTGAGCTTGGGCAAATCAAGCCCATCTACCTTGCTGACTTATCTAGTTATAATCATGTGCTCAAGCAAAGAAATGCTTATCTTAAGGCCAATGATAAGATAGATGAAACCTTTCTCTCTGTTTTAGATGAGCAACTGATTGATTTTGGTTGTCGTGTCATGCAACATCGCTTAGACTTTATTGAAAAGCTAGAAGATTTTGCTCAGGAAAGCCATAGCGATATTTCTCAAGGGAAAGAGAAGTTGACAATCAAGTATGTATCATCTGTTCCGTTTTCATGTCTCGAAAATTTGGAAGCTTCTTTTCGATCAGCCTTATCAGAAAGTCGTAGACGCGATCTTTTCAAAAAGAATACAGGTGTCGGACCTCATCGAGACGATATCAACTTTTTTATCAATGATATGGATGCCGGATTTGGTAGCCAGGGCCAACATCGTAGCCTTGTCCTATCTCTCAAGTTAGCTGAAATCAAACTAATTGAAAGTCTTACGAAAGATACTCCAATATTATTGCTTGACGATGTAATGAGCGAACTTGACAACATGCGTCAATTAAAATTACTAGAAACTATCTCTCAAAATATCCAGACATTCATTACGACAACCAGCTTAGATCACTTACAAAATCTACCAGATGATATCAATATTTTTCAGATAAGTCAGGGTGTAATAAAGAAAGAAGAGAACCTTAACTTTACAAATAAGTAAAATAGTTGTAAATTTTATTTACAACTTTGTAAACTAAAAAACAGCCTTGTCAACTCCTTGACAAGGCTGTTTTTCTTTATAATTTTATTGGACAGAGTAGTTTGGAGCTTCATTGGTGATTTGTACATCGTGAGGGTGACTTTCTTTCAAACCAGCACCACTCATCTCAATAAATTGAGCATTTTCATGAAGTTCTTGCAGGTTAGCTGCACCGACATATCCCATACCAGAACGGATCCCGCCCAACATTTGGAAGACGATATCTGCAGCCGCTCCTTTATAAGCTACACGCCCTTCAATTCCTTCTGGAACTAGCTTATTAGCTTCATTGACAGAACCTTGGAAGTAGCGATCGCTGGAGCCTTTCTTCATAGCTGCGATAGAGCCCATTCCACGATAAGTTTTAAATTTACGTCCTTGGAAGATTTCAGTTTCACCTGGTGCTTCGTCTGTTCCAGCAAACATGGAGCCAAGCATAACTGCATTTCCACCTGCAGCAAGAGCCTTGACGATATCACCTGAATACTTGATTCCTCCATCAGCAATGATGGTTTTTCCATACTCACGCGCAACTGCAGCTGCATCGTAGATTGCTGTGACTTGTGGGACACCAACACCAGCAATGACACGAGTTGTACAGATAGATCCTGGTCCAATTCCGACTTTTACTACATCAACACCGGCATCAAAGAGGGCGCGTGCACCTTCAGCAGTTGCAATATTTCCGGCAATCAAAGTGCGATCTGGGAAGTGAGCACGAATTTCAGCAATTTTACGTAGAACGCCAGCTGAATGACCATGGGCTGTATCAATAACAATGGCATCTGCTCCTGCTTCAAAGAGGGCCTCTGCACGTTCAAATGTATCTGAAGTGACACCTACCGCACCAGCAACTAGCAGACGACCAAATTCATCTTTTGCTGCATTTGGAAATTCAATCACTTTTTCAATATCTTTAATGGTGATGAGGCCAGAAAGGCGACCGTTTTCATCTACTAAAGGTAGTTTTTCAATCCGGTGTTCTTGCAGAATTCTTTCAGCTGTTGCCAGATCAGTTCCGACTGGAGCTGTAACAAGATTTTCACTGGTCATGTGGTTGGAAATTGGTTGATTATAATCTGAAATAAAGCGTAAATCACGGTTAGTCAAGATACCGACTAATTTACGATTTTCCATCGTTTCAACCACTGGCACACCACTGATGCGGTATCGACCCATCAATTCATCTGCTTCAGCAATCGTATGATTAGGAGTCAGGAAGAATGGATCAATAATGACACCATTTTCAGAACGTTTTACCTTACGAACCTCATCAGCCTGCTGTGCAATAGACATATTTTTGTGGATGACACCTAAACCGCCGGCTCGGGCAATAGCAATCGCCATTTGACTTTCGGTAACTGTATCCATAGCCGCAGTAATAATTGGGATATTTAATTTTAAATTCTCAGCAAGTTTTGTACTTAAATCAGCATCATTTGGCAACACGTGACTTTCAGCTGGAATAAGCAATACGTCATCAAAGGTAAAACCTTTTTTCAAAAATTTAGTGTCCCAGTTAGACATCCACAGTTTCCTCTTTTCTTATATATTGAGCGGGGCTCGTATTTTTATTGTTAATATCATACCATTCTATAGGCATTTGTCAATGATTATTATGCAAAAATTAAAAACCATCTCTTTTTCAGGCAAAAGACGATGGTTTTTGATGTAATCTGCTATTATTGTTCGTTATTTAAAGTAATTAATTCCCATTGCATTTTTGACTTCTGACAGGGTTTGTCCAGCAACTTGTCGAGCACGTTCACTGCCTTCTTTCAGCATGTCATAGACTTGGCCCATGTCTTTTGCAAACTCTAGGCGACGCTCTCTGATTGGTCCTAATTCCCGCTCCAAAATCTCTAAGAGATAGCGTTTAGTTTTGACATCACCCAGACCACCACGTTGGTAGTGTTCTTTCATAGCCGCAATTTCAGCAGCATCTTCTTGCCGGCCAAAAACATCCAGATAATGGAACACCATATTACCTTCGATTTTTCCTGGATCTTCAACCTTGATGTGGTCGGGATCGGTGTACATACTCATAATCTTTTTCTTGAGAGTATCCATGTCATCCGCTAGATAAATCCCATTGTTCAATGATTTGGACATTTTAGCATTGCCATCAAGCCCTGGCAGACGACCAGCAGCTTCATTTTCTGGATAGATGCCTTCTGGCTCCACCAAAACTTCACAGCTATAGGCATGATTGAAAGAACGAACAATTTCACGTGTCTGCTCAATCATTGGTTTTTGATCATTTCCGACAGGTACATAATTTGCCTTAAAGGCTGTAATGTCAGCAGCTTGAGAGATAGGATAAACCAAAAATCCAGTTGGGATACTTTCTCCAAAACCTTTCTGAGCAATTTCTGTCTTGACAGTCGGATTGCGCTCTAAACGAGCTAAAGACACCAAATTCATGTAATACATTGACAGTTCTGCCAACTCTGGAATTTGACTCTGGATGAAAATAGTTGCTTTTTGGGGATCCAGTCCAGCTGCCAGATAGTCTAAGGCTACATTGCCAATTGATTCTACAATTGTTTGTGGATCTTTCGCATGGTCTGTTAGAGCTTGTTGATCCGCCAGAAAAACAAACATCTCATACTTGTCTTGATTTTGTAAAAGGACACGGTTACGTAGACTTCCGACATAATGACCAATATGTAATTTTCCAGTCGGACGGTCTCCGGTTAAAATAATGGGTTTTGTCATTGCTTGCTCCTCAATTAGTATTGCTCTTATTATATCATTTTCAAAGAAAATGCGGAAGAAGCTAGAAGAAAAAAGAAGAATAGCAGTTTAAAAAGCAATTACTTGACAATATGTTTACAGCATATTTACAAGATTTACGGCATATTTATCTCTTAAAATAGTTTTTTGTCCTATAATAATTTGAAAAAAGAAGAATTTTCTAGTAAAATGGAGGAGATTACATATATAGGAGAAAATCATTGCTTACAGTATCTGATGTGTCACTGCGTTTCAGTGATCGAAAATTATTTGATGAAGTAAATATTAAATTTACAGAAGGAAATACCTATGGTTTGATTGGAGCTAATGGTGCGGGTAAGTCCACCTTCTTGAAAATTTTAGCTGGAGATATTGAGCCGACGACAGGCCATATTTCTTTAGGTCCAGATGAGCGACTGTCTGTTTTGCGTCAAAATCACTTTGACTATGAGGATGAGCGAGCCATTGATGTTGTTATCATGGGGAATGAGCACCTTTACAATATCATGAAGGAAAAAGATGCCATCTATATGAAGCCTGACTTTTCTGACGAGGATGGGGTTCGAGCGGCTGAGCTGGAAGGTGAATTTGCTGAGTTGGGTGGCTGGGAAGCTGAAAGCGAAGCTTCTCAATTGCTACAAAACCTAAACATTCCAGAAGACTTGCATTACCAAAATATGAGTGAATTGACGAACGGCGACAAGGTTAAGGTTCTTCTTGCCAAGGCTCTTTTTGGTAAACCTGATGTCTTGCTTCTAGACGAGCCGACCAATGGTTTGGATATCCAGTCTATCACTTGGTTGGAAGATTTCTTGATTGATTTTGACAATACAGTTATTGTCGTATCCCACGACCGTCACTTCTTAAATAAAGTTTGTACGCATATGGCTGACCTTGATTTTGGTAAAATCAAACTTTATGTCGGAAATTATGATTTCTGGAAAGAATCAAGTGAATTGGCAGCTAAGTTACTCGCTGACCGAAATGCTAAGGCAGAAGAAAAAATCAAGCAATTGCAAGAGTTTGTGGCTCGCTTCTCTGCCAATGCTTCCAAGTCCAAACAGGCAACATCTCGCAAAAAGATGCTGGATAAGATTGAATTGGAAGAAATTGTTCCGTCAAGCCGGAAATATCCATTTATCAGCTTTAAAGCTGAGCGTGAAATCGGGAACGATCTCTTGACAGTAGAAAATCTTTCTGTCAAGATTGACGGCGAGACTATTCTTGACAATATCAGCTTTATCCTGCGTCCTGGCGATAAGACAGCTTTGATTGGACAAAATGATATCCAGACAACTGCCTTGATTCGTGCCTTGATGGGAGATATTGACTATGAAGGAACTGTCAAGTGGGGCGTTACAACCAGTCGTTCTTATTTGCCAAAAGATAATTCTCGCGACTTTGCGGGTGGTGAATCTATTCTTGATTGGCTCCGTCAATTTGCTAGCAAGGAAGAGGATGATAATACCTTCCTTCGCGGTTTCTTGGGTCGGATGCTCTTCTCTGGCGATGAAGTTAACAAGTCTGTCAACGTCTTGTCAGGTGGAGAAAAAGTTCGGGTTATGCTGTCTAAACTGATGCTTCTCAAGTCAAATGTTTTGGTCTTGGACGATCCAACCAATCACTTGGATTTGGAATCTATTTCTAGTCTTAATGATGGTTTGAAGAACTTTAAAGAGTCAATCATTTTTGCCAGCCATGACCATGAGTTTATTCAAACCTTGGCCAACCATATCATCGTTCTCTCAAAAAATGGTGTGATTGACCGCATTGACGAAACTTATGATGAATTTTTGGAAAATCAAGAAGTTCAGGCAAAAGTCAAAGAACTTTGGAAAGATTAATAAGTTGTCAACATAAGTTGACAGAAGTTTACAGAGGCATGAAACAACGTTTCGGCCTCTTTCTCTATAAGAAACATGGAAAAAATCAGATATTTTTTTAAGAAAAATTGGCTTTATTTAGCTTCCTTCACCTTACCTTTTCTCATTATGTGTTTCGTTTATCTGAGTCAAGGTATTTACTGGGGAAGCGATACTTCGCCGTTACTTGGAGACGGCTTCCATCAGTATGTCGTATTTGATACGACATTGAGGAATATCCTTCATGGAACGGATAGTCTTTTTTACACATTTTCAAGTGGATTAGGGCAAAATTTTTATGCTCTCTCCAGCTATTATCTAGGAAGTTTCCTTTCCCCCTTCGTCTACTTTTTCGATTTAAAATCAATGCCGGATGCGGTCTACTTGTTTACTCTTATCAAGTTTGGTTTGATTGGCTTGACAACTTGTATTAGTATTAAAGGGATATTTAAAAAAATTCCAGAAACACTAATCTTGATTCTGTCAACTTCCTTTGCCTTGATGAGTTTCTCAGTCAGTCAACTAGAAATTAAAACTTGGTTAGATGTATTTATACTAGTACCCCTTATCATATTTGGTTTACAAAAGTTGATGAATGGACAAGGGAGAGTTTTATACTTTACAAGCTTGTCAATTCTCTTTATCCAAAATTATTATTTTGGTTACATGATGGCTCTGTTTTTAGTTCTTTGGTATCTCGTTCAGCTTTCTTGGGACTTTAAGGCCAGAATTCGGTTTTTTCCTGATTTTGCTATCGTGTCAATATTAGCAGGGCTTACTAGTCTAATTATGATTTTGCCGACTTATCTAGATCTGAGTTCACATGGTGAGACCTTGACAAAGGTTGAAGGCTTGTTTACTGAGAAAAGTTGGTATCTAGATATTTTTGCTAAAAATTTTATAGGAAGTTTTGATACAACTAAGTATGGCTCCATTCCTATGATTTATGTTGGTTTATTTCCTCTTATTTTAAGTATCTTATTTTTCACGATAAAAAGTATTAAGCTTCGCGTGAAACTGGCCTACATTTTTTTGATTGGCATTTTTATAGTGAGTTTTCGACTGCAGTATTTGGATTTGCTTTGGCAAGGAATGCATGCGCCAAATATGTTTTTACATCGCTATTCTTGGCTCTTTTCTCTTCTTATCATTTTGATGGCTGCAGAAACGCTCAATCGTTTGGAGGAGGTAAAATGGCGACAAGTATTCCTTAGCTTTCTACTCATTTCTTTTGGTTTTCTAGCCACTTTGCATTATAGAAAACACTATGATTTTCTTGGTCCCGAAAATTACATTTTTACTTTAGAGTTTTTCTTTGCCTATCTCTTAATCAGTTTTGCTTTTATTCGTTATCACGTTAGGCAAAGGATGTTTACAATATCCTTACTGTTTTTTGTGGTTTTTGAGCTTACTTTAAACGCTTATTATCAGGTTGATGGAATTGCTAAAGAATGGGTTTTTGCAAGTCGTTCATCCTATTCGAAAAAGATGAATGAAATTGACAGTCTTGTCAAGTATAGTGAGAAAGAAAAAAGAGATTTCTTCCGAACAGAGAGGCTTGATCCCCAGACTGGGAATGACAGTATGAAATTTAATTATAATGGAATTTCTCAATTCTCATCAGTCAGGAACACGCAAGCTAGCTCGACGTTAGATAAGTTAGGTTTTAAATCAGCAGGAACTAACCTTAATCTCCGCTATCAAAATAATAGCATTTTGATGGATAGCCTTTTTGCTGTAAAGTATAACTTGTCTGAAACAGATCCGCAGAAATTTGGTTTTTCTGCAGATAAGACTGAGCGATCAATGACATTGTATGAAAATAATTATGCTTTGGGTTTGGCTTTCTTAACCAATGATGTTTACAAAGATGTCAATTTCACTAATTTAACGCTCGACAATCAGACAGCCTTTTTAAATCAATTATCAGGGTTGAAGCATAAATATTATGAGCGAATTTCTATAGCTGGCAATGAGGAAGAAACTGAAGGGAAAGTAACTGCAAGCATCGAAAATGACGCTCAATTAAGCTATGCTAGCGTCACTTACACAATTGAGGTGCCTGCGGGTAGTCAAGTCTATGTCAACCTTTCAGATCTTGATTTTTCAAACGATAATCAGACGGATGTCAATATCACTGTAAATGGAATCACGAATCGTTACCCGACCCATAATGTTTTTCCATTTTTGAATATTGGCTACTTTAAGGAAGCACAGACGGTTTCTATCCAATTTTCTTTCCCAGAGAATCGAACTGTCTCTTTTAACCAGCCAGAGTTTTTCTCTGTGGATGTAAATAAATATCAGCAACTCATAAGTAAATTGAAAGAACAAGAGGTTTCTGTGACGACAAAATCCAATACGGTAACGGTTGATTATCACGCGGATAGAGATAGTTCTCTCTTTTTCACCATTCCTTATGATAAGGGCTGGACAGCTAGTGTAGATGGCAAGAAGGTACCGTTAAAACGTGCGCAGAATGGTTTTATGAAACTTGATGTGAACAGAGGAGCAGGTAGAGTTACTTTATCATTTGTTCCAAGGGGATTAAAGGAAGGAACTGCAGCTTTCATTTTAGGAATAGTTTTATTTTTCTTCTATGATAGAGTTCGATTTAAATGGAGCAAAAAACATATAGATAGTTCAGCATAGGCTTTACATCATCAAAAAAGCTTTATAATATATGTCTGTTTTTACAAGTTCTTCAATAGTCTGTAATATAATTCATCAAAGTAATAAAGTTCTGTAATACTTTTGCTTTAGGATAGATATATCACAGAAAAGGAGAATTCTAAACATGAATTTGTATTTTAAAAATAGAATGATGAAAGCAGGCTTGCTCAGTTTGATGGCAGGAGCCGCTGTTTTGCTTCCGATTGTAGCCAATGCAGAAAGTTATACTGTCAAGTCAGGTGATACCTTGTCCGCGATTGCTGCTTCTCATCAGACGACTGTTGACAAGATTGCGCAAAAAAACAAGATTAGCAATATCAATCTGATTAGTGTTGGTCAGGTTTTAGAACTGGACGATGATGTATATGAGCAGGTGACTGTTGAAAAATCAGATAAGGCTGAGCAATCTACTGTAAACCCAAGTTCTGGCTTGAGTACTGAGGATGCAGAGGCTAAGGAGTGGATTGCTCAAAAAGAATCCAGCGGCAGTTATACAGCGCAAAATGGGCAATACTATGGTCGCTATCAGTTGACTATCGCCTATCTAAATGGAGATTTATCACCAGAAAATCAAGAGAAGACAGCGGATGCTTATGTAGCAGGTCGCTATGGCTCATGGTCGGCTGCTAAAAATTTCTGGTTAGCAAATGGCTGGTATTAAAACTTTAGGAAAAATTATATTTACAGGGATTGGAGTTCATATTCTAGTCCCTTTTTGTAATTACGAGTAAATTCTTAGTTAGAGCACATGGTTTCTATATCAAGATGTTTACAACAATGCAAACCTACTTGACAACTTATAAAGCTCATTAGATTGAGCCAAAGGTTATTCGTTGTTCTCCTTGCTAAATCATGCTATAATAGACCTTGCTCAAGCGACCTTCAATCGTTGAAAGCACAGCACGACCTTCAATCGTGAAATAACGAAAAGATGGGAGAACACAATGAGTGATAACTCTAAGACTCGTGTCGTTGTTGGTATGAGCGGAGGTGTTGATTCATCAGTAACTGCCTTGCTCTTGAAAGAGCAAGGTTACGATGTGATTGGCATCTTCATGAAAAACTGGGACGACACAGATGAATTTGGTGTCTGCACAGCCACAGAAGACTACAAGGATGTAGCAGCTGTTGCAGACCAGATTGGCATTCCTTACTACTCTGTCAACTTTGAGAAAGAGTACTGGGATCGCGTTTTTGAATACTTCTTGGCGGAATACCGAGCTGGTAGGACTCCAAATCCAGATGTCATGTGTAACAAGGAAATCAAGTTTAAAGCCTTCCTTGACTATGCCTTGACACTGGGTGCAGATTACGTTGCAACGGGTCACTATGCTCAGGTTAAGAGAGACCAAGATGGCTTGGTTCACATGCTGCGTGGCAAGGACAACAATAAGGATCAGACCTACTTCTTAAGCCAGCTATCACAGGAACAACTTCAGAAGACTATGTTTCCTCTGGGTCATTTAGAAAAGCCAGAAGTTAGAGCGGTTGCTGAAAGAGCCGGCTTAGCCACTGCTAAGAAAAAAGACTCAACTGGTATTTGCTTCATTGGTGAGAAGAATTTTAAAGAATTTCTGAGCCAATATTTACCAGCCCAGCCTGGTCGCATGATGACAATGGATGGCCGAGATATGGGTCAGCACGCAGGACTAATGTATTATACCATTGGCCAGCGGGGCGGTCTTGGAATTGGTGGTCAGCAGGGCGGTGACAACGAACCTTGGTTTGTGGTCGGAAAAGACCTTAGCCAAAATATTCTTTATGTTGGTCAAGGATTCTATCATGACCATTTAATGTCAACCAGCCTTGACGCTAGTCAGGTTCATTTCACGAAAGAAATGCCGGAAGAATTTACTATGGAATGTACAGCTAAGTTCCGTTACCGGCAGCCAGATTCCAAGGTGACAGTTACTGTAAAGGGTGACAAGGCTATTGTCAACTTCGATCAACCACAAAGGGCCGTTACTCCAGGCCAAGCAGTCGTTTTCTATGATGGAGAAGAGTGTTTAGGTGGGGGATTGATTGACAGAGCTTATAAAAATGGTCAAGTCTTGCAGTACATTTAAGTAACTACAAGAGGAACGAGAATGTTTCAATTTTTTAAGAAAAAGACTGATGAGAAGGACAGACTTGAAACTCTTTCTGACTACAAGAAGCAGTATTTGCATGAGAAAACGACAGAATCTATAGAGGCATTATTTAAGGCATTAAAGCAATCTAAAGTTTGGGTTCCCTTCAATGCTTATCTAATGGATGAAATTGAAGGTCAAGAAGGTGTTCGCCTAAAACCCGATATTCTGCAAAAGGGAGATGATTATTTCTATCCCTGTTTCTCAAACGAGCAAGAGATTCCAAAAGAATACTATGATCGCTTTTCTTGGTTGCAACTGCCTGTCACAGATTGTTTGTTTGCAGTTGAAGGCAGAGGGAGATTTCCATTAAGAGGGATTGTTCTAGACGCATTCTCTGAATCTGTCGAGATTGATAAAGAAGCTTTTGAAGCGATTCGCCAATCTTAGTTGCTTTAGATTGACAATTTCGCTCAATTTGCTACAATAAGATAAGCAATACCTATGATGGTCAAAGCTCATGGATGTTGCAGGCTTTTTTGTCCTGCACTTCTAGAGACTTGGCCTTTTTTGGTGAAAAAATGAAGGAAAAAGAAATGACACACAATTTTACTGAAAGTTATGATGTTATCGTGATTGGAGCAGGGCATGCTGGAGTTGAGGCATCGCTTGCTGCTAGTCGAATGGGTTGTAAAGTTCTTTTGGCAACCATCAATATTGAGATGCTGGCTTTTATGCCTTGTAATCCCTCTATCGGAGGGTCTGCAAAAGGCATTGTCGTTCGTGAAGTAGATGCTTTGGGCGGAGAGATGGCCAAGAATATTGACAAGAGCTATATCCAGATGAAAATGCTCAATACTGGTAAAGGACCCGCTGTTCGGGCTCTTCGAGCGCAGGCAGATAAAGAGCTCTATTCTAAAGAAATGCGCAAGACTGTTGAAAATCAAGAAAATTTGACTTTGCGACAAACCATGATTAATGAAATCTTGGTTGAAGATGGTAAAGTAATTGGTGTTAAAACAGCGACGCAACAGGAATATGCAGCTAAAGCCGTCATTGTTACAACTGGAACAGCCTTGCGGGGAGAAATTATCATTGGTGATCTCAAGTATTCGTCAGGTCCTAATCACAGTCTGGCAGCCATTCCTTTGGCTGATAACCTGCGGGATCTAGGCTTTGAAATTGGTCGTTTTAAGACAGGAACACCTCCACGTGTTAAGGCGTCATCTATCAATTATGATGTGACCGAGATTCAGCCAGGTGATGAAAAGGCCAATCATTTTTCATACACATCTCGTGATGAAGACTATGTGAAAGATCAAGTGCCTTGCTGGTTGACTTATACCAATGCAGAAAGTCATGAAATTATCCAAAATAACCTGCACCGTGCTCCTATGTTTTCAGGTATCGTTAAGGGTGTGGGACCTCGCTATTGCCCGTCTATTGAGGATAAGATCGTCCGTTTTGCGGATAAGGAACGCCACCAGCTTTTCTTAGAGCCTGAGGGTCGTGATACAGAAGAAGTTTATGTGCAGGGGCTGTCAACCAGTCTGCCAGAAGATGTACAAAAGGACTTGGTTCACTCTATCAAAGGTTTAGAAAATGCTGAGATGATGCGGACAGGCTATGCCATTGAGTACGATATGATTATGCCTCACCAGTTGCGGGCAACCTTGGAAACCAAAAAGATTTCAGGGCTCTTTACAGCAGGTCAAACCAATGGAACTTCTGGCTATGAAGAAGCTGCAGGTCAGGGGATTATTGCTGGGATTAATGCGGCCTTGAAGATCCAAGGAAAGCCAGAGTTGATCTTGAAGCGTAGTGATGGTTACATTGGAGTCATGATTGATGATTTGGTGACCAAGGGGACTGTAGAACCTTATCGCCTCTTGACTAGCCGAGCGGAGTACCGTTTGATTCTCCGACATGACAATGCTGATATGCGTTTGACAGAGATTGGCCGAGAAATTGGTCTTGTAGATGATGAGCGCTGGGCTCGTTTCGAGATTAAAAAGAATCAATTTGACAATGAGATGAAGCGCTTGGAGTCTATCAAGTTGAAACCTGTCAAGGAAACCAATGCTAAGATAGAAGCGCTTGGCTTTAAAGCTCTGACAGATGCAGTGACAGCCAAAGAATTTATGCGGAGACCGGAAGTGTCTTATCAAGATGTGGTTCAATTCATTGGTCCAGCGGCAGAAGAATTGGATGAAAAGATTATCGAGCTAATTGAGACAGAGATTAAGTACGAAGGATATATTTCTAAAGCCCTTGATCAGGTTGAGAAGATGAAACGTATGGAAGAAAAGCGGATTCCAGCTAATATTGACTGGGATGATATTGACTCCATTGCGACAGAAGCGCGGCAGAAGTTTAAGAAAATCAATCCAGAAACGATTGGTCAGGCAAGTCGTATTTCGGGTGTCAATCCAGCAGATATTTCTATTTTGATGGTTTACTTAGAAGGCAAGTCTAGAAGCATTTCTAAAAACAAAGCAAAATCATAGCATATTAACGTACTATCTTACTGATAGTACGTTTTTATATAATTTACAGAATTGTAAATATCTGTTTACAAAAAATCTCTTTTATATAGAGAAATATTTACAAATACTGTCAATTTTTTGTTTAATAAAATTTACAAGATTTACACATCTTGTAAATTGATTGTGAATATTTGTTTAAGAATAGATCTAGGATTTGAGTCTTTCTTGCTTTACAAGTATCCAAGGACAGTGAAAACTCGCTTTTTTTAAGAAAATATGGTAAAATGGCGCAATAAGAGGTTTTTTAATGAAAAGAATTCGTTTTTCCCCGAGCCACTTTGCGATAGTGGGGTTTACTTCCTTTATCATATTAGCTATTTGTCTACGCCTTTTTGGTGATAGTTTGCCTATGCTGGTGTCTCTTTTCATAGTGCTGGTGCTCTTGGTTTGGCTATTTATACAGCAGCAAAGAGTGACCGAATTGGACGAGCTTGAGCAGATTCGCTATGTCAATCATCAAGCAGAGGGAAGTTTAGCTTCTTTGCTGGATAAGATGCCAGTTGGTGTGATTAAAATCAATGAAAATAGTGGAGATGTGGACTGGTTCAATCCTTATGCTGAATTGATTTTTACAACGGATGATGGGGAGCTAAATAGTGATCTCCTTCAGGAAATTATCCAGCTTGCTGCTTCGAAATCGGGTAGCTACGCAACAGTAGGAGACAATCAATATTCTGTTTATTTTGATTCAGCTTCCAGTGTCCTGTACTTTTTTGATGCATCAAGTGAGTATGAAGCAACAGTTGGGCTCGTTACGACGCGACCAGTTATCGGTGTTGTCTCAGTTGATAATTATGATGATTTGGAAGATGCTGTATCAGATTCAGATATCAGTCATATCAATAGTTTTGTAGCTAACTTTGTAGCAGAGTTTTCTGAGCAATTTCATATGTTCTACCGTCGGGTGGGAATGGATCGTTATTATCTTTTCACGGATTATACGGTTTTGGAACAACTGATGGATAGTAAATTTTCGATCATTGATCAATTTCGGACAGAAGCCAAGAATCGAAAACTTCCTCTGACGCTTAGTATGGGCTTTTCTTATGGGGATGGTAAGCATGATGAAATTGGTAAGATTGCCCTCCTTAATCTTAACCTAGCTGAGGTCCGAGGTGGTGACCAAGCGGTTGTCAAAGAGAATGACGAGAACAAGAATCCAGTTTACTTTGGTGGTGGAACGGCTGCATCTGTCAAACGTACACGCACGCGTACGAGGGCTATGATGGCAGCTATTTCAGATAAAATCAAGAGTGTAGATCAGGTTTTCGTGGTTGGTCATCGCAATCTTGATTTGGACGCCTTAGGCTCCGCAGTGGGTATGCAGCTTTTTGCTAGCAATATCATTGAGAAATCCTATGTTGTGTATGATGACCAACAGATGGGTTCAGATATCTATCGCTCTATTCAAAAATTGACGTCAGAAGGCGCTGATTATCTTTTGCCGATATCGGAAGCTGTAAACCGAGTGACCAGTCGTTCGCTCTTGATAATGGTGGACCACTCGAAGTTGGCCTTAACGCTTTCAAGAGAATTATTTGATCGATTTAGTCAGACGATTGTGGTGGATCATCACCGTCGTGATGAGGATTTTCCTGAAAATGCAGTCATTGCCTATATCGAAAGTGGAGCTAGCAGTGCCAGCGAATTGGTAACGGAGTTGATTCAGTTTCAAAATTCCAAGAAGAATCGCCTGAATAAAATTCAAGCCAGTTTACTCATGGCTGGGATTATGCTAGACACCAAGAATTTTACCTCCAGAGTAACGAGTCGAACCTTTGATGTAGCCAGTTATTTGCGGGCTCGGGGTAGTGATAGTGTAGTCATTCAGGATATTTCTTCGACGAATTTTGAAGAGTATCGAGCAGTCAATGAGCTGATTTTGACAGGTAAGAAGCTTTTGCCAAATGTGATTGTAGCAGCGGGTGTTGAAAATGCCAGCTACGATACAGTCGTCATTAGTAAGGCAGCTGACACCATGCTTGCCATGTCGGGCATTGAAGCAACATTTGTGGTCAGCAGGAATACTGAGGGTTACGTATCCATTTCAGCTCGTAGTCGCAGTAAGATCAATGTTCAGCGGATTATGGAGAAAATGGGTGGTGGCGGCCACTTTAATCTAGCAGCAGCGCAAGTTAGCGATCAAACGGTTGCTGAAGTCACTCAACGTCTAAATCAAGTGATTATGGATCAAGTGATGGATAATGAGGAATCAATAGAAAAGGAGAAATAAAATGAAAGTTATTTTTTTAGAGGATGTAAAAGGAAAAGGGAAAAAGGGGAAATCAAGGAAGTACCTACTGGCTATGCTCAAAATTTCCTGATTAAGAAAAATCTGGCTAAGGAAGCCAATGCACAAGCTATCGGTGAGCTGAGAGGAAAGCAAAAATCTCAGGAAAAGGCTCATGCAGAGATGGTGGCAGAAGCACAAGCCATTAAAGCTAAGTTGGAAGAAGAAGCAACGGTTGTTGCTTTTACAGAGAAGGTCGGCCCAGACGGACGGACTTTCGGTTCGATTACTAATAAAAAAATTGCTGATGAACTACAAAAGCAATTTGGTTTAAAAATTGACAAACGGAATATCAAGGTTGATTCTCCCATTCGTTCGATTGGTTTGATTGATGTTCCTGTAAAGATTTACCAAGATGTGACAAGTGTGATTCGCCTGCGGGTTACGGAAGGGTAAAAAGAATTAAAGGAAGGATTCACCTATGGCAGAGATTGATGAGTTGCGAGCTCAGCCTCAAGATATTTTAGCAGAACAGTCTGTACTAGGGGCCATTTTCATCGATGAGAGCAAACTGGTCTTTGTCCGTGAATATATTGAGCCTGGGGATTTCTTTAAATATGCCCATCGGCTGATTTTTAAGGCCATGATTGACTTGGCGGATCGTGGGGATGCTATCGATGCGACCACCGTTCGCAATATTTTGGATAGCCAAGGAGACTTGCAGAATATTGGTGGTTTGAGCTATCTGGTGGAGGTCGTTAATTCTGTGCCGACTTCTGCCAATGCAGAGTACTATGCCAAGATCGTTTCTGAAAAAGCAATCTTACGCCGCCTGATTTCACGCTTGACAGAATCCATCAACCAAGCCTATGACGGTGAGAGACCATCAGAGGAAATCATTGCAGGAGCAGAAAAGGCTCTGATTGATGTCAGTGAAACGGCCAGCCGCAGTGGGTTTAAAAATATTCAAGATATTCTAAATCTTAACTTTGCTAATCTAGAAGCCCGTTCTCAGCAAACCACTGATATTACAGGGATTGCGACGGGTTACCGTGAGCTGGATAAGATGACGACTGGTTTGCACGAAGAAGAGTTAATCATCCTAGCTGCTCGTCCTGCGGTCGGAAAGACGGCCTTTGCCCTCAATATCGCCCAGAATATCGGGACCAAGCTGGATAAGACAGTGGCTATCTTCTCCCTAGAAATGGGGGCAGAGAGTCTTGTGGATCGGATGCTGGCCTCAGAGGGAGTGATTAATTCTCACTCTATCCGTACGGGGCAACTGACAGATGAAGAGTGGCAGAAATATACCATTGCGACAGCGAATCTGGCCAATGCTAGTATCTATATTGATGACACACCAGGGATTCGGATTACGGAGATTCGTTCGCGAGCTCGTAAGCTATCTCAAGAGACGGGCAATCTTGGCCTGATTTTGATTGACTACCTGCAATTGATTACAGGAACGGGTCGCGAAAACCGTCAACAGGAAGTTTCAGAAATTTCCCGCCAGCTTAAGATTTTAGCGAAGGAGCTCAAGGTGCCTGTCATTGCGCTGAGTCAGCTCTCGCGTGGCGTGGAGCAACGGCAGGACAAACGTCCAGTACTATCAGATATTCGGGAGTCTGGGTCTATCGAGCAGGATGCGGATATCGTAGCCTTTCTTTACCGGGATGACTATTATGAACGGGCCGGTGAGGAAGAGGAAGGCATTCCTAATAACAAGGTCGAAGTCATTATTGAGAAAAACCGGAGCGGAGCGCGTGGTACGGTTGAGCTAATTTTCCAAAAAGAATATAATAAATTTTCAAGTATTTCTAAAAGAGAGGATGTATAGTATGAGTGATGCATTTACAGATGTAGCAAAAATGAAGAAAATCAAGGAGGACATCAAGGCTCACGAGGGGCAGATGGTGGAGATGACCTTGGAAAATGGCCGTAAGCGCCAAAAAAGTAAACAAGGTCGTTTGATTGAAGTTTATCCTTCTCTCTTTATCGTTGAGTATGAAAATGAAGGGGGACAGCCGGGTGAAATTGCCAACACCTATGTGGAGTCCTATACTTACTCAGATATTTTGACAGAGAAAAATTTAATTCGCTATTTTGACTAAGAATAATAGGTGATTCCAGAACTTTGTATTGCTTCCTAGAGTTGGGTAAACCCAGACTTTGAGGAACAGTTCATTTCTGGGATTTTTCTTAACCTAAATATGCTATACCAAGGATGGTAAAGACCATCCGAAATAGCGGATTTGCAATAGCATGAGCTAGAACTTACGAAAGCTCCTACATATAGAGAAAGGGCTGGTGAAAGAAATGATAAGAAATTTAGTTTTTGACTTAGGAAATGTCTTGATTGAATGGAATTCTGAGAAAATTTTGACCACTTTCGAACCTGAGAAAGAGCGTCGACAGATTCTTAGACAGGCTATTTTTGATTCGGGTGTCTGGCATCAAACAGACAAGGGAGAGTTGAGCTTGAAAGAAGCCTGTGACGAAGTGCTAGCTCAGCTGGATGACTCCTACCATCCTGCTGTTCAGAATATCTTCTACAATTGGTATGAGGTTGTAGAGGTTTACAGTGGTTTACAGGAAAAGATTCGACTATGGGCTAATCAAGGTTATCGCATTTACATCCTGTCAACTACTTGCGAGATTTTTTACCGTATTGAAAAAGCTGGTTTGCTGCCCATCTTTCCACTGTTGTCAGGCTATATCCTCTCCTCAGAAGTCGGGGTTGTCAAGCCAGAGCTAGAGATTTATCAAAAGCTACTAAAAAAGTATAGTCTTGATCCGACAGAGTCAGTCTTTATTGATGACATTCAAGCTAACTTGGATACGGCAGCTGAACTGGGTTTTGAAACCATCTTATCCACAAGTGAGTCAGAGAATATCAGGGCTATGGAGTCTTTGTTGGCTGCGAAAGGAGAGTTTGCCTGATTGATGATCGTTTGATTCACTTGTAGTTGAAAAGTAGTGAGTCCAAGCTCCAATCTTGACATTTGCTGATGATTGCGTTATCATAATCCTATATATGGGAGTCTGTGTACAGTCTGAGAGGAAGTGTAAGCTTCGACCGCACCTGATCTGGGTAATGCCAGCGTAGGGAATTGTATTTGTAAAGACCTTGTGGTTTTGCTAAAATGGTGAATTATTCACCAATCTTTAGTTTACTGATGCATGCAACACCTTTTCCATATTGGAAAAGGTGTTTTTGTATGGAAAGCAAGGTGTTTATAAAGGGAGCTCGCTGTCTTTTTGTTTAAAAACCAAGTTATTTTCTTGTGAATTTTAATCCTATCTGTATACATTATTCTCAGATGAAGCATGAAAGTAAGGAGGTGAAGAGATGAGAGCCAGTATTGCTTTACAAATTCTTCCTTTGTCACATGATGTGAATCGTTTGGCAGTCATAGATGAAGTAATTGAGTTTTTGCAAAAACAGCCAGTGAAGATGGTCGTGACGCCTTTTGAGACCGTTCTAGAAGGGGAATGGGAGACTTTATTTCCTATTCTGCAGCAGGCGATTGAGCTTGCAGGCACTCAGGCAGACAATGTTTTTGCTAATGTGAAAATAAACTATGGAAAGATTTTAAGTATTGATGAAAAACTTGAAAAATATCCTGCGGCAGCAGATTAGCCTTTTGGGTATGCTGGGAATCCTTGTCATCTGGCAGGTCATGGGCTGTCTCAAGCTCTTGCCCAAGTTTATCCTGCCGACACCTCTGGAAATCGGTCAGGCCTTTATCAGAGATGCCGGATTTCTAGCAAGTCATAGCTGGGCCACCTTAAAAGTAGCCTTGCTGGGGTTAGCCTTGGGTGTCATCTTGGCCTGTATACTAGCTGTACTCATGGACAGCATGAGCTGGCTCAATGATCTGATCTACCCCATGATGGTCGTGGTGCAGACGATTCCGACCATTGCTTTGGCGCCAATCTTGGTTCTCTGGCTGGGTTATGGGATTTTGCCTAAAATTGTGCTGATTATTTTGACGACTACTTTTCCGATTATCGTCAGTATTCTGGATGGTTTTCGGCATTGTGATAGGGATACTCTGACGCTCTTTGAGCTTATGCAGGCCAATCGCTGGCAGATTCTCTGGCATTTTAAGATTCCAGCTAGTTTGCCTTATTTCTATGCGGGCTTGCGCGTCAGTGTTTCCTACGCCTTTATCACGACCGTAGTTTCTGAATGGCTGGGTGGTTTCGAAGGCTTGGGTGTTTATATGATTCAGTCCAAGAAACTTTTCCAGTACGATACTATGTTTGCTATTATCATATTGGTTTCGGTTATCAGCCTTCTGGGGATGAAGCTGGTGGCTGTCAGTGAAAAATATGTCATTAAATGGAAATAAGAGCTAAGCTCAGCTATTTTCCAAAAAAGAAAAGAGGATTATAATGAAAAAAACTTATAAAATGTTGTTGGCAGGTTTGGCTGCCGTGTCTATCTTCGGCTTAGCGGCTTGCAGCAAGTCAGGCTCAGAGTCTGCTAGTAAGGATAAAAAGATTGATTTTATCCTAGACTGGTCACCTAACACCAACCATACCGGCCTCTATGTGGCTCAAGAAAAGGGCTATTTCAAGGAAGCGGGCGTGGATGTGGATATCAAGTTACCGCCTGAAGATAGCAGTTCAGATTTGATTATCAACGGCAAGGCACCTTTTGGTATCTATTTCCAGGACTCCATGGCTAAAAAACTGGATAAGGGCGCAGAAATCACAGCTGTCGCGGCTATTGTAGAGCATAATACTTCGGGCATTATTTCAAAGAAGTCTGCAGGGATTACAGGGCCTAAGGATCTGGCTGGCAAGAAATACGGCACCTGGAATGATCCGGTGGAGCTGGGCATGCTCAAAACCTTGGTAGAAAGTCAAGGCGGCCAGTTTGATGAGGTAGAAAAGGTTCCTAACAACGATTCTAACTCTATTACGCCGATTGAAAATGGCTTGTTTGATGCGGCCTGGATTTATCATGGCTGGGATGGCATCATGGCTCAGACTCAGGGCATGGATACAAATTTCTTTTATATGAAGGACTATGTCAAGGAGTTTGACTATTATTCTCCAGTCATCATTGCCAATAATGACTATCTGAAGAAGAATCCAGAAGATGCGAAAAAGGTTCTTCAAGCCATCAAGAAGGGCTATCAATATGCCATGGAGCACCCTGAAGAAGCGGCAGATATTTTAATCAAGCATGCTCCGGAGCTGAAAAGCAAGCGTGATTTTGTCTTGGCTTCCCAAAAATATTTGTCCGAGCAATATGCATCAGATAAGGACAAGTGGGGTCAGTTTGAGGCTAGCCGCTGGAATGCCTTTTACAAATGGACCAAGGACAATGGCATCGTGAACAATGACTTGAGTGACAAGGGATTTAGCAACGATTATATAAAATAATGACAGAAATTAAACTTGAAAATGTAAGCTATGCTTATGATGAGCAGCAGATTTTGAAAGATATCAGCCTAGAGGTAGAAGCTGGACAAGTAGTGGCAATCTTGGGCCCTAGTGGAGTCGGGAAATCGACCCTCTTTAATCTGATTGCTGGGATTTTGGAAGTCCAGTCGGGCAGGATTGTCCTAGATGGGCAGGAAAATCCCAAGGGCCGGGTGAGTTATATGCTGCAGAAGGACTTGCTGCTGGAGCACAAGACGGTGCTGGGCAATGTCATCTTGCCCCTCTTAATCCGAAAGGTATCCAAAAAGGAAGCGACGGAGCAGGCAAGTCAGATTTTGAAGGAGTTCAGCCTCTTTGATGTGGTAGACAAGTATCCACATGAGCTGAGCGGGGGGATGCGGCAGCGCGTGGCTCTGCTGCGGACCTATATGTTCGGTCACAAGCTATTTCTTCTGGACGAGGCCTTTAGTGCCTTGGATGAGCTGACCAAGATGGAGCTGCATGCTTGGTATCTGGATATTCATCTCAGGCTGGGTCTGACGACTCTTCTCATTACTCATAGCATTGAGGAAGCTCTGGCTCTCAGCGACCGTATCTATATTCTGAAAAATCGGCCTGGACAAATCATAGCAGATCTCCAACTGACTTGGTCAGACAGTGAGGATAAAGAACTACAGAAGCTACGATACAAGCAGGAGATTTTGAAGCTTTTGGGGCTGTAAGCTGCCTTGTTTTCTAAAAATGACTTTAATCAAGCCTCTAGGCTTGATTTTTTGTAGAACAGTCTTTACTTTTGACTTTATTCATGGTACAATAGCCTTTGTGTGAAATAGCAGCAGGAAAGCATGAAGCTCGTCAACAGGTGTCTTATGACAAGTAACCTTGGCTGTTTAGGCGAAGGGCATCTGCACGAATCAGGGCTTTCTAAGTGACTATTTCCACCGAAATATTATTTATATCAGGAGGACATACATATGTCACGTTATACAGGACCATCTTGGAAACAAGCTCGTCGCCTTGGCCTTTCACTTACAGGTACAGGTAAAGAATTGGCACGTCGTAACTACGTACCAGGACAACACGGACCAAACAACCGTTCTAAATTGTCAGAATACGGTTTGCAATTGGCTGAAAAACAAAAACTTCGTTTCACTTACGGTGTAGGTGAAAAACAATTCCGTAACTTGTTCGTACAAGCTACAAAAATCAAAGGCGGAATCCTTGGTTTCAACTTCATGCTTCTTTTGGAACGCCGTTTGGATAACGTTGTTTACCGTCTTGGTCTTGCGACTACTCGTCGTCAAGCTCGTCAATTCGTAAACCACGGTCACATCCTTGTTGACGGCAAACGCGTTGATATCCCATCATACCGCGTAACTCCAGGTCAAGTGATCTCAGTTCGCGAAAAATCATTGAAAGTTCCTGCAATCCTTGAAGCTGTTGAAGCAACTCTTGGACGTCCAGCATTCGTATCATTCGACGCTGAAAAATTGGAAGGTTCATTGACTCGCTTGCCAGAACGCGATGAAATCAACCCAGAAATCAACGAAGCACTTGTCGTTGAATTCTACAACAAAATGCTTTAATTTCTATTGGAAATTTATTCAGAAGCCGATTTCGGCTTCTTTTTTATTCGACTAACAAAAAGAGGCTGGGATATCTTGTCCCAGCCTTTATTAGTTGTTGAGTTTTATAGCATCTTTAAAAGAAGATTAGCCATTTGTTCTGGGCTTTCCTTACTACCTCGGGCGATCCACATCTGGTAGACGCCAAAGAAGGCATTGACGAGGTAAACGATGCCGTATTCCTTTTCGATTTGATTGAAAGCTTTATTGCGAAACCGTTCCTGTAGGATTTGGGAAAGTAAGGATTGGAGCTTATGGCGTAGGAAATTTTGGATTTCCCTGGTGCCATTTTCCGTCAAGAGGGCAGCCAGAAGAGGCTCTTGGGTCAAAAACTGAAAGACCTCTGTGATAGCGACTGCTACATCCTCACGATTGTGTTCAAAGATGTATTCTAGTTGATGAAAGAGGCCTTGTTGATAGCGCTCAATCATATCATATTTATCCTTGTAGTGGGTATAAAAGCTACTGCGACTGATACCAGCAGCTCGGGCCAATTCGACTGTCGTAATGTGGTCAAAAGATTCTTGATGTAATAAGTCAACCATAGCCTTTTCAATGATGGCCTTGGTTTTTTTACGTTTATTACTTTCCGTCATTTCAATCTTTCCTTTGTTATTGAATTATACAAAATTAGACAAGGTGTTCAAAAATAGAATTTTCTGCTTGCCTTAATTTTTTTATTGTGTATAATCTATTATATCAAATTTTTAGACAATGTGTATAAAAAAGGAGAAGAGATGTTCAAAGAATGGAAAGCCATCTTCAAAAAACCGAAGATTATTGTAGTCATGCTGGGAGTTGCCTTGATTCCAGCCTTGTATAATGTGATTTTTTTGAGCTCTATGTGGGATCCGTATGGCAAACTTTCTGATTTGCCAGTAGCGGTGGTCAATCAGGACCAGAAGGCGAGCTTGTATGGAAAAGACTTGTCCATTGGTTCAGATATGGTTCAAGATATGAAGAAAAATGAAGCGCTGGATTTTCATTTTGTGGATGAGAGTCAGGCAGAGAAGGGACTGGAAAAGGGCGACTATTACATGGTGGTGACTCTTCCTAAGGATCTATCAGCCAATGCGGCTAGTATCTTGAGCAATCAGCCCAAGCAAGTTACGATCCACTACCAAACATCCAGTGGTCATAGTTTTATCGCCAGCAAAATGAGCGATTCTGCCATGACTTCGATGAAGCAATCGGTCAGTCAAAATATCACGAACAGCTATGTGACAAGCCTTTTTGCGAGTATGGATAAGCTAAAAGGTGGACTTGGAACAGCTGCAGATGGGACAGCTAAATTGGCCGAAGGCAGTCAGGAATTAGCAAACGGCAGCCAAAAGCTCTCTACTAACTTGGAAAGTCTAGCTCAGTCCAGCCTCACTTTCTCAGATGGAGCTACAGCGCTGTCAACTGGTCTGGTAGCATATACAAATGGAGTGGCTCAGATCAATGCCGGCTTGCCAACTTTTACTAGCAAGATGACGGAATATACAGATGGAGTTGGGCAGCTTTCAGCTGGTGCCAGTCAATTAACCGCTCAGTCACAAACATTATTGAATGGAACCAACCAACTAACGGGCAATTCACAGAAATTAGTCGCTGGTGTGGAGCGACTAAACAGCGGTTTGGCAGAACTGCAATCATCCGTTAATAGCAGTGTTACGACTAACCAAGAAAAGGTTGCTCAGTTGACGGCAGGTCTAGATCAGCTCAATACAGCTATTCAGAATGCCACATCAGGAACGAGCTTGCCAACGGAAACAATTGCGGCTTCTCTCACAACGATTGCGACCAACGCGCAGTCTTTGGCAAGTAGTGCGCAAAGTGATCGGGCAGCAGCCATGGCAGCTTTGGAAGGAACAGCTGCTTACCAAAAACTTTCTGCCGATGAGCAAGAAGAACTAAAATCAGCTCTAGCAGGTGGTACTGATTCTAACAGTAGTGCAGCGGCAACTATTGTACAGGAAGTCCAAGCTATCCAAACGAATCTGCAAGGACTGCAAACGGCCAGTGGTCAGGCAAGTCAGCTGTCGGCAGCGGCCAACCAAGTCCTGCCAGGTGCTTCAGCTATGATTAGTGGTCTCTACGGTGGCCTAGGTCAGGTAAATGAAGCTTTATCCTCTGCCAGTACTGGTTCAGCGACCCTTTCTCAGGGCATTACGGCTTATACAGGTGGCCTTTCTCAAGTAGCTCAGGGAGTAGCGGCTTATACTACAGGGGTCAATCAGCTTTCTCAAGGAGCAGCTAATCTAGCGAGCCATAATGACCAAGTGACTTCAGGAATCGGTCAAATCAGCTCAGGCCTCTCTCAATTAAATGATAAATCATCTACTTTGGTCGCAGGTATGCAAACATTATCTACAGGTGCCACTAAAATGGCAGATGGTTCTCAGCAGTTAGCGGCTGGTGGTCTGACCTTGAACAGTGGGCTGGGAGACTTGTCAGTCGGTGCCCAGACTCTAAATACAGGCTTGACAGATGCCAAGGGTCAATTGTCTGATCTTTCAGTGACAGAGGACAATGCAGCTGCCTTGGCTGGCCCTGTCGAGCTAAAAAAGACAGATAAAGATCAGGTTGGTAAAAATGGTGTTGGTATGGCTCCCTACATGATTTCTGTTGCTCTTTTTGTGGCGGCTATTTCGACCAATGTTATTTTTGGCACGCTTCCTTCTGGTCAAGTTCCAGCTTCTCGCAAAGCTTGGCTCAGGGCTCGTCTGGAAGTCAATGGCTTGATTTCTGTTTTGGCAGGTATCTTGGTTTATGGAGCGGTTCATTTGATTGGTCTTGAGGCCAACTACGAATGGATGACGCTTGCCTTGACTGTTTTAGCCAGCATGGCCTTTATGGCGGTTGTGACGACTCTGGTCACTTGGGATGGTAAGGTCGGGGCCTTTGTATCCTTGATCCTCTTGCTCCTGCAACTGGCTTCTAGCGCTGGTACTTATCCGCTGCCCCTAACGGCGGAAATCTTCCAAGTGCTCAATCCAATTTTGCCGATGAGCTATGCGGTGTCAGGACTGCGGGAAACAATCTCGATGAATGGTCAAATTGGTGGCCAACTAGCCTTCCTGTCCGCAACTTTACTGCTTTTCATGGTATTAGGCACAATGGCCTATCGTCCTGATAAGAAAGAAATTATTTAAGATAGAGAAGAGCGCAGACTATTTTCTCTTCGAAAGGAACAACTTGGTTTTGTGAACAGAACCAAGTTGTTTGTTTCACGTGAAACAGTAGAGAATTTTGCTGTGTAGATTTTCTCCACAAGTCTATGTTATTCGCTATGAAAATGTGAATATTTTGTTTTCTTTAAGTTTTCTTTAGCCTTGCTTTAAGTTTTCATCCGTAAAATGGCTCTAGTTACAAGAAAGACAGGGGGAGAATCCATGGCTAAAAAAACATTTAAAGATAAATTTCAACGATTTGAAACCAAATACATTATTTCCAAAGAAACCTTGGCCGATTTATTGACCGAGTTTGAAAGTCATCTGGTGGAGGATGAGCATGCTTACTCGACCATCCATAATCTTTACTACGACACCCCGACCTATCAAATGATTCGTGAGTCCTTGGAAAAGCCTTATTTTAAAGAAAAATTGCGCGTGCGGACTTACGATGAACATCCGAAAGAAGACAGTCAAGTCTTTTTGGAAATCAAGAAGAAAGTGCGCAAGATTGTCTACAAACGCCGCATTTCGACAGATCTAGTCGCTGCAGAGGCTTACTTGGAGGGCGATCACAGTAAGATTGAGGATTGTCAGATTCGTGAGGAAATCGACTGGCTGGGTCAGCGCTACGGTGGCTTGCAGCCCATGATGTATATCTACTACAATCGTTATTCTATGAAGGGGATGGAGGATCCCAATGTTCGGATTACCATTGACCACGATTTGACCTACCGCAACTATGATTTAAGCCTTTTGCATGGTCATTACGGGGAAAATCTTCTGCCGGATCATCATGTGATTATGGAAGTCAAGGTGCCAGGAGCCTATCCGCTCTGGCTGAGTGAGATTTTGGATCGCCATCAAGTTTTCCCAAGCTCTTTTTCCAAATACGGGGTTGCTTACAAGAAAACGACAGACTATAAAGGAGTTGTAAATCATGCTTAGTCACTTATTTTATGATATTTTTACCGATACGGCCGTAGATCCAGCCATGATGATGCTGGCTATCGGAGTGTCTTTGCTTTTGGGCTTAGTCATTGCCAAGGTTTACCAGTTTAAGACAGTTTACAGCAAATCCTTTGTGATGAGTTTGGCGCTTTTGCCGACCTTGATTGCAATTGTAATCTTCTTGGTCAATGGAAGCCTGGGAGCAGGGGTTGCCGTCATGGGGGCCTTCAGCTTGATTCGTTTCCGTTCCGCGCCAGGAGGGGCCAAGGAGCTGGTGTTCATTTTCCTAGTCATGACAATCGGGATTGCCATCGGAATGGGCTATCTGGTCTTTGCGACCGTCTTTACCCTTATCATGTCGCTCGCTATGCTGCTGCTTGAGGTGGTCAATTTCGGGCAGATGAAGCATTCCATGCGCCAGCTGACTATCGTCATACCAGAAAGTCTGGATTATGAAAGCATTTTTGATGATATTTTCAACAAAGCTGCCAATCATGTTGAACTGGCCAATGTTAAAACCTCTGATATGGGAAGTTTGTTCAAGATTAAATACATCATTCAGCTGAATGGTCGAATGACCGAAAAAGAACTCATCGATGCCCTGCGCACGCGCAATGGAAATCTAGAGATTGCCATCAGCCGCTATATCACGAAAGAAAATGAATTATAACTAGGAAAGAGGTCAATCATGAAAACAGGCAAGAAAAAAATATTTCAGAAAATAAAACTAATGGTGCCCCTAGCGCTAATGAGTGTCACCTTGGGGGCTTGTAGTTTGACCAGCCAGTCCAGCACTAGTGCGAGTGCTAGTGCCACGACCACTCAAACGGCTACCAGTACGACAAAGACAGACACATCTAGCTATTTCACGGATCGTGATCAGGATGCTTCTTATGATGAGTCGACAGCGACCAAGATTAGCTTGAGCGGATCTACAGCCAAGACATCTGGTGACGGAGCGAGCGTTTCTGGCTCCACAGTGACCATTACGGCAGCTGGAACCTATGTCCTCTCTGGCAGCAGTGAAAATGTGCAGATTGTTGTCAAGGCTGGCGATCAAGACAAGGTGCAGATTGTCTTAAATGGTGTGACCATGACAGGGACGGATGCAGCGATTGTGGTAGAAAATGCGGATAAAACCTTCATTACCCTAGCTGAGGGCAGCAAGAATAGCATTTCTGACTCAGCCAATCACACCAATACTGACTACGATGCGGCCATTTACAGTAAGGACGACTTGACCTTTAACGGCTCAGGCAGTCTGACCATCGAAGGAAAATATGGTAACGCAGTCGAGTCTAATGATGACCTGCGCATCACAGGCGGGACTTATACGATTAAAGGTTACAAGAATGGTTTGTCAGCCAATGATGCCATCAACATCAAGGAGGCTAGTCTGGATATTACCGCGACGGAGGATGCCATCCACGCAGATAATGACGAGGACACTTCGCTCGGAAATCTATATATCCAGTCTGGGACCATTATGATTAATGCTGGTGATGACGGTCTTCATGCCAGCAATGCAGCGGTGATCGACGGTGGTACTATCACAGTCAAGTCCAGTGTCGAAGCTTTAGAGGGAACAAATGTCACGATTAACGGCGGTACACTTGACCTTTATGCGACGGATGATGGAATCAATGCGGCTAGTACAGCGACTGGGGCTGAGATTTTCATCAAGATTACTGGTGGTGACATCAAGGTTGAGGTCGGCCAAGGCGATACAGACGCCCTTGACTCCAACGGCGATATCATCATGACAGGCGGAAACCTAGCTATCACGTCCACTGTATCTGCCTTTGACTTTGATGGTAAGGCTACTTATACGGGCGGGACCATCACGGTTAATGGGCAAACCCGAACCGAAATCACAGCAGATGGCCCTGGCGCTGGTGGCGGCGGTGCCCCAGGCGGACAAGGTGGTTTTGGTGGACATTGATTAGAAAAAATCTAAGCAGAGATTGTGCTTAGATTTTTTTGTTTAAATCGGCATAAAATGTACAAAAATGATATACTAGTCTCAATAATGACGAGGAGCAATACGATGAGAAAAACGGCTATTTTTGAAGATGTTGTTTCGATTATGACCCAAGATTCGGCAACTAAAAAGGATATTGCCGGTGCGGATCCGACTGGTTTTCGCGAATGTATTTCAGACGATATGAGTGAAAAGGATTTTCTTTATCAGGTTCAGATTTATCTAGCTAGCTTCGGAGTTATCGGCCACGTAGCTTTTCGGGAGAAATATGCTAAACCAAAAGGATTTGTTCTACGTTCAACAATCCAAGGACTTTATGTTGAGCAGGCTAATGCAGACACGAATTTGCAGGCGGGCGATCAAATTGTGAAACTGGATGGACAGCATATAGAAGAGTTTTATAGGATGCACCGAGCGTATTTTACCAGTTCAACGCCCGAGCGAAACTACCGTGAGTGGAGCGAGTTGATTTCAAAAGCTAGGCAAGTAACTGTTTTGCGAGCAGGAGCAGAGCAAATCCTTTCAGTTGAGCCTAGCCAGAATCCCATAGAGAGTCGATTTGAATGGAAAGAGTTAGAAAAGGGCGTTATTTATCTCCGT
The DNA here is from genome assembly GCF_000222765.1 of Streptococcus cristatus ATCC 51100. Classification (GTDB taxonomy): domain Bacteria; phylum Bacillota; class Bacilli; order Lactobacillales; family Streptococcaceae; genus Streptococcus; species Streptococcus cristatus. The sequence goes on along the minus strand of NZ_AFUE01000005.1, from coordinate 238,282 downwards.
TTGGATGACTTTAGGAACGAGAAAGCCATCAACAAACTCTATCAGGAAGCACAAGATACTATCAAGAGGGCTGCTTGTCTGGTGATTGATGTCCGTCAAAATACTGGCGGGATGGACTCGCTGTATTTTCCCCTGCTCCACTATGCTCTTTCTGAGGGGCAAGTCTATTCTGACTTGGGCTGGACTGATGAAGGGATGGAAATTCTCTACACAGAGCGGAATGTTGACCTGCGTTTGAAAGATTTTGAAGCCTACGTGCAGCAGGAAGGGATTAATCAGGAGACGAAGGATTTGTTGGAGATAATCATGCAAGACCTGCAGGCCAATCGGGGCAAAGGCTATGTTAAATTTGGAGGCGAGGACAGGGAAATGTTTCCTAATGTGAAAGGAGGAAGCCATCCTGAGAAGATTTTTGTCTTGGCAGATGTCTACTGTGCTTCGTCGGGAGACAATTTTGTCCAGATGATGAAATGTTTTCCTAAGGTGACGGTTCTGGGGCGCCCGACTCTTGGAATACTAGATTATTCTAACTGCTGTCAGGTAGATTATGGTGACTATAGTTTGAACTTTCCAACTTCACGCGCTCTAGCACTTGATAAGGGACAGGGTATGACAGACAAGGGGATTGAACCAGACATCCTTATTCCTTGGACAGTTGAGCATCTGGAGCGGGATGTGGATTTGGAGCGCTGTTTAGAGATGATTCATGACTTTTAGATATCAAAAACGACCTTTTGTTTGGAGGTCGTTTCATGTTTATTCATCAATTCTGATAGACATCTTCTCTGTATCCACCGTCACTTGAGCACCGATGGTAATGGTAAAGAGTGGCTGAGTATGAGCAAAGTCCAAGTCATAGAGGACAGGAATTGTCTTTAGAATAGGATGTTTATCCAAGATATAAAGGAGCAGTTCCTCTGTCATCTGACATTCTTTTGGAAAGCGGCCGATGAGAAGGGCCTGCGGGTTAGGATAGGCCTGAAGGAGGGCAGCTAGATTGCGGTCAAACTCCACATAATCATCTTCCTCGGCCTCTTCAACAAAGAGGACATAGTTTTCATCTGTTGGCGCATAAGGTGTTCCACGCAGAAGTGAGAAGGTGGAGAGATTACCGCCGATAGCAGTGGCTTGGGCTTGCCCATGGTTGTGGACTTTCCACTCTGTCTTATGGAAGGTCAGTGGGGCATCGGGTAGATACCAAGCATTGTCGCCCCATTTTTCACTAGGAGTCAATTCATAAGAAGTCTGGCTGACGGCCTTGAGCCAGCTCTCGGTCTGGTAGTCCTGCAGAGCATCCATCTTAAAGCTAGAGTAAGACGGTCCCATATAAGTTTTCATGCCGGTCTTGCTATAAATAGCGTTGAGCAAGGCAGTAGTATCCGAGTAGCCGCAGAAAATCTTAGGGTTTCTAGCAATCAACTCAAAGTCCAGATAGGGCAGGAGCTCATTGCAGTTGAAACCTCCGATGGTGGCCAGAATGGCATCAACGGAGTCATCCGAAAAGGCAGCATGAATGTCTGCCACCCGGCTTTCGATGGAGGCAGAGTCTAGCATATCATTTTCCAGATAATGCTCCGAAAAAGACACGGTAAATCCTAACTTTTCCAAGCGCTCCTTGGCGGCTAGATTGGCCTCAAAGCCACCGATGTGTTCGATGGACGACGAGGGACTGACGACCCGAATGTGCATGCCAGGTGTGAGTTTTTTCATAGAAACCTCCTTGTGATAAATTTTATAGAGTATCATAACATAAAGGCTATAGGAAGTAAAGGTGGGGTTAGAGAATTTTTAGCAAGTCCGATAAGGAATTTACAGTAAAATCAGGTTCTTCTGACGGTGCTTGGATTGGACTATATGCACTAAATCCTTGTTTGATCCAAATAGTTTTCATGCCTAATGTCTTAGCTGGCGCAATATCATTATCAAGTCTGTCACCAAGCATAATAGCAGATGAAGCAGAACATGAAGCTTGTTGAAGGGCTAGTTGAAAAATTTTAGAACTAGGTTTGGAAAATCCACAGTCAGCTGATGAGATAATCAGATCAATCCATTGTCTGATAGCAAACTTTTCTAATCGCTCCTCTAAGCCGGATAGTTGATTAGCAATAATACCTATTTTATAGCGATTATGTAGTATTTCTAAGACCGTTTTTGTATCTGGGTAAAGTGTTTCTAGTTCAGAGTTCCATTTCGGACGTTCTAGGCCAAACTCTTGTAATGCTATTAAATCTCCCTTTTTCCCCTCTTTAAATGAGAGTAGCATCCGCTGATAAAATGCATCATGAGTGATATTTGTTCCTGCAATTGCTTGTTCAATCCTATCTTGATAAGCTTTCTCTTCATTGATTAAAGTAGAACCAATATCAAAAAATATCCATTTATAATTTGTCATTCGAAACCCCTCTCTATCTAATTTTACCATTTTGACCATAAAAAACGGAACCAATCAGGCTCCGTTCTATTTCAATGGCGAATCGCAATGCTGCCGGTGCTGGTGCGGGCGGTCAGCTTGGCTTGAGCTTGTTCATTGGTATGAATGACCCGATCACCTATAAAGTTATCTTGGTCGTGGCTGGTCTGCATGTCCTTGGGCACTTCAATGTCACCTAGATCTGTTTGCAGGTCCAGTGAGATGGCTTTGTAGGTCTCTTCGGTGAGATGGAGATCGATGGAGCCATTGCTGTTGGACATGTTGATATTGCCCTTGAGGGTTAGTTTATCACCAGTAATACTACCGTTGAAGAGACTGATTTGAGTATCGGTCAGGCTGGTTTGAACTAGCTCGATGCTGCCGTTAGCACTTTCAATGCTGCCGCTCTTAATTTGGCTCTGACTGAGTTCGATAGAGCCATTGCTGAGATCGGCTTTTAATTTTTTGATTGTCAGGTCATTGATTGATAGGCTGCCATTAGCTAAACTGGCCTTGACCTGCTCCAAGTTCCTTCCCTTAGGTAGGCTTAGAGTGATTTGTTGAGTCCTTTCCAAATCTCCATTTATCAAACCCAGTAAAGAGCGCAGACCGCTGTTAATGTTGATAAAAAAGCTGGATTCCTTAATGTATAAACTACCGTTTTCAGCCTTGCTACTGATTTTTTCGGATGTCTTGCCGTCTCCTTGATAATAGGTCAAGTGAACCTTATCATCGGGCGATTCTCCAATTATGACCGAGCGATTGTTGAGCTCTAGATCTAGGGAATGGATATTGTCATAGGTTTCTTCTTGCTTGGCCATTTTGGTGCTAGTGGCTGAGCTCCTCACCAGATCCTGCAGACCACCACTTGCTAGTCCTGCCAGTATGAGGCCTAGTCCCAGCAGACAGGCAACAATCGCAATGCTGAACACGGTTTTTCTTACTTTAGACATGACGGTCTCCTTTCCGAGCCAAGGTTTGGGCGAGTTTGACAAAACTCAGTTTGATAAAGCGAAGGATAGGACCAATGCTGAGATAAAAGAGTCCAGCCATCCCCAAGGCTAAGAAGCTCATCCCCAAACTGAGAGCAAAAGCAGGAATCGAAGTAGCCATGCCGAGAGTCAGGCTGTCCCAAATCAGACTAGCCCCTAGGAGAAGCATAGCAAAGGTAAAGACGGCCATGACAAAAGCAAGGACACTGACGAGGAGGAAGAAAGTGAAAATCAAAGTCAAAGCCAAAATTAATAGAGGAATTGCTAGTGGAGCCGCCAAGATGGACAGAATAGCAATCTGGACGATCTGCTTACTATTTTTGACGGAGCTAGCTTCTTGGCTATCTTCTTCTATTTTCTTGTCCAGAAGATTGATGATAATCTCGTGAGCCGCTTCCTTAGGATTGCCCAGTTCAGCTATAGCTGCTGCCTCTCCCTCTGGACCGACCTCGTCAAAGTACTCGGTGAAGTAGTCCATGGCTTCTTGATAGTCTTTTGCTGGCAACTTTTTTAAATATTTTTCTAGCTGGGCTAGATATTCAGTTCTTGTCATGGCGAACACTCCCTTCGATAATGCCCTTAATCATGCTGGTATAAAGCTCCCATTCATTTTTGAGGCTGACCAGTTGTTTCTGACCTGTTGGGGTCAGAGAATAATATTTTCGTTTTCGACCTTGATATTCCTGACAGTAAGTCTCTAAATACTGACTCTTTTCCAATTTTTTCAGGATAGGATAAAGCGTGGACTCCTTGATATCGGCAATGAGCTTGATGGTCTGGCTAATCTCGTAGCCATAGGAATCTTCTTTATCTAAAATCGCTAAAATCAGAAATTCTATCAGGGTAGAAGATGTGGGGAAATACATAGACTACCTCCTATATATAAAAATATTATATATAAACTTTCTACATATAGGATAATCCCTTTCGAACAAAAAGTCAAGTAATATATAGGAATTTTACTGATAGAATTTGAAAAGGATTTCATCCTTGAAAAATAAGGGAAGTAACTCTTTTTCTCTTTATTTCCTTACAAGAACTTTACACAATTGATAGCTTTTATATTGAAATCTTTCTCTATAAAATGGTAAAATAATCTATGTCTATCTAAAAAAGATAAGAGTGAATGAAATGACGAAATATAAGACGATTTATAAGTTTGTAGGGCAGACATTGCTATACTTTGTGATTTTCGTAGCCCTGCTCTATTTCTTTAGTTATCTTGGTCAAGGTCAAGGTGGCTTTATCTACAATGAATTTTAATGTAAGAGAGTACTATACACATGTCAAATACAGCAATTACAGATATGATTGAAGCGATTGAGCACTTTGCTCAGACGCAGCCAGATTTCCCTGTCTACAATGTCCTCGGACAAGTTCATACTTACGGGGATCTAAAGGCCGATTCCGATGCACTGGCAGCTAAGATTGATAGCTTGGGGCTGGCTCCCAAGTCACCAGTGGTTGTTTACGGTGGTCAGGAGTATGAAATGCTGGCTACTTTTGTGGCCTTGACCAAGGCTGGTCATGCTTATATTCCTATTGATAGTCATTCAGCTTTGGAGCGTGTGACTGCTATTTTGGAAGTAGCTGAACCAAGCTTGATTATTGCCATTGCGGATTTTCCGCTGGCTGATACAGATGTAAGCATTCTCAGTCTAGCAGAGGTTCGAGCGGCTTACGCAGAGAAGACTGCTTATGAGATGAGTCATCCAGTCAAGGGTGATGACAATTACTACATTATCTTTACTTCTGGTACGACTGGCAAACCTAAAGGTGTGCAAATCTCTCATGATAACCTGCTCAGCTTTACCAACTGGATGATTACAGACAAAGAATTTGCGACACCGAGCCGTCCGCAAATGCTGGCGCAACCACCTTATTCTTTCGACTTGTCAGTTATGTACTGGGCACCGACTTTGGCGCTGGGAGGCACTCTCTATGCCTTGCCTTCTAGTCTGACTCAGGACTTTAAGCAGCTATTTGAAGCGATTCTCAGCCTGCCTGTAGCAATCTGGACTTCTACACCGTCCTTTGCGGATATGGCCATGCTTTCGGAAGATTTTAATAGCCAAAAGATGCCAGGCATTACGCATTTTTACTTTGATGGGGAGGAGTTGACGGTCAAGACAGCTCAGAAATTGCGGGAGCGTTTCCCTGAGGCTCGTATTATCAATGCCTATGGTCCGACTGAGGCAACGGTAGCTCTGTCTGCAGTTGCTATCACAGATGAGATGTTAGCTACCCTCAAGCGCTTGCCAATCGGCTATACCAAGGAAGATTCACCAACCTTTGTCATTGATGAAAATGGGCAAAAGTTGCCGAATGGTCAGCAGGGTGAAATCATTGTCTGCGGACCAGCCGTATCCAAGGGCTACCTCAACAATCCTGAAAAGACAGCTGAAGCCTTCTTTGAATTTGAAGGGCTACCGGCCTATCATACAGGTGATGTGGGTAAGATGACTGATGAAGGTCTCCTACTCTACGGCGGTCGTATGGACTTCCAGATTAAGTTTAATGGCTATCGCATCGAGCTAGAGGACGTATCTCAAAACCTCAACAAATCCAAGTATATCGAGGCGGCAGTAGCAGTACCACGCTACAATAAGGACCACAAGGTTCAAAACTTATTGGCCTACGTTATTTTGAAGGACGGTGTTGCAGAGCAATTTGACCGCGAAATCGATATTACCAAGGCTATCAAAGAGGATTTACAGGATATCATGATGTCCTATATGATGCCGTCTAAGTTCCTCTATCGGGAATCTCTGCCCCTAACACCAAACGGCAAGATTGATATCAAGGGGCTGATTAGTGAGGTCAACAAGTCATGATGGATTTCTTGAAACAGCTTCCTCATCTGGAGCCTTACGGAGACCCACAGTATTTCCTTTATCTTATCTTGGCTGTTTTGCCCATCTTTATCGGCCTTTTCTTTAAAAAACGCTTCCCGGTCTACGAAGCCTTAGTCAGCTTGGCCTTTATTGTCTTGATGCTGACGGGTCCTAGTCTGGCGCAGCTTTATGCCCTGCTCTTTTATGTCGTCTGGCAGACGATTTGGGTTTATTCTTATAAATTCTACCGCAAAAAGCGGGATAGCAAGTGGATATTTTATTTGCATACAGCATTGGTGATCCTGCCCCTATTCTGGGTTAAGGTCGAACCAGCTATCAGTGGCCATCAATCACTCTTTGGCTTTCTGGGAATTTCCTATTTGACCTTCCGCTCAGTTGGTATGATTATTGAGCTGAGGGATGGTGTGCTGACTGATTTCAGTCTCTGGGAATTCCTCCGCTTTATGCTCTTTATGCCTACTTTTTCTAGTGGTCCTATTGACCGTTTCAAGCGTTTCAATGAAAATTATCTCCAAATACCAGAGCGCGATGAGCTTCTGGATATGCTGGAGCAGTCGGTCAAGTATATCATGCTGGGCTTTCTCTATAAGTTTGTCCTGGCCCATATCTTTGGCCACATGATTTTAGGGCACGTCAAGACCTATGCCCTCTATACTGGCGGTTTCTTCAATCTGGGAACGCTAGGCGTCATGTATGTCTTTGGTCTGGATCTCTTCTTTGACTTTGCCGGTTATTCGATGTTTGCGGTGGCCATTTCCAATCTTATGGGCATCAAGAGTCCTATCAACTTTGACAAGCCTTTTGTTTCACGCGATTTGAAAGAATTCTGGAATCGCTGGCACATGAGCCTGTCTTTCTGGTTCCGTGACTTTGTCTTTATGCGCTTGGTCATGGTGCTCATGCGCAACAAGGTCTTTAAAAACCGCAATACGACTTCCAGTGTGGCCTATATAATCAATATGTTGGTCATGGGCTTCTGGCATGGTGTGACCTGGTACTATATCGCCTATGGTCTCTTCCACGGTCTGGGCTTGGTGGTCAATGATGCTTGGCTCCGTAAGAAAAAGACCATCAATAAAGAGCGTAAAAGTAAGGGACTACCGGCCCTGCCTGACAACAAGTGGACCCAAGCGCTGGGGGTTGTTATCACCTTCCATGTTGTCATGTTCTCATTCTTGATCTTTTCAGGATTTTTGAATGACCTTTGGTTTAAAAAATAAAATGTAAACGAGGAAACTAAAATGGATGTAAAAGCAGAAGTAATTGAAATTATTGACGAATTATTTATGGAAGATGTTTCGGACATGATGGACGAGGATTTGTTTGATGCTGGCGTTTTGGACAGTATGGGAACGGTGGAGCTGATTGTTGAGTTGGAAAACCGTTTTGACATCCGCGTGCCAGTATCAGAATTTGGCCGCGATGACTGGAATACAGCCAATAAAATCGTTGAAGGTGTAACGGAGCTTCGTAATGCTTAAACGACTCTGGCTGATTCTGGGGCCGGTCTTCTGCGCCTTGGTCATGGTCGCCCTGCTCTTTTTCTTCTATCCGCTTGAGAAAAAGCACGATGTGGAAGCAGAGAAGCGGGCAGCTGTGACCCTTACAGCAGAAACGTTCAAAAGCCGTAGCAAAAAAATGACGGCCCTGACAGATCAAGATACCCGTTTTGTGCCCTACTTTGGCTCCAGCGAATGGCTGCGCTTTGACAGCATGCACCCAGCTGTTTTGGCCGAGAAGTATGACCGCAATTACCGACCTTATTTTCTAGGGCAGCGGGGGGCGGCTTCGCTCAACCAATATTTTGGGATGCAGCAGATGACCTCTGAGCTGGAAAATAAGACGGCTGTCTATGTCGTTTCTCCGCAATGGTTTACTAAAAAAGGCTATGATGCAGCAGCTTTTCAGCAGTATTTCAATAGCGACCAGCTAGCTGGTTTTCTTAGCTGGCAGGACGGTGGAGTAGGCGCTCAGTATGCAGCCCAGCGACTTTTGCAGCTATATCCCAACATTGCTATGGGGGATATTGTCAGGAAAGTAGCCGATGGAAGCCAACTGACTTCTTTTGAGCAGCAGTATATCAGTACTATGAGCCGTATTTATCAGCGGGAGGATGCATTTTTCAGTACATTTGCTGCTGGTAATAATGGCAACTATGACACGAAGGTTTTGCCTCAGCTTTCTCGTCTTCCAGATGAATTCTCCTATGAAGAATTGGAAAAACTGGCTACGGCAGATGCTGTCAAGCAGACCAATAACAATGATTTAGGTATCGATAACGACTTTTATAAGAAGCGTTTAGCTAGAAAAATCAAGAAGTTCAAAGGCTTCCAATCCAAGCAGTCTTACGAAAAGTCTCCCGAGTACAATGACTTGCAGCTGGTTTTGGAGCAATTTGCCAAATCCCATACGAATGTTATCTTTGTCATTCCACCGGTCAATGCCAAATGGATGGCCTATACTGGATTGAGTGAAGAGATGTACCAGCGGACAGTTGAGAAGATTAAGTTCCAGCTGGAGAGTCAAGGCTTTACGAATATTGCTGACTTTTCTAAGGACGGCGATAAGCCTTACTTTATGCAGGACACGATCCACATGGGCTGGAATGGCTGGCTGGCCTTCGACAAGGCTGTCGATCCTTTTGTGTCTAACCCTCAACCTGCTCCGAATTATCAGATCAATGAAAAATTCTTCAGTAAGGAGTGGGCTAATTACACGGGTAACTACGAGGAATTTGTCAAATAAGGTAATAGGCTGGAAGGAGGCGACATGATTCGCTTGGCGGAAATGCAAGATATACCAGCAATTTTAGCAATTTTTGAGCAGGCTAGGGAGTTTATGCGGACTATGAGAAATCTCAGTCAGTGGCCAGCTTCCTATCCGAATCGTCAGCTGGTAGAGGAAGATATTCGGGTAGGTCACTGCTATGTCTTTGAAGAGGCTGGGCAAGTTGTTGGAACCTTTGCGTTCATCATCGGACCAGATCCAACCTACCAAGAGATTGAAGGTGCTTGGCATTTTTCAGAGCCTTACGGTACAATCCATCGTATCGCTTCAAATGGACAAGTAAAGGGTCTGGCTCATCAATGTTTTGACTTTTGCTTGCAGCAGATTCCTTATCTCCGCATCGATACGCATGAAGATAACCATCCGATGCAGTCAGCCATTCGCCGCTACGGTTTTAGCCAGTGTGGCACGATTTATTTGCCAGATGGCAGTCCTCGCCTTGCCTACGATTATCATCAATAAAAAAATCTGCTCAAGGGCAGATTTTTTGCATTATAGTAAAACATACTTTTCAATAGCTTTTGCGACACCGTTCTGGTTGTTGCTTTTAGTGATGGCTGTTGCCTCGAGTTTAACTGCTTCAGGGGCATTGCCCATGGCAACTCCCAGACCAGCCAGTCGCAGCATCGGAAGGTCATTGAAGTTATCTCCAATTGTCATGACCTGTTCCAGCGGAATCTGGTAGTGTTTGGCCACTTCCAGAAGGGCTTGCTCTTTTGACACTTCTTTATGTGTGACTTCCAAATAGTTGTCCTTGGACAGGTAGAAGGCTGTATTTGGAAAATCCATCGTTTGCAAGTAGGCATGGAGCTGCTGGATAACAGCTGCATCATCAATTAACAGCAACTTATGGGCTGGAATGAGCACATCTAGAACAGGCAGCAGAACATTTTGAATAAAAGGCTGCTCACCTGTAATCTCAGCTTCAATCTGCACCCACCTATCCAAACGGTCAGCAATCCAATCTTTGCCAGAGTAGAGATTGATGGAAACACTAGGAAACTTAGTTTTGACCAATTCCAGAAAAGTGCGAATTTCTTTTTTATCCAATGGATGCTCAATAATGGTCTCGTAAGCTTGCGGGTCACCCTTGATGACTAGAGCACCGTTGTAGCAGGCTAGAGGATTATCTCCCAGTCCCAGCTTACGCGCAATTGGCTCCATGCCAAGAGGAGAGCGAGCAGAGGCTAGGACAAAGGGGATATTTTCTTTTTTCAGCAAGGGAATCTGCTCCCTCAGTTGCGGATCTACTTGGTGTTGGTCATTAAGGATTGTGCCGTCAATGTCGCTGATAATTAAGCGAATATCTTGCTTTGTCATGGTTCTTCCTCCATAAGCTATAAAATGAAATCTTGTCGAGCTAGTAAATAACGGTGACTTTCCCAGCCAGAAGAGCCTCTAGCTCAGAGCTAGGTCTTTGATCGGTAACCCAGTAGTCAAAATCGCTGATATTTCCTAAAATATAGGTTGCTTCTTTATTAACTTTGGACTGCTCGGCCAGCAGAATCTTTGTCTTAGCCTGCTTGAGAGCTAGCTTCTTTAGATAGGCATCTTCCTGATCTTCAAAGCTGATTTGGCCATTTTTCAGCCCTGCAGATCCGATAAAAGCTAGATCAAAAGAAATATCTCTGAGCAGCTCGGCTTCATTGAGGGCGTAGTAAAAACGATTTCTCGGATAGAACTTTCCACCTAAAAGATGGAAAGCAACCTGCTCCTGGTCGCTCAGCATGATGGCATTATCCAAAGAATGAGAAAAAATCGTCATCGGTTGCTGAACTTGCTGAGCCAGCTTGAGAACCACCGTTGATACATCAAAGAAATTGACCTGATTGGGTTTGAGAAAGTTCAGAGCCTTGTGAGCAATGGCCTTTTTTTCTTGGTTTAGTTGGCCGACACGGTCGTTGAAAGAAGGAATTTGCCGACTATTTTCCAAAGGAATAATCCCGCCATGGGTGCGCTGGACTAGTTTTCGCTCGCTCAAAATTGAAAAATCACGGCGAATAGTGTCCTTAGAAACTTGAAAATAATCCACCATATCCTTGGCCGCCAGCTGCCCTTTGTCCTCTAAAAGTTCCAGCATTTTTGAAAGCCGCTGCTCTTGATACATCTTTCTCATCCTTTCTGCTTCTTTATAAGTTCATTATAATCTATTGTTTAAGTATATGCAAGTGTTTATAATGGAATGTAAGTTATTTTGTCGAATATAAAAAAGTCGTTTAAAAGTTATGTTATAATCAAAAAAATCAAGCAGGTAAGATGAGGAAAGATGATTTTAAGTGAATTTCGGAAATTACAAGAAACTTGGCAGTAAAAAAACTCCTGATGAAGAATCAGAAGTTTTATAGAATCTTATCAAATTTTTCTATGTAAAAGAGGCTCATAGTCATGATGACGGTCAGTCCGAGGAGGATGAGGATGGCTGGTGTCCAAGAATGGAATAAATCAAAACTGTAGCCAAAGAGGCTCGGGCCGAAGGCAGCTAGGATGTATCCTCCAGTTTGAGCCAGTCCAGATAGTTGAGCCGTTTGCGCAGGTGTAGAGGTCTTGAGGGAGAAGGTCACCATGAGATAGGGGAAGAGGGCGCTGACAGACATACCAATGAGCAGATTAAGAATCAGCCAATAAGCAAAGGAATCTGTCCGAATCAAGAGCATGGTAATGCCGATCAGACCTGCCGCAGAAACCAGGCTAATCATGACCAGACGTTGACGAGCTTTCAAGCGCGCTGTCAAGCTAGGAATTGTCATTGAAAAGGGCAGGCTAATCAGAGAAAAGATGGCTGCTAGTAAGCCTGTCGTATCAGTAGAAAGACCAGCTTGTTGTCCTAAAGTTGGCAACCAAGTCATGCTGGTATAAAAGAGTAGTGACTGTAAGCCGCCAAATAAAATCAAGGCCCAGACTCTTGAATTTTTTAGAAGAGCTCCTTGCTCTTGCTTTCCTTGCTGTTTAGCCGCCAAGCGATGGCTATATTTGACATTGGGCAGCCAAACCAGGAGAATCACAAAGCAAATCAAGGTCGACACCCAAATGAGACCTCGCCAAGAGCTCATTTGAACGATGGGAACAGCCAGAGCAGACAGAATCGTGATTGACAGCCCCATCGATGTGATATAAAGGGTTGTCAAAAATCCAATTCGATGTGGCTGATTGGCCTGAATCAAGCTCGGAAGAAGGACATTTAAGACAGCAATAGCCGCTCCTAAAATAATAGTTCCTGTATAAAGTAAGGGGAGATTAAACACGCGAATCAGCGAGCCTAGAGTTAGCACGAGTAACACAAGAGCAAACAGTTTTTCTAAGCTCATCTTTTGTGCTAAGCGCGGAGCAAAGACCGAGCAGAGGGCAAACATAATCAAAGGCAGGCTAGTCAAGAGGCCCAGGGAGCTAACTGGAACCTGTAGCCCCTCCGCAATGTCTGTCAGAACGATAGGCAAAACAGTAAAAGGAGCCCGCAGTGCTATCCCGATCATCACTATACCTGGAATTAAAAATGGTGAGTGTTCTTTTTTCATAAATAGTCAATCTCCTTTCGTACGTCAAGGAACGATTATACCATATCTTTTTAGAAAATGATAGGCGAATTGCGGCTTAGTCCATCAAGTCCAGAAAATAGTGAGAAATCGTGTCTTCATCAACCTGATTTCGTTGCTGCAGCCACCAGCTGACTGTCTCCACAAAAGTTGACGTCACATAATTTTTTAAAAAGTTGTCTGGCAGATGACTTTTTTTCTGCAATAATGTCTGCTCAATCATGGGAAAGAGATAGCGCTCAAGCTCGATTTTCAGACGGTTGATGAAATAAGTATTTTTAGCTAGGAGGAGGGTGGCTATCCGATCCTGATTTTTCCGAAAGTGATGGAAAATATGGGCTGTCGCTTCAAACAAATCGCGTCCTTCAGATCGCTCGATAAAGGTATGCTGAAAGAGATCTTGGCAGAGTTCTTCCAGCAGGGTTTCTTTGGTCTCAAAGTGGCTATAGAAGGTAGAGCGGCCCACATCTGCTAGATCAATGATTTCCTGAACAGTGATGCTTTCGTAGCTTTTCTGATTGAGCAGGCTGATAAAGGCTTGGTAAATAGCTGTGCGTGATTTTTTTACTCGTCTATCCATGGAAATTCCGTACAAAAAGAGCTTTTTGTCTGCTAAGAGACAAAGGGCATGAACTGGCTCTTGTTTCCTTTCTGATAATAGTGGATAATATAATTGAACAGAGTGTTCGGTATTGATTAGATTATACCATAAATCGTATTCTTTTAGGAAAATAAATAAGGAGGTTCACATGAAATCCAGTAGAAATATGACAATCGCTTTTCTCTTGAACTTTTCTTTTGCTATTATTGAGTTTATCTTTGGCCTTCTCTTTCATTCCAGTGCTGTCTTAGCAGATGCAATTCACGACACAGGAGATGCTTTGGCTATTGGCCTATCGACTTTTTTTGAGAAGATTTCCACTAGAAAAGAAGACCGCAACTATACCCTAGGATATAAACGCTACAGCCTGCTGGGTGCCCTCTTGACCTCGGTGATTTTGCTGGTCGGTTCGACCTTGGTTATCGTAGAAAATGTCCCTAAATTATTGGCTCCTGAGAAGGTAAATTATGATGGCATGTTGGTTTTGGGAATTGTCGCTATTGCCGTTAATACAGCAGCTAGCAGAGTAGTCAGCCACGGCCACAGTCACAATGAATCCATTCTTAGCCTGCATTTTCTTGAGGATATTTTGGGTTGGCTAGCGGTTATCCTAGTATCCCTTATTTTGCGCTTCACCGATTGGTATTTCCTGGATCCGCTGCTTTCTCTCGTCATCGCAGGCTTTATTCTCAGCAAGGCTATGCCAAAATTTTGGGAGAATATCCGGATTTTCCTAGACCATGTGCCCAGCGATGTAGATCTCAGTCAGCTTTATCAGGAAATAGCAGTGCTGGAAAACGTGCGAGCCATTACCCAGCTCAATGTCTGGACAACGGATGGTTTGGAAAAATATGCCATGCTTCATATCTGTTTGGAAAATCCCAATTTGCTGGCTGAAACGCAGATTGTCCTACGCCAAAAGCTTTTGGCTTATGGCATTGCCAAAGTGACCATTCAGACCGATGAAAGCTTGCAGGAACACCAAGAATATTGTATTGGTAAAGAATAAGCCAGCTCCCCAGAGAAATTCTGGGGTTTCTGTTTTTGAAAATAAAAAATTCCCAAACAGCACATAAATGCTTGCCTTTTATTCTTGTGTGTGATATATTTATAACATAAAGGTGTTAAATATTTCTAACATACGAAAGGAGTCTATCATGAAAAACAGTCAAAAAATGGGTGGCCTCATTTTGCTGGTCGCCACCGCTCTCTTTATTGATTTCGCTGTTTTCCTTGCTCCCAGCAATCTCAGCTGGACAGCCAAGTGGATGATTGTCGGTTTAGTAAGTTCAGGTCAGCTCGTGAGTATCTGGTCTTGGTTTCACATGAAACCATGGCCTAAGAAGATGAAAGAAGTTCAAGAAAGGCAGGTCTATGATCTGACCATGAAATTTTACAATCTATTGACGCTTTCAGCAACCTCTATCTATACTGTCGGAATCTGGTTGTGGACTCCAAGCACCAATCCGCCCTTTATAAAGTACATTGCCTTGGGAGGGCTCCTCGCTATCCAGTTTCTCTTTCTTCTGTTTTTTGCTTTGAAAAAGGTTAAGGAGAGAGCAGACGAGCGTTTTTATGCCAATCTAGCAAAAGCAGCGACTTTGATGTTTGCTATCTGTATAGCAACTTTACTGGTGCTTGCAGGGCTTAGTGCTAATGTAGGATCTATCACAGTCAATGCCGGAATATTTTTCGTCATGATTGGTGTCTTGGTGTTACTCTTTGGATTTGTCTTCTTTTTATTTGAAAAGAGAGGTTAAAAATGGCCAAGGAAAGCAATATTATCACCAATCTCAAATCTGTCCGCGAATCTAGGGGCATGACCCAGCAGGAGTTAGCGGACCACATTGGAATGCGGCGCGAAACGATCTTGCACTTGGAAAATAATCGCTACAATCCCTCGCTAGAGATGGCTTTAAAAATCGCTCAGGTTTTTGATTTGCGGGTGGAAGAACTCTTTCAATTAAAGGACACAGGGGGACAATCATGAAGATGGTTTTTGACTATCAAAGGGAAGGTGAAAAAGGAAAGATTCGTCACTTTGTCCTGCTATCTACGTCGCCCAGACGCAAGGAATTGCTGAGTTTTTTGAATCCAGAGATTCAGGCTGTAGAAGTGGACGAGCGAGCTATCGAAGAGCATTGCATGGCAACCATCGATGAACAGGATTTTCTGACCAAGGCAGCCAAGATTTGTTGTGAGATTTCCAAGGCCAAGTCCGATTTGGACTTGGAAGCTGAAACCCTTTATATTTCAGCTGATACCATCGTCGTAGTGGATGGTCAGATTTACAATAAACCACAGGATTTAGCTGATGCCAGTCGGATGTTCCGCTCTTACTTTGGCAAGAGCCACCATGTAGTGACCTCGGTCTGCTTACGTATGCAGGGTTTTTTAGAAGTTTTTTACACCGTGGCTCAGGTGGACTTTGTAGACTATTACCCAGAATTAGAGCCTGTCATCGAGGCCTATCTGCATGAGAAGCGTCCGCTGGATAAGGCGGGTGCTTACGGCTTTCAGGAGCTGGATCCTCGCTTTATCCGCTCAATTACAGGTGATATGCATACCATCATCGGCCTGCCTGTCGCTGAGACCAGCTATCGAATTTTTAGAGATAGCAAAGGAAAAGAGTAAGGCTTTGATTTCTATTCTAAAACATCAAAAATCTCCCCAAAAGTGATTATTCACTTTCTCGGGGAGATTTTTTCTATGTTTTGAACTTGGGACTGGATCCTAGATGTTTACATCGCTCCAGCTAAATGGTGTGTAGCCAAGCAACTCAATCCCGTCAATCTCAACGGATTTAATGATTTCTTGAACGTTGTCTTGAATGTTCTTAGCTAATTGCGGATGGTCAGAAACTTCAGAGCAAGTCTCAATGACCAACAGAGGCTTGTGGTAGCGCTCATATAGCTCAGACATGGCAATCCGAAGAAGGACGGGTTGTGCAAGGCAAGTTTCTACATTTTTGCGGACATATTTGTTGGTAAACAAATCCTGGATATTTTCCGCTGCATAATGTGAGAAGGCAACAAAATCCACGATGCCTTCTCTTAAGGCGAAGACATCCTCTTCTGTAATGCCCAGATCCAGCTGATTTCGCTCAATGTAGCGAAGAAAGTGGTTTGGATAGTGGCCCTTGGTCTGCACATCTGTAAAAATGTAGTTTTTACGTCTGTTCAACTCATGGCCCAAGGCATCGGTAGCTGAGTGATTTTCTTGGTGGGAATCACTATTGATGGTAATCAAGCTACCAAATTGGAAGGTTGGATTGATGGTTTGACCGAGCTTAACCACGTTTGCGGACGCGATTAGCTGATGGTGAGCAGCCAGCCAAATTTGTTGCTCTTGGTTTTCCGTGCTGTCAAAGTGTAGCCCAGCGCCTAAGAATGGCAAATAAGACAGAGCGCTCATTTCTTTAAAGGTAATCCAGTAAGTGACTTTTTCTTTAAAGTGGGTCAAAACGGCTTCGCAATATTTTTCGTACATGGCAATCATTTGCCGACTTTTCCATGCGCCGTATTTTTCATACA
Source organism: Streptococcus cristatus ATCC 51100 (assembly GCF_000222765.1). Taxonomy (GTDB): domain Bacteria; phylum Bacillota; class Bacilli; order Lactobacillales; family Streptococcaceae; genus Streptococcus; species Streptococcus cristatus. The sequence goes on along the minus strand of NZ_AFUE01000005.1, from coordinate 221,574 downwards.
AATGAAGCGGGAAATCGAAATGAGACAAGCTTACAATTGGTTCGATGTCATTTTCTAGCAGTGCATCAATAATTGACTCATAGAAAGCAAGGACCTTAGCATCGGGTCTCCGCTCTTCTCCAGTTGGGAAGAGGCGAGTCCATGAAAAGGACAGCTGGTAGGTATTGAAGCCCATTGTTTTAATTTTTTCAATGTCTGCCAGATAATCCTGTTTGCTGGAGCCTTGTTTGAACAAATCGTAGGCTCCTAGGGGGATTGTTCGATAGTCAACTGTTCCGTCCATGACAGAGAGACGATAGTCTTCACCATACCGGGGCAGGATGTCGGTGATTCCTAGACTTTTACCATTACTTGATAGAATATTTCTAATCATATTAGTTCCTTTCAGTATTCATTCGCTGCTTGTTCTGAGCTTATTTTTTCTGTCTCTTAGTAATCATGGCCAAGGTTGATAGATTCTGTGTGACAGTAGTAAACTCAGAAGCCATGCTTTGCGATTGATATACGGCAGCAGACAGACTGATCGAATGGGCTCTCTCTGCACTGATTGATTGTTCAATAATCATTCTTTGTGATTGCGACTCAGCGATAGATAGACTGATTGAACGCTCTCTTTCCACGCTCATTGATTGCTCAATAGCGATACTTTGTGATTGTGATTCAGCCACAGACAGGCTACGTGACTGTTCTTGCTCTAGACTGATAGACTGCTCAATAATCTTACTTTGGGCTTCAGATTGGGCAAGGTAAATGCTGAATGAATGATCCTGTTCGACGCTGATTGATTGTTCAACAGCTCTGCTGAGGATTTTAGATTCTGCAGTAGATAAACTAAATGATTGTTCTTGCTCCAAGCTGGTAGACTGCTCAATAGTATCTCTTTTCGCTCTAGATTCCGCAGCTGCCAAACTGTATGAATATTCCTGTTCCAGATTGCGAGATTGTTCCACCGCCGCATGTTGTGATTGTGATTCCGCGATAGACAGGCTAAGGGATTGTTCTTGTTCCAAGCTGATAGACTGCTCTACGGCCACGCTTTTCGCTTGTGATTCCGCCATAGACAGGTTAGTAGATACTTCATTTTCTAGGCTGATAGACTGTTCAATAGCGGTGCTTTGAATTTCATTTTCAGTAATAGATAGACTTAGCGATGCCTCGTTTTCAGCACTGATAGACTGTTCAATTGCTCGACTTAAGGCTTCGGATTCCGCTACAGATAGGCTGATAGACGCTTCATTTTCTGCGCTAATGGATTGTTCAATTGCTTTGCTTAGCGCCTCAGATTCTACGATAGATAAGCTCGTAGACACTTCGTTTTCCGTGATAATAGACTGTTCAATAGCTCTATCTAAGACTTGGGATTCCTCTACAGACAAGCTGTTAGACGCTTCCAATTCTGCACTGATTGATTCTTGGACTGCAATGCTTTGAGACACCGATTCCGCTATCGACAAGCTGTTAGATGCTTCGAATTCTGCACTGATCGATTCTTGGATGGCAACGCTTTGAGAAATAGACTCCGCCACAGACAAGCTGATAGACGCTTCAATTTCTGCGCTGATAGATTCTTGGATGGCAATGCTTTGCGAAACAGACTCTGCTACAGATAGGCTAGTAGATGCTTCCGTTTCTGCGCTGATCGATTCTTGGATAGCAATGCTTTGCGAAATAGACTCAGCTACAGATAAGCTGTTAGACGCTTCGATTTCAGCTCTGATCGATTCTTGGATGGCAACGCTCTGAGAAATAGACTCTGCCACGGACAAGCTCTTAGACGCTTCGATTTCAGCGCTGATTGATTTTTGGATGGCAATGCTTTGCGCCACAGACTCCGCCACGGACAAGCTGGTAGATGCTTCGAATTCCGCGCTGATTGATTCTTGGATAGCAATACTTTGCGAAACAGACTCTGCTACAGATAAGCTGGTAGACGCTTCGATTTCTGCGCTGATTGATTTTTGGATGGCAATGCTTTGCGCCACAGACTCAGCAGCAGATAAGCTCAGCGATGCTTCGTTGTCCGCACTGAGAGACTCTTCAGCGGCCATGCTTTGAGATACTGACTCAAAAATTGATAAGCTCAGTGACGCTCTATTTTCTTCAAGGATTGATTGCTCGAAGGCATAACTTTGCGCAATTGACAAGCTAGCAGAAGTATCCGTTTCTTTGCTGTCAGATTGCCCAACTTCCAAACTGTGTGTCTGTGATTCGGTTACTTCCAAACTACGAGATGCCTTTTTACTTTCTATACTTAATGATAGAGATATTGAATCAGCAGTGCTCTTCAAGCCCCTCTTTTTCATAGAATCTGAAGAAATACTTGTCTCAGCAGATTCTGTAGTGCTAGCTGCCTGGCTTTTCGCTGCCATTTTTTCTTGCTCCAGACTAGCTTCACTTTCTACAGCTGGAGATTCGTCTACTTCTTCTCCACCGATATTCATAACATCCAAGCGGTCGTAGTATTGGATCGACTCCAAAGCTTTCTCAATGAGGAAATTTTCTCTATCTTCTGGGTTCACATTGACTTGTGGGTTACTTCCTTCGTTGTTATTGACCGCAGAAGTGGATGATTCGTCCTCTTCTCCTTTTATAAGACGCTTAAAGCCACCTAAAAAATTACGAAACATACCTTTGTTCTCATCATTATTTGGCATGGACATACTCTCCCTAATTTTAGTAATAATACTATTATAAAGGCTAGTAGAGCATCTGTCAAAATTTATTGCATTAAAATGAAGATTTTCAAAAGTAAGGGTTTTCTTGGAACTTTATAAGAGTTTTTCTCCGAATTTTATCCATATTTACTCTCTTTTTTGAAGGAGTTGAAGTCGATAGAAATAATATCTTCGAAATAATGATATAATATGAGAAGTTATTATCAGAACCGTTATAATTGATAGAGGTATTAAATTGGAAAATTGTGTTTATATTGTTTCTGGTCCTCCAGGCGTTGGAAAAAGCACGGTCAGCAAAGAATTAGCCTACTCTTTTGACAAAAGTGCGGTGATAGAAGGCGACATGATCTACTTGATGATTAAAAGTGGCCTAGTAGCTCCTTGGGAAGATGGTGGCTACTACATGGATTTATTCTGGGATAATGTCATCAGTCTGACCGATAATTTCATAGCCCGAGGCATTACAGTCATCATAGAATACGTCATATTTGAGGAACAACTGAAGAAAATTGCAGAGTTCTTAAAGACAAGACAGATAAACTTAAAATACTGTGTATTGCTGGCAGAAGAAGAAACGCTTAGAGACCGAGATTCTTCTAGAGAAGAAATTGAAAGAACGGGCGATTTATCTATCCAGTCAAGAAATGAGTTTTTAACTAAAAATATTGAGAAAAATCATTTGCTGTATACAGATGATTTGGACGTCAAAGAAACTGTAAATCTCATAAAAACGGAAGATAGATTTTTAGTTTAAGAGGGGTAATATAACATTCAGTTGCTTCGCTAAAAACAAAAGAAAAAAGCCTTTGAAACGTTGATTTCATGGGTTTTTAATCTTTTAATTATTAAAGTGGGGTTTACTAAATGTCCAATTTTTGTTATTAAATCGGTTATACAAATAATTGTTCTGAGATAGAGTAAATGGTTTATTTGAAATGACGAAGTAATTTGCGGTATTAATAGTTGCTTCATTTAAGTATTTGATATGATCTGGAGTTAACTTGATAAACATGGTTTTAGCTTCATCAATTGAATTATCAATAAATTCAATACATAAACATGGACATATTGGTAAAATAATCCTTTTCCATCCATCAGTACCAATTAATGGGTTATCACTGGTTAATAGATTATCTTCACTAATTGTAATATGAAAATTCATTGTTTCAGGCTTTTCAAAGTTTTTTAAGTAACTTTCTAGAACTCCATCTTGTTTAAATAACTTGTTAAATTTTTTTATCTTTTCTTGATTATCTTTTATCTCAGTTAACTCTATAGGTAAAGTTCTAGGTTTGTGTGAGAAAATATTTTCATACATTGTAATAAAGTTGATTCGACCAGCATCAGTTCTTAAGTATTGTAACCACATGTATAGATATAAGAACTCCTGTTGTTCTCTAGTAACTGTAAAATCTTCATCAGAAAAATGATTTAAAATATCATTTACGATTGCTCCCATTTTTGCTTCATAATGGCCAAGCTTATTTTCTAAAATATTATCAATAGTGTCGTCACTTTCATATGAATAGTCTGAAAAACAGAGACGTTCATAATTCACTTTAGATAATTTATTGGCTTGCCGAATATAGACATTCACTTCGTCATATTCATCAGCAAAATACTTTAATAGACATCTTGGGTAGTAATGTTGTTTCTTTGTCATCACTTTATTTGTCATTAACCTCACACCTCTTTAAAAACAAGTTATACTACGATAATTATATCAAAAAACACCTGTACTTAGTGTGAACAAATCTTAATCAGTTAAAATCCAGTTTATTTCATCGAAAACAAAAGAAAAAAGCCTGTGAAACGTTGATTTCATAGGCATTCTGTATGTTGTCTTATTTCACTTCTGTAAACACAACGTGCTTGCGAAGTTTTGGTGAGTATTTCTTCAATTGAAGACGGTCTGGAGTGTTACGTTTGTTTTTAGAAGTAAGGTACAAGCGTTCACCAGATTCTTTGTGTTCAAGTGTAATATTTACGCGCATGGTATCTCCCTTCTATTATTCAGCTGCAGCAGCTTTAGCGATTTTACGTCCTTTGTAGTATCCTTTAAGTGATACACGGTGAGAACGTGAGTAATCTCCAGTAGTTTCGTCAAAGTTTACAGATGGAGCTGTTACTTTGTAGTGTGTACGACGTTTGTTTTTCTTCGCTTTTGAAGTGCGACGTGCAGGTACTGCCATTGTTTGTTTCTCCTTTTAGAATGTAATTCGATGCAATCTCATGATTTTCATCAACTTTAACAGTATAACAAAACTTTTTTGTAAAGTAAAGTTACTTGACAGAAATTTTTGATTTTCTTTTGGACAATAGTAAGGCTTTTTAGCAGTTGCACCTATTTTCAGAATATTATTCCAATATTCTGAAAATTTAAAAATTTTCTTCTATCCAATAGAGCATAAGTGTGGTATAATAAAGCACAAAGATGACTACAACGAAAGGGAAAGACATGATAGATAAATTAGATACACGCCACAGAAGTAAGATTTATGATAGTATGGTCAAATCTCCTAACCGCGCCATGCTTCGCGCGACAGGGATGACGGACAAGGACTTTGAAACTCCAATTGTCGGAGTGATTTCGACTTGGGCAGAAAATACGCCTTGTAATATTCACCTACATGATTTTGGTAAACTAGCCAAGGAAGGAGTAAAAGAACAAGGTGCTTGGCCTGTTCAGTTCGGTACGATTACTGTAGCAGACGGGATTGCCATGGGAACACCGGGCATGCGCTTCTCTCTGACTTCACGCGACATCATCGCAGACTCTATCGAAGCTGCCATGGGCGGACATAATGTGGATGCCTTCGTCGCTATCGGAGGCTGTGATAAGAATATGCCTGGCTCTATGATTGCCATTGCGAACATGGATATTCCAGCCATTTTTGCTTATGGTGGAACTATTGCACCCGGGAATCTTGATGGAAAAGACATTGACTTGGTTTCCGTTTTTGAAGGTATCGGGAAGTGGAACCATGGCGATTTGACTGCTGAGGAAGTGCGCCGCATCGAGTGTAATGCCTGCCCTGGCCCTGGTGGCTGTGGCGGTATGTACACGGCTAATACTATGGCGACAGCTATTGAAGTTCTAGGGATGAGCTTGCCAGGTTCTTCTTCTCACCCAGCAGAATCTCAAGATAAGAAGGATGATATCGTGGAAGCTGGCCGAGCAGTTGTCCGGATGCTGGAAATGGGGCTCAAGCCATCTGACATTCTGACTCGCGAAGCCTTTGAAGATGCCATCACAGTGACCATGGCTTTGGGCGGCTCTACCAATGCTACTCTGCACTTGTTGGCCATTGCCCATGCGGCCAATGTGGAGCTGACCTTGGATGATTTTAATGTCATTCAAGAGCGCGTGCCGCATTTGGCGGATTTGAAACCATCCGGCCAGTATGTCTTCCAAGACCTATACAATGTCGGTGGTGTGCCTGCCGTTATGAAATATCTTTTGGCGAACGGCTTCTTGCACGGTGATCGAATCACTTGTACAGGTAAGACGGTGGCGGAAAACTTGGCTGACTTTGCTGACTTGACACCAGGTCAGAAGGTCATCATGCCGCTTGAAAATCCAAAACGTGCGGACGGTCCATTGATTATCTTGCATGGAAATCTGGCACCAGATGGCGCGGTTGCCAAGGTATCAGGTGTTAAAGTTCGTCGTCACGTCGGGCCTGCTAAGGTCTTTGACTCAGAAGAAGCTGCCATTGATGCAGTGCTGGCCGATGAAGTAGTCGATGGCGATGTAGTCGTGGTTCGATACGTTGGTCCAAAGGGTGGCCCTGGTATGCCAGAAATGCTATCACTTTCTTCTATCATCGTAGGGAAAGGCCAAGGAGATAAGGTAGCCCTCTTGACAGACGGTCGCTTCTCAGGTGGTACCTACGGTCTCGTTGTCGGACATATCGCTCCGGAAGCTCAGGATGGTGGCCCGATTGCCTATCTTCGTACAGGCGATATGGTCACGGTTGACCAAGATACCAAGGAAATTTCCATGGCAGTTTCTGAAGAAGAACTTGAAAAACGCAAAGCAGAAACAACCATTCCACCGCTTTATAGCCGCGGTGTACTTGGTAAATATGCTCACATGGTATCCTCTGCCGCTAAAGGTGCTGTTACCGATTTCTGGAAACCAGAAGAAACAGGGAAGAAATAGCCTATATATGACAAAATAACCCGCTAGTTTTTCTAGCGGGTTTACTATTTTATTTAATGCAGATGAACAAGGCATCTTTTTATCTAGGACTAATGCCTAACGCAATTCGTCCAAAGCGACTGATGCGGGTGATTTTCCAAGCGGGCGACCAAGTGACTTCAACGGAGACAGTTTCGATGCCCTCGATTTGCTTCAGGGACTCGACAATTTCAATGGGAACGGTTTCAGTACAGTCGCAGGCTGTGTCTGTGAAGGTCATGACAATCTTGCAGTGGCCAGTCTCGTCAAGATTGATTTCATAGATGAGCCCGAGATTGTAGACATCAAGCTCGACCTCTGGATCGTAAATCGTTTCGAGTTTTTTAATTAATTCTTCTTGGATAGCTGCTGCTCGGTCATTGATTTTGATATCGTCTCTCATCTTCGGTCCTTCTTTCTCTATAGAATGGTGGTCTTATTTTCTCATAATTCTGACAATTTTTCAAGAAATTCTGGCGAATGAAAACGGATTTAGTCTCTTGGAGGGAATTTTTCTGCTCTAACTCCTCAAAACATCTGATTTATGGTAAAATAATAGATATTATATAGTTGCAGAGGATTAGAAAATGAAATTACAAAAACCTAAAGGAACTCAGGATATTCTCCCTCAGGAATCTGCTAAATGGCAGTATCTGGAGGAGTTTGCTCGTAAGACGTTTAAAAAATACAACTATGCGGAAATTCGGACACCGATTTTTGAGCACTATGAGGTCATCAGTCGTTCTGTTGGGGATACGACAGACATCGTGACCAAGGAAATGTATGATTTCTACGATAAAGGGGACCGTCATATTACGCTACGGCCAGAAGGAACTGCACCGGTCGTTCGTTCTTATGTCGAAAACAAGCTCTTCGCACCAGAAGTTCAAAAGCCAGTTAAGCTTTATTATATGGGCTCTATGTTCCGCTATGAGCGGCCTCAGGCTGGTCGCTTGCGCGAATTTCACCAAATCGGGGTGGAGTGCTTCGGCTCTGAAAATCCAGCGACAGATGCAGAAACGATTGCTATGGCGGCTCAATTCTTCAAGGAAATTGGAATTGGGCAGGTGACGCTGCAGCTGAATAGTTTGGGCAATGCAGCGAGTCGAGCTGCCTACCGTCAGGCCTTGATTGATTATTTGACTCCGCTGAAAGACAGTCTTTCTAAGGATAGTCAGCGTCGTTTGGAGGAAAATCCGCTGCGTGTGCTGGATTCGAAGGAAAAAGAAGATAAGGCAGCCGTTGCGCAGGCTCCTTCGATTTTGGACTTTCTGGACGAGGAGAGCCAGGAGCATTTTGCGGCTGTCCGCTCAATGCTAGAGTCTTTAGGGGTTCCTTATGTCATTAACACCAATATGGTGCGCGGACTGGACTACTACAATCACACGATTTTTGAGTTTACGACTGATGTGGCAGGCAGCGAACTAACTATCTGTGCGGGTGGCCGTTATGATGGCTTGGTTGACTACTTTGGTGGGCCAGAAACCCCTGCCTTTGGTTTTGGTATGGGAATGGAACGTCTCCTCTTGATTTTAGAAAAACAGGGAGCAGCTTTGCCATTTGAGACAGGCTTGGATGCCTATATTGCCGTTCTAGGTGAGGCTGCCAATCGCAGCGCTTTGGAATTGGTGCAAGCCCTTCGGAATCAAGGATTTGCGGCCGAGCGAGACTATTTGGACCGCAAGCTTAAGGCACAATTCAAGTCAGCAGATGCTTTCAGAGCCAAGACCATCATTACTTTAGGTGAAAGTGAGATCGAAAGCAACCAAGTCACTGTGAAGAATAATGAAACTCGTCAAGAAGTAGTGGTTGGACTGAATCAAGTTCAAGAAAACTATCAGGCTGTTCTCGAAAAATTAGGTTGTTAGAGAAAAATTTATTCTTTCTTAAAGGCTGAGCTCTTTAAGGAATCTCAAAATATTACAATTTTGTTACACGGCGAGCAAATAATGTAACAAATTGATAATATTTTGGTATAATGGATATACTCTTACATAAATAAAGGAGAAAAAATGAAAAAATTGATGAAATTTGGCGTATTGCCTGCTTGTATTCTTTTGTTGGGAGCATGTTCGGCCCTGCCAAAACCACAGAAAAAGAACGCTGAAAACGTGAAGACGGAGCAATCTTCGTCTTCTACATCAGAAAAAGAAACCAATGAAAAGCGGATTGAAAAAGATGCAGATATTATCTTGCGTGCAGTCTTTACAGATCACTCTTCAGGTTTCACGACCTTGATGGGAACGTCTGTTGACAAATGGAAGAAAGGTATTACTCAGTCTTACGTTGATGAAAATCTGTCTAAATATACGCCAGAAGAAAACTATACGCTTGACTTAAAGACAGAAAAATTCCCTCCATCAAAAATCTTAGAGCTATTTGACCAAGCACGTTTTAAAGTCTTGGCTACGATTGGCGATGATTTTGAAATTACTAAAGTTGAAGACGATGGAGAAACAGCAACGGTAACATTTAAGAGCCGTGCGATTGCAACACGTGATTTGGCCAATTTAATCAATATGACGAAAGCTAGTCTGTTTGAAAATGGGATTGAAGATGTAAAAGCCTTGGAAGACTCAACGGATCCAGATCTTGAGAAGCGTTTGGCTTTGGTAAATAACTTCCTCTTCTACTATGCTTTTGACCGTATGAATGAAGACTTTGGCTACATTGCGCCACGTGAGTTTACAATGGAGTTAACGAAGACAAAAGAGGGTCGCTATATTCTCAATGACGAAAACTTTATTGAATTGCGTAAATCAATGTTTGTAAATGAGTATTCAGCAAATGGTGCGGAAACCCGTAAAGGAAACAAATCAACCGATTCTGGCTCTAAATCTGACTCAAGCTCCTCTTCATCTTCCGATAAATCAAAGATCTAATAGTTTGAAATAAGATTTAGGATCTCATTTATATAGATAACAGGTCTGGGGCTTTTTGTCTCAGACTTTTATTTTTCAACTAGCTTGAATTGACGGAGGATATGAATGAAAACAATTTATTTAAGCAAAGAAGACATGTTGGAAATCTGTCAAGATGGTGATAAGTATTTCTTGCGTTATCCAACTTTTAATATTACCTGCCCAGAGGTGATTAGAGAAATCCCCAAAGAAGCCGCAGATAGTTATATGTCTGGAGAACATACTGGTAAAGAGTTGATGAATTATGCAGATTATGGTTTTTGGAAATCTAAAAAGCAATATACACAAGATGAGTCTGGTAAGCTCTTCATCGAAGATCATCCTTCCTTTATTTTGAAGAATCCTGAAAATAGCCGTCGTCTTTTCACAGCAGAGGAATTTAGACAAATTGTCACCCAAGCCATTGATTCAGAATTGGAACCAACGGAGCTTGACGCTATTGGTACAGTTGATAGTCATTTAGAGCTTCTTCTGGTAGATCCAGTTGGCTGGGAGGAAGAGATAGAAGCAGTCCATCTGGAAATTCTGCAGGAAAAACTGAACAACTATATTTATTTCCTTGAAAGCAAACAGTATGTGGAGCGATATGGAGACAATTTTGCTAGAAAAGTCATCCATATCACTTTCCAGTATTCTCCATCTGACAATGGCCTAGCCTTTTTAGCAGCTGTTCAGAAGGTATTGCAGAATACAGATATGAGTTTGAAGATAGAATTGCCGGATTGAGATATCAAAAGAGAAGATGTTTGTCTTCTCTTTTCTAGTATTCTTGAAATTTTACAATCTTTTCTGGACCTAATTTCTAATGTGATATAATGTAAAAAAGAATATTTCTAATCAATATTGTTAAAATCTGCAATATCCAATCTATTTGGATTTGGGTGGAGGTTGTTTTGGTTGTCCCTGATTTGAGGCAATTAACAAATGTTGCTTTTATTCAGTCTAGTGTTTAAAAAATAATATCAGGTATTTTAGCGATGATTGGGAAAGCTGTTGTCTCTGGTTGGAATAATATGGTTAATGGTATCAAAGGGTTATTTTCATGGTAAATGTATACAGAGTTAAAGGCCGAGTTTTTAATATCACATTGAATGATAAGGTGGTACAAAAAGGTTGGTATCTGATTGTGACAGATTTAGGTCAAGAATATCTTATGCAAAGAAATTATAGTCTATCTTCTAAGAGTTTTTTTAAAATTTATCAAACAGAATATCCATTGTGCAGCCATATTTCTGATCGAGGATTAAATAGCAATAAGCGATTGACTAATTTAGGAATAGCAATTGTGCTATCAGCATTTATCCGTTGGTTGACTCCATTTGAATTATGGTTAGGTCCGACAAATCATACAGCAAGTTTAGTTCAAGGTAGTATAAATGTATTGATCTTAGTCCTTGTTTTATTCATTTCATTTTTTTTGGTGTCCTGGTATAGGAAAATTAAACTTAAAAATTTTCTTAGAAAACAAAATGCGGATTTAAGATACATCGGAAAAGTTAGGTCATTGACTCCATTAAAAACAGTGAAAGAAGGGATTGGTTTTTGGTGATTATGAAAGTGGTTTTTATAAAAGTAGTTGCTTATGCATTTTTATTTCTTATTTTGTTCAGTTGAGACTGTTTTTGATTATACCAATTATACTTTATACCATTTTGTTTTATAATGGGATTATTATTAATGAAAACAATCAGATTGTAGAATTTGAAATAGAAGAGAAAACAAAGTGATTTTTATTCTTTGGTATATAGGACGAATCAACTTGTTATAGAAGGATTTGCTTTTGTCGTCTGTCTAGGGCTTTATTTTTGCGAAGTAGATTTTCTGTTTTTGTTCTTCTTTTGTATGATGACTTCCTTAATATTTACCTTAATAGAATTAAATCATTTAAAGCGCGGACAGGCTATTAAACAGCTAAAAGAAACATCCTAAAAGGTAAAGCAAAATGGAACTGATTATCTAGATCTGAATGGAATGGCAGTTCTAAGAAAGACTTAGAGAAAAGCTTGGTTTTAAACTAAAATGCCCTTTAAACGTAAAGAAATGATTTCGGTTTAAATTATAGATGAATAACACAGAATTCAAAAAATATCAGTGAAAAGTCTAAAAGTATAAAAGCAGAGAAATCATTTTACAAGAATTCAAGGATTTCCAATTTAATCCGGATAATTTTAGAATTGAAACACCTTCTGCCAATAGAAGTCATAAGTTTGAATAGGAGATAAGATGGATATTTTCGATATTGTTCAAAATGGGACATATAATGAGTTTATAGAAAATTACAATGGTGACATAACACAAATTGATAAATATACAAAACTGAATTTGTTATGTACAGCAATGCTTAACGATGATTTACCAGAAGAGAAATTGAGAATTATTAAATATCTGCTGTCTGAGAAGGCAGAGATAAATTTTTTGTCAAAAAAAGAAAACAGAAATGCTCTTCATTATTTCTTCCAAGCCAATTGGCGGCCTAAAATAGCATATGCATACGAGGTGGTAAAATTACTCGTTGAGGCAGGAATTGATGTAAATGCAGTTGACAAATTTGGTTCTATTCCGATGACTTACTCAGTGACGTTATTAAAATTAGCAACGGAAGAGTTAGACCCTCTATATAAGCTTTTACTAGAGGCCGGTTCGGATTATAAGTTAAAAAATAAATCTGGTAAATCGTGTTTAGACTATGCGGAAGAATATTCTTGGAGAAGTAGTCTGCTTGATATTATAAAGGAGTATGAAGATGCTAGAAATTAATAACAATGATTTTGGTGGTTTTGTCGTTTCAAACAATATTCTTGATGGAAAAGCTATTAGCTATTCCTATCGCGAGAAATCTGCTATTCCACAATTAAATGGCTGGACACTGTTATCAATCGAAGATGATGAAGCTTACCTAGCTAATTCAAAAAATTTCACAATTTTAGGAGCAAATAGCATTGTAAAAATTGCTCCTGTTATGTTGGAAATTTTTGAAGCCCCATACGGCACCGACTTATGCTGGTTATATGAGGAAGACGTTCATTTAGGATTTTATGATTTGGTGGGAGATAGAGAAACTACTATCGAGGAAATCATTAGCTGAATATAGGAATGACGGAGAAAAACTAATGAGAAGACAGGAATTATTAGATTTTTTGAAACATAATAGTAGTAAAGCGAAATATTATTCTGTACACTTAAATAAAAAGGTTTTAGAGCAGTTTGCGATAGGATATTATCAGGATTTGAGTTCAAATAGATTTATAGTGTATGAGGTGACTGAACGTCAACAGTTACATGAAAAAGTTAGTTTTGAAAGAGAGGAGGACGCTATTAAAGAATTATATGAGGTTGTGAAATTTAGATGTAGGATTAAAAGCGTTCCTATTCAGTTAGATGTTTCAGAAATTGATGCAATCGGAACGAGTGATACAGACTTGGAACTTTTATTAATAGATGGCAATCTTTGGCTTCCAGATACCGAAGAAGAACATTTGTTGAAGCTTCAGGAAAAACTCAACAACTATATCTACTTCCTCGAAAGCAAGCAGTATCTGGCACGTTACGGTGATAACTTTGCTAAAAAAGTCATCCATATCACCTTCCAATATTCTCCATCTGATAATGGACTAGCCTTTCTCGCCGCTGTTCAGAAAGTGTTACAGCCGACTGATATGAGCTTGAAGATAGAATTACCAGAGTAATAAAGGGAGCGGAAACGCTCTCTTTTTGTGGTATAATGAGACTATATTTATAAAAAGATTATTTAACAGTTCTAAACAGTGAACTACTTATGCCGACGATTGGTACAAAAGGGTATTCTTACGATGATTTTCTATCTGCGATTGAACGTCAAGGCTATTATGAAATAAAAAATCCACGTGTATATAAGCCTGACACTAATGAAACTGATGAAGAAAAGGTAGAGAAGATCCTTAAGGAATTTAAGGAAAAATACTACAATCCACCTAAAGTGGTAGAACAATAGCAAGCATCATGGTGGATGTGAGAGTTGTAGAGAATTTTAAATGACTAAACAAGAACTAATAAATTTTATTAATAAACATAGAGATAAGATAGGGGCATTTCATATTGCGCTTGATGAACGATTTGAAGGTCAATTTACTTTGGGATACTATTATGATGATAAGCCTAGGAAGTATAAGGTTTATGAAGTTAATGAACGTCAACGTGTCTGGATTAGAGATGAATTTAAAAGTGAAAATGATGCAATAGAGCGACTTTTTCGTTTGATAAAAACAACATTTTGGATAAAAGAAACTCCAATTCTATTAGATGATACAGAAATCGATTGATTAGAAACAGTGTTATATTTTTCATTGAGCATACTTGTATGAAGGGAAAAAGGTGTATTACTAAATGAATCAAATGAAAGCAAATGGTTTTATTATAACAGAAGAAGACGGAAATTATACTATGTCCTGGATGACAGGAGGTTTTCAAGATAAAGAAGTTAGTTATCCAGTTAGTAAAGAATTAGTTGATAAAGCTTTAAAATCAGAACAGGATGCTTATGAAGTTGAACTGTTCTTAGAAACCGGAGAATGGGTGACTAAGGAAAGCAACGAAGCGGCTAGACAAAATTATTTTAGGTCATCACCTGTTCGCGTTTTAGTAAATCCACCATCTATTAAGCGGTTGTTTTGTGAACGAGAATTTATTGAGTTGCTACAAGAAGGCATTTCTTCAAAACTAAAGTCAACTGAACTTGATGCAATTGGTACAGTTGATAATCATTTGGAACTTCTTCTAGTAGACTCTCTCGAGTGGCAGGAAGAAATTGAAGCAGTCCATCTGGAAATTCTGCAGGAAAAAATTAACAACTATATCTACTTCCTCGAAAGCAAACAGTATGTGGAACGATACGGTGATAACTTTGATAAAAAAGTCATCCATATCACATTCCAGCATTCTCCATCTGACAATGGCCTAGCCTTCCTAGCAGCTGCTCAGAAAGTCTTGCAACCTAAAAATATGAGCTTGAAGGTAGAATTACCAGAGTGATAAAGAGAGCGAATTTAGAGGAGACGAGCATCTTCTCTTTTTTGTTTGCGACAGACCTTATCCTCCCATCGGCGCTCAATGTTTAATATTCAATATGGTATAATGGGACAAGGTAGATGGACGACTAGTCTAATGATAGGAGAATGGGCAATTGAAAGCTAAAAAAATTGGTGTTATCTTTCTAATTTTAATTGGTGTATGTAGCCTTGTTGTATTTGGTATTCGAGAGTTTGAAAAACAAGACTTATCTAAATATGAATATTGGATTGTAGATACAGAAATTACGGATTATGAATTTATTGAAAATGGGAAAATTATCACAGTTGATTGGCACAGTAAAAAGGAAGTCAATCAACAAGTAAGTGTTCTTGATAAAAAACCTAAATTTGGCTCTCCAGGGCGAATAGCTGGTAGTCGTTTCCTTGTTTCCTATGCGGCGCGATTAAAAGCAAAATCTGCCTGGAATGCAGTGCGAGATGATTTTCCTATTCTAGAACAAAATTATCCAGATAAGGGGGAATATTGGAGAATAAATGTCTATGACACTAAGGATGAAAAATTAGACAAGAAAGTGTTGGATGTATTTGAGATCACTAGAAATTATAATGAGAACTATTATCCTGCTTTTATATTAAATAAGTATTCGATAGACAGTATAGATGGTAAGGAATATCTAACGATTTCTTTACGGAAAAAAGAAGATACCATCACTGACGTCAGAGACGAATCCAAATTACTTAAGAGATTGATAGACTTAGAGACAGGAAAGATTGTAGATATTGACCCGAACAATCAAAAAAAGAGTTCGCCTAAAATTGGACTTGGTTCGATAGATTCCTTTTCACAGCTATTTGAGGATCATGATTTTTATGTTAGCGATAATGATATTCATTTTTGGAAACTTGGAGATAATACAAAACACTGGCTCTTAAATAGAAAATACCCGAAATCTATGGAAATAATTTCTAAAAATCCTGAAACAAGCTATATATATAAACTTGCATCTGATGATGATTTGCAAACGTCCATAGATATGATAAAACTCGTTTTCCCAGAGGGTACGAATATCTTTAAGGATATCACCATTCCAGCGGCTAGTTCAAAAGATGGACAGGAGCATCTGATTCAAAGCGAAGAAGAGTTCTTACAATATTATAAATCCAGTACGGAGGAAGAATGAAAAGACTGATAAAATCAAAATTAGTTCAAGTCATACTTCTTGCACTCACTATCATAGGCCTATACTTTGCTTATCAGGCATATCGTAGGCATGAACTTACTCAGTTTGTTATGTGGAGTCCAAGGGCAAAAATTGCAAGTTATGAATTCATGGATGACAACAAGGCAGTAGCGATTGATTGGAATAATGATGCGGGGTTAAAGGAAGCAGAAGAAGCTAAAAAATATGATTCACGTATCAATGTAAACAATCGTCAAACAGCGACCAATGGTGAACGTTTTATTGTTCGCCAGAGTTACAAATTAAAATCAGCTACGTATAAGTATTGGATCCTTGAAGAAGACGCGGTGCCATATTTGAAAAGTAATATTCCAGAGCAGGGAGAGTACTGGTTGTTAGACGTCTATGATACGAAAGATGGGACAATCAAACAAAAAACCTATGATGTATTTAAGATGGTGAGAGAATATAATAAGGATTATATTCCAATTGGAGTTGCTGAATCATCAAAATTATTACAATCTGAGAATGAAAAAGATTATTTACCCATAAAAATGGCTGTGAATAGTGAACCAAGTGCTAAAACTTTTATAGGTATAATTGATTTGACGAGTGGAAAAATTTTATCTGAAACACCATCTGGAAAGTCAGGCAAAGAGTTTTATGATGTTTCTCAAAATACAATAAAAAATAGAGACGATTTTGAAGATATAATCAATCAAAATGATGGACTTTCAAGCCAAAATTTTACTTTTGATTCATCTAACTTCAGCTTTAAAAAACCAGTAGAAAAATCCCAACACATGTCTTTGGCAAGCAAATATCCAAAGGTATTTGATATATTGAGTAAAGGGTTGTTATCTGAATTATATTTCCTCGGAAAAGAAGATGTTCATTTTGAAATCTCTCTCTTAAAGCTAGTCCTTCCAGAGGGTACAAATATTTTTAAGGATATCACCATTCCAGCAGCTAGTTCGAAAGATGGACAGGAGCATCTGGTTCAAAGCGAAGAAGAGTTTTTACAATATTATAAATCCAGTACGGGGGAAGAATGATGGGACAAAAACGAATATTACCAGAGCATGTATAAAGTGTGAAGCAAGCTTTGAGGCATGAGTGGTAGAAAAGAAGAGCTCCAGTTTGATAGAGCTTTCTGTAATAGCATCTAAGGATGCCTTAATAAAAACAATAGGAGGGTGGTTTAGTTAGTGGCAAAGAAAAATAGAAAAAATAAAGCGAAGATTACTGATATAGAAAAAGAAAGATACCATGGTCCTTTGATTACAAATGGCGTCAGTTTAGGATACATTAAGATTTATCCATGGATAAATTTACCATTTTGCTCATTTTTCTTTTACTGGGCCCTTATAGGTGAAACAGGAAGTCGTCAGGGATGGATTAAAGTTCTATTTTTGACTTGCGTGATTCTTAATGTGGTAAGTATGTTGTTTGGTTTTTCTAAGTTGCTGATCAATCGATTTAAATTTTTAACCTACATTATGATTGCTTTGCTTACTTGGACTACATTAGTTTGGACCGATTTTATAGGAATGTTGATGTTTATAACAATAGGAGATTCAAATAGTATAGAGGGAATATATCAATCCCCTCTCACTCCATTTTATGTTATCTTTATGTTATTTCTTTTTATCTTTGCTTGTGGCCTCTATGCTTGGTACTATATTCCAAAGAATCAAGGAAAAGTCTGGGCTTTTAATCAAGTAAAAGAGGGAGATAGAAAGAAAACATGGTGGAATAATTTTGCTATAGCTTTCGCTGGGGCAACAATCATTCCCTCCCTCCTAACAGGCTATATTCAGATTGCTTTTGGTGTTTTATTGGGAATTTTATTGACCTTGACCCTGCCAGCTGTCATGGTAGATGCAGTTTATGCAGCTATTTATGTAAAAAAGCACCCTGATAGTGATGAATTAGCTTAAAAACACTCCCTAGGATGGTTTGGATAATGGAGGATATAAATGAGATTATTCAATTATACATTTGAAGAAAGTCAATCTTTTGTTAATGAAGATATTATAAATAAGGTAAAGACTAAAGGGAGTTATAAAAGATTTATAGGATTTGCATTGTTTTCAATCTTGCTATATGTTTTATCTTTAGTAGTTCCTGTACTATTAAGCGGTGATACTATATATTCTACACAAAATTTTAGTTGGTTCAATTTACCTTTAATTATTATGTTTCTTATGTTTTATATCGTTTATATTATTTCTTCTATAAAATATAGAAACAATCCAATGATTTTAAAATATATAACTTTTTGTTATATGCTTTTGTTAATATTCATAATGGAAATTTGTTTAACTTTATCAATAGCTTCACGAAGAAATCTTCTAGGAATTCTATCGGGATTTCTGTTTGTAATTGTCTGCTATTATCTCATGAGAACCGTTCCTAGAAAAATAAGAGAATCGGTAGAAAAAAGAGAACCATTTGTTCCTTTATCAGCTTTGTTTACAGAGAAAGTCTCTGATGGCCTCATTTTTATAGGGGGAACGGGAATTACTGCTTTTTTAGCACTATTTGATCGTTCGACAGGAAGTGATACTAGGGGGGCAATCAATGCTATTGTCACACCTTTTGTGCCTGCGATTCTTTTATTTGCTGTATATGTCTTTTCTATTGACCTTCTGAGAGGCTATTATCTTTTTAAATATTCTGAACAATATCGAAAACAATTCGGCTACTCAGTTAAAGATTGGTATGGTGAAAAGTCGAAAGAATATAAAAAAAGCCAAAATAGTATGACAGAGTGAGAGGCATTCCAAAAGTTAGACAAAAAATCTAACTTTTGGGTCTCTTTGTTTAGTACAAGAGTAGAGTAATTATAGAGGAGACAGTTGCCTTCTCTTTTATCTCCATTATTCAGATTTTTTTGCTCGTCAATCTGTCAATTAGATGATAATAAGAACACTGTTTATTTTGTAGAAATCTTATTATATTTCTATATTCTAAAAAGATAAAATTTTCTCTACTCATTCCCCCCTTATGCTATAATAGTCTATAGAAAGTCGAGGGAATGATGAAGAAAATATTATTAGTGGTTGTGGTGCAGGGAGTGGCCTTGTTTGTGATAACGGGTCTGCTCTGTTATTTTATGCGAGGGGATTTTTTCTTCCGTGCTTTGGCGCCGATTTTTGGTCTGGCAGCTGGAGCCTTTCGCTTCTTGACAGCCATGGTGACAAAAACGCTGGCTCCTAGTCTTTATGAGGATGGGAAGAAAAAGGAATAATCTATATGGCATTAGCAGGTCTGGGGATATTGCCTCTAGACCTTTTTTATAAAAGAGGCACTGGAAATAAAGACTTTTAATTTTTTTCAGAAAAAGGACAGGTAGGGGGGCTTTCCTAGGCTCTTTGTGGTAAAATAGTAACAGAATTAAAATTTTGGAGAGTAAAGATGAAACGTTCAATGTATGCGGGACGTGTTCGTAGTGAGCATGTCGGTCAGGAAATTACTTTGAAAGGTTGGGTTGCCCGCCGTCGCGATTTGGGAGGCTTGATTTTTATTGATCTGCGTGACCGCGAAGGCATTATGCAGCTAGTTATTAATCCTGAGAGTGTTTCAGATGAGGTCATGAAGACAGCTGAGAGCCTGCGCAGCGAGTTTGTCATTGAAGTGACTGGTAAGGTAGCCGCGCGTGAGCAGGTCAATGACAAGCTGGCTACAGGAAGTGTAGAGCTTCACGTGGACAGTCTGATAGTACTGAATACTGCTAAAACGACTCCTTTTGAGATTAAGGACGGGATTGAAGCCAATGACGATACGCGCTTGCGCTACCGTTATTTGGATCTGCGTCGCCCAGAAATGCTAGAAAATCTTAAGTTGCGTGCCAAAGTGACTCATTCCATCCGCAATTATTTGGATGAGCTGGAGTTTATCGATGTAGAGACACCATTTTTGACCAAGTCAACGCCTGAAGGAGCGCGTGACTATTTGGTACCGAGCCGTGTCAACCAAGGTCATTTCTATGCCCTGCCTCAAAGTCCACAGATTACCAAGCAGCTGTTGATGAATGCTGGCTTTGACCGTTATTACCAGATTGTCAAGTGTTTCCGAGACGAGGACTTACGTGGAGACCGTCAACCAGAGTTTACACAGGTGGACTTGGAAACTTCCTTCCTATCTGAGCAAGAAATCCAAGACATCACAGAAGGCTTGATTGCCCGTGTCATGAAGGAAACCAAGGGAATTGAAGTGACCTTGCCTTTCCCACGGATGAAATATGACGATGCCATGGCTCTCTATGGTAGCGACAAGCCAGATACTCGCTTTGACATGTTATTACAGGACTTGACAGAGCTTGTCAAGGACGTTGACTTTAAGGTCTTTTCCGAGGCACCAGCTGTCAAGGCGATTGTGGTTAAGAATGCGGCCGACAAATACTCGCGTAAAGATATTGATAAGCTGACAGAGCAAGCTAAGCAGCATGGAGCCAAGGGACTTGCTTGGATCAAACTTGCTGGTGGAGAGCTGACTGGTCCTGTTGCTAAGTTCTTGACAGACCTGTCAAGTGAGTTGACAACTGCTTTACAATTAGAAGAAAACGACTTGGTTCTCTTTGTGGCAGATACCTTGGATGTTGCCAACGCAGCTCTAGGCGCTCTTCGTGTCCGTTTAGGTAAGGAATTAGGTTTGATTGACCCTGCTAAGTTTAACTACTTGTGGGTAGTAGATTGGCCAATGTTTGAGTGGTCTGAAGAAGAAGGCCGCTATATGAGTGCTCACCATCCATTCACTCTGCCTCAAAGAGATTCTGAGCAGGAGTTAGAAGGAGACCTGAGCAAGGTTCGTGCAGTTGCCTATGATATCGTACTCAATGGCTATGAACTAGGTGGTGGTAGCCTACGGATCAACCAAAAAGATCTGCAGGAACGTATGTTTAAGGCTTTAGGCTTTTCAGCTGAAGAAGCGCAAGACCAGTTCGGCTTCCTTCTAGAGGCCATGGATTATGGTTTCCCACCACATGGAGGTCTGGCTTTGGGTCTGGATCGCTTCGTCATGCTTTTGGCTGGTGAAGAAAATATCCGTGAAGTCATTGCTTTTCCTAAGAATAACAAGGCTTCTGACCCAATGACGCAAGCACCAAGCTTGGTTGCTCCTGCACAATTAGAGGAATTAAGTTTACAAGTAGAATCACATGAAAAAGACTAGTTTGCGGAAACTTTTTCGCTATTATCTTCATCGCTTTGCCTATCATGTCAAGTTGCTAGAAGTTCTGAAAAGTATTTCGCGTGAAAAATATGATGAGAAATTTTCAGCCTCTCTGGTATACGGCTTTCTCTCAGCAGTAGCGGTCAATTTCTTCTTTCAGCCGGGTCATGTCTACTCAAGTGGTGCAACAGGTTTGGCGCAGATTGTCTCGGCTTTGAGTGGTCGCTTTATCGGCTTTACCATTCCAGTTTCCATTACTTTTTATGCGATCAATATTCCACTGATGATTTTGGCTTGGTACCAAATCGGGCATAAATTTACTGTTTTTACTTTTATCACTGTTTCGATGAGCTCGCTTTTTATCCATTTTGTTCCAGAAGTGACATTGACGACTAATCCCATTATCAATGCCTTGTTCGGGGGAGTTGTCATGGGGACAGGGATCGGCTTTGCCCTCAAGTCAAGCATTTCAAGTGGAGGGACAGATATTGTTAGTCTAACCATTCGCAAGAAAACAGGCCGTAATGTAGGCAGTATCTCCCTGATTGTCAATGGGATTATTATGCTGATTGCTGGTCTGACCTTCGGATGGGAATACGCTCTCTACTCAATGATTACCATCTTTGTATCTAGCCGTGTAACGGACGCTGTTTTTACCAAGCAAAAGCGGATGCAGGCCATGATTATCACTAGTCATCCTGAAGAGGTAATTAACAAGATTCACCACAAACTCCACCGCGGTGCGACCATTATCAATGGAGCGGAGGGAACTTACAATCACGAGCAAAAGGCGGTACTGATTACAGTCATTACCCGTGCCGAGTTTAGCGAATTTAAGTACATCATGAAACAGACGGATCCGACCGCCTTTGTATCCGTATCTGACAACGTACATATTTTAGGAAGATTTGTAGAAGAGTAGTCTCGATTATCGACATTGCTAGTGGATCTTACTCAAACGCAATGCTTCCATTTATACATAAAAAAGGAACAAGTTCAGCTGGATGTTTTCCCATCCAAAATGAACCTGTTCTTTTTTTATAGTTGTTGCTTTATTTCAAAACCAAGACTTGCTTAGCAGGAACTGTATAAGAGTCTGCTAGCGGGGCGATTGGTTTTTTAGCGTTAATGTGCGGATACTGAAGGTGGATGCTTTGCTTCATTTTATTTTCATAAGTCGCTGCTTCAGTACCAAAGTTAATCAAGATGGTCAGCGCTTGTTTATCTTTTTGAATCTTATATTCAACGAGGCTAGGGCTGAGCCATTTGACCTGACAAGCTTTTCGAATAGCAGAGCTAGTTGTCAGAGTCAGAAGCGGATGAGCCTTTCTAAAGGCAATGAGTTGCTTCAAAAATTCAATGTCTTCAGTGTAGTGAAGTGAGCGCAGCCAGTCTAGCTTGTTGATATCATCAGGCAGGTTGTAGGTGTTGTCAATCAGATTCTTGGTCCGATAAAATTCCTGCCCGCTGTGGAGGAAAGGCACCCCTTGTGCTAAGAGAACGATGTGCAGTGCTAGACGAGAGTTAGCTAGGCGCTGACGGAGGCTGATATTTGGATTTTGAATATCAAAATAATCAAACACCGTTGCATTGTCATGGCATTCTACATAGTTGATCGCCTGATGAGGCGCTAGGAAATGTTGCTCTCCTGTCAGGCCGACATTGGCTGTCAGGACATTTTCTAGCCAGCTGGTCGCATGCTCTTTGTCCAGTCGGCTACCTTGGACGATGGTTTGCTTGATCGTATCACGGAAATGATCGCTGAAGAATCCATACTCAGGTAGTTGTTCAGCGTTGAACTGATGAGCTAGAAGGTCGCTATCAAGACCGGTAGGCATCTGCCAACCTTCTCCGTAAAGGTAGATGTTGGGATAAATGGCTTTTAGTTCCTCAGCGATTTGCTTCATGGTGGTTATGTCGAGAATGCCCATCAAGTCAAAGCGGAAACCGTCAAAGCCGTAGAGGCTAACCCATTGCTGGACGGATTGTTGGATATAATGGCGCACCATAGCTTTTTCGCTGGCTACATCATTTCCGCAGAAGGTGCCATTTGTCCGTAGGCCTTGCTCATCGAGACGATAGAAGTAGCCTGGCACAATCTTCTCAAAAGCATAGGCATCTGCCTCATAGACGTGATTGTAGACGACATCCATGATAACGCTCATATCAGCCTGGTGATAAGCTGTAATCGCGTCTTGTAGTTCAAAGATACGGCTATAGGGATTGTGTGGGTCGCTTGACAAGCTACCTTCAGGAACATTATACTGGACGGGATCATAGCCCCAATTATAAACGAGCTCGGGGTGTTTTTCGTCAACACTGCCAAAGTCATAGACTGGCATAAGCTGAACGTGTGTAATGCCTAAATCCTGCAAGTATTTTAGACCAAAAGTGTGGCCGTGTACGGTTGGAGATTCGGACAGAGAAGCAAATTTACCAGGTTGTGAAAAACCAGCTTCCTTTTGCATGGAGAAATCACGCACGCTCATTTCATAGATAACGGCTTCTGTTGGTTTTACTTGGCTGGCAGCCCGATGAATAGGTTTGCTAATCTTTTTGCGATCAATGACATAACTATGACCAGAGTTGGCATCTGAAGAGAGGGCGTAGGGGTCATGTACTTCTACCCATTTTCCGTTCACCTTATGGATATAGTAGTAGGCCTTGCCTTCTAAGTCCCCAAGGACCTGCGTATGCCAGACGCCCCTATCTTGCCTTTGGAGAGGAATAATTTGCTCTTCCAGATGCAGCAAGACTTTTTCTGAAATAGGCGCCCACAGTTTGAAATCTGTTGCCTGAGGGCTATAGCTAGCTCCCAAGTCTCTTCCCTGGTAGCTAAATAATTCATCAAAAACTGGCTTTTGGACAATGTGACGATACTGGAGAATGGTGTGATTGCGATCCTGATCATAGACTGTGTAGGATTCAGTCAAATCAATCGGGTCATTGACTGAAAGGGTGTAGACAATCTGATGTTCTTGATTCTCAATTTTTTTGATAGTCAAAGGACTAGAGCTATGCTTGTCCTCTAGAGTAAAGTGGATAGAATAAGCGTCAAAGGATTTTTCCAATTCGATAGTGATGCTATTTTCATCATCTAAGTAGGCTTGGAAAATACGATAAACCATGAAATTTCTCCTTAACTAACGAGTAAGAATGCTGTGGGGGATAACCTGGCGATAGCAAGTATGCTTGTCATCCTTATTATCTTTAATGATTTGGAGCAAGGTACGGAAAGATTCCCTCCCCAACTCGAGGGTGTTGATATCAATATAGGCATCCACGTCGATGCGTGGCTTGATAGAGTCAAAAGTGACAATCGGGAAGCGGTAGTCAATGTCTTTGAGATAGTGGAGAGCCCCTTCGGCAACCATACTATCCGATGTCACAAAGGCTTCAATTTCCTGAATAGGCATCTTTTCCATAATCTTATAACTGCTATCTTCCAAGAGGAAACCGAAAGAAAACTTGACGATGTTTTCATCGAGAGGGATGCCTGCTTCTTCCAAGGCTTGTTTGTAGCCGGTAAAGCGGTCTTGGGATACGATAAGCTCTTTATTCCCAGCTAGAAAGGCAATTTTTTTATAACCTTGATCTAGGAAATATTTGGTTGCATCGTAGCCAGCCTTGATATTATCATTATCGACCAAAGAAACAAATGGTGACACTGCTTTCCCTAAAATCAAGAAGGGAAATTGGTTTTTAATCGCAAAGTCAACCAGCGGATCGTTTGGCTTAGAATAGAGAAAAATCAAACCATCGACGCGTTTTCCGAAAATCATTTGTTTAATATTTTCTAAACGACGCTCTTCGTCCTGTCCGGTGCTAATCTGAATGGCATAGTCATGTTCAGATGCGATGCGCGAAATCCCCCGCAAGACAGTTGGGAAGAATGGGTTTTGGTAAAAAAGATCCGAATCATCGGGCAGCACTAGGCCGATGACTTGGGTTGATTGGCTGACCAGACTTCTAGCGTTGAGATTGGGATGATAGTCCAGCTCTTTCATGGCAGCGCGGACACGTTTTTTTGTTTCATCACTGATGGTTGACTTGTTTTGTACGACGCGTGTCACCGTTGAGGGAGACACACCTGCTAGTTTCGCTACTTCTTTAATCGTAACGCGCATAATAACCTCCTAATTTCTGAAATCCTCATCACGGAAATGTGTTTTGTAGAAAATAATCACCAAATAAAGAACAAACAAGATATTTTGGACGGTGATGATCGTAGGCAGGCTTTGCCCAAATAAACCGCAGATAAGACCGATAATCGTTGGTAATCCTAGGCAGTTGAGGATAAAATGATAGCATTCTTTAAAGGTTTTAAAAGAAAATAGCCGTGATTTCTTGGTCAGATAGAGCAAGAAGGAAGCACCGAGCGCTAGAAAGGCAAAGTTGATGCTAAAGAGGAAGCCTGCGGAGAGGACCAGAAAGAGGCTGATCACCAAGCGGTTTTGTTGGAACCAGTCTTTAGAAATGGCTTTGGTCAGGGCTTCTTTGCTTTTCAGAGCCTTCTGGTCAATGGCTTGGTAGCGGATATTGGCCAGTTCTTTTCCTTCTTTGGTGATTTTAAGATTTTCTTTGTCGAAGTAAAGGGTCAGCTCCTTGCCTAATTTGAGCTCCTCGTGATGGCCAATAATGACAGTCCCAGCGGCATTGTGATGAATCCCTTCAGGATTTTCAGTGGTCAGCACATGGTCTTTTATCTGGGCATGATGGTCAAGGTCAAGCATCACGTCTTCATCCAAAGTATCAAAAGCCTTGTTGATAAAAGTATCCAGAGCATAGCTCGTCAAAGATGCTGTTTGAATAGCCACGGGAATCAAAGACAGAGAAATCAAAAAGACGCTGGTAAAGATGAGCTGGAACCAGCTGAGCATCCGACGATTGGCGAAAGTTTTTCTAAAACCAATCAAGCTCGAAAAATAATTAAAAGGATAAGGTAACATAGCTGCCTCTTTCTAAAATTATAATCAGGTGGTGGCCAATAAAGAACTTATTGGCTGCCATATAACTATAATTGTTTTTAAATCAAAAACAGGGTGGGACAAGATTATCCCTTGTCTCCACCACTTGTTAAACCAGATACAAAATTCTTTTGCAGGAAGAAGAAGAGAATACAGATTGGAAGGGCAGTGAGAATCGCACCGGCAGCAAAGAAGGCAATTTTTTGATTCTTGACATCGCTGACGAAGGTACGAAGACCAACTGCAACCGTATAAAATTCTTTTTCACGAAGAAGGAAGCTAGAGAGGATATAGTCTCCGAAAGGTCCCATGAAGGCCCAGAGAGCTTGCACAGCAATCATTGGACGAACGAGAGGCAGGACAATCTGCCAGAAACGTCTGAAATGACCAGCACCGTCTAATTTAGCTGACTCATCTAGAGACATAGGAACGGTATCGAAGTATCCTTTCATCAACCAAGCATTCATTGGAATACCACCACCCACATAAAGGAAGATGAGGAACCAGCTTTGGTTAAGGGCATTGAGCATCAGAGCCATAACGAAGAAGGCGGTCAGAGCTGCAATAGTTGGCACCATTTGGATAATCAAGAAGAAAACCAAACTTTGCTTTCTTGCGATGAAATTGTAACGGCTGTATGCATAACCTGCAAGTACCACTATACTGGTTTGGACAATCATTGTCAAGACGGCAATGATAATGGTGTTAAAGTACCAAGTGCCATATAGAGTCTCTGAGAAGAGACGAGAGAAGTTTTCCAGACTGAAGTTGATGTCTGTGTCTAGCTTGAAGGCCACGACATTCCCCGTCTTGAAAGCAGACATGATCGTGATCAAGAGCGGGTAGAGAATGATAATGGAAAGCACTACAAGGTAGAGATAGGTCAAACTATGGTTGATAAAACGTTTAAATTTAACAGAACTATTCATCTTATACATCCTCCATATCAAATGCGTGTAGTTTCTTGAAGGCAATCATAGAGATAGAGATGACGATGATGGAGATGATGAGGGTAACGGCCGCCGCCATTGAATATTGCGGTGCTGTACCTGTGGTCAATCGATAAATCCAAGAGATCAGGATATCAGTTGAACCGGCTCCTCCACCGACACTACCAGGACCACCTGCATTGAAGAGGTAGATGATTGAGAAGTTATTAAAGTTAAAGGTGTATTGACTGATCAAAGTTGGTGCCGCAACTGCCAAGATCATTGGGAAAGTGATGTTGCGGAATTTCTGCCAAGCATTGGCTCCGTCGATGTAGGCTGCTTCGTAAAGGTCATTTGGAATAGACTGCAAGATACCTAAGGTCAGGACATAGATATAAGGGAATCCAAGCCAACCTTGCATCATAATCAGAGCAATCTTAGTCCAAGTCGGATCAGTCTTCCACGGAATCAGATGTCCATCTAGGAAGGGAAGAACCTTGCTGAGAAGCGGGATGACTTGAGTGTTGATAGCACCGATACTATCGTTGAACATATTTGAGAAAGTCAGGATAGTGATAAAGGCTGGAACTGCCCAAGGAAGCAGGAAGATAACACCGAAGATGCGTTTTCCTTTGATGAATGGTTGGTTGGCAATAATAGCAGTGAAAATACCGATTACGATTTGCAAAGTAGAGGCTGCCAGTGCCCAGATGATAGTCCAAGTCAAGACAGAACCAAAGGCCGCACGGAAGGTGCTCAATTGCCAAATATTAGCAAAGTTGGTAAAGCCAACCCAATCCAAAAGTTTATTTGGTGGCAAGTGTTTGAAATCATAGTTGGTAAAGGCGATCAAGAGCGTTACCAATACGGGGAAAATGATAGCAAAGGTCATTGCCAGATAAGAAGGGATGATGAGTAAGTAAGGGAAGCCATTTTCATAGATTCCATCAAACATTTCCTTCAAGGTAGTATGAACAGGATAATCATTGTTCCACTGTTTAGCAACCGTCCGAGCATCCTTCAAGTTAAATCCATAGAAAATCAGGAAAAATACCACGAGGATGAGGTGGAAGGCACCGCGGATCAGCATGAAGAGTGAGTTGTCACCACGGACTTCACCAAGGGTGATGAGATTTTCAATTTCTGGTAGGGCAATAGCTACGAAATAAGCTAAAAATGCAACCGTAACCCCAAGAAAGATGTATCCTTTGGCTTTTTGATCATTATAGATTTGCCCCAACCCTGGAATGAGGGAGCGCAACATGGCTTGTTTGGGATCTTTTTTTGTCATTGTAGTCTCCTTAGATACGAGAAAGATTGAGGAATTGCAGCAAGTACAAGTCCTAATCCGAGTTTTTCTTATTAGAAGATAGAGTAAATCCTTATTCTATCAAACAAGGGGTAGGGAAAATTCCCACCCCTTTATTTAAACTTGCTTATTTGTTGCCGAATTTTTGATCGATAGTTTCTTTGATCAATTTAACAGCATCTTCAGCTGAAGTTTTAGCATCTTTCTTGCCGCTTACAGCATCGAAGAGCATGTTCTTAGCTGGATCCCAAACAGTACTCATTTCAGAGATGTTTGGCATTGGTTCTGCAGATTTGAACTGTTTAACAACTGCGTCTGTCAATTCATCTTTCTTGCTTACAGCGTATTCACGTGCTTCTGTGTTAGCAGGAACTTCGTTTGTTGCATCGTAAAGAGCTTTTTGTTGTGCAGTTGATGCAAGGAAGTTAACGAATTTTTGTGCGCCGTCAACGTTCTTAGAACCAGCAGGGATGACCCAAGCTTTACCACCACCAAAGGCTTTGTATTCTTTGCCGTTTGGAAGTGTTGGGATAGTTGCTACACCGTAGTTTACTTTAGCTTCTTTAAGAGATGCAGCTTTCCAAGGACCGTCGATGATTGCTGCAGTTTTTCCACCTTGGAATTGAGTTTGGATCAAGTTAGGAGCACCTTCTGTATCTTGCATACCTTTAGGCCATTTTGCATACCAAGTTTTAGCGTACTCAATTCCTTTGATAGCACCTTCGTTAGCCAAACCTACATCTTTAGGATCTGTACCATCTTTACCGAAGACATAAGCACCGTTTCCAGAAAGGAGACCGTAAGCATAGTAGAAGTTTGTCCAGTCAGCAAGGAAGGCAGTTGTTTTACCGTCTTCTCCTTCAAAAGCGTATTTGCTATCTTTAGCCAATTCTTCAAGTTCAGCAAATGTTGTAGGAGCTTTTTGGATCAGGTCTTTGTTATAGTACATTACTAAGGTCTCGATAACAGCAGGAGCACCGTAAGTAGTACCGTCGATTGATACCAAAGATTTAGTAGTATCGTCAGCTTTTGCATCTTTACCCAACTCAACTTCTGAAAGTTGTCCATCAGCACCTAGGCTTCCTACGCGGTCGTATGGTGCCATCATGACATCTGGAGATTTACCGGATTGGTTGTCAAGCGAAAGGTTATCAAGACCTGTAAGAGCATCACCAGTTTTGATAGTGACCTTTGTTCCAGTTTCTTTTTCGTAAGCTTTGGCAGCTTCTTCCATGTAGCTCTTGTAGCCTGGGTCTACATATGCAGTGAGCTCATTGCTTGCAGCAGTTTCTTTTTTAGAAGATTTGCTACCGCAGGCTGTCAAAATAAAACCTGCTAAAGCAACAGTACCGAGAACAGCAACGCTCTTCAACATTTTGTTTTTCATGATTATTCCTCCTAAAGAATAAAAAATATAATACCATCTAAGAACACGCTTGCATAGCGCAAACGTTTTCTTGAACTTAAAATAATTTTAGCACAAAAGGTAAACGCTTGCAAGCGTTTTTAAGAAAATTTTAAAAAATTTTTAAGGAAAGAATGTTAATTTAGATGATATATAAGGAAAGAAAATGGAAATCTATGGTATAATAAATAAAAAAGTTTTTTAAAAAGCTTGCACTTAAAAAAAAATAGGTTATAATTCAAGCAACGCAAACGTTTTCGCTAAATAAAGTAGGAAACAAGCATGAAAAAATTTTTGAGGTGTTACATATGAAAGCGAGACAAAGTGGTGTATTGATGCACATTTCCTCTTTGCCAGGCAAGTACGGGATTGGTTCTTTTGGTCAGTCTGCTTATGATTTTGTGGATTTCTTAGTTAGAACGAAGCAACGTTATTGGCAAATCTTGCCTTTGGGAACGACTAGCTATGGGGACTCTCCTTACCAGTCTTTCTCAGCCTTTGCAGGGAATACTCACTTTATTGATTTGGATTTCTTGATTGACGAAGGCTTGTTGGCAGAAGAAGATCTAAAAGGTGTTGATTTTGGTGATGATCCAAAAGCTGTAGATTATGCAAAAGTATTTGAAGCACGTCGTCCTCTTTTGGAAAAAGCGGTTGCTCGTTTCCTTAAAGTTGGCGATCTTGACAAATTCCGTCACTTTGTTGCGGAAAATGCAGCTTGGTTGGAGCTTTTTGCGGAATACATGGCTGTTAAAGAGCATTTTGATCTGAAAGCTTGGACAGAATGGCCAGATGAAGCAATTCGTTGTCGCCAACCAGAAAGCTTGGCTAGCTATCGTGAGAAATTGGCAGACAAGCTGGAGTACCATCGTGTAACTCAATATCTCTTCTTTAAACAATGGCTAGAACTCAAGAAATATGCCAATGACCATCACATCGAAATCGTTGGAGACATGCCGATTTATGTAGCTGCTGACAGCGCAGATGTCTGGGCTCAGCCTCACTTCTTCAAGACAGATAAGCAAGGTCGCCCAGTTAAGGTTGCTGGCTGCCCACCAGATGAATTTTCAGAGACTGGCCAATTGTGGGGTAACCCAATTTATAATTGGGATGCCATGGATCAAGATGGTTATGCTTGGTGGATTGAGCGTCTTCGCGAAAGCTTTAAGATTTACGACATTGTTCGGATTGACCACTTCCGTGGCTTTGAGTCTTATTGGGAAGTGCCAGCTGAGTCTGACACAGCGGCTACTGGTCACTGGGTCAAAGGTCCAGGTTATAAGCTGTTTGCCGCAGTGAAAGAAGCTTTAGGTGATTTGAACATCATTGCAGAAGACCTTGGATTCATGACGGATGAAGTCATTGAATTGCGTGAACGAACTGGCTTCCCAGGTATGAAGATTCTGCAATTCGCTTTCAATCCAGATGATGAAAGCATCGATAGTCCACACTTGGCGCCACATAATTCTGTGATGTACACTGGTACTCACGACAATAACACTGTATTGGGCTGGTATAAGGATGAGATCGATGATCCAACCCGTGAATACATGGCTCAGTATACTAACCGCAAAGAATACGAAACGGTGCCACATGCAATGCTTCGTACAATCTTTGCTTCCGTTAGCTACATGGCTATCGCGACGATGCAAGATTTGCTAGAGCTAGATGGCTCTGCCCGCATGAATCTGCCTTCTACAATTGGCGGCAACTGGGCATGGCGGATGACAGCTGAAGAGCTAAACCCTATCGTAGAAGGTCAGCTTTATCATTTGACTAAGGTCTATCGTCGTCTGAATACGGACTTACTTTCATAAGACAATAAATTTCAATACTTTCTAATACTAGGAGAAATCATGTCAAACTTACAAACATATATCCAAAAAACTTATCAAAAGGAAATTGCTGATTGTAGCAATGAAGAGCTTTATTTGGCTCTCTTGAACTACACAAAATTAGCGAGCTCTCAAAAGCCAGTCAATACTGGTAAAAAGAAACTCTACTACATCTCTGCTGAGTTTCTGATTGGTAAACTCTTGTCAAACAACTTGATTAACCTTGGCCTTTACGACGATGTGAAAAAAGAACTTGCCGCTGCCGGTAAAGACTTGATCGAAGTCGAAGAAGTAGAATTGGAACCATCTCTTGGTAATGGTGGTTTGGGCCGTTTGGCAGCCTGCTTCTTGGACTCTATCGCAACCTTGGGTCTCAATGGTGACGGTGTTGGACTAAACTACCACTTTGGTCTTTTTCAACAAGTCCTTAAAAATAATGAACAAACAACTATTCCAAATTTCTGGTTGACTGAGCAAAACTGGTTGGTTCGCTCAAGTCGTAGCTACCAAGTGCCATTTGCGCACTTTACCTTGACATCAACTCTTTACGATATTGATGTTCCTGGTTACAAGACAGCTACTAAAAACCGTTTGCGCTTGTTTGACTTGGATTCAGTTGATTCTTCCATCATCAAAGAGGGAATCGAATTTGACAAGACAGATATCGCTCACAACTTGACTCTTTTCCTTTATCCAGATGATAGCGACAAGCAAGGTGAATTGCTCCGTATCTTCCAACAATACTTCATGGTTTCAAACGGTGCACAATTGATCATCGATGAAGCGATCGAAAAAGGAAGCAATTTGCATGACCTTGCAGACTATGCAGTTGTACAAATCAACGACACTCACCCATCACTGGTTATTCCTGAGTTGATCCGTCTCTTGACTGCGCGTGGTATCGAGCTTGATGAAGCTATCTCAATCGTTCGTAGCATGACTGCCTACACAAACCACACTATCCTTGCTGAAGCCCTTGAAAAATGGCCTCTTGAATTCTTGCAAGAAGTGGTTCCTCACTTGGTACCAATCATCGAAGAATTGGATCGTCGTGTCAAAGCAGAATACAAAGATCCAGCTGTTCAAATCATTGACGAGAGTGGTCGTGTTCACATGGCACACATGGATATCCACTATGGATACAGCGTTAACGGGGTTGCAGCACTCCACACTGAAATCTTGAAGAACTCTGAGTTGAAAGCTTTCTACGATATTTATCCAGAGAAATTCAACAACAAGACAAACGGTATCACATTCCGTCGTTGGCTCATGCACGCTAACCCACGTTTGTCTAGCTACTTAGATGAACTTCTTGGTCGCGATTGGCACCATGATGCTGCTAAGTTGGAAGGTCTACTTGACTTCGCTGGCAAGCAAGAAGTGAAAGAAAAGCTGGAAGGCATTAAGTCTCACAACAAGCGTAAATTGGCTCGTCACTTGAAGGAAGCTCAAGGTATAGAAATCAATCCAGATTCTATCTTTGATATCCAAATCAAGCGTCTGCACGAGTACAAACGCCAACAAATGAACGCTTTGTATGTGATCCACAAATACTTGGACATCAAGGCTGGTAACATTCCTGCTCGCCCAATCACTGTCTTCTTTGGTGGTAAGGCAGCTCCTGCTTATACAATTGCCCAAGACATCATTCACTTGATTCTTTGCTTGTCAGAAATCATCGCGAATGACCCAGCAGTGGCACCACACTTGCAAGTGGTTATGGTTGAGAACTATAACGTTACAGCATCAAGCTTCTTGATTGCAGCTGGTGATATTTCTGAGCAAATTTCACTTGCTTCTAAAGAAGCTTCAGGTACTGGTAACATGAAATTCATGCTCAACGGTGCTTTGACACTTGGTACTATGGACGGTGCTAACGTGGAAATCGCTGAGTTGGTTGGCAAAGACAACATCTACATCTTTGGTGAAGATTCAGAAACAGTTATCGACCTTTACGCAAAAGCAGCCTACAAATCAAGCGAATTTTACGCTCGTCCAGCTATCAAACCGTTGGTTGACTTTATCATCAGCGATGCTGTTCTTGCAGTAGGTAAGAAAGAACGCTTGGAACGTCTTTACAACGAATTGATCAACAAAGACTGGTTCATGACGCTTCTTGACTTGGAAGACTACATCAAAGTTAAAGAGCAAATGCTTGCTGACTACGAAGACCGCGATGCATGGTTGGATAAAGTGATCGTTAACATTGCAAAAGCTGGCTTCTTCTCAGCAGACCGTACAATCCAACAATACAATGACGAAGTATGGCATTTGGAGAACTAATTATTTAAAATAAGGGAAAAAGCCTAGACGGGACTGTCTTGGCTTTTCTCTTGTTAGAAGACTAGAGTAAGTAGCCTTGGAGGATAAGCTTTTCTAGTAGATAGAGCTTTTAAAATCGTATCAGATCTTCCCTCTTGTCAGTCTTTTCTTTTGGGTGTATAATAAGAAAAAGTATTTCTTTACAGGAGGTTGTTATGAAAAAGAAACCGATTTATCTCTATATCTTACTGGGGTTAGCAACAGCTGGCAGTTTATGGGGGCTTGTGTCGAAGTTCTCCTCTTCTAATGATGCAGTGGAATCCTTGCTTAAAGGCATGGAAGAGCCAGTGAAATCTCAGTTTGCAACTTATTTTAGCAAAAGCGCGGAACTGTCCGGTTCGCTACTAAGTAATGTTTTCTTTTATGCTAGCTTGCTTCTTTTGATTGCAGCTTGGTTCTTCGTTGTTAAGAAAGATATTTTCAAAGCCAATCTTATTTACATCGCGAACGTTCTTATTGGCTTGATTGGAACAGCGTATGGTTATGTGGTAGCAAAAGGGATTGCAACTTCTTCCTTCTCAGATCCAACATTACTTTCAACTCAGATACTGGGGTTGAATATGAGCGTCGGCTTCTCTGTCGTTCTTAGCCTCATCTTCCTTTCGATTGTTGTCTTTAAGCTTATCAAGCAGCAAAAGGAAGCTGAAACTGTAGAAGTAGCTGAAGAAGAATAAGATTTGGCAAATAACATTTACCTGCTACAATCTAGATGGGCAGATAAATGTTATTTTTTTGGAATGGAGCAAATAAACATGAAAGTTTCCTTAGTTTATATTAGCTTGAGTGGCAATACAGAGAGTTTTGTCCGTCGTTTGAGCGACTATTTGTTAGAGCAGCATCCGAATTTAGAGATTGAGAAAATCCACATCAAAGACTTAGTGAAAGAGGGGCATCCGTTTTTTGAAATGACCAATCCTTTCATTACCTTTCTACCGACCTATCTGGAAGGTGGCAATGGTGTAGATAATGGCGATGTCGAGATTCTTACGACAGATGTGGCCGATTTTATAGCTTATGGACAGAATGCTAGCAAGTGTTTGGGAGTTATCGGAAGTGGCAACCGTAACTTTAACAACCAGTACTGCCTGACTGCTAAGCAATACAGCCAACGTTTTGGTTTCCCCGTTTTAGCTGATTTTGAAATGCGTGGTATGCTGGGCGATATCAAAAAGGTCGCTGGAATTATTGAAGAATTGTACGAAATAAAAGTATAAGTAAAAAGCCGTTCGATCAATATTTTTGATCGAGCGGCTTTTGTTATTATTCTTGACTTGCATGCTCGCTTGCGATAGTCTCGACCAGCTCTTTTGAATATAAAATTCCTAAACGGTAGTTTTTGTTAATGTAAGCAATAAGGTCATTTTGGTTTTCGCTAGTGGCCATTTTTTCTTGGAGTTCTTGTCGAAAATGATCACTTTTTAGGAGTTCCTGCTGCAGCAAAATCTGCAACTTTACCTTTTCTCTTTTGTTGTACAAAAAGAGAATGACCAAGCTAAGGGCAACTAAAATATAAGCAGTTTCATTCATAAAATATCTCTTCCTAAGAAAACCTCCCAAAACTGGAAGGTTTGTGTAGGGTTACATTTTTTCTGGTGCTTCTACACCAAGCATGCGGAGAGCTTCCTTCAGCACAACAGCAGTAGTGTAGCTGAGAGCTAGACGGCTGTCGCGTTCCGGAGATTCATCCAAGATGCGAGTGTGAGCATAGTATTTATTGAAGGCTTGAGCTAGGCTGATTGCGTATTTGGCAATCAGAGATGGCTCAAAGTTATCAGCTGCACGTTTGACTACGCGAGCGAAGTCTTGGAGCAGTTTGATAATTTCCCAGCTTTCAGCATCGTTGAGATTGTAGTTAACGTCAAGACTTGGCTTGAAGTCTGCTTTGCGTAGGATAGACTGGATACGTGCATAGGCATATTGTACATACGGTCCAGTTTCACCTTCAAAGGAAACCATTGCTTCCAAATCAAAGTCATAACCATTGCGGCGGTCAGTCTTAAGGTCGTAGAATTTAACGGCACCGACACCAACTGCATGGGCAACAGCTTCTTTGTTTTCCAGATTTGGATTCTTTTCTTCAATTTGAGCTTTTGCACGGCTGATCGCTTCTTGCAGAGTTGGTTCCAGAAGGATGATGTTTCCTTTACGTGTTGAAAGTTTTTGGCGGTTCTTCGTAACCAGACCAAAGTCCACGTGGATCATGTCATCGCTCCAGTCAAATCCCATCTTCTTAAGGACGGCCTTGAGCTGACGGAAGTGGTTTGATTGCTCTTGACCAACGACATAAACGTTCTTGACGAAGTTGTACGTGCGCGCACGGTACATAGCAGTGGCAATATCACGGGTGATGTAAAGCGTAGCACCGTCTGATTTTTTAATCATAGCTGGTGGCAGGTTGACATCGTCCAAGTCCACAATGCTAGCGCCCTTTGATTCTTTCAGGAGACCCTTGTCTTCCAAAATTTTAACGGCTTCGTCCATCTTATCATTGTAGAAGGCTTCTCCGTTTAAGCTATCAAATTCAACACCGAGCAATTCATAGATACGGTTAAATTCAACGAGACTTTCGTCACGGAACCATTGCCAGAGTTCTGTTGCTTCTGGATCGCCATCTTCCAGTTTCTTGAACCAAAGGCGACCTTCTTCATCCAAGGCTGGGTCGTTTTCGATTTCGGCATTGATGCGAACGTAGAGTTGCAAGAGTTCATCGATTGGGTTAGCTTCAACGGCTTCCTTGTTGCCCCACTTCTTGTAAGCAACCATGAGGAGACCGAATTGCTTGCCCCAGTCACCCAAGTGGTTGATCTTGATGGTATTGTAGCCCATCTTGCGGAAGATATTGGACAAGGCATCACCGATAACGGTTGAACGTAAGTGTCCGACAGAGAAAGGTTTTGCAATGTTAGGACTAGAAAGGTCGATGGTGATATTTCCGCCCTGACCTTCGTTCTGTTGACCGTAGTCAGCGCCTTCCTTGATGACTTCTTTGATAACTTGATCAGAGATTTTAGCTTTGTTGAGGAAGAAGTTGACATAAGGTCCAGTTGCGACAACTTTCTCAAAGTGACTTGGGTCGATCTTTTCAGCAATATCTGCAGCGATAGCTTGAGGAGCCTTGCGTTCTACTTTTGCAAGTGAGAAAGCTG
This sequence comes from Streptococcus cristatus ATCC 51100, assembly GCF_000222765.1. GTDB lineage: Bacteria > Bacillota > Bacilli > Lactobacillales > Streptococcaceae > Streptococcus > Streptococcus cristatus. The sequence goes on along the minus strand of NZ_AFUE01000005.1, from coordinate 184,520 downwards.
GGAAGGCAATGTCTCCAAGATCGGAACTTTTCGGTTGCTCTAGTAGGTTAGAGATAGCGCTTTGGTCCAAGCTGTCAATAACTTTGGCCAATTCGCTAGCGATTAATTGTTTATTATCCATATTTGCTCCTTTGGGTCTTTTGTTACTATTCTATCATATTTTATGAGGAATCTTCAATTTTTTTGGTATAAGATAGATTTTTTGATATAATTGAAAGTATAAATATTCAGTCAATGAGGTCGAGTATGAGAAAAAGCGAGCGTCATCAGCTTATTAAATGGATGATCAAGGAAGAAAAGTTAGGAACACAGAAGGATATTCAAAAAAGACTGGAAGATGAGGGGATATTTGTGACCCAAACAACCCTCTCGCGGGACCTAAGGGAGATTGGCTTGACCAAGCTGAAGAGAGACGGGCAAGTCTACTATGTGCTGGCTCATGAAGCAGAGGAGTTGGACCTGGCTGGATTTCTGGCCAGTCATGTTCAGGCTGTTTCTCGAGCGGAGTTTACGCTGGTTTTCCGTACAGGACTGGGCGAAGCGACGGTCTTGGCAAATGTGGTAGATGGTTCGTTGGATAGTCGGATTTTAGGAACCGTTGCAGGGGCCAATACCTTGCTCGTGATTTGCAGGGATCAGGATGCGGCTAGAGAAATCGAGACGAGTGTCAAAGAAGGTATGGAATAGCCAAAAGCTTAGAATTGACGGAGAGGTTTGAGACGGAAGTCCTGACCTCGTTTGTTTTTAGAAAGGATAGAGATGGCAGTAGAAAAGTTATCGCCAGGCATGCAGCAGTATTTGGATATCAAAAAGGATTATCCAGATGCTTTCTTGCTCTTTCGGATGGGGGATTTCTATGAGTTATTTTATGATGATGCGGTCAATGCCGCGCAGATTTTAGAGATTTCTCTCACTAGCCGCAATAAAAATGCTGAAAACCCCATTCCCATGGCTGGAGTTCCCTATCATTCGGCTCAGCAGTATATTGATGTTTTGGTCGAGTCAGGTTATAAGGTAGCGATTGCGGAGCAGATGGAAGATCCCAAGGAAGCCAAGGGCGTTGTTAAGCGGGAGGTCGTTCAGGTTATCACGCCGGGGACGGTGGTGGACTCCAGTAAGCAGGACTCTGCGAATAACTTTCTGGTGGCTCTGGATTACTCAGAGGGCCTCTATGGTCTGGCTTATATGGACTTGGTGACCGGTGAGTTTCAGGTGACTAGTTTAGAGGACTTTGCCCTGGTCTGCGGGGAAATCCGTAATTTGAAGGCTAGGGAAGTGGTGCTGGGCTATGCTTTGCCAGAAGCTGAGGAGCAGGTCTTGGCTGGACAGATGAATCTTTTGCTGTCCTATGTACAGACGGCCTTGGACGATGTCCAGCTGCTGGGCGAGGAACTGTCTCCTATGGAGCGTCAGGCAGCGGGGAAATTGCTAGAGTATGTGCACCGGACCCAGATGAGGGAGCTCAGCCATTTGAAGAAGGCCCAGCATTATGAAATCAAGGACTTTCTGCAAATGGATTATGCTACCAAGGCGAGTCTGGATTTGACAGAAAATGCTCGCTCGGGTAAGAAACACGGCAGTCTTTATTGGCTGATGGACGAGACCAAGACGGCCATGGGCGGCCGTATGCTGCGCTCTTGGATCCAGCGTCCGTTGATTGATGAAGTGCGAATTAGCCAGCGGCAGAATGTCGTCGAGGTTTTTCTGGAACATTTCTTTGAGCGGAGTGATTTGACGGAGAGCCTCAAGGGAGTCTATGATATCGAGCGGCTGGCTAGTCGGGTGTCTTTTGGCAAGACCAATCCCAAGGATCTGCTGCAGCTGGCAGCCACATTGGGCAATGTGCCTCAGATTAAAGCTATCTTGCAAGGAATCGGCAGCCCGCATCTAGCTCATTTGATTGAGGGCTTGGATCCTATTCCGGAGTTGGCGGGCTTGATTAGCTCGGCCATTTCGCCGGATGCACCTCATATCATCACCGAGGGTAATATTATTCGGACCGGTTTTGATGAGACCTTGGATCAGTATCGGCTTGTGCTGAGAGAGGGGACCGGATGGATTGCAGAGCTGGAAGTCAAAGAACGTGCTAACAGCGGCATCAACAATTTGAAGATTGATTACAACAAAAAAGATGGTTACTATTTCCATGTGACCAATTCCCAGCTGGCTCATGTGCCTGGTCATTTCTTTCGCAAGGCGACCCTGAAAAATTCTGAGCGTTTCGGAACGGAGGAACTGGCTAGGATTGAGGGAGAGATGTTGGAGGCGCGTGAAAAATCTGCTAATCTGGAATACGAGATTTTCATGCGAATTCGCGAGGAAGTTGGCAAATATATCCAGCGCTTGCAGGCCTTGGCACAAACGCTGGCAGCTGTAGATGTCCTGCAGAGCTTTGCTGCGGTGGCAGAGCAGCAGCATTTGGTGCGCCCAGTCTTTACTGCGGAGCGCCGTCTGCAGATTGAAAAAGGTCGGCATGCTGTTGTGGAAAAGGTCATGGGAGCCCAGAGCTACATTCCAAATAGTATTCTGCTGGACCAGGAAACGGACATCCAGCTGATTACTGGTCCGAATATGAGCGGGAAATCGACTTATATGCGCCAGCTGGCTATCATCGTCATTATGGCACAGATGGGATCTTATGTGCCCGCTCAGTCTGCCAGTCTGCCGCTATTCGATGCGATTTTCACTCGCATTGGTGCAGCGGATGATCTGGTATCTGGCCAGTCCACCTTTATGGTGGAGATGATGGAGGCCAATCGAGCCATCCGACAGGCCAGCGAGCGTTCGCTCATTCTCTTTGATGAGCTGGGCCGTGGGACGGCGACTTACGATGGGATGGCGCTAGCTCAGGCTATTATTGAGCATATTCATCATTATACTGGAGCTAAGACCCTCTTTGCCACCCACTATCATGAGCTGACAGCCTTGGAGGATAGCTTGGAGCATTTGGAAAATGTCCATGTGGCAACCTTGGAAAAGGCCGAACAAGTGACTTTCTTGCATAAGATTGAGCCGGGTCCGGCTGACAAGTCCTACGGAATCCATGTGGCGAAGATTGCTGGACTTCCTGAGAAATTACTGGAGCGGGCGGATAGCATTTTGAGCCATTTGGAGAGTCAAGGTACAGGACTAGGCTCAGAGCTTCCTGCTGCATCCAGACCGAAGCAATCACAAGTAGCTGAGCAGATGTCTCTTTTCGCAGAAGGAACGGAAAATCCAGTCCTGACTGAACTCCGAGACTTGGACATCTACAATATGACTCCCCTGGAAGTCATGGCAGCAGTGGCCGAGCTCAAGAAGAAGTTGTAAAAATAAAGAGGCTGGGACAAAAGTCCTAACCTCTCAATTGTCTTTGGATTGTCGAGCAAGACGCAGTGGTTGAGTGGGCTCTACTACGCTGATTTCATCAGCTTTTACAGCCCTACTCAACTGTGCGGAGGTGGGACGACGAAATCGAATTCTAACGAATTACCGATTTCTGTCCCACTCTCTTTTTATTCTCACGATTTGCTAGACAAACCGCTATTGATTTTTTGAATGTTGCGGTAGGTGCGGTAGTAGATGGCACCTGAAATGATTAGATAAATGAGGGTGAATTCCCCGACGGCAGTCAGTGTCAGACTGAGTATTTTTTCTCTTGGGAAAAATCCAGCTAGATTAGCCAAAAGTGCAAAGGTCAGAATCATCACGCCAAAGTGGCTAACGATGGAGCGCAGAATGCTCCAGTCTCTTTGGAAGAAGCTTCCACTCCATCTGAAAATAGCTCCCATGATAAACCAGATAAGCAGGCAGTAGAGCATGATAAGGGAAACATGGACATGCTGGCTCAAAAAGAAGTGACCGATAGGCGAGTCAGGGTGCAGCGGTAGATAAGCTGGATTGTAAAAATAAGAAACAATCATGGAGAAGAAGAGACCGATGAAAATCCCTCCAATCCCTCCGAAAAAGAGTTTTTTAAGACGAGTTTTCATAATTGCAACCTTTCTTTGATAGATTTGAGATAACGGCGAGACGAGTATGTCTGGTCGCCGTTTTTCAGAAATATTTGGATTAGACCATTGGGCGTCAGCTTGAGGTGACTGATTTGTCGGCTATTGATAATCTCCGATTGAGAAATCTGCAGAAAATAGTCCGGCAGGACCTGCAGCAACTGATAAAGAGCTTGTTGAGCTCGGTAGCCGTCTTTTGCCGTTCGGACCCGAACCTGACGGTTTTCTGTATAGATTCGGTGGATTTCCTTAGCATCTAGTAAGTGAATTTCGTCTTCTTTCTTGACATGAATCTTGTCCACTTTGCCTAGATCTTGAGCAAAGTGGACCAATTCCTGAATGCTTTCTGTCATAAGGCGAGCCTCAATGCTGACGGAGTCTTCGGTGACTTGAGAATCTATTCTTAGCTTAACTTTCATAACTTCCTCCTTTCACCTTTATTAAACCTCAACATGGCAGTGAAAACAAGCCCTTTTGTCTATGTGGCAGCTATTTGAGTCTATCTGGTTTGCCTTGCGAGCAGAGTGGTTGAGAAAAGGCTGCCCTCTGCTAGAAAGAGCCTAATGTGTTATAATAGATAGCAGAACAAATACGGAGAAAAAGATGTCAAAAATTATCGAACTTCCAGAAATTCTAGCCAATCAGATTGCGGCCGGTGAGGTCATTGAGCGGCCCAGCAGCGTGGTCAAGGAGCTAGTGGAAAATTCAATTGATGCGGGTGCCAGCCAGATTACCATCGAAATCGAGGAGGCCGGACTCAAGAGCATTCAGGTGACAGATAATGGTGAGGGCATAGACCACGAAGATGTCCCTCTGGCTCTTCGACGCCATGCTACCAGTAAAATCAAGAAGCAGGCGGATCTCTTTCGGATTCGGACGTTGGGTTTTCGTGGTGAGGCCATTCCTTCCATTGCTTCTGTCTCGCGTTTTACTATTGAGACAGCGACGGAAGCTGGCCAGCACGGGACTCTGCTGGTTGCGCAGGGTGGCGAGATAGAAAAGCACGAACCCACCAGTAGTTCGGTGGGAACGAAAATCAAGATAGAAGATCTCTTCTTTAATACTCCAGCCAGGCTCAAGTATATGAAGAGCCAGCAGGCTGAGCTATCCCACATCGTTGATGTGATTAATCGGCTTAGTCTGGCCCATCCGGAAGTGGCTTTCACCCTTATCAGCGACGGCCGCGAAATGACACGGACTGCCGGCAGTGGTAATCTGCGTCAGGCTATTGCAGGAATCTATGGTTTGGCAACAGCTAAGAAAATGGTGGAAATCTCTGCTTCAGATTTGGACTTTGAAGTGAGCGGCTATGTCAGCCTGCCTGAGTTGACTCGTGCGAATCGGAATTATATTACGATTCTCATCAACGGCCGCTACATTAAGAATTTCCTGCTCAATCGAGCTATTTTGGACGGCTACGGCAGCAAGCTGATGGTAGGTCGCTTTCCACTAGCGGTCATCAATATTCAGATTGACCCCTATCTAGCCGATGTCAATGTCCATCCGACCAAGCAAGAGGTGCGCATTTCTAAAGAACGCGAACTCATGGCCTTGATTTCGCAAGCCATTGCGACTAGTCTCAAGGAGCAGGACCTTATCCCAGATGCTTTGGAAAATCTAGCCAAATCAACTGTTAAGCGTGCGACTAAGCCCGAACAGACTAGTCTTCCCCTTAAAGAAAATCGCCTCTACTACGATAAGGAGCAGAATGACTTCTTCCTCAAGCCGCAGGTGGCCGAGCAGCAACTATCCTTTGAAGAATTAGCAAAGCCTGTTCATCAAGCGACAGATGAAAAAGCAGAACCGCAACCGACTTCGGTCAAATTTGCAGAGAGAAAGCCAGTTAGCTATGACCAACTAGACCATCCAGAGCTTGACCAGGCTAGTCTGGAGCGGGCTGTGGATAAGTTGGAGCAGGAAGAGAAATCAAGCTTCCCAGAGTTAGAATATTTCGGTCAGATGCATGGTACTTATCTCTTTGCTCAGGGCAAGGGCGGTCTTTATATTATTGACCAGCATGCTGCCCAAGAGCGGGTCAAGTATGAGTATTATCGGGAGAAGATTGGGGATGTGGACAATAGCCAGCAGCAGCAGCTTTTAGTGCCCTATATCTTTGAATTTCCAGCGGACGATATGCTGCGAATCAAGCAGCGGATGGAGCTATTAGAAGATGCTGGTATCTTTTTAGAAGAGTATGGAGCCAATCAGTTTATCCTCCGTGAGCACCCCATTTGGTTTAAGGAAGAGGAGATTGAGGCAGGCATCTATGAGATGTGTGATATGCTGCTCTTGACCAAGGAAGTTTCCATCAAGAAATATCGAGCAGAGCTGGCCATTATGATGAGCTGCAAACGCTCCATCAAGGCCAATCACAGTCTGGATGACTACTCTGCGCGTGACTTGCTCTTTCAGTTGTCCCAGTGTGATAATCCTTACAACTGCCCACACGGCCGGCCGGTCTTGGTCAATTTTACCAAGTCGGATATGGAAAAAATGTTCCGCCGCATTCAGGAAAATCATACTAGCCTACGGGAGTTGGGGAAATACTAAACTTTATAGAAGATCAAACAGCCCTAGTCGCAGAACTAGAGCTGTTTTGAATTTTTGAGCTGAACTTGTGTCCCAGCAAGTAAATCAGCTGGATGGCGTTTGTCCTTGCGAAGCAGTCCCATCAGCAGAAAGGTCAAGAAGAGAATACCTGCTGAAGTTGACAAGAAAATTGACAGAGCATCTGCTTGATAAGCACTACGGATAGCTCCCAGATGCCCCAGCTGCCAAGGGAAAAACTTGATAGCAGAGCGCAAAAGGCTGTAGGAAAGGCTCTTATGTTTGTAAACCAACTGTAAACCTGCCCAAGGTTTGCCCAAGCAGCCTTTTCTATAGTCTAGCTAAGCAAAGATGATAGTTAGAGGAAGAACGGAGGTAGAAAAAGCCAGAAGTTGGCTCTGGGCTTCAGTGAATACAGGAATGCCCCCTAGAACCAGATTATAAAAGCCCATAGCTAGTAAAAAAAGAGCAATGAGGTAGCCTGAGATGAAGAGCCAGTCTCCAAAGAGTTCTTTCAGACGTGTTTTGACAGGTATGGGATTGTTAATTTTTAGATTCATCCTTGTCGCCTTCTTTCTTAGAAGCCTCATCAAGGTCTATAACCTTGTCCAGATACTTTTTCTTGATTTTTAGCGCCTTGTTAATAGCCATTGCAGACGCGATTAAGAGGAAAAAGCTTAACCAGACCAGCGCAGTGAATGTTGCTGGAAAGCTAGAACCTGCGAAAAAGAGAAAGATAGCCAAGGCAGATATAAAAATATACAGAACCTGCCAGAAGCCATAAGATTTTACTTCCTTGTAGTAGCGATCTTTTTCGTCTTCTGAGAGAATGGGTTTTATTTCCGGCTTATCGCTGTCTTCTAAAAGCAGATAATCTGTCGTCACTTGGAAAATCTTGCTCAGCTCTACAATTTTTTCGAGTTCAGGTAGCGCTTGGCCAGACTCCCACTTGGAAATGCTCTGGCGAGAGACACTGATTTGTTCAGCCAGTCTTTCTTGTGACCAGCCCTTTTCTTTTCTTAGTTCAAATAATTTATCAGCGAGTTTCATCATGACAGCTCCTTTCTTTTTCTATCTCTATCCTAACAGCTTTTCCTTATCTTGAGAATACAGCTTCCTGTACATTTTGTCAACCAATGGTTGCACTTCTATTTGCAGTTTCCAAATGGAAAATATGATATACTAGATAGGCAAAATGATACAAAAAAGAAGGAAGATTATGTACGAATATTTTAAAGGAATCATCAGTAAAATAACAGCCAAGTACATTGTATTGGAAGTCAACTCGATCGGCTATATTCTTCATGTGGCCAATCCTTATGCATACTCAAGTCTAGTCAATCAAGAAACGCAAATTTATGTGCATCAGGTTGTCCGTGAGGATGCGCAGCTCCTTTACGGCTTTGCGACTGAGGAGGAGAAGCAACTCTTTCTCAGCTTGATTTCAGTCTCAGGTATTGGCCCAGTGTCTGCCCTGGCTATCATTGCGGCGGATGATAATGCTGGCTTGGTACAAGCTATTGAGCAGAAAAACATCACCTACCTGACCAAGTTTCCTAAGATTGGCAAGAAGACAGCCCAGCAGATGGTGCTGGACTTAGAAGGCAAGGTAGTGGCGGCGGATGGTCCGGCAGAAAGCAAGGCACCTGTCCAGACTGTGGATAATCAGGAGCTTGAAGAAGCTATGGAAGCCATGCTGGCTTTGGGCTACAAAGCTGCTGAGCTCAAGAAAATCAAGAAATTCTTTGAAGGAACGACGGACACAGCTGAAAACTATATCAAGTCTGCCCTTAAGATGTTGGTGAAATAGGAGAAAGATATGACCAAACGCTGCGGCTGGGTAAAAATGAACAACCCCTTGTATGTAGCCTATCATGATGAGGAGTGGGGCAAGCCTCTCCATGATGATCAGAAATTATTTGAATTGCTCTGCATGGAGACCTATCAGGCTGGACTTTCTTGGGAGACCATTCTCAATAAACGTCAGGCTTTTCGGGAAGCCTTTCATTTCTATGATGCCCAGAAAATTGCTCAGATGACGGATGCAGACTTAGATGCTCTTTTGGACAATCCTAATATCGTCCGCAATAAGATGAAAATCTATGCGACCAGAGCGAATGCCCAAGCATTTTTGGCTGTTCAAAAGCAGTTTGGCTCTTTTAACGACTATATCTGGTCCTTTGTCGATTTCAAAACGATTGACAATCAAATTACGAACTACAAGGAAGCGCCTACTAAGACAGAGCTGTCAGAAACTATGTCCAAGGCGCTGAAAAAGCAGGGTTTCAAATTTGTCGGTCCAGTTTGTGTCTATTCATTCCTAGAAGCAGCTGGCCTTATCAATGACCATGAAAATAATTGTGATTGGAAGTAGAACAATGAAAACAAGAAAATTCCTCCTCATTTTTATCACCCTCTATACAATCTTCTTTTTAGGTAGAGGCTTGCAACTGCTTGGGATAAATTGGTTGATTTACCCAGTTTATTTCCTTTTATTTATCTTGGGAATCTTAGCTTATCGTGAAGAATTAAAGGACCAGTTGGCCTTGATTCTGACCAAGAAGAAGGAATTTTTAAAAACGATTTCTTTGTACATGGTCTTCGTTTTCTTCCTGTCCATTGCCTGCAACCTGCTTTCAGCTTTGATTAAACAGAGTCTAGGCTTGCCGCTACAGGGGCAGAATGATGCCAGTATTCAAGATGCCTTGTTGAAAAATCCATTTTTAATCTTGGTTATCGGTTGCTTTATCGGGCCAATCGTTGAAGAGTTTTTCTTCCGTTGCTTTTTCCTAGGCACTTTCTTGGCAAAATTCTCCAACTGGCTAGGTATTGTGTTGACAACCATTCTATTTGCCACCCTTCATATGCACAGCTGGGCCTTATCAGAGTGGGTGACAGCTATTTCCTATATTGCCGGAGGTCTTCTTCTCTCGCTCCTATATCTGAGAAAGGACAAAAATATCTGGTATCCAATTGCCCTTCATTGTTGCAACAATATCATTGCTTTTATGATGACAATTTTTTCAATAAGTCAGTAGACTGCTAAGTCAATAAGAAGAAGATATTGTGCTCTAGTCATTTTTAAGATTATTCAGAAAGGAAATGAAGGATGGATAATAGAGCCTTAGTATATTTGGCGGAGAATCCTATCTTGGAGACGGAGCGTCTCCTTCTACGACCTATGACCATGGATGATTTGTTGGATTATCATGAATATACTTCAGATGGAGAATTATTAAAATATGATTATCCAGAGCACCAAAGCATAGAAGAGAGCCGAGAGAGTCTTGTTTTATATAATTTAAGTGCTCCTTTGGGGCGCTACGGTATTGAGCTGAAATCTGAAGGTAAATTAATTGGCAATATCTCTCTTCGAATAGATACGGAACAAGAAACGGCGGAAATAGGCTATACTGTCAATGCTGACTATCACAGAAAAGGTTACGCAACTGAAGCAGCCTTAGCCTTGAAAGAATTGGCTCAGAACATGCCGGGGGTAAAGATATTTCTTGCCCACACGACTAAGCCCAATCTTGCTAGTCAAGGAGTTTTAGAAAAAATTGGGATGACACTGATGTGGGAAAAGGAGGGCTTGAGCCTTCGCGGAGAGCCAACCATCCGTCTCCGCTATGAAAGTCAGTTAAAGAATGACGCGAAAAAGGCTTAGACAAGATAGTTGTCTAAGCCTTTTCTGTAGAGTGCGGATATTATTACTCTTCCCTCTGAATCCAAATCTTTTCCTTGATAAAGATGCGCAGCTCGTAGAAAAGCATAAAGAGAGTAGAGACAAGGAAGCCTGCCATAAAGATATGGTGTAAGTAAGCAGAGACACCAATGTAAACCAAGATGGAAAAAAGGTAGAGGATAACTAAATAATGCCATTTTTTAGCCTTGCTGTCTTCGATAACCTTTTTCTCCAAACGCTCGTCCTCCTTGATGAGCTGGTCTAGACTGAGATCAAACTCCCGACTGATAGCGATGAGATTGCCAATATCAGGGATTCCTTTTCCGCTTTCCCAGCGGGCAATGGCAGAGCGGGAAACCTTGAGTCTTTCTGCTAAGGCTTCCTGAGTGAGTTGATGATGTTGACGAATATCTTTGAGAACTTGAGAGATTTTCATGATGATTCCCTTTCTAATGAAATAAATAAGTTTCTTCTTTACATCCTTTTCATTTTTATTATAAAAAGAAAAAGTTCCTTTGCCAATAGCATCTGCCTAACAATCCAGTTATTCTCCATAACAAACAGATTTTTAAAAGTTATCCACAGGATGTTGACAACTTTGTCAATAAGTTGACAGTTCTTTTTATTTCTTGAAATGAAAATCAACTTTTTTACTCTTTTTTGTGATAAAATAAAGCCAATTCCGAATAGTAAGGTAGGAGGTTCTATGAAAGCAGAAATTATTGCTGTGGGCACCGAGATTCTGACAGGTCAGATTGTCAATACCAATGCCCAATTTTTATCTGAAAAGCTAGCTAGTCTAGGAGTTGATGTCTATTTTCAGACGGCAGTGGGGGACAATGAAAATCGCCTTCTCTCTGTCCTAGAAATTGCCAAAGAGCGCAGTGATTTAATTATCCTGACAGGAGGTTTGGGGCCAACAGAGGATGATTTGACCAAGCAGACCTTGGCTAAGTTTGTCGGTCGAGATTTGAGCTTCGACCCAGCGGCTGTGGAAAAGTTGGATCGTTTTTTTGCCAGCCGACCAGACTATGCCCGAACGCCCAACAATGAACGTCAGGCCCAGCTGGTGACAGGCTCGACTCCGCTACCAAATGCGACTGGCTTAGCTGTCGGAGGATTGTTAGAAGCAGACGGAGTGACCTATGTAGTCCTGCCTGGCCCACCTAGCGAGCTCAAACCTATGGTCAATAACGAGCTGGTTCCCCTCTTATCCACAGGTCAAAAACTGTATTCACGGGTGCTGCGCTTCTTCGGAATTGGCGAGAGTCAGCTGGTGACTATTTTGGCTGAAATGATTGATCAACAAAGCGATCCGACCATTGCACCTTATGCAAAGACGGGCGAAGTGACCTTGCGACTGTCCACCAAGGCCTTGAGCCAGGCAGAAGCGGATGCTAAGTTTGAGGTTGTGGAAAAGGAAATTTTGGCGCATAAGACTTTTGAGGGGCAGCCTTTGTCTGAGATTCTCTACGGTTATGGGGATGACAATTCTTTGGCTCAAGTTGCCTTTGATTTGCTCAAGAGTCAAACGAAGACGATTTCGGCGGCGGAGAGTTTGACAGCAGGCCTCTTTCAAGCGACCTTGGCTGATTTTGCTGGAGCTTCAGCTATTTTTTCAGGTGGCTTTGTCACCTACAGCATGGAGGAAAAGAGCCGGATGCTGGATATTCCGTTGGGAGAACTGGAGCAGCACGGTGTCGTTTCTGCTTTTACTGCTGGGAAAATGGCAGAGCAGGCTAGAAAGCTGACCGAAAGTGACCTAGCTGTCAGTCTGACAGGTGTGGCTGGTCCAGATTCGCTGGAAGACCATCCAGCAGGGACCGTTTTTATCGCCTTAGCGAGTGAATCAGAAACGGAAATTATTGAGGTCAATATTGCTGGTCGCAGCCGACGGGATGTGCGGAAGATTGCCGTTATGCATGCCTTCAACCTCATACGAAAAACTTTATTAAAGAACTGATTTTTGGTATAATAAACAGATGGCCAAAAGACATTTTAGAAAAAAATAGGAGAAATAAATGGCAAAAAAACAGAAAAATTTTGATGAAATCACAAAGAAATTTGGAGATGAACGCCAAAAAGCTTTGGATAACGCTCTGAAGAATATTGAAAAGGACTTTGGCAAGGGAGCCATTATGCGTCTGGGCGAGCGGGCGGAACAAAAAGTTCAAGTCATGAGTTCAGGCTCTCTGGCTTTGGATATCGCCCTTGGTGCGGGTGGTTATCCTAAGGGGCGGATTATTGAGATTTACGGTCCAGAGTCTTCCGGTAAGACAACCGTTGCTCTTCACGCAGTGGCTCAGGCTCAAAAAGAAGGAGGTATCGCAGCCTTTATCGATGCGGAGCACGCTTTAGATCCATCCTACGCTGCAGCTCTGGGTGTCAACATTGATGAATTGCTGCTGTCACAACCAGACTCAGGGGAGCAAGGTCTTGAAATTGCAGGAAAATTGATTGACTCTGGTGCAGTTGATTTGGTCGTTATCGACTCAGTTGCAGCCCTGGTGCCACGTGCAGAAATCGATGGCGATATCGGTGATAGCCACGTCGGTTTGCAGGCTCGGATGATGAGCCAAGCCATGCGCAAATTGTCTGCTTCTATCAACAAAACCAAGACGATTGCCATCTTTATCAACCAACTTCGTGAAAAAGTTGGTGTTATGTTTGGAAATCCTGAAACAACACCAGGCGGACGTGCTTTGAAGTTCTACGCTTCTGTTCGTCTGGATGTCCGTGGTAATACCCAAATCAAGGGTACAGGCGATGCGAAGGACACCAATGTCGGTAAGGAAACCAAAATCAAGGTCGTTAAAAACAAGGTGGCTCCACCATTCAAGGAAGCTTTCGTGGAAATCATGTACGGAGAAGGTATTTCTAAGACAGGCGAGCTGATTAAGATTGCAACTGACTTGGATATCATCAAAAAAGCAGGTGCTTGGTATTCTTACAATGATGAAAAAATCGGTCAAGGTTCTGAAAATGCGAAGAAATACTTGGCTGATCATCCAGAAGTCTTTGACGAAATCGACCGTCAAGTTCGTGTACATTACGGCTTGATTGAAGATGATGAGCCAGCAGAAGCAGTGAAGGGTAAGGTTGAGGCTCCTCTTGAAAAATTAGAAGAAGTGACTCTTGACCTAGACGATGCCTTTGATATTGAGGAATAATTTTTCAAAATAGGTCGCAAGACCGATGGTTTTTGTGGTATAATATACTACGATAGTAGTATCGTGTAGCGAAAGGAGTACTTGCATGATCACAATTTATACGGTTTCAAGTTGTACTAGCTGCAAAAAAGCAAAGACCTGGCTAAACGCCCATCAATTGACTTACAAGGAGCAAAACCTTGGTAAGGAAGGAATTACCAAAGAAGAAATTCTTGATATTTTAGCAAAAACTGAAAATGGCATTGCCAGCATTGTATCTTCAAAAAACCGTTATGCAAAAGGACTCGGTGTTGATATTGAAGATTTGAGTGTGAACGAAGTTATTGACATTATCATGGAAACACCGCGGATTCTGAAAAGTCCGATTTTGGTGGATGACAAGCGTCTCCAAGTTGGTTACAAGGAAGATGATATCCGTGCCTTCTTACCTCGTGCAGTGCGCAATGTTGAGAATACAGAAGCTCGCTTACGAGCAGCTCTATAATTTAGATAAAGAAAGGCGCCTTTTAGGTTGCCTTTTTTCTGTCTCATTACCTAAAAATGATTGACAAGCGGTTAAACTATGATACAATATCTCTGAGGAGGACGGAACGTGAAGAAATTTTTACTAATTTTTGGCTTAGCAGCTGTGATATTGACTGGCTGCGCTCATAAGAAAGCAGACAAGCCAAAGGGGAAAAAAGAGGAAATTACAACTAATCTTCCCATTATCAGTCAGGCTGAAAAGCAGGAAGTTATCACCAAAAAACTAGTTTTCCCCAAAGATGAGCAAGGAATTCAATCTAGTCAAATTATCACTTATCAAGGGAAACGTTTTATCAAGGTGATTATGGAGAGAATTACTCCAACGGATGATAGTATCAAAAATGCGATTAAAGAAGTGGGGCTGGAGGAGACTCAACGGCTCTTGGATGAATCAATGCAAAAGGATACGGACTATACTCAAGCAAAAACTGTTGCTGGTTTTACCGGAACCGTTCAGATTCTTAATGAAAATGAAATGAAAATCACGTCAACTTACGATTTTGACAATTTGGATATTGAAAAGGCACTCACTTTAAATTATTTTAAAAATAGCAATCTAAAAGAAATGACAAAGATGCCACCTGAAGAATATATCAATAATTTATTGATGAACGGGGCTGAGGAGCAACAGTAAGGAAGCTTCTTGTCAATCATAGAAAACCAAAAAGGAGAAAGAAATGAAAAAATCAGTAGTACTTTTAATGGCTAGTTTGGCGGTGTTGACAGCTTGTGGACAACAATCACATAGTGGAAAAGCTGGTAGCAATCAGTCTGTCCAAAGCAAGGCAAAAGATAAATCGGTTACCAAGTCTTATCAGTTAAATCAAAAGGTACAAGGCCTTGATCAAACGATGACCTTGACAGTTACCTACGCGGGCAAGAAGTATGAAAAAGTGAATATTGCTATTTCACAAAATTTGCCAGAAGAAGCTAAGTCTGCCTTAGCTAGTCAAGACTTGTCCTCTCTGCAAGAAGAGGTGAGCAAGAGCTTCAAGCAAAGTTCAGGAGTGGATAAACTTGAACAAGTAAAAGGTATTCAAGTGAATGTTAAAGTGACTGAAAAAGGCACTGTTGATATTGATTTTATTATCGATCCGACAAATCTTGATTACGATGCGGCTTCTAAAGTACCGACCTATGGGCCAATCTTTAGCCAAATGAAGTCTCAGACTCCAGAAGAATTTATCAAGTCCTTCCAAGATGAAGGAGGCAAGGAAATTAGCAATCCGTCCTAATATTTCTGATGAAAACTAGTCTTTGAAAAAGGGCTAGTTTTTTGATGGGAAGGAGCGGTAAATAGTTGAGAAAATGTCGAAAAAGTAGAAAATTTACATGGATTAAGTTTGTGAAACTGCTGTAATTATGCTATAATGATGGTATTCTTAGAGAAAGAGGGTGTAATTGTGGGATTTACAGACGAAACTGTACGTTTTAATCTTGATGATTCAAACAAAAAAGAAATTAGCGAGACTTTGACCGATGTCTACAAGTCACTCAATGATAAGGGCTACAATCCAATCAATCAAATCGTAGGTTACGTGCTGAGTGGAGATCCTGCTTATGTGCCTCGTTATAATAATGCTCGAAATCAGATTCGTAAATATGAACGCGATGAAATCGTAGAAGAACTGGTGCGTTATTATCTGAAAGGGCAAGGCATTGACCTCTGATGAGAATTATGGGACTAGATGTCGGCTCGAAAACAGTGGGCGTCGCAATTAGCGATCCACTTGGCTTCACCGCTCAGGGACTTGAAATCATTCAGATTGATGAAGAGAAAGAGCAGTTCGGTTTTGAGCGTTTGACGGAGCTTGTCGAGCAATATAAGGTGGACAAGTTTGTGCTTGGCCTCCCTAAAAATATGAACAATACCAGCGGTCCACGAGTGGAAGCGAGTAAGGCTTATGGTGAGAAGATTGCCCAGCTTTTCCAAATCCCGGTCGAGTATCAGGACGAGCGTCTGACGACAGTGGCTGCTGAGCGCATGCTGATTGAACAGGCAGATGTCAGCCGCAGCAAGCGCAAAAAAGTGATTGATAAATTGGCGGCTCAGCTAATTTTACAAAATTATTTAGATAGAAACTTTTAGAAAGAATTGAGGAAACAATTATGGCACACGATCATAATCATGACCACGAACAGGCACAGCCTGAATTGATTACCTTGGTAGATGAGCAAGGGAACGAGAATTTATTTGAAATTCTTCTGACCATTGATGGTAAGGAAGAGTTCGGAAAAAATTACGTACTTTTGGTACCAGTAAATGCTGAAGAAGATGAGAACGGCGAAGTTGAAATCCAAGCTTACTCATTTACAGAAAATGAAGACGGAACAGAAGGCGAATTGGAACCAATCCCAGAAGACTCTGATGCAGAGTGGGATATGATTGAAGAAGTCTTCAACAGCTTTATGGAGGAGTAAAAAGGTCCGGGGGACCTTTTTAGCCCGAGTATAGCAACTAGAAACTAGAAAATCAGCCGGCTTGAGAACTTATCGTGGCTTGGCCACAGCTAGTTTCTTTACAAAGAATAGAAAAGAGAGGAGCGAGTGGTGATTCACATTTGAAGTCCGCTTCGCTTCTCTTTTTATGTAGGAAAAGTGATGAATGAAATTGAAAAATGGTTGAACGGTCGTATTGGCCTAAACTTTCGTTCAGGTCTGGAGCGGATGCAGAGAGCGGTAGATTTGCTGGGGAATCCTGAAGGGGCTTACCCCGTCATTCATGTGACGGGAACGAATGGCAAGGGCTCCACTATTGCTTTTATGTGGAATTTATTTGCCGATCAAGGGAAAAAAGTAGCCAGCTTTACATCGCCACATATGATTAGCGTTCATGACCGTATTTGTATCAATGGGCTGCCGATTTCGGATGCTGATTTTGTTCGCTTGGGACGGCAGATTCAGGAGATGGAGAGAGAATTGGTCAAGACGCACGACCAGCTATCCTATTTTGAAATCTTGACCTTGCTGGCCTTTCTTTATTTCAGAGAGGAGAAGGTTGATCTGGCTCTCATCGAGGTGGGTATTGGTGGACTTTTGGATACGACCAATGTCTTGGATGGGCAAGTTTCAGTGGTGACTTCAGTGGGCTTGGATCATCAGGAGACGTTGGGGCAGACGCTTACAGCGATTGCAGAGCAGAAGGCTGGTATTTTCAAAAAGGGTCGTTCCGCAGTCATTGGCCCCCTGCCAGAGGAGGCTCGCCAGGTCTGTGAACAGCGGGCAGCAAGCTTGGACTTGGATTTGTACGAATACGGACGAGATTTTTGGTTTTCTGATGGTTCTTTTAAGAATCAAGATCTTCTTTTATCGCATGTAACCTTGGGACTGCAGGGTGCTTACCAAGAAGAAAATGCAGCGCTGGCTTTGCAGGCTTTTCTGCTTTTTATGAAGCAAATGGGCTGGGAAATTGATTTTTCTCTACTTCCTTCTTCTTTGCGAAAGACCCATTGGGCGGGGCGGCTAGAGGAAATTAGTCCGAATATCTATCTGGATGGGGCTCATAATTTACCAGCTTTGGCACGTCTGGTCGAGTTTATCAAGAGCCAGAAGGGCAAGACATGCAGCCTGCTGTTTGGAGCTTTGAAGCGCAAGGATTATAGCGGTATGCTGGCCTATTTGCAGGAGGCTCTGCCGGAGGTTCAGGTGACGGTGACCAGCTTTGACTACGGGGAATCTGTGGGGCAGGCAGAAGCTGCGGACTTTGATTATGTGGCGGATTATAGAGCCTTTATCGAGAATTTCAAACAAGAGCAGACGGCCGACCAAGTTCTTTTTGTAACGGGTTCACTTTATTTTATTGCAGAGGTTCGAGCCTACCTCCAGAGTGTATAAGTTGACCATAGAAAGCCCTGTTTGGTAAAATAGAAGTGGAACAAAGAAAGGAGAAACAAAATGAAAGTTTCAAAAAAATTAGTTCTTTCAGCCCTTACGGCTATGATCGCTTTTGTATTGGTAGCTTGTGGCAATTCTGGTCAAAATCCATCCAATCAAGCTGCTCAATCTCAAGCGAGTTCCTCTGTTTCTCAGTCATCTGAGACAGTGTCATCAAATAGCAAGGCAAGTAGCAATACAAACAATAGCACAAATACTAATAGTTCAGAGGCTTCTACTTCCAGTCAAACGGCTGCTAGTGACTTAGATGGGACTTATAAGGCCACTCACGAAGGCGATACCTTAACCCTAGAAGTTTCTGGAAATAAAGGAACCCTGACCAAAGTCGAACGCGACGGTGAGCAGGAAATTGAACAGGTGCAGGTTGATCCAACTAATCAAACTATGATCGTTGGCGATGACGTTAAGCGTTATCGAGTAGAGGGAAAACAACTGACTCTGGAAGATTTATCGCAGGAAAACGATGATGACGACACAATCGTCTTCACCAAGCAATAATTTTCAAAGAAGGAATACCCTATAAAAGGCTGGGCAGCTGCTCCAGCTTTTTGTGTTTGTGAATAACGGAGTGCTAGGGCTTTCTTTAATCTTGTACTAGAGACTATTTTCTTTGAAAAAGTTTTGAAATTGCTGCTAATTATTGTTATACTAGATGAAATATGAGACGAGGGAGGATTAGGATGAATCTAGGCAAGTTTCGTTTGCTGATGTCCAAGTATGGTTTCAGCATCATTATCATGTTATTGGAATTGCTTCTTGTTTTTGCGGCCTTTTTCTATTTTAATCAATTGGTGCCTAATTGGTTGTCAGCCCTTGTTATTGTTTCTTTATATATTGGGACTATCTTGGCGATTGTCAATCGGAATATGCCTCCCGAAAGCAAGGTGACTTGGCTCTTGTTTGCAGTTGTGCCCGTTTTTGGCTTCTTGCTTTATCTGATGATTGGTGAGCGGCGCCTTTCCAAAAAAGAAATTCAGCAGCTGGAAAAAATGGACTCAATGAAGTTTCGAGAGGACAACAGCTATGACCTGCGAGTCGAGCTCAAGCAGGAAAATAAATCAGCCTTTGGTATTGTCAAGTCTTTGCTGAGTATGGATCACAATGCTGATGTCTACGATGGCACGGCTTCGCAGTATTTCTCCCTTGGTGAAGAGATGTTTGAGGCCATGCTGGATGATTTGCGCTCAGCCAAGAAATTCATTTTTCTTGAATTTTATATCATTGATCCAGGTTTGATGTGGAATCGTGTCCTTGAGATTTTGGTAGATAAGGTCCAGCAGGGAGTTGAAGTCAAGCTGCTCTACGATGATATTGGCTGTATGGCGACCCTCCCAGGAGATTACACGAAAAGACTGCGCAAGATGGGAATTGATGCCCATAAGTTTAATAAGGTGATTCCGCGGATGACGGTGGCCTATAATAATCGTGATCACCGCAAGATTTTGGTGGTGGATGGGCAAGTCGGCTATACAGGCGGAATCAATCTGGCTGACGAGTACATCAACCATATCGTGCGCTTCGGGCATTGGAAAGATGGCGGTGTCCGTCTGGAAGGCCGAGCAGTGAAAGCTTTGACACGTCTTTTCCTAATGAATTGGTACATCAATCGCGGGGAAATTACGGACTTTGACCGTTACCATTTTGATAGCCAGCGAGTGGAAGGTAAGGGGCTCTATATCCCTTACGGGAGCGGGCCCAAGCCGATTTACAAGGAACAGGTGGGCAAGGCCGTCTATCAGAATATCATCAACCAAGCCATCGATTATGTCTATATCACGACTCCTTATTTGATTATTGACTATGATTTGACAGAGGATATCAAAAATGCAGCCATGAGAGGGGTGGATGTTCGCATTGTGACGCCATTTATTCCTGATAAGAAGCTGATTCAGATAGTCACTCGTGGTGCCTATCCAGACTTGCTGGAGGCTGGTGTTAAGATTTATGAGTACACTCCTGGTTTTATCCACAGTAAGAACGTTATTTCGGATGATGAGTTAGCCGTGGTCGGAACTATTAATTTTGACTACCGTAGTCTGGTGCATCATTATGAAAATGCTGTTCTTATGTATCAAACAGAATCAATTGCGGACATTAAGCGGGATTTTGAAGATTTGTTTGATGTTTCCAAAGAAATTTCTCTTGAAACCCTCCAGAATAGCTGGTACCAGCGTTTACTGAAGGAAATCATGCAATTATTTGCTCCGCTACTCTAAAGAGAGTGGGACAGAAATCGGTAATTGGTTAGAATTCGATTTCGTCGTCCCACCTCCGCACAGTTGAGTAGGGCTGTAAAAGCTGATGAAATCAGCGTAGTAGAGCCCACTCAACCACTGCGTCTTGCTCGACAATCCAAAGACAATTGAGAGGCTAGGACTTTGACTTTTGTCCCAGCCCCTTTTTTCTGTTTTTTGCTGAGAGGATTTGCTTGAGAAGCTATAAATGACACTTTCTTGCGACGCTCGCCTTTATTTTACGAATAGTAAGTAAGAGAATAAGAGGAGAATCATAGATGGAAATAGCAAAAATAATTTATCGGCTTTCTTGTCCAGAAGAGCGGCTAGTTTACCTAAGATTCCGCGATTTGGAGCGCTTGGCAAAGAAGAGACAGAAAAAGAAAGGGAGCCAAGATAAGGCTGACAGAAAGAGTGCTTTTTGATATACTATAGAGTATGGAAATCAAGGAGAACTTTTATGAACGATAGAAATCAGCAGGAAAACGTGGAAATTTTAGTATCTATGTCCGCAGAAACCTGGCAAAATACGAGTGAGAGACGGCGGTTAGAGAAAATAATCGAGCCGCTTCCTTCCTTACAACTATTTTTTTGGAGCGTTTTGGTCAGTTTGACCAGTGTCATCAATCCTCTACTAACCAACTTAGCCACCAATTTGCAATCACAAAATCTATATGCTGGCTGGGCCTTGACTCAGGGAGAAGTTGCCTATGCAAATATTTATGGAACTAGTGGTCTTCTCTACTACTTGGTAAGCTGGTTGGGGAATTTATTTTTGGGTCAGCTATTGTTTTTACTTTTCCAAGTAGTGGCTTTGACCTTGGCAGGAATATATCTCTTCCAGACAATTTCACAAATAACGGTTAGAAGTGGTCTAGCTCGCCAGATTACAATTCTGTTCTATTTGTTTGTGCTGACACTGGGATTTGGCGGAACCTATTCTATTATTTTTACTTTTCCATTTATCTTTCGGAGTTTGTACCATCTCGTGAAGTACTTACAAGGACGTGTCCGTGATGAGTCTTTTATTCGTTTTGGGATGGTTGGAGCCTTGGCTTTTCTAATCGAGCCAGCTTTTAGTCTGCTCTTTTACTCATTGACGACGCTGTTTTTGCTTCTGTACAATATCGCTGACAAGCGAAAAGCGCGTGGCTTTTATCAATTACTGGCAAGTCTATTAGGTTTTTCTCTAGTCTTTTATCCACTGGGCTACTATACAGTTTTGAATGGTTCCTTTGGTGTGGCGATTAGCCAAGTTACTTATGTTCTAGAGGCTTTTCGTCTCAATAGCAGCTATTTATTAGATCATTTGCTCTATTATGGTTTGCTTTTCCTAGGATTAGGTTTTGCGACAGCGTTGATGACGGCTTTTGCTCTCAAAGAAGAACCAACTGCTGCGCGTGGTATGCGCTTCATTGGTTTGCTAGGTCTTCCTATCAGCTTTATTGGAGTTCTAGGCCTGCCAGAGAAGGGCGCTTATCAATTGTTGACAACTCTGCCTTTTGCCTTGCTGTTACTGGCTTTATGGCTGGATACAGGTGGAGACAGGGATGGACATGAAAGACGCCACCGTAAGCCTACCCAGGCTTCTAGCTGGAATCGTTATTTGGGTAAGCAACTCTTTCTGCCTTTGTTTGTGATGCTTTATCTCGTAGCTTATCCGTTTGTAAATGAGTATATTCTATCCAATGGAGTTTCAGCAGAGAGAAATCTGGTTGCCCAACATATTCGTGAAAACAGCACTAGCAAGGATAGCATTTATGCTTGGGACAATACAGCTAGCCTCTATAAAAAATCGCAGCGTTTATCAGCTGTTTCTCTATTGAGTCCGTCGCTTTATACAGGAACGGAGGAAAATCGCATTTTCTTGCGTAATGCTTTAAACGAGGCAAGTCCAAAGTTTATTTTAGTTAATAAAGATGTGAAACTCTTTTCGGACGTGAAAAAGAAAATTTCTCAAGATTATGAAGAAGTAAACCTAAAACTCAATCACTTCAAGCTTTATCAAATCAAGTAAGTAAATCAATATGTTGTGTGTAAAATAAAAAAATAACAATTTCACCACAACATATTGATTTTTTATTTTGGAGTGATATAATGTTTGGTAGATGATTAATTGAGAAGAGGAAGTGTTTGTGATGATTTTAAGAGAAGCAAAATTTGATACAGCGCCTACCATCTACGTTGAGAAGCGAGATGGCCGGAGAGTAGCTTTTGATGTGACTAAGATCTATAAGGCTATGGTACGAGCGGCTCAGGACCTTGGTCCCATGACGCCTATGCTGGAAGCTAAGCTCGAAACCATCACAGACCGTGTTGTGGCAGAAATCAGCAGTCGCTTCGCTAAGTATGTCAAAATCTATGAGATTCAGAACATCGTTGAGCATGAGCTTTTAAATGCCAAGGAATATGCCATTGCAGAGAACTACATCACTTACCGCACTCAACGGGATTTTGAGCGCTCAAAAGCGACTGACATCAACTTTACTATTGACAAGCTTCTCAACAAAGATCGTACGGTGGTCAATGAGAATGCTAATAAAGACAGCGATGTTTTCAATACCCAACGGGATTTGACCGCAGGGATTGTCGGCAAGTCCATTGGACTTAAGATGCTGCCGCCTCATGTGGCTAATGCCCACCAGAAGGGGGACATCCACTACCATGATTTGGACTACAGCCCTTATACGCCGATGACGAACTGCTGTCTGATTGACTTTGACGGCATGCTGAAAAATGGCTTCAAGATTGGCAATGCAGAAGTAGAGAGTCCCAAGTCTATTCAGACTGCAACGGCTCAAATCTCGCAAATCATTGCCAATGTAGCTTCTAGCCAGTACGGTGGCTGCTCAGCGGACCGAATTGATGAAGTCTTGGCGCCTTATGCTGAGCTTAATTATCAAAAGCACCTCAAGGATGCAGAGCAATGGGTTTTGCCGGATAAGCAGGAAGAGTACGCCTGGGCGAAGACCAAGAAGGATATCTACGATGCCATGCAGTCGCTAGAGTATGAGATCAATACTCTCTTTACCTCTAACGGTCAGACTCCTTTTACTTCGCTGGGCTTTGGTCTGGGGACCAATCGTTTTGAGCGGGAAATTCAGAAGGCCATTCTCAATATCCGTATCAAGGGACTGGGAAGCGAGCACCGCACAGCGATTTTTCCTAAGCTGATTTTCACCCTTAAGCGTGGGCTTAATCTTGAGCCAGGAACGCCTAACTACGACATCAAAGAACTGGCTCTGGAGTGTGCCACTAAGCGTATGTATCCAGATGTCCTTTCCTATGACAAGATTATCGACTTGACTGGATCCTTCAAGGTACCGATGGGCTGCCGTTCTTTCCTGCAAGGCTGGAAGGATGAAAATGGTCAGGAAGTCAACTCTGGCCGTATGAATCTAGGTGTCGTGACTGTCAATCTACCGCGGATTGCGCTTGAATCTGAGGGGGATTTGGATAAATTCTGGGAGATCTTTAACGAGCGGATGAATATCGCTGAGGATGCTTTGGTTTACCGCGTGGAGCGGACCAAGGAAGCCAGTCCAGCCAATGCACCGATTCTCTATCAGTATGGGGCTTTTGGCAAACGATTGGGCAAGTATGATCAGGTAGACCAGCTCTTTACTCACCGTCGGGCAACGGTTTCCCTAGGTTATATCGGGCTCTATGAAGTGGCAGCAGTCTTTTACGGCGGTAATTGGGAGACCAATCCAGAAGCCAAGGACTTTACGATTGCTATCGTCAAAGATATGAAGCGCCGGGTGGAAGAGTGGTCAGATCAGTATGACTACCATTTCTCTGTCTACTCGACGCCATCTGAAAGTCTGACTGACCGTTTCTGCCGTTTGGATACTGAGAAGTTTGGGGTTGTTTCAGATATTACTGACAAGGAGTACTACACCAACTCCTTCCACTACGATGTGCGCAAGAGTCCAACTCCTTTTGAAAAGCTGGACTTTGAGAAGATTTATCCTGAAGTGGGAGCCTCAGGCGGCTTTATCCACTACTGTGAGTACCCTGTGTTGCAGCAAAATCCAAAGGCACTGGAAGCTGTCTGGGACTATGCCTATGATCGGGTCGGCTATCTGGGAACTAATACGCCGATTGACCGCTGTTACAAGTGTAACTTTGAGGGAGACTTCACGCCGACCGAGCGAGGCTTCACCTGTCCAAACTGCGGCAACAGCGATCCTAAGACGGTCGATGTGGTCAAGCGGACCTGCGGTTACTTAGGAAATCCGCAAGCTCGTCCAATGGTTAATGGCCGCCACAAGGAAATATCAGCTCGGGTCAAGCACATGAATGGCTCAACTATTAAGTACGAAGGAAATTAAGATGGGAAAGTATCAATTGGATGATAAAGGAAAGGCTCAGGTGCAGCGTTTCCATGAAAAACATTCGCGGGGAGGCAATGGCAAAAAAGAGCGATTGGCCAAACTGCGTCAGCAATTTTTAGAAAAGAACAAGAAATAATAGAAGTCAGAGTGGGGCGCAAGGCGGTCTCACTCTCTTCGTATCAGGAGGATCTATGGAGCTGAGACGACCAGAACTGGAAGACAAGGAAAATATTTTAGAGATGCTGGCTGACTTTGAAGCGGCTGGTAGCCGACAGGACGGCTTCTTTGGTGGAGCGGATTTTGTCTATGAGGACTGGCTGGAGACCATTCGGCTAGCTGAGGCAGGGCTAGGCTTGCCGCAAGGTTTTGTGCCTTACATCCAACTAATCTCTTTTGCTGCAGATGGTCAGGCTGTGGGCTTTCTCAATCTGCGTTTGCGGCTCAATGACCATTTACTCCAAGAAGGCGGGCATATCGGCTATAGTATCCGTCCCTCTGCGCGTGGGAAAGGATTGGCCAAAGAGCAGCTGCGACAAGGTTTGCAAGTAGCTAAGAGTAAAAATATCAAACGTGCTTTAGTGACTTGCGATTGTGATAATGCTGCCAGTCGGGCAGTGATTCTAGCTAATGGCGGAGCTTTAGAGGATATTCGAGCTGGTAAAGAGCGCTATTGGATTGATTTAGATTGAGGATAGTTTATGAAGTTACGACGACCAACTTTGGAAGATAAAGACGCGATTTTAGAGATGATTGCGGAGTTTGATGCTGCAAAATCCTACATGCACGGCGGCATGGGCTCTACTTGGAAACGAGCAAAGGATTATAAGGATTGGCTGAAAATTGTAGAACGGAAGGAAGATGTGGCAAACTTGCCAGCAGGTTGGGTTCCTGCCGTCCAATTTTTATCCTTTGATGAGACCGGCTTGCCTCTGGGCTTTTTAGCTCTGCGCTTGTCCTTGAATGACAAATTATTTGTGGAGGGTGGGCATATAGGGTATTCTATTCGGCCTAGTCAACGCAGAAAGGGTTTGGCCAAGATGCAGCTGGAGCTCGGGTTAGCAGAAGCTCGAAAGCAAGGACTGGAACGAGTGCTGATTACCTGCGATGAAGATAACGAAGCCAGTCGTCGCACCATTCTCTCTGCTGGCGGTGTTTACGAAAATACAATCGACAGAAGTCAGCGCTATTGGATAGATTTGGAGGATGACGATGAACAATCCCAAACCCCAAGAATGGAAAAGTGAGGAGCTGAGCAAGGGACGCATCATTGACTATAAGGCCTTTAACTTCGTGGATGGCGAAGGCGTCCGCAACTCCCTCTATGTCAGCGGCTGTATGTTTCACTGTGAAGGCTGCTATAATGCAGCAACTTGGTCTTTCAACGCTGGTATTCCTTATACGCAAGAGTTGGAGGAACAGATTATGAAAGATTTGGCAGAGCCCTATGTGCAGGGGCTGACCCTTCTAGGCGGCGAGCCATTTCTCAATACAGGCATTCTCCTGCCCTTGGTCAAGCGGATTCGGAGAGAGCTTCCAGACAAGGATATTTGGTCCTGGACGGGCTACACCTGGGAGGAGATGATGCTGGAAACGGAGGACAAGCTGGAGCTGCTGAGCCTGATTGATATCCTGGTGGACGGCCGTTTTGATATCACGAAGAAAAATCTCATGCTACAATTTCGTGGTTCCTCTAATCAGCGCATCATTGATGTGCAGAAGTCTCTTCAGTCAGGACAGGTAGTCATCTGGGACAAGCTCAATGATGGCCTCCAGACCTATGAGCAAGTTGATCGAGACGGCTTACTATAATCGTCAAGATCAGAGCAAAACTTTCAGTATAAAAATAGGACGTTTGGTTCAATTTTGTCCACAATTTTTCAAATATGCTTACTATATGCCAGCAGCTCTCTGAATTTCATGAGCAGAGCTCTATCTTATCTACCAGAATAAGGTGGTGTCAATGCCTTGATATCGCTTTATTTTTCTATGTTTTGGCTTGAATTCGATTTCAAAGTTGAAGTCGTTGACAAAAGAATAGGATTTTTTTACAATTATGTAATATTCTTAAGAAATTCTTAAAAAAGCTATGTTTTTATGCTATAATAGACTAGAGTAATTTCGCACAGAAAGTAGTAAGGTGAATGTATCAGAGAGCAAAAAAGTCTAAAAAGAAAAACGATCGATTAAAAATAGTTAATAGCACCCTCTTGGGTGTTTATACTTTGTTAGCGGCCTTCTTGATTTTCACAATTTTCCGCTATCATTTTCTAGCTTTTCGCTATGTGAATATCTTGGTGACAGCCCTTATCCTGGCAGTGGCAGTCCTATCAGGATTCCTGATTTTCAAGGGTAAGGCAGGCAAGACCACTAGTGCTATCCTAATAGTAGCCCTGCTTGTGGGGTCAGTGTCTATGTATGCTGTAAAGGGTTTGGTTGACTTGTCGGCTGGCGTTAATTCTACTTCCAACTATTCTGAGTATGAAATGAGTGTTATGGTGCCGGCAGATAGTGATGTTCAGGACCTCAAGCAGTTGACAAATGTCTTAGCACCATCAGGAAATGACCAAGACAATGTTCAAGCGCTGATGAAAAATATCAGTCAAACACAAGGACATGAGCTGACAGTGGACACAGCATCTTCTTATCTCGCTGCCTATAAGTCGTTGACTTCTGGTGAAGCCAAGGCTATGGTCCTGAATAGCGTCTTTGAAGATACGATTCGTGGTGAAGATCCTGACTATGCTTCAAAAATTAAAAAAATCTATACTTATAAGATAAGCAAGAAGATTGATACAGCTATTGGCAAGCAAGATCCAAATGCAGAGGTCTTCAATATCTATGTCAGTGGTATTGACACTTATGGCCCGATTTCTTCTGTGTCACGCTCGGATGTCAACATTATCATGACAGTCAATCGTAAGACCAAGAAAGTCTTGCTGACAACCACACCACGAGATGCCTATGTTCCAATTGCGGACGGTGGCCTTAATCAGCCGGATAAGCTGACTCATGCGGGTATTTACGGCGTAGATGCTTCAGTTCACACCTTGGAAAACCTCTACGGTATTGATTTGAATTATTATGTCCGGCTAAATTTTACTTCCTTCCTCAAGTTGATTGACTTGCTAGGCGGAATTGATATTGAGAACGACCAAGACTTTACTAGTCTGCACGGTAATTACCATTTCCCAGTAGGTAAGGTCCATCTGAACTCTGATCAAGCTCTAGGCTTCGTCCGTGAGCGTTATTCTCTAAATGGTGGAGATAATGATCGTGGTAAGAACCAAGAAAAGGTCATTGCAGCGGTCATTAAGAAACTAACTTCGACAGATGCATTGAAGAATTACAACGCCATTCTTTCAGGGCTGCAGGATTCTGTCCAGACCGATATGAGCTTGGAGACGATGATGAATCTGATCAATACTCAGCTGGAGTCAGGCGGAAGTTATAACGTGACTTCTCAAGCCTTGACCGGAACTGGGAATACAGGTCTGCCTTCCCATGCGATGCCAGAAGCCAATCTCTACATGATGGAAATTGATCAAAATAGCTTGGCAGCGGCCAAAGCGGCGATCCAAGAAGTAATGGAAGGGAAGTAAAGCATGATTGATATTCACTCGCATATCATTTTTGATGTGGATGACGGCCCTAAGACGCTAGAGGATAGCCGACGTCTGCTCGAAGAAAGCTATCGTCAGGGCGTTCGCACCATTATTTCTACTTCTCATCGCCGAAAGGGCATGTTTGAAACGCCCGAAGAAAAGATTGCAGCAAACTTCAAGCAAGTTCAGGAGGTAGCGAAGCAGGTTGCTGACGATTTGACCGTGCTATATGGAGCGGAGATTTACTATACTAGTGATATTTTAAAAAAGCTAGAAGAGGGGACATTTCCTAGTCTAGGTGGCACCAAGTATATCTTGATCGAGTTTAGCATGAATACACCCTACAAGGATATTCATTCCGCCTTGGGCAATGTCATTCGCCTCGGTATGACTCCGGTAGTGGCCCATATCGAGCGCTATCACTGTCTAGAAAATGACGAAGACAAGGTCAGTGAATTGATCAATATGGGCTGCTATATGCAGGTCAATAGTTCAAATATTTTGAATCCTAAGCTCTTTGGTGATCGTTACAAATTTATGAAAAAGCGTGTTCAGTTCTTTCTAGAACGGGATTTGGTCCATTTCGTTGCCAGCGATATGCATAATCTCGATGACAGACCGCCTTATATGCAAAAGGCCTATCAGATTGTCGCGAAAAAATATGGCGCTGCGCGTGCGGAAGAACTCTTTAAGACGAACCAAGAAATCTTATTAAGTAACGAGTTTATTTAATCAATCAAACTCTGGAGAAAGTAAATACATGAATCAAGAAAATCAAATGATCGAAATCGATGTGTTGTCTCTGTTGAAGACAATTTGGAAACGGAAATTTTTAATTATCTTAACTGCCTTATTGACGGGGATTTTAGCTCTAGGTTATAGCGTTTTTATTGCCAAACCTGCTTATAAGAGCACGACGCGTATCTACGTTGTCAATCGTCAGCAGGGCGAAAATCCTACATTGACAAACCAAGACTTGCAGGCAGGTTCTTATCTGGTAAAGGACTACAAGGAAATAATCTTGTCTCAAGATGTCTTGGCATCAGTCATTTCAGAATTGAAACTGTCAGGATCACCATCTGATTTGGCATCTAAGGTAACTGTGACTGTACCAACAGATACTCGGATTGTGTCTATTACGGTTACGCATGCAGATCCGGCAGAAGCAAGCCGTATCGCCAATACTTTGCGTGAAGTTGCTGCTGAGAAGATCATCGCTGTTACCAAGGTATCCGACGTTACAACGCTGGAAGAAGCAGAAACACCAAAAACACCGTCTTCTCCAAACATCCGTCGCAATACTATCATTGGAGTGCTTGCGGGTGGTGTCTTGATGGTCCTTGTAGTAGTGAGCGTGGAAATCCTTGATGACCGTGTCAAGAAGCCAGAAGATATCGAAGAAACCCTAGGAATGACCCTGCTTGGTGTCATCCCAGATATGAGTAAGGTAGGTTAGGAGATACAATGCCAATACTAGAGTTAGCAAAAAAGAAAAAATTTCTATTTCACGGGTAGAGGAGTATTATAATGCCCTTCGGACCAATATCCAACTTAGCGGTGAAGATATCAAGGTGATTGCTGTGAGTTCTACCTTCCCAGGTGAGGGAAAGACGACAACTTCAACCAATCTTGCCCTGACCTTTGCCAAGGCGGGTCATAAGACACTTTTGATTGATGCAGATATCCGAAATTCAAAAATGCTAGGTGGAGTCTTTAAGAGCGGTGAGAAGGTTTCTGGCTTGACAGAGTATCTTGCGAGAAATACAGACCTATCTCAAGGACTGTGTGAAACGGATGAGGAAAATCTCTTCGTCATCACCTCAGGACAAGCGTCACCTAATCCAACGGCTCTTCTCCAGAGTGAACGATTTACCACTATGATGAGCGTCTTGCGCCGTCATTACGACTATATTATTGTGGATACGCCGCCTATTGGTATGGTGGTAGACGCAACCTTGATTGCCAAAGTTTGCGATGCTAGCCTTTTAGTCGTATCGACAAATGAAGTCAAACGGAAAATGGTTCAAAAATCTAAAACGCAGTTGGAACAATCGTCCACACCATTCCTTGGCGTGGTCTTAAATAAATACAATGTGCAAGCAGACAAATACGGTTTCTATGGTTCCTATGGACACTATGGGGATAATTTGAGTAAAGAAGAGTAAAGAATAGAAGAAAAGCGGGAAAGACTATATGTTTAGAAAGCAAAGGGAAATTCAAGAGTTAGGAGTAGCTGTATTAGAACTGCTAGTGTCTATGCTAGCAGCGGTTTTAGTGAGCTTTATTTCTAATTCTGACTTGACAAGGACAAGTGTCTTTATTCTCTCTTTGCTTCATATTCTTGCTTTTTACATCAGCAATTATTTTCATCACTTTTTCCGCAGAGGTTATTTTGTAGAGTTCATCCAAACTTTAAAATACAGTGCCTTCTATGCCCTCTTTGTCACTTTTGCTTCCTTTGTCATGGAGGAACACTTCTCTATCTCGCGCCGAGGGCTCATCTATTTTATCTTACTAAATGGCCTATTAGTTTATGCGGCCAATATTTTGTTCAAAAACTACTATTCTTCTATTCATGCTCGGTCAAAAAACAGTACAAAGGTTTTTGTCATTACTACAAGTTCTAGGGTAGGAAAATTTTTTGCTCAAATTGAAAAAGCACAAGACTTTGTTGGTCAGATAGTGGCAGTCACAGTAGTGGATGATCCTTCTTTTACAAGTTCTGCTTTTGATGTAGTGCTGGAAAAAGATATGATTGAGTACGCAACCCGGTCAGTAGTGGATGAAGTGTTTATCAACCTACCTAGTGACCTCTATCGCTTGGAAGATTTGATTTCTCAGTTTGAGCACATGGGAATCGACGTCAATGTTAATATCAATGCCCTAGATTTCCCAACCAATGGCGAGAAGCGCATTCGTAATGTGGCTGGTTTTAATATCGTGACGTTCTCAACTCGTTTCTATAGTTATTACCATGTCCTTTTGAAACGACTTCTAGACATTGTTGGTGCCCTCTTTGGCTTATTGCTCTGTGGGATAGCTGCTATTTTCCTAGTGCCTCAGATCAAAAAAGATGGCGGTCCAGCCATTTTCTCTCAAGATCGAGTTGGGAAGAATGGTCGTATCTTTAAATTTTATAAATTCCGTTCTATGGCGGTGGATGCGGAAGAGCGCAAAAAAGAGCTGATGGCGCAAAACACAATGTCAGACGGCATGTTTAAGGTCGATAATGATCCTCGTATCACGCCGATTGGACACTTTATTCGCAAGACAAGTCTGGATGAGCTGCCTCAATTTTGGAATGTCCTCAAAGGCGATATGAGCCTGGTCGGTACACGTCCACCAACTGTGGATGAATATGAGAAATACACGCCTGAACAGAAAAAACGTTTGAGTTTCAAACCAGGTATCACAGGCCTTTGGCAAGTCAGCGGCCGCAGTGAAATCACGAATTTTGATGATGTTGTAAAACTAGATGTGTCTTATATTGATGATTGGACCATCTGGTCGGATATAAAAATTTTACTAAAGACTGTCAAAGTCGTACTAATGAAAGATGGAGCGAAGTAGAGGAATGGTTAACAGAATTCAAATATTAGGCATTAATATTGACCCATTAACAATGGCCGAAACGGTAGAGAAAGTAGATAGAATTATTATTGAAAAAACTCCTCTTCATCTTATGGGGGTAAATGCGGACAAGATCAATCAATGTCATTCGGATGAAGTTATCAAGAAGATAGTCAATGAGTCGGGGATCATCAATGCAGATGGGGCTTCGGTCGTATTAGCTGGTCGATTTTTAGGTCAGTCAATTCCTGAGCGCGTTGCTGGGATTGATCTTATGCAAGAGTTACTGAACTTGTCTAACAGAAAGGGATACTCTGTCTATTTTTTAGGAGCTAAGGAAGAAGTTCTACAGGATATGTTATCTATTTTTAAGGGGACCTATCCACAACTTAAGGTAGTTGGTTTTCGAAATGGCTATTTTACAGAACATGACGAGGAAGCTATTCAGGAAGATATTCGGGTGAAAAATCCGGATCTAGTCTTTGTCGGCATTACTTCACCCAAAAAAGAGTACCTGATTCAAAAATTTTTGGACAATGGGCTTCAAGCAGTCTTTATGGGGGTAGGTGGCAGTTTTGATGTTCTGTCAGGTCATATCAAACGTGCTCCTCTTTGGATGCAAAAGTCTCACTTAGAATGGTTGTTTAGGGTTGCAAATGAACCTAAACGACTTTTTAAGCGCTATTTTGTGGGGAATGCTACATTTGTAAGGAAAATTTTAAAGGCGAAAAGGGGATATCAATTTTGAATCAAACAGAAATGCTTGCCTTAATTCAAAAAGTAGAGTTAGATGCTATTAAGGAATTTAGAAAAATATGTGGGGAACACGGTATCGATTTTTTCCTTCGTGGTGGTAGTGTCTTGGGCGCCGTCAAATATAATGGTTTTATTCCTTGGGATGATGATATGGATGTGGCCATCCCTAGAGAAGGGTATGATAGGTTGCCTACCATTTTTAAAGATCGTATTATCGCTGGTAAATATCAGGTACTTTGTTACCAATATAGTGATAGCCTACACTGCTATTTTCCCCGTCTCTTTTTATTAGAGGATGAGAGAAAACGCTTAGGATTACCTAGAAATACAAATTTAGGTTTGCATTTGATTGATATTATCCCACTAGATGGAGCTCCAAATAATTCTATATTGAGAAGATTTTACTTTGCTAAGGTTTATTGGTATCGATTTTTGGCTAGTCTAGGTACAACTTATGTTGGAGATCATGTCGATATGCATTCTCCTAAACAAAAAATGATCATCGGCCTTTTCAAAAAAATTGGTTTTGCAAAAATCTTTCCGCAGAATTCTGTCTATGCTCGCTTAGATAGGCTTTATAAAAAGTACGATTGGCACAAACAAAAGTATGCAGGCACGATTAATGCTTCCCTTTTTGCTAAAGAGGTTATGCCATCAGAAATCTGGGGTCAAGGGGTCATGATGCCTTTTGAAGATACAGAGTTTAGAGTTCCTACAGACTTTGATAACTATCTAAAAAGGCTTTATGGTGAAAATTATCGTTATGAGGAACCTAGTGATGACGAAAAAAAATCACATTTAGGAGGTTAAGGATTTGTTTTGTTATATTATTTTGCATTACAAAGTGTTGGAAGAAACACTGGCCTGTATCAAATCTATTAAGGAAACTAATCCGAATCCAAAACAGCTGGTGATTATTGATAATTTTTCCGATAATGGCACTGGCGAAAAACTAAAAGAAATATATCAATCTGATTCGGAGATAGATGTTCTGATTAATCATGAAAATGCAGGTTTTGCTCGAGGGAATAATCTGGCCTATAAATTTGCTAAAGAAAAATATAATCCAGATTTTATGGTTATCATGAATAACGATATTGAGATTGAAACAGAAAGTTTTGAGGAAGTTGTTTCAGATATTTATCATCAGGAAGGCTTCCATATACTTGGTCCAGATATTTTTTCTACGACCTACCAGCTCCACCAAAATCCAAAGCGGCTTACTCGCTATAGCTATGAGGAAGTTAAAAATCTTAACGAAAGATTTAAAAGGGAGAGCAAACCTAGCTTAGCTTTAAAGATAAAATGCTGGTTAAAAGCAAACAAGGCCCTGCGAACCTTTGTCTATCAGAATAGGCGTAAAGGAAAAGAAATTGATTTCAGAAATCAAGTTGAAAATCCTATCCTACATGGTTCTTTTCTTATTTACTCCAAAGATTATATCACTAAGGAAGACTATGCTTTTAATCCCAATACTTTCCTTTACTATGAAACAGAAATTTTAGATTACGAGGCTGAATGCAAGGGCTACAAGCGTCTCTATACTCCCAAAATCAGGGTATTGCATCATCAAAATGTTGCGACTAATCAAGTTTACAGTAATCTGTTAGAAAAGACACTATTTTCAAACAGATGTAATTTTGAATCAACTAGTTATTTTTTAAAGTTGATGGAGATTACCTAGGTTACTGCTATAACTTTAGAAGAATAAATTGAATGAGAGAAATATGAAAAAAATATTATACGTAACAAATGTGGATTGGAATTGGATAAAACAGCGTCCCCAATTCCTTGCTGAAGGCTTATCCGAATTTTATGAAATGCTAGTTATATATCGATATTGGTATAATAGAAAAGGCTTGACTTTAGATAATAGTTCAAATATAACAAATTTATCAAGAATATATGCTTTACCTTTCGTAAATAGATTTCCTAGGATAAAGCAGCTTAATGACAAAATTGTTTCATGGAATATTAGAAGAAAAGTCAAAAGCTATGATCCAGATTATATATATATTACTAACCCAATGCAATTTGAGGGGGTTTCGAGTAATTCGAATATTAAGGTCATATATGATTGTATGGACTACCATTCTGCTTTTATTGAGGATAAGGTTGAACGTAGGAGATTGCAATATTTAGAGAATCAATTAGTGCAAAGAGCAGATTTGGTCCTAGTATCTAGTGAAAAATTAAAAGATAATTTGTTAACTGATTATGACTTATACAATCAAGAAGAAAAAATTGTAATAGTCAGAAATGGTTATAATGGTAAAATTTTAAAGCTTTCTAATAGCAGCAAAAAGACAAATAAGAAATATATTTTGACTTATGTTGGAACAATTAGTCATTGGTTTGACTTTGATGTACTCTTGCAAAGTTTGAAAGATTTTAAAAACATTGAATATAATTTGATTGGTCCAATTAGTAAGGCAAGTATTCCTGAACACGATAGGATCCATTATTTGGGCAGTGTTCCTCATGAAGAAATTTATCATATGATTGAAGATGCAGATGTTCTTATTATGCCTTTTCGGCTTAATGATATTGTAGAAGCTGTAGATCCTGTCAAATTATATGAGTATATCAATTTTGGTAAAAATATTCTCACAGTTCGTTATAAGGAAATTTCAAGGTTTGAAGCATTTTCATACATGTATTCGGATTATTCTGAGTATAAAGAAAATTTGATAAAATTGATTGCTAATAATAACTTGAAGTATGATGAGCTGGCTAGAAAAAACTTCTTGAAAAACAACACCTGGGAAAAGAGAGCAGAAATTATTCATGAGTTAATTGAGCAATTATGATTTTCATTGGAGGAATGAATGAAGCGTTATAATTTTGGAATCATAGAAATCCTATATTACATTACAGTCATGTTATCGGTGGGAATGTTTCTAGCTCTCTCTATTAACTTATATGTGCATAGAAACTTATTAACTATTTTATCTTTTTTTTATTGTTACTAGTAGTTCCTGTTCTAATAATTAATAATAAAAAATTGCTAATTCTTCCTTACTTTATGCAATTTTTTATTTATTTGTTTTTCTTCTAGTATCCATCGAGCGAAAGTCCTGTATGGGTACAGCCTTAGTGATATATTTTTCGCTGCTAGACAGTACATATGGATTTTCCTTTTCTTGGTGTTAATTTATTTATTTAAAAACAGTGATAGTAATTTAAAAAGAGTTTTAGATAATACCGTTAATATATTATTGATTTCTTTAGGTGTACGAAGCATATCATGGGCAGTCTATACCGTATTTAAAGTAGAATTATTTCCATCTATTTTAAGAGAGTACGGGAATCTCTGGTATAGGAATGAATATTCAATACGTGTTGATGGAACACCTTTGATTGTAATAGGGCTACTTATCTCAGTCTTTTTCTATTTCAAATTTAGAAATCTAAAATATTTGTACAATTCTCTGTTTATAATTTTATATATCATATTTGTCAACCAGACACGAATACTACTTCTTTCAATATTAATCTCTATCTTTGTGATGTTTATATATTCTAGAAGAACAACTCGTTTTGTCACTTTTATAAGTTTAATAATTGCAATTTCCTCATTCATTTTTGGAGGAGGGATAGATTACATTCGGTCATATTTTAACATTGATACAGGACTAATGGACATGGGGCTTGGCTTTCGCTACTGGGAACTGAAATATTATCTAGGATTATTAAATAATAATATATGGAAAACCGGAGTTGGAGTACTAACCTCAAATAATATAAATAGTTATTATATTTTAGCTGGTCCTGGGGCAGTAAAAATGTACTTAGATGATTTGGGTTTTATAGAGTTATTTGTTCAGTTTGGAATAGTGGCATTCCTTATGTATGGTTATATATTTTATAAAATAATAAGCCTAATTGTCAGAATGTCAAGTGAAAAATTTATGTTAGAAAGAGCTTTTTTCATTGCTTTGTTAGTGAATTTAATAATCACTTCAATATCATTGAATATTTTTGGTGCTCAAAGAAGTTTTTCATTAGCAATTATTCTCGCTATAATATTTTACTATGATTATAAATTGAAACATAATATAGAAGATCAGGTGTGTGATGGATAAGGTATGTATAGTTATTCTTAATTATAATAAT
Source organism: Streptococcus cristatus ATCC 51100 (assembly GCF_000222765.1). Classification (GTDB taxonomy): domain Bacteria; phylum Bacillota; class Bacilli; order Lactobacillales; family Streptococcaceae; genus Streptococcus; species Streptococcus cristatus. Next base: position 148,095 of record NZ_AFUE01000005.1, on the reverse strand, counting down.
TGTGAAGATACAATTGAATGTGTGCAGAGTCTGCGAAGTGCAATAAATTCGGAAAAGTACAAGATTGTGATTGTTGATAATGCCTCAACGAATGATAGTGTAAGTAAGTTAAATAATATACTATCTCCTATAGAGATCATTGTAAGTTCAGAAAATAGAGGATATGCACATGGTAATAATATTGGAATAAAATATGCTGAACAGGCAGGATATGAGTATATTTGTATTCTAAACAATGACACTATAATTGATGTTGATTTTATAGAAACTTGTAAAAATGAACTAAAAAATAGTGCTCAAGTAGCTTTTGTCAGTCCAGCATTAGTTGAGTATAAGGATAATAATTTAATCCAGTCAACGGGAGGAGATATCTTTATTAATAAAGGGATTGTAACTCTAAAGAATCATGGCGCTAGGAGGATAGAACTTCCCCCTAAAATCGAAAGCGATTATATTGGAGGCGCTTGCATCATGTTTCGGACCTCCATTTTGAAAAATATCGGATATATTCCTGAAAATTATTTCTTATTTTTCGAGGAAACAGAATGGTGCTATAAAGCACAAAAAATGGGCTATAAAAATATATGTTTGACTGACAGTTACATTTACCATAAAGGTTCGGTCTCAATTAAATCAGTTTCGGGCTTACAGGAATATCTAATGGCGAGAAATAGGGTTGTATTTGTTAGACGCAATATTGATAGTAGAATAAAATATTACTGTTTCTTAATATATTTATTTTTACAACAAGGTTACCATTTTTTATTAAGAAAGAATAATGCAAAAAATAAAATAAGATACTATCTAGATGGTGTTTTTAATAGGGTTGATCCTTCTTACCCTTTTATTATTGTTGAGAATGAATGATTCATTGGTGTTTTGTTATGTTTTGCTTATAGGCCTTATTAGGACATGATATATTGCTAATAATAAACGAACATTAAAAAGGAATATGGTGAAATATGGAGTTAATAGATATTTCTAAAATAAATACTAAAACGGTCGCATTTGATTTTTTTGATACAGTAGTTCATAGAGATTGTCATCCTGAAGAAATATTATATCAATGGTCGAAGCAAATGGCTTTTGAAATGAAATTTGAGATCTATCCATCAATACTATATGATTTAAGAAAAAATGTTGAGAAGACTTATAAAAATTCTGGTATTGAAGAAATCGAATATGATACTCTTTTATCAAGTATTTATAGGAAAATTGAAAATCAATTGGAGACTATGAGTCAAAAGGAATTTATAGAGAAAGCTAAAATTATAGAATTAAATATAGAATTACAGCATATATATTTAGATTCTGAAATTTTAGAAGCTTTAAAATTTCTAAAAAAAGAATCAAAGAGAATCATACTAGTTTCAGATTTTTATACTGATAAAAAGCTTATAGAAGAGATATTAAGAAAGTTCAAAATTTTAGATTATTTTTCAGAGATTTATATTTCTAGTGAGAAATCTTATCGTAAATCAACAGGTAATCTCTATAAGTTGCTTTTAAAAGAGTTGGAATTATCTCCTGAGGATGTAACTATGATAGGAGATAATTTCGAATCTGATTATGAAATCCCAAAATCTCTTGGCTTAAAAGCAATTCATAGGAAATATGAAGACACATACACTATCACAGGAAATAGGGAACTAGCTAGATTATATAAACAAATCTTATTTGGAGATAGTATGAAGGCCCCCTTTAATGTTTTTTTGGCAGATATTGTATTCTTTATCTCAGAATTGCATAAAAGACTAGTTAAAGATGGTGTTCAAACTGCTTTATTTTGTTCACGCGAAGGCCAATTGTTAAAACAGCTATTTGATATTTATCAAAATATTTTCTTTTATGAAAATCAAAGAATCAAAACAGAATATTTTTATGTTTCTAGGCGATCTACCTTATACCCTTCTTTCACAAGTTTGGAGGATGAAAAGTTCGAGATTATTTTTCGACAATATAAAAAAATGACAATTCAAAATTTTTTGTTAAATTTGAATTTTACTGATAATGAAATTACTTCAATTACTCAAGATATGAATAGAGAATTTACAGATATCTTAACTATTGATTCTAAGTTGTTATTGGATTTAAAAGCTCACCCAGTTTTTATTTCAAGATTTAATAAAGAAAAAGAAGATGGTTTACTACTCAGAAATTATGTGGAAGCATTAACTCCAAGTCAGGATGAAATATATATTGTTGATGTTGGATGGAAAGGGACTATACAGGATAGCTTACAAAGAGCTGTTCCAAATAAGAAAATTGTGGGCTATTATTTAGGATTAATTCTAAATGAGTATTCAGTACAGAACAAAGATAATAAATTTGGAATGCTTTTTTCTGATTATCCTAACAAATCTCCATTTTTTGATATTGTCAGTAGAAATTTTGGCTATTATGAAGATATTTTTGTAGCAGATCATGGCCCAACTTTAAAATATAAACAGGAAGAAATGATTGTTCCAGTTCTAGATGAAAACGAGAAACATGTAAAAATATATAGGGCTGTGCAAAATTATCAGAAACAGATGGTTGAAGGATTTATAAAGATAGCTGAAGCATATAAGAATTTGAGTTCTCTTCCTTTTGAGCAAATGGAACTCTGGTTGACGATGTCACTAAAAAAAGAGTGTGTTCATCTTCCTAAATTATTATCATTTTCAAGGTTATTAAAGGAACAGGTAGCAGAGAATTTTGGAGAAATTGTGACTAAAAATATAGCTAAAAAATCGCTTAAAAGATTAATTAAGGAGAAAAAGAACTTTTTCTGGGTTGATTTTGCTTATAAGCCGTTCTTTGGGACTAATTTTTTGTTTATTCCAGAATTGTATACTAGGCTGATATATTTGATAAAGTATACTGATTTAAAATTGAGGTTGAAAAAATATGAGGAATAAATCAATTAGATTGAATGCACTATTGAATATCATTTTGACGCTTTCAAATATTATTTTTCCTTTGATAACGTTCCCATATGTATCTAGAATTTTAAATCCTGAGGGTATAGGTGTAGTATCATTTTTTTCTTCAATAGGTAATTATGGTGTTTTAATTGCTTCGTTGGGAATATCGACTTATGGAATCAGAGCGGTTGCAAGTATTAGAGAAGACAAAAATAAACTTTCTAGAATAGTGCAGGAGCTGGCAGTCATAAATATTATAATGTCGGGATTGGTAACTCTGTTATTATTAGGGATGGCGCTAGTAATAAAACAATTGAGTAAAGAATCTTCACTATTATTGATAACTTCTTTAACCATTTTATCTTCACCACTTGCCTTAAATTGGCTATATAGCGGAATTGAGGAATACGCCTATATTACGAAACGATCATTAATATTTAAAGTATTTTCGTTGATATTAATATTTTTATTTGTCAAAAAACCAGCGGATTACGTTGTTTATGCTGGTATTACCCTGTTTTCAACTTTAGGTTCAAACATTTTAAATGTATGGCATAGCCGTAAATTTGTTTATATAAAACGTTACAAAAATTTAGAATTTAAAAAACATTTTAAGCCGATGTTTTATCTTTTTGCTTCATTACTTGCTGTTAATATTTATACCAATTTAGATACAGTTATGCTTGGATTTATTAACGGAAATGAAGCAGTGGGTTACTATTCTGTAGCGTCAAAAGTTAAGTGGATTTTACTTTCACTGATAACTTCAATTAGTGCAGTCCTCTTGCCACGATTATCATTTTATATTAGTAAGAAAGATACTTCAAAATTTAATAAGATGCTAAAGGAGTCTTCGGCAGTTATTTTCTTTATTGCTATTCCCTTAGTTGCATTTTTTATCGTAGAAGCACAGAATAGTATTCAATTACTAGGAGGAGAAAAGTATATTTCTGCGACACTTTCAATGCAAATTCTCATGCCAATTTTGGTTATATCGGGTTTTTCAAATATTACAGGTAATCAAATTTTAATACCTATGAATAGGGAAAGATATTTCATGTTTGCTGTTTCGTTAGGTGCTCTTGTTAACCTTGGTTTAAATTTAATTTTGATGCCCAAATTAGGAATTATAGGAGCCTCAATGGCTACCCTTTTTGCGGAATTAACACAAATGACAGTTCAGTTTATCTACTCTTATAAATACTTAGCAGGTAATATTTCAAAAAATAATTTACGAAATGTTATACTAGCAACAGTTATTGCAACCATAATCTTAATAGTAGTTGAAAGTCGAATTGTACTAGCCACTCCATTTTTATCTCTTTTTCTTGCAGGAAGTATTTTCTTCTCTATATACTTAGGTATCTTACTTTTGCTAAAAGAGGAGGTTACTATTCAATTATTACAATTTATAAAGTTAAAGCCGTAAACTGTTAGAAATTTGTTAAAGTTATTACATTAATTATTTTATAAATAATAATTTAGGAGAAACCAATGAAGAAAGTAATGCTAGTTTTTGGTACACGTCCAGAAGCGATAAAGATGTGCCCATTAGTAAATGAGTTGAAAAAACAAGGTGAAATAGAAACTCTTGTTTGTGTGACGGGTCAACACAAAGAAATGGTGAGCCCTGTTTTAGAACTGTTTGGTGTTAAACCAGACTATGATTTGGAGATTATGAAGGTAAATCAAACTTTATTTTCCATTACAACGAGTATTCTAGATAAAATAAAACCTGTTTTAGAAAATGAACGACCAGACATTGTACTTGTACATGGTGATACTACTACTACTTATGCAGCAGCTTTAGCAGCCTTTTATCTAGGAATTAAAGTGGGGCATGTAGAGGCAGGATTGCGCACCTACAATTTACGAAGTCCTTTTCCAGAGGAGTTCAATCGTCAGTCGACATCAATTATCGCGAATTGTCATTTTGCACCGACTGAATTGGCAAGAGAAAATCTCGAAAAAGAAGGACGCGACAATGTATATGTTACTGGGAATACAGTGATTGATGCGCTTAAAACGACGGTCAGAGAGGATTATTCACATCCTGTCTTAGATTGGGTTGCTGGAAGTCGTTTGATTCTTCTTACTGCTCATAGGCGAGAAAATCTTGGAGAACCTATGAAACATATGTTTCGGGCTGTCAAGCGTGTTTTAAATGAACATACAGATGTCAAGGTTGTTTATCCAATTCATAAAAATCCTTTAGTCAGAGAAACAGCAGCTGAGATTTTTGGAGATATTGAGCGTATTCAGATTATAGAACCACTAGATGTCCTTGATTTTCATAATTTCATGAACCGTAGCTACATGATTCTAACGGATTCTGGCGGAGTTCAAGAAGAGGCTCCGTCTTTGGGTAAGCCTGTTTTGGTTATGCGTGATACTACAGAAAGGCCAGAAGGTGTGGCAGCGGGGACTTTGAAGCTAGTAGGAACAGAAGAAGAAACGATTTATCAGAACTTTAAGTTACTTTTAGAAAAAGATAACGAATATCAAAAAATGAGTAAAGCTAGTAATCCTTATGGAGATGGAACAGCTTGTAAACAGATTGTAGATATCTTAAAACGGATATAGTTTTCCCAAATGTCAAAAATATTCCCTGGGATCTCATTTCTTAGCACCTTACCTTTTAGCTTTTAAATGAGACTAGAAAATTTTCTGACCGAATGTCCTTCTTTTAGCTTTGAAACAAGTTTAACGCAAAAAGACTGGAGTTTTGATGGAAATTCAAGGCGCTTATAATAGGTTCAGAGATTATATGGAGGTATGTTCGCTGCCTAAAGACAAGCATAGAGTGGCAAAAATTGCATTTGTGCCATATGGTTTACTATCTCTTGCACTACGATATTCGGAAGATCGAATTTTTTAACGTCTATCATTATTGGATGGCTTAACGCTGCTATCTGAAGACTTTGAGGGTGGGGCTGAAATTCAAAACGAGAATTCTCCTCTCTCATGGCAAACGCATGAAAAATCCTAGTTTTCAGAATGCAGATATCATAAGCTTAAAATCAATCAAAGTAGTAAACTAGATGAGGAGGAACCTACGATAATTAATTTTATTGTTTCTATGTTTTATAGTTTTCATCTCAGTTTGCCTTCATCAAAGGTTTGATACCTCTTGTATGATGAGCTTTATCAGCTGTTAATCGCTTAGTCTTTATCAGAGATGAGAAACAAGTGCGAGCAATTTTTTGTGGAGAAGTATATTTTGTAAGTAAGTCATAGATGAACTGATTGTGAGGGTTTTTAACGATTCTGTGGAGTTCAGGAAAAACAATGCCAAATAATCTGATGTATAAGTTCTTGCATTTAGAACGTGACTGAATTGAGCGATTTTGATAGCGAGTCTACTCTTTTAAAAAATCCACAAGATTGTAATTATAGTGTCCTGTGCTTTTAAGTGTTATCTGGATGTCTTGTTTTAGAGGAGATAGCTGTTCTAGTCTTAGCTTAAGCTGATAAAAGCCATGGTAAGAATTGGCAAATTTGAAGTTAGCTATTATCATTTCTCCATTTTCATTGTTACAGGCTAAATCTTATTTATTTTTGTCAATGTCTATACCAACATAGAGCATAGATTTTTGATTCTTTTCAAAATGGTTAGCGACTGTTGTTTGTTCCACGCACTCTTTGTCTTGTATCCTTAAACGAGATAAAACGTCCAAGCGTTATCATTCTCATTACCAATTAAGTGAAGAGCTGAGGGTTAGAGCCTCCTTGAAATCGTCTAAGTGATTGGTGACACTTACTAATCCACAGCGCTGAACTAAGTATAAAACAAATCTATAAAATAGTTAAGAAAGGGTTTATATTGGCGGAAGCTACCTGCTAATATAAATATAAGGGGATAAGTTTGAAGATTGTAATTCCAAGAATTATTCATAACAAAGAACAATTGATCTGGGATTGGTCCGGGACGATAACTAATATTAAGAAATATTTGGGGAAGTACGAGAGTGTTGAGGAACAGAATGTTTTCTATACATTTAGAATGAACGTACACAAGGCTCTTGTTCGCTTAGGTCTTAGAAGATCTGATATGAACATGACGTATATAAAATATGCTGAAAATCAAGTTCATTTATCACCAAATGATGTTTGTCTCACTTTTGATGAGTTTCCATTATCGTTTCCTAAAAATCCTATCTATATTTATCAGGATCTGAATCTTTTTTATTTAAGAGAGGTTTCTGAAAACAATAGTCAATCATTCCAATATAGTGGCTTTCAGAATGTCCCAGTTGATATTTTAGATAGCCGCTTAAGAAAACAAGAAATATTTTATAATCAAGTGACCGGAGTATTTACTATGAGTAAATGGTTCTCAGATTATTTGATAACTCAACAAGGGCTTCCAATTGAAAAAGTTCATTATGTAGGCGCTGGAACCAATATGGATAATTTATTGATTGAGAATTGCCATAAGGAGCGCAATAAATTTTTATTTATTGGCAAGGATTTTTTGCGTAAGGGTGGGGATTTGGTTTATAATGCCTTTGTATATCTGCAGAATAATCTCATGCCTGAAGCTGAGTTGTATATTATAGGGCCCTCGGATGCTCCAATGGATTTTGATAATCCGAATGTTTATTTTTTAGGTAATCTACCAGCTAATAAAGTACAATATTATTATAATCTTTGCGATGTATTTGTTTTACCTTCTCGATTTGAAGCATTTGGGATTGTATTTGTTGAAGCACTCTGCTATGGTTTGCCATGTATTGGTCGAAATTTAATGGAAATGCCAAACTTAATTCAAAATAATGAGACAGGCCTACTGCTATCTGCTGAAGAAGAAAATCCACAGGTTTTAGCCGAGAAAATGTATAGTCTAATAACAAATGAAAAATTCTTTAGAAATGTTCAGAGTAAACAAGAGTATTATAAAGTAGAGTATTCGTGGGATACAGTTGCAAAAAGAATGATTTCTATAATGAAACAGGATTTAAACCAGATGTAATCCTTTTCGATGTATATTTTTAATTATTTAGCGAGTTAGATTAGTATTTGGATTTAAGGATTCAAAATTCTTACGATAGATTTACTCACTACAAAAATTATAGGAATTTGATTGTCAGTGTTGGCTTAAACTTAATTTTCTTGCCATGTTTAGGCTCTATTGATACAGCCATTGTATTGCTCTTAATAGATAACTTGATCTGTTTGATTCAGTTATACTCTACTCAGTTCTAGTTAAGGGCCGTTCCTATTATAAGATACATAATGAAAATTATTTTGATCTAAGTTGCTTATTGAGCGAGCATTGCAGGTTATGGCAGATGAACTTGAAAAATAAGTATGGAGTCATTTTTACAAATTTAAAGTTCTATCTTAATTGTCTTGATGTAGAAGATAAAGTAAAAAGTAGACTGTCCCCCAACCCCCAAATGTCAAAAATATTCCCTGAAATGTCATTTTCTAGTGGCTTACCCTACCTTTTGGCTCTTAAACGAGACAAGATACGATTCTTGCCCCTAATCCTCTTCTTTTTACGATAAACTAGTGTTAAAGCAAAAAGATTGGAGTTATGATGGAAATTCAAGAAATTTATAATCAATTCAGAGATTACTATGGAGAGCTTGAGGCTGAGTATGCTCATTGTCAAAAGGCTAGCACGGAGTGGGAAAGCCTGCATCTGCGCTATCTGATTTACTACCTGATGCGCTATGGTATCGGGGAGATGAAGTTTTTTAATGCCTATCACTATCGGGCAGCTTATCGCTGGTATTTGCAGTCCTTGATGCTGAGCTCGGCCTGATATTTAGAGAGTGGGACAGAAATCGGTAATTGCTTAGAATTCGATTTCGTCGTCCCACCTCCGCACAGTTGAGTGGGGCTGTAAAAGCTGATGAAATCAGCGTAGTAGAGCCCACTCAACCACTGCGTCTTGCTCGACAATCCAAAGACAATTGAGAGGCTAGGACTTTTGTCCCAGACTCTTTTTTTATTCCCTTGGGAGGATAATTTATGATAAAATATAAGTAATACGGAGGTTGGCAAAATGGAGAAAAGATCTGGAACTAAGCGACAAGTAGCATTAAGCAACCGTGCCTTTATCCTTGCCCTGCTGGGAGCGGTATTTATATCAGCGACTGCTATTTTATTCTTCCAAAGCATCATGGGGATGCCTAAGGGAAGCGGTAGGAATGTTGCTAAAGATACTCCCAAATCCTCCTCGCTATCAGGAAAGAAGACCGACTCGAAAACGGTGCGCATCATGGCTAATGGCGATCTTTTGTACCATGATGGGCTTTATATGAGCGCTCAGAAGGCTGATGGTAGCTATGATTTTTCGGAAAATTTCACCTATGTCAAGGACTGGCTTCATCAAGGTGACTTGGTCTTGGGGGATTTTGAAGGAACCATTCGCTCGGACTATCCTTTGGGAGGCTATCCGCTTTTCAATGCTCCGGAGGCTGTTGTGCCCGCTATTAAAGATGCCGGCTACCAAGTAGTGGATCTGGCCCATAATCACATCCTAGACTCAGGGCTTGAGGGAGTCTTTACGACTGCCAAAGCCTTTGAAAATCAAGGAATTAGCCCAGTTGGTGTCTATACTCACAAAAACAGGGATAAATCGCCCATTCTGATCAAAGAGGTAAAAGGCATCAAGATTGCTATTCTGGCTTATTCCTATGGTTTTAATGGCCTGGAGTCCAATCTCAGTCATAAGGAGATTGATCATCACCTATCAACCTTTGATGAGGAGAAGATGAAAGCGGAGATTGAGCAGGCGGAGAAAGAAGCGGACATCACGGTAGTCATGCCACAGACGGGGATCGAATACCAGCTGGAGCCAAATGAGGAGCAGGTTGAGCTTTATCATAAGATGGTGGACTGGGGAGCGGACATCATTTTTGGTGGGCATCCGCACGTGGTGCAGCCTTCAGAAATCCTTGAAAAAGATGGTCAGAAGAAGCTGATTATCTATTCCATGGGAAATTTTATCTCTAATCAGCGGATTGAAACTATGGCTGGTGTGGATACGGCTGAGTGGACCGAGCGTGGTGTCTTGATGGATGTTACCATTGAAAAGACGGACAAGGGGACCATTATCAAAAAAGCTCAGGCACATCCAAGCTGGGTTAGCCGTGTGGAAAAGGGAACTTACTCACCAGAGGGTTACCCGCTTTACACTTATCAAACTCTGATCTTGGAAGATTTCATCGAGGGTGGAAAATATCGCAATCAGCTGGATCAGGCGACCAAAGATCGGATTGATACGGCCTATAAGGAAATGAAAGAGCATGTGCATCTGAATTGGAAATAAGCACAAAAAGCGACACTCCCTTTTGTTTCTTTGCTTTCTTTGATGAAAAACGAACTATTATAGAGCCTACAAGCAAAATAGTTTCATTATCAAAGAATTTTATATATAATATAGGATACAAAAGGGGACAGGTATGTACAGCGTAATAGAAATGTATGGCGATTATGAGCCCTGGTGGTTTTTAGACGGTTGGGAGGACGATATCATTGAAAAAAGGTATTTCGATGATTATTATACCGCCCTCAAATACTACAAGAACCGCTGGTTAGAGATGTCTGAAGCATCGCCACTTTATAAAAGCCGCAGTGATCTTATGACGATTTTCTGGGATCCGTCCGATCAACGTTGGTGTGAGGAGTGCAATGAAGATATTCAGCAATACCACTCCCTGCTTTTGTTAGAAAATGAAAGTAAGATCCCCAAGAGCAAGTATCGTCCAGGTTACCGCAAGCAAAATGCTACTGAAAAACACCGTATTTGCAAAATTAAAGTGCGGGCTAGGTAGGATAAAAGTCAAAGAATGGAGAAAATTTCTTCATTCTTTTTTTATTTTTTCTCATTTTGTGCGAATAGTAAGGTGAGGAGGACTTATGGTTCAAAAAATTGCAAAGGAAATGATTCAATTGGCCAGGCAGGAAGCAGCTCAAGATGTCTATCTGATTCCCAAGAGCACCTGCTATGAGCTTTATATGCGGGTGGGTGATGAGCGGCGCTTCATTAAGACCTATGATTTTGATTTATTATCGTCAGTCATCAGCCATTTTAAGTTTGTCTCGGGGATGAATGTCGGGGAGAAGAGGCGTAGTCAGCTAGGTTCCTGCGATTATGATTGTGGGGATGTAACGGTCTCGCTTCGTCTGTCGACCGTCGGGGATTACCGTGGCTATGAGAGTCTTGTGATTCGGCTCTTACACGATGAGGAGCGTGAGCTGCGTTTCTGGTTTGGCAATCTGCCTGATCTTCGTAAAAAAGTCAATTCTCGCGGCCTTTATCTCTTTTCAGGGCCAGTTGGCAGTGGAAAGACGACGCTGATGCACCAGCTGGCTCAGATGAGATTTGGGCAACAACAGGTCATGTCTATCGAAGACCCTGTGGAAATCAAGCAGGAAAACATGCTCCAGCTTCAGCTGAATGAAACTATCGGGATGACCTATGACAGCCTCATCAAGCTGTCTCTGCGCCATCGGCCAGATCTCTTGATTATCGGGGAAATCCGAGACCAAGAAACGGCTCGTGCGGTGGTAAGGGCTAGTTTGACAGGAGCCACGGTCTTTTCAACCATCCATGCTAAGAGCATTCGCGGAGTGTATGAGCGCCTGCTAGAGCTGGGTGTCAGTGAAGACGAGCTGCGTATGGTACTACAGGGCGTTTGTTACCAGCGTTTAATCGGGGGAGGAGGTGTGATCGACTTTGTCAACCAAGACTATCAAAAGCATGAAGCCAGTCTCTGGAACCAGCAGATTGACCAGCTTTTTGCAGATGGACATATCACAGATGATCAAAGGCAGGCGGAAAAAATTATCTACGCCTAAGCAAAAGAAGATTATCGAGCTGTTCCGCAATCTATTTACCAGCGGTTTCCATCTTGCGGAGATTGTCGATTTCCTACGGCGGAGTGCCCTTTTAGAGGAGGCCTATGTCGCGGAAATGCGTTCGGGTTTGGCTGCTGGCCAGTCATTTTCCCAGATTATGAAGCGTTTAGGTTTTTCAGATAATGTGGTCACCCAGCTATCTTTGTCTGAGTTGCACGGAAATCTAAATCTTAGTTTGGGTAAAATCGAAGATTATCTGGAAAATCTATCCAAGGTCCGTAAGAAATTGATTGAGGTGGGGACTTATCCCCTGATGCTGCTTGGGTTTCTAGTACTGATCATGCTGGGCTTGCGTAATTATCTCCTGCCTCAGTTGGACAGTCAAAATATGGCTACTCAGTTTATTCATTATCTACCGCAAATCTTTTTGGGAGGCGTTCTGGTGATTTGCTTACTGATTGGCGGAGGTTGGTTCTATTATCGCAAGAGCTCTAAGATGAGATTTTTCAGCCGTTTGGCCAAGTTTCCTTTTGTTGGCGCCTTAGTGCGGGCCTACCTGACAGCCTACTATGCGCGTGAATGGGGCAATATGATTGGGCAAGGATTGGAATTGAGCCAGATCTTTCTTATCATGCAGGACCAGCCTTCTCAGCTCTTTCAGGAGCTGGGACGAGACTTGGAGACGGCTCTAGGCGCAGGTCAGGGCTATGCCGAGAAGGTCGGCACCTACCCCTTTTTTAAGAAAGAGCTGGCCTTGATCATCGAATATGGTGAGGTCAAGTCCAAGTTGGGTGACGAATTGGAATTGTATGCCGAAAAGACTTGGGAAGAGTTTTTCCTGAGAATCAATCGTGCCATGAATTTGATTCAGCCTCTCGTCTTTGTCTTTGTCGCCCTTGTTATCGTTTTACTTTATGCAGCCATGTTGCTGCCAATTTATCAGAATATGGAGATTCAATTATGAAAAAATTAAAAACTTTGAAGGTTAAAGCCTTCACTCTGGTGGAAATGTTAGTCGTTCTTTTAATCATTAGCGTCTTGATGCTCTTGTTTGTCCCGAATTTGACTAAGCAGAAGGATGCTGTTTCAGATACGGGCAATGCGGCCGTAGTCAAGGTCGTAGAAAGTCAGGCTGAGCTTTATGAATTGAAGAATGTTAATGAAAAAGCCACTCTAGGGAAATTGGTTGCTGATGGTCGGATTACCGATAAGCAGGTAGCATCCTATAAGGCCTACTATGGAAAAAACAGCAGTGAAGCTCGTACAGTTGCGGATTAAGGCTTTTACGCTGTTAGAAAGTCTCCTGGCTTTATTTGTGGTCAGTTTCATTTTATTAGGTCTATCTGGCTCTGTTCAGGCTGGTTTCAATCAAGTACAGGAGCAGCTGTTTTTCATGGAATTTGAGCATCTTTATCAGGAGAGCCAAAAGCTAAGTGTGGCTGGACATGAAAAGATAAAATTGACCATTTCGGAGCGCAACATCTCCAACGGCTATCAGCAAGTAGAATTTCCCAAGACTTTGCAGGAACATGCTCCCCAGACCATTCAGTTTGACCAGGCTGGCGGGAATTCTTCGCTCAGTAAGATTGTTTTTCAAACGGAGGATAAAAAGGTTGTTTACCAGCTTTATATGGGCAATGGAAAGTTTAAAAAGACGACGAATGAAGGCTAGCATTTTGCTGGAGGCCTTGGTGGCAATGGCGGTTTTTGCGGCTATTGCCAGCCTCCTGCTTGGCCAGATTAGTCAGTCGCGGCAGGAACAGACTCGCTTATTGAAGGAGGAGGAAGTCCTACGGGTTGCTCGGATGGCCATGCAGACGGGACAGGAAAATCTGACAGCCAACGGCATTACAGTCCGCCAGGTTAAAACAGACCAGCAATTAACTGTCTATCACCAAGAGGAGAAGGTGCTCAGTGTTAAAAAACGTTAAAATCAAAGCTTTTACACTTTTGGAGACTCTAGTCGCCCTGTTGGTCTTGAGCGGTGGTATGTTAGTCTTTCAGTCGATGACTAAGCTTCTGGCTTTTGAACTGCGACATCAACAGGAAAATAAGCAGCAGGAATGGCTCTTATTTGTCGATCAGTTAGAGACAGAGCTATCGCGCAGTCAATTTGACCGAGTCGAAAACGACAAAATCTACGTCAAACAGGATGGCAAACATATAGCTTTGGGCAAATCTAGGAGTGATGATTTCCGAAAGACGGATGCTTCGGGACGCGGCTATCAGCCCATGATCTATGGACTTAAAGCTGCTCCGGTCAGTCAGGAGGGGGACCTTGTTCGCTTTCGCTTCCGGTTTGAAAATAATTTAGAAAGAGAGTACATCTATCGTGTCCAAGATAAAAGTTAAGGCAGGCATCTTGCTTTATGCCCTCTTTATGGCAGCGGTCTTTAGCTTGCTCTTGCAATTTTATCTGAACCGGCAGGTAGCCAATCAGCGTCTCTTTCAAGCCAATAGGGAGCGGGCAGAAGCCTATGCCTTGGCTGTTTTGACCAAGGAGACTGCCACAGAGGAGAACGGGCAATTAGCCTTTGACCAAGGGAGCACCCATTATCGCAGGCAGGGAAATATGCTGGAAGTCAGCAGCCAACTCGCCAATCAGAAGAGTTATTCTTTCTATTTTGAGAGCAAAAAGGAGCTAGAGAAGAAGGACAAGGAAGCTAAAGACTCCAAAGATACTAAAAAAAGTAAAGCGCCCTCTCCTTCAACCGACAAGAGAAGCGACTAATATAAATGTAAAAGATTTGTAATCCGATAGCCCTTGGAAAGAGGGCTTCTTTTTGGTATCATAAGACAACGGAGGATGCCATGAAATTTGAAAAAATAGAACGAGCTTTTCACCTGCTTTTAGAAAATGTGCAAAATATCCAAAATGTGCTGGGGACTAATTTTTATGATGCCCTGATTGAGCAAAATGGGATTTATCTGGATGGAGATACAGACTTACAAGAAATTCTGAAAAATAACGAGAAACTTCGTGCCTTGCACTTGACCAAGGAAGAGTGGCGTCGGGCTTATCAGTTTATTTTTATGAAGGCTTCTCAGACAGAGCCGCTACAAGCCAATCATCAGTTCACACCGGATTCGGTCGGCTTCTTACTGAGTTTTTTGATTGACCAGTTGGCCCAAGACGAGAGAGTCGATTTGCTAGAGATTGGCAGTGGAACAGGCAATTTGGCGGAGACTCTGCTCAACCACACGCAAAAGAATATGGATTATTTGGGCCTAGAGATTGACGACTTGCTGATTGATTTGTCTGCCAGCATTGCCGAAGTCATGAATTCTAAGGCACACTTTGCTCAAGGAGATGCGGTGCGGCCTCAGGTTCTGAAAGAAAGCGACTTGATTGTCAGTGATTTGCCAGTGGGCTATTACCCAGATGATGCCGTGGCGGCTCGTTATGAGGTTGCCAGTCCAGACGAGCATACTTATGCCCATCATCTCTTGATGGAACAATCGTTAAAATATTTAAAACCGGGGGGCTATGCTATCTTTCTCGCCCCAAATAATCTGCTGACGAGCCCACAAAGTCATCTGCTGAAAAAATGGCTACTGTCTAGCGCTCAGCTCTTGGCAATGATTTCCCTGCCAGAAAAGATTTTCGCGAGCCGGCAGAATGCTAAGACGATATTTGTCCTGAGAAAACAAGGCGAATCAGACATCCAGCCGTTTATCTACCCTTTGCAGGACTTGCAAAGTCAGGATGAAATCTTGAAGTTTCGTGAAAGTTTTCAAAACTGGGTCAAAGTTAGTGAAATTCAAACAAATTTTTGATATAATAGTTTGAAAACGCTTAAAGAGGTGACGAGATGTCAAAAACTATTTCTATTAATGCTGGAAGTTCGAGTGTAAAATGGCAACTTTATTCAATGCCAGAAGAAAAGGTGCTGGCTAAAGGTTTGATTGAGCGGATTGGTCTCAAGGACTCAATCTCTACGGTTAAATTTGATGGTCGTTCTGAACGCCAAACCTTAGATATTGCTGATCATACACAAGCTGTGAAAATTTTATTGGATGATTTGAAACGGTTTGAAATTATTCAATCTTACGATGAAATCACAGGTGTTGGGCACCGTGTCGTAGCTGGAGGTGAGTATTTCAAAGAATCAGCTCTTGTGACTGACGATGTGTTGAAAAAGATTGAAGAGTTGTCTCTGCTAGCTCCTTTGCACAATCCTGCCAATGCTGACGGTATCCGTGCTTTCAAGGAAATTCTTCCAGACATTACCAGTGTGGCTGTTTTTGATACATCTTTCCACACAACTATGCCAGAAAAGGCTTATCGCTATCCATTGCCAACTAAGTACTACACTGAAAATAAGGTCCGTAAATACGGAGCACATGGAACTAGCCATGAGTATGTAGCCCACGAAGCTGCGAAACTTTTGGGTAAACCGATTGAAGAATTGAAACTCATCACTTGCCACATCGGAAACGGTGCTTCTATCACAGCAGTTGATAAGGGGCGCTCAGTGGATACTTCTATGGGCTTTACTCCTCTTGGTGGAGTTATGATGGGAACACGTACAGGTGACATCGATCCAGCGATTATTCCATACTTGATGCAGCATACAGATGATTTTAACACGCCAGAAGATATCAGCCGAATTCTGAACCGTGAATCTGGACTGTTGGGTGTTTCAGAGAAATCAAGCGATATGCGTGATATTCATGAAGCTATGCGTGCAGGTGATGAAAAGGCACAATTGGCAAATGAAATTTTTGTGGATCGCATTCAAAAATACATTGGTCAGTATTTAGCTGTTTTAAATGGAGCAGATGCCATTATCTTTACAGCTGGTATTGGTGAAAACTCTGTGACCATCCGTCGCATGGTTATCGAAGGAATTTCTTGGTTTGGCTGCGATGTCGATCCAGAGAAGAATTTCTTTGGTGCTACAGGAGATATTTCAACAGAAGCTGCTAAAGTCAGAGTTCTGGTTATCCCGACAGATGAAGAGTTGGTCATTGCGCGTGATGTAGAACGCTTTAAAAATCAATAATCAAAAGCTCGGCCTAGCTGAGCTTTTTCTTGTGACTTTGTGATCATTCTTTGGTCAGATAGGATGATTCAAAGCTAGGTGGAGCTTGTTCCATTCAGCGCTAATAATTACGCATTGACTGAATATCAATTTGACACAAGGTAGATGATCTATAAAGAACGGATAGATGCTTGTTTGTATCTGGCATGCTAAGTTGCTAGATAGAGGAGAAGAAAAAGACGATGTCCGGTAGGGAATCGTCTTTTTGGGGAAAATCTGTTTTTTGAAAGAATTGTGGCTAGTTGTCGATGTGGAGTATAAGTCTTGGGGAATCGGTTATCTGGTTAGCTATCTTTTTTAGATTTGCTTTTGTGCCGTTTGATTTCTGCTTCAAAACTCTCTGACGGTGCTTCCACGCTGATGGTTTCTAGGGTGAACGGATGAGTCAAGGTCAGACGATGGGCATGGAGCATGAGGCGGCCTTGGGGTTGAGGATGGTAGAGGGGGTCACCGACGATAGGATGGCCGTGATGGGCGAGATGGACACGAATTTGGTGAGTCCGTCCTGTTTTCAATTGGCATTTGACTAGAGTCGTGTTGCCAAAGTCCTTGAGTCGGGTCACATGAGTTTCGGCATAGAGCCCTTTTTTCGGATCAACGAGTCGTTTCCTTCGGTCATGGCGGTCGCGTCCGATTTTATCTTTATAGACGATAGTTTTGCTGTGAAATTTTCCTTGAGCAAGGGCCCAATATTCACGAGAGATTTCTTTGTTTTCCAAGAGGCGGTTGAGAATGGGGAGGACAAAGGGATTTTTGGCAAACAGGATGGCGCCACTGGTTTCTTTGTCCAGCCGGTGGACGACATAGCAGGTCTGTCCGACATAGCTTGACACATGGTTGAGTAGAGCGACTTCTGTCGGTTCATTACCGTGACTTTTCATGCCGTTTGGCTTGTTGACGATAATGAGATGCTCGTCTTGATAGAGCTCCTCGACCAGATGAGGATGGCCAGCGGGGAGTTCTTTTTCTGGATAATCCTCTTTGTCAAAAGTTAGTTGAATGCTGTCACCAGGCTTGACTAAAGTTTGCCAATGGATGGACTCACCGTTAACCAAAATGTGTTTCTTGGTTCGGAGAAAGTGACGAATCTTTCGTGGGATGAGCAGCTGCTCTTCTAGCAGTTCTTTGACAGTCATCGGAGGCAGGCTTGCGGGGATGGTAATAGTAAATTTCATGTTTTCATTGTAGCAAAAACTAGCCCATTTGGAAATGCTTCGTTAGAAAGAGGAAAGCAGATCTGCTATTTCCTTAAAGAAAGCTAAAAGGAGTAGCAAGTAGCGGAGTCGTGCCTTGTGTCTGCATGGATAAGGTGATAAAATATGTTTTATGAAGAAATTAAATGATATATTTGAAAAATTAGTCAATCTGTTTAAAACGGATCATCCTCAGAAAAAAGTTGCTGAGGAGTTGGAAGGCGAGACGCCTGAACCTAGCTATAGCCGGTCTGGTAAGAATCGGAAGAAGCCCCTGTCTCAACATCCCTTCCGCCGCTTTTGGCGCAGGTTCCATCTGACCAAGATATTCTTGATTCTTGGCTTGACCTTTGGTTTGGTGGTCGGTGGCTATCTTTTTTATGTAGCTAAGACGACCAATGTCAAAGACTTGCAGAATGCTCTGAAAGCTACGACTTTGATCTATGATAAGGATGGAAACGAAGCGGGCAGCTTGTCTGGGCAAAAGGGGACCTATGTCGAATTAGACGCGATTAGTCAGGACTTGCAGAACGCTGTGATTGCGACAGAAGACCGTTCTTTTTATAAGAATGGCGGGATTAACTACAGTCGCTTCTTTCTAGCCATTTTGACTGCGGGGCGTTCGGGTGGTGGCTCGACTATCACGCAGCAGTTGGCCAAAAATGCCTATCTTTCTCAAGATCAGACCATTGAGCGCAAGGCCAAGGAATTTTTCCTAGCTTTAGAGATTAACAAAAAATACAGCAAGCAGGAAATCCTGACCATGTACCTCAATAACTCTTATTTTGGAAATGGCGTTTGGGGAGTGGAAGATGCCAGCAAGAAATACTTTGGTGTATCTGCCAGCCAGCTCAGCTTGGATCAATCAGCGGTTCTAGCTGGTATGCTCAAAGGACCAGAACTATATAATCCCCTGTATTCGATTGAGAATGCGACCAACCGTCGTGACACCGTTCTTCAAAATATGGTGGCGGCAGGTTACATTGATCAGGCAACGGCGGATCAGGCTGCGACGGTTGGTATTGGAGGCCAGCTAGTCGATGCCTACGAAGGCAAATCAGAAGACTATCGCTACCCATCTTATTTTGATGCGGTTATCAATGAAGCGGTCAATGATTACGGTCTGACGGAAGAAGAAATCGTCAACAACGGCTATCGGATTTACACCGAATTGGACCAAAATTACCAAGCTAGCATGCAGGTTATTTATAGCAATGTCGATCTCTTCCCGCAGGCTGAAGACGGGACGCGGGCCGAGTCAGGAAGCGTAGCGCTAGATCCTAAGACGGGTGGTGTTCGGGCTTTGGTTGGCCGTGTCAACAGTGCTGATGGCTCTGCTTTTCGGACTTTCAACTACGCGACTCAGTCTGCTCGTAGTCCAGGCTCAACCATCAAGCCTTTGGTGGCCTACAGCCCAGCTATAGCAGCCGGCTGGTCAACGGATAAGGAGCTAGATAATAGTCGGACAGTTTTTGGTGACTATAAGGTTAATAACTATGGCAATATCCAAAGTTCACCGACGGTTCCAATGTATCAAGCCTTGGCTGAATCCCTCAATATTCCCGCGGTTTCAACAGTGGATGAATTAGGCGTGAGCAAGGCCTTTGAGTACGGCAAAAAGTTTGGTCTTAATATGGATAAGGTAGAACAGAATCTGGGTGTAGCTCTGGGAAGCGGCGTGACGACCAATCCACTTCAGATGGCTCAAGCCTACTCAGTCTTTGCGAATGATGGAGTTATGAATGATGCCCATCTTATCACCAAGATAGAAAATGCTAGTGGTCAGGTTGTCAAAACCCACCGGCAGACTTCTACCCGCGTTCTCAATCGCTCAACCACAGAAAAGATGACCAGTATGATGCTGGGAACTTTCTCAAACGGGACGGGAGTCTATGCAGCTCCGTATGGCTATACAATGGCTGGAAAGACAGGAACAACAGAGACTGACTTCAACCCTGATCTGTCAGGAGACCAGTGGGTCATCGGCTACACACCAGATGTGGTTATCAGCCAATGGCTGGGCTTCCCTAAGACGGATGAAACTCACTATCTGACTGGTACAAGTGCCAATGAAGCTTCGGCTATTTTCCGCAATGTCGCCAACACCATCTTGCCTTATACAGAAGGAACTTCCTTCTCGGGTGAGAAAAATGCTTATGCTGAAAATGGGATTTCCCCAGTCGATACCTACGGAACTGGTCAAACGAATACGACTAGCGAGAATAAAGACTTCCTGAAAGATGTCCAAGAGCGGGCACAAAACCTGGTAGATGATGCCAAGAAAGCTATTGATGAGTCTGGAATTACTGAGAAAGCCAAAAATCTATGGGATACCATTACTGGCTGGTTCCATTAATCGTCTAAACGGCTTGTCAAAGAAGTAGAAAACTGCTATAATAAGGGGAATGGAGGCGTCATGGCATTAAAAAAAGCGAGTCTAGCGTGTACAGTTTGTGGGTCACGAAACTACTCAATCAAACTTAGTAGCACTCCAAAACCTACGCGTCTAGAAGTGAATAAATATTGTAAACACTGCAGTAAATATACGCTGCATAAAGAAACCAGATAGGAGATAGTTGTGAAATTCATTAAAGATGTTTTCGTTTTGCTACGAGATACAACTTGGCCTACCCGTAAAGAAAGATGGACTGATTTCCTTTCCGTAATGGAATACACAGCATTCTTTGCTGTTGTCATCTATATTTTTGATAAGGTAGTTGCCAGCGGTCTCTTCCGCATAATCAACATGTTTTCATAAGAAAGATGAGGCTGGGACAAAAGTCCTAGCCTCTCAATTGTCTTTGGATTATCGAGCAAGACGCAGTGGTTGAGTGGGCTCTACTAGGCTGATTTCATCAGCTTTTACAGCCCTACTCAACTGTGCGGAGGTGGGACGACGAAATCGAATTCTAACGAATTACCGATTTCTGTCCCACTCTCATTTGTCTGTAAAATATTTATTAAAATGCTTTGTAATTTTAGATTTTATGGTATAATAAGGCTAGAATATCAAGCAGAAGCCCTAGGCTTTTTTATTTAGGAAAGGACAAAACATGGACAGTTTTGATAAAGGCTGGTTTGTACTGCAAACCTACTCAGGCTATGAAAATAAGGTAAAGGAAAATCTCTTGCAACGTGCCCAGACCTATAATATGCTGGAAAATATCCTGCGCGTGGAAATTCCGACTCAGACCGTGCAAGTCGAGAAAAACGGTAAGAGCAAGGAAGTCGAAGAAAACCGCTTCCCAGGTTATGTATTGGTTGAGATGGTTATGACGGACGAAGCTTGGTTTGTCGTGCGGAATACACCAAACGTAACTGGATTTGTAGGTTCACACGGAAACCGTTCGAAACCAACGCCGCTCTTGGAGGAAGAAATCCGCAGCATTCTGATTTCTATGGGACAAACGGTTCAAGAATTTGACTTGGATGTCAAGGTGGGCGATACAGTTCGCATCATTGACGGTGCCTTTGCTAACTATACTGGCAAAATCACGGAAATTGACAATAATAAGGTCAAGATGATTATCTCTATGTTTGGAAATGACACGGTTGCCGAAGTCAACCTCAGCCAAATTGCTGAATTATAATTTTGAAATGCACTAAAAGGAGCTGGAAAGCATTTTCCGCTCTTTTTTGTTAGCAGCGCTGAGATTTTAGATAAAAGCTGGTCATTCTGGTATCATTGCAATTCATTAAACTTGACCAATGACGTAAAAAAGACAAACAAAAAGAGAGTGGGACAGAAATCGGTAATTCGTTAGAATTCGATTTCGTCGTCCCACCTCCGCACAGTTGAGTAGGGCTATAAAAGCTGATGAAATCAGCGTTGTATAGCCCACTCAACCACTGCGTCTTGCTCGACAATCCAAAGACAATTGAGAGGCTAGGACTTTTGTCCCAGCCTCTTGGTTAGTATAGAGTCGGATTTGAACCGATAAAAAAGGCGGTAGACGGATTTGAACCGACGATCAAGCTTTTGCAGAGCCGTGCCTTACCACTTGGCTATACCGCCACAACTCTTACTATTCTACCTTAAAATGGCCTGTTCGTCAAGAGCTTGACCCGACTTAAGTGAGAATTTCTTGAAGGATGCCTAGCATATGGGTTGAATCAAAGCAAGAAAATAGTGTCCAAAGACTTGTCAAAAGCTAGAAAATTTGATATGATAGTAGATGCCGTTTAAACGGCAGAAATACTCATTTTAGATGAATTGTGGAGCCGTTGCCAATTGGTAGCTCTGCGAGCTGAAATCTAAGAGAGGAAAAAACAAAAAGGAGAATTTACTCATGTCAGTAATTTCAATGAAACAACTTCTTGAGGCTGGTGTTCACTTTGGTCACCAAACTCGTCGCTGGAACCCTAAGATGGCTAAGTACATCTTCACTGAGCGTAACGGTATCCACGTTATCGACCTTCAACAAACTGTAAAATACGCAGATCAAGCTTATGACTTCATGCGTGATGCAGCTGCAAACGATGCAGTTATCTTGTTTGTTGGTACTAAAAAGCAAGCTGCTGAAGCTGTAAAAGAAGAAGCAGAACGTGCTGGTCAATACTACATCAACCACCGTTGGTTGGGTGGAACTCTTACAAACTGGACAACTATCCAAAAACGTGTTGCTCGTTTGAAAGAAATCAAACGTATGGAAGAAGAAGGAATCTTCGAAGTTCTTCCTAAGAAAGAAGTAGCACTTTTGAACAAACAACGTGCTCGTCTTGAAAAATTCTTGGGTGGTATCGAAGATATGCCACGTATCCCAGATGTAATGTACATCGTTGACCCTCATAAAGAGCAAATCGCTGTTAAGGAAGCTAAGAAACTTGGTATTCCAGTAGTTGCGATGGTTGACACAAACACTGATCCAGACGATATCGATGTGATTATCCCTGCTAACGATGACGCTATCCGTGCCGTTAAATTGATCACTGCGAAAATGGCTGATGCTGTTATCGAAGGTCGTCAAGGTGAGGACGCTGTAGCGACTGTTGAAGCAGAATTTGCTGCAACTGAAACTCAAGCAGACTCAATCGAAGAAATCGTTGAAGTTGTAGAAGGCGACAACGCATAATTTTCATAAGTCAATTAACCTAAAGGGGCGGGGCTCAGCCCGGCCCCTTTATTTAAAAATAGCAAACATAGGAGAAGAAAAATGGCAGAAATTACAGCTAAGCTTGTAAAAGAATTGCGTGAAAAATCTGGTGCTGGTGTCATGGACGCTAAGAAAGCATTGGTTGAAACTGATGGTGACATCGAAAAAGCGATTGAATTGCTTCGCGAAAAAGGTATGGCAAAAGCAGCTAAGAAGGCTGACCGTGTTGCCGCTGAAGGTTTGACAGGCGTTTACGTGGATGGTAACGTTGCAGCTATCGTTGAAGTCAACGCTGAAACTGA
The DNA here is from genome assembly GCF_000222765.1 of Streptococcus cristatus ATCC 51100. GTDB lineage: Bacteria > Bacillota > Bacilli > Lactobacillales > Streptococcaceae > Streptococcus > Streptococcus cristatus. Next base: position 124,742 of record NZ_AFUE01000005.1, on the reverse strand, counting down.
CTTTGTTGCGAAAAACGCTCAATTCGTTGAATTGGTAAATGCTACTGCAAAAGTTATCGCAGAAGGCAAGCCAGCTAATAACGAAGAAGCATTTGCATTGACAATGCCTTCAGGTGAAACTCTTGAAGCTGCATACGTATCTGCAACTGCAACTATCGGAGAAAAAATCTCATTCCGTCGTTTTGCTTTGGTTGAAAAGACTGATGCTCAACACTTTGGTGCTTACCAACACAATGGTGGCCGTATCGGTGTTGTCTCAGTGATTGATGGTGGCGATGACGCTCTTGCGAAACAAATTTCTATGCATATCGCTGCGATGAAACCAACTGTTCTTTCATACAAGGAATTGGATGAGCAATTTGTCAAAGATGAATTGGCACAATTGAACCACGCTATCGATCAAGACAATGAAAGCCGTGCTATGGTTGATAAGCCAGCACTTCCACACTTGAAATATGGTTCAAAAGCTCAATTGACGGACGAAGTGATTGCACAAGCTGAAGCTGACATCAAAGCTGAGTTGGCTGCAGAAGGTAAACCAGAAAAAATCTGGGACAAAATCATCCCAGGTAAAATGGATCGCTTCTTGCTTGACAACACTAAAGTTGACCAAGCTTACACACTTCTTGCACAAGTGTACATCATGGATGACAGCAAGACAGTTGAAGCTTACCTTGAATCAGTGAATGCTTCAGTAGTTGAGTTTGTTCGCTTTGAAGTTGGTGAAGGTATTGAAAAAGCAGCTAACGACTTCGAATCAGAAGTTGCAGCAACAATGGCAGCTGCTCTTGGCCAAAACTAATCTAAGTTTATAACAAAAAAAGATTGAAAAGAAATTATTTCTTTTCAATCTTTTTATTATTCTGGCCTGAATAGTTCTTCTTTTAAATTGAGAAGAACTGGCCTACGAGATAGGTAACAGTCATGGTCAAAAGTCCGATAGTGAGGTTACGGATCATGGCATTTTTAATGGGTGCCTGTCCCAATTTTGCACTGGTATAGCCGGTTCCCAAGAGAGAAAGAGCTACAACAAGGACGGTCGCTGGAATCCTATAGGCAGCCGGAAGCAGAACGATGGTCAGCATAGGGAAAATTGCACCTACGGCAAAGGCTAGAAAGCTGGATATAGCTGCATGCCAAGGATTAGTGAACTCTTCGACCTCAATGCCGTACTTTTCCTCGACCAAGGCCTTGAGCGGATCCTGCAAGAAGGCGCGATTGGTCAAGAGTTGGGCAGAAGTCTCGCACTCACCATTTTGGATGTAGGAGGCGTAGAGGGACTGTCTGGCAATATCGGTATTCTTTTCCAAGAGTTCTCGTTCTCTAGCCACTGCAGCCTCCTCAGTATCCTTCTGAGTGGAGACGGATACATACTCCCCACCTGCCATAGAAAAGGCACCGGCAAAGACAGCAGCCAGACCAGATAGAAAGATAATCCAAACATCTTCCGTCGCACTGGCCACCCCGATGACCACCCCTGCGATAGAAATAATACCGTCGTTGGCTCCTAAAACTCCAGCTCGCAAAATATTCAGGCGTCCACTAAAATTCTTGTCAATCTTATGTTCTTCCATTCTAAAACTTTTCTCTTTTCTTTTTATTTATAATGATTATAAATAAAAAGAATAAGGATAGCAAGTGAAAATCGGAAAATGAGAAAAGTCCGACGATTTAAGGGAAAATTCTTATCAAAAAAGAGAGTGGGACAAAAGTCCTAGCCTCTCAATTGTCTTTGGATTGTCGAGCAAGACGCAGTGGTTGAGTGGGCTCTACTACACTGATTTCATCAGCTTTTACAGCCCTACTCAACTGTGCGGAGGTGGGACGACGAAATCGAATTCTAACGAATTACCGATTTCTGTCCCACTCTCTTTTTTATAATCACTATAATGTTGCACCAAACTACTTATTTTACTACGATATTAACCAGTTTATTTGCCACGCTAATCACTTTGACGATTTCTTTGCCGGCGATTTCAGACTTGATTTTCTCATCTGCCAGAGCGATTTCTTGCAGTTCTTCACGGCTCAGGTCCTTAGCTACGACTAGCTTAGCACGAACCTTACCCTTGATTTGAACGACGATTTCGACCTCTGCCTCGACCAGTTTGCTTTCATCATAAGTTGGCCAAGCTACGTAGGAGATGCTCTGACCTGTTTGAGCTACTGCCTGCCAGAGTTCTTCAGCCAAGTGCGGTGCAAAAGGTGCCAGCAATTGGATAAAGCCTTTGGCATATTCGACATAGAGTTTTTCTTCCTTGTTGGCTGCATTGACAAAGATCATGAGCTGGGCAATGGTTGTGTTAAACTTGAGCTCCTCAATCTGCTCTGTGACAGCCTTGACTGTTTCGTGGTAGACCATGTCGAGAGCACCATTGTTATCCGCAACGATTTCTTTGCTTGTCATCAAACGGTAGACACGATCTAGGAACTTGCGGCTACCTTCCAGACCTTCCTCGCTCCAAGCGATGGATGCATCCAACGGCCCCATGAACATTTCATAGACACGAAGTGTATCAGCACCGTATTGCTCCACCACATCGTCTGGATTGACTACATTCTTCAGAGACTTAGACATCTTAGCAGGAGCCTGCTCTAGTTCTTCTCCAGTTTCGATATTGAAGAAAGAACCGTCACGTTTTTCGACCTTGTCTGTTGCCACTAGAGCACCGCGGCTATCACGATAGCTAGTCCCCAAAATCATCCCTTGATTAAAGAGTTTTTGGAAAGGCTCTTTAGTCGGTACCACTCCGATATCATAGAGGAATTTATGCCAGAAGCGAGCGTAGAGAAGATGGAGCACAGCGTGCTCTGCGCCACCGATATAAATATCAACTGGCAGCCAGGCCTTGAGCAAGTCTTCATCTGCTAATTTCTCATTGTTATGCGGGTCAATGTAACGCAGGTAATACCAGCTGGAACCAGCCCATTGGGGCATGGTGTTGGTTTCGCGGCGTCCTTTGACACCATCTTCCCGAGTCACTTCCAGCCAGTCAGTCAGATTGGCCAGAGGGCTTTCACCAGTACCAGAAGGGCGAATGTCCTTGGTTACAGGCAGGACAAGCGGTAGTTCATTTTCAGGGACAGCAGTTGAAGTGCCATCTTCCCAATGAATGATTGGAATCGGCTCACCCCAGTAGCGTTGACGGCTAAAGAGCCAGTCGCGCAGGCGATAGGTGACTTTTTCATTTCCGACACCTTCCGCTTCCAGCCAAGCAACCATCTTGTCAATCGCGGCAGCCTTGTCCAAGCCATCTAGGAAGCCAGAGTTAATATGCGGACCGTCTTCTGTGTAAGCAGCTTCAGCAACATTGCCACCCTCTAGAACCGGAATAATCTCTAAATCGAACTGCTTAGCAAACTCCCAGTCGCGCTCATCGTGCGCAGGAACGGCCATGATAGCCCCTGTTCCATAGCTAGCAAGCACATAGTCGGCAATCCAGATGGGGATTTCCTTGCCATTGACAGGATTGATGGCATAAGCTCCTGTCCAGACACCAGTCTTCTCCTTGGCTAGATCAGTCCGAGCCAGGTCGGATTTGAGGCTGGCTGCATGTTTGTAGTCTGCAACTGCTTGGGCTTGTTCGGCACTTGTAATGGCGTCAACAAGTGCATGCTCTGGAGCCAAAACAGCATAGGTTGCACCAAAAAGGGTGTCTGGACGAGTCGTAAAGACTGTAAATTCCTTGTCAGTCCCTTTCACTTTGAAAGTTACATTAGCACCAGTTGATTTACCAATCCAGTTGCGTTGCATGTCCTTGATAGACTCTGGCCAATCCAACTCATCCAAGTCATTGAGCAAACGCTCTGCATAAGCTGTGATTTTCAGCATCCACTGGCGCATAGGCTTGCGGACGACTGGATAGCCACCGCGCTCAGATGTTCCGTCTGGCAGAACTTCCTCATTGGCGATAGCCGTTCCCAACTCTTCAACCCAGTTTACTGGCACTTCAGCTTCATAAGCCAGGCCTTTTTCGTAAAGCTTGGTAAAAATCCACTGGGTCCACTTGTAGTAGTTTGGATCAGTGGTATTGACTTCCCGATCCCAGTCGTAAGAAAAACCAAGCGCATTGATTTGGCGTTTGAAGTTGGCAATGTTTTCTGCTGTAAAGTCAGCTGGGTCATTGCCTGTATCCATAGCGTACTGCTCGGCTGGCAGTCCAAAGGCATCCCAACCCATTGGGTGAAGGACATTGTAGCCTTGCGCACGTTTGTAACGGCTGAGAATATCCGTTGCTGTGTAGCCTTCTGGGTGTCCTACGTGCAGACCTGCCCCAGATGGATAAGGGAACATGTCCAGAGCATAGAACTTCGGTTTTGAGGCATCTGTTCCTGTCTTAAATGTATGATGTTTCGCCCAGTAGCCTTGCCACTTGGGCTCGATTTCTTTGTGATTGTAAGTTGCCATAATCATTTACTCTCCAACGATCTTTTCTGTGTTCTAGACACGTTTCTATCTATTATACCATTTTCAAGGGATTTTGAAAGTAACCGACGAAGGAGAATGAAGAAAATCTTTGCGGATTGACCTTGACTTATTTCTAAAAACAGATAGAATGAAAGCAAGTTTAAAAAAGTGAGGTTGAGGATGACAAGAAAGACTTTATTTCAGATTATTGAGCCCCATCAAAAGGAAAATGCGATTGAAAAAGCCTACGATGTCTTTATGTTCCTGACTATTATTGTCAGCCTGATCCCCCTGACCACAAAAAGTCACACAGGAATCTTCATGTGGTTGGATTTTGTGTCAACGGTTATTTTTATTATTGACTATATCCTTCGGCTTGTAACGGCCGATTATAAATTGGAAAAAGGTAAGCTTTCTTTTCTACTTTATCCTTTCACCTTTTTGGCGTTGGCTGATTTGCTCTGCATTTTGCCTTCTCTCTTTTTGTTAAATAATAGTTTGCGGCTCTTTAAGATTTTGCGCATGCTTCGTATCTTGCGGGTCTTTAAGTTTATTCGCTATTCTAAAAATGTTCAAATATTGACCAATGTCTTAAAAAAGCAGAAGGACAGTTTGATTATCGTGGGCTTTTTGGCTCTCGGCTATATCTTCATCTCTGCCCTTATCATTTTTAATGTCGAGCCCAGCACATTTCCTACCTTTTTTGACGCCCTCTACTGGGCAACCATTTCCCTGACGACAGTTGGTTATGGTGATATTTATGCAGTTTCAACGACTGGAAAAATTATTACTATGATTTCCTCCTTTTTAGGAATCGCCATTGTGGCTCTGCCCGCTGGTATCATCACAGCCGGCTATATGAAAGAAATCAAAGAACTATAAAAACCTGTTCGAGAAGGCTCTATTGCGCTTCCTGAGCAGGTTTTTTGTTTGATTAAATATAATTGAAGTCCTTTACCAAATCACCACGCGCTCTTCTGGGCTACGCCACATGCCGTCTCCTTCTTGGACACCAAAGGTTGTAAAGAAGTCGTCAAAGTTAGGCAGTTGGACATTGGTACGAAGTTTAGCGGGCGCATGGACATCGACGCTGGCTAGAAGCTTCATGTACTCTTCGCGTCCCTTCATCCGCCAGATGCGGGCAAAGTTGGTGAAGAATTCCTCCGCAGAGAAATCGTCTTCTTTCTTGGCTGCTTCAAGAGCTGCTGCAATACCGCCCAAGTCCGCCACATTTTCTGAAACGGTCAGCTTACCATTGACCTTGGCACCGTAAGAATCTAGACCTTCAAACTGGTCGATGACTTTCTGAGTCCGCTCAGTAAAGGCTTGGTAGTCATGCTCCGTCCACCAGTTGTTGAGGCTGCCGTTTTCATCAAAGGAAGCGCCGTTGGTATCAAAGGCATGAGAAATCTCATGGGCAATGACCGCTCCGATACCGCCATAATTGGCTGAAGAGGACTGGTACAGGTCATAGAATGGTGCCTGCAAGATAGCCGCTGGAAAGACAATCAGATTTTTCTGCGGATTGTAGTAGGCATTGACCATGTGGGCTGGCATTCCCCATTCTTTGTAATCCACTGGCTGGTTCCATTTGCTCCAACCATACTTAATTTCCACTTGTCGCAGTTTTTGGGCATTTTCGAAGAGGCTGAGATTTTCATCCACAATCTTGTCTGCATAGCGCTCAGGCAGCTCCTCTGGGTAGCCGATATAAGGCTTGATGACATTGAGTTTTACAATAGCCTTGTCCCGAGTTTCTGGTGTCAGCCAGTCATTGCTTGCGAGGCGTTCCTTGTAGACTTGGATCATGTTGGCTACTTTTTGCTCGACATCGGCCTTGGCTTCAGGGGAGAATTTTTGTCCAGCATACCAGAGTCCGATGGCTTGATTGAAAGGCGCTTGAGCTAGGTAAAAGGCAGCTTTTTTCTTGTCTTGTGCTTGAGGTGTTCCAGATAGGGCGCGACGATAAGCGCCTGCTAGGACACGGATTTCATCAGTCAAGTAGGCTTCAGCTGACGCGATAGCATTAAAGATAAGCACGGCCTTGAGCAGGGGCCAAGCCTCTTCGCAGTAGAATTGGTCGGCAGCCTGCCAGAAACGCTCCTCCGGTACGATAATCTGGTCAGGAATTTGCCCGATGAGTTGGGTGAAGATCGCATCTAAAGGTAGATTCGGTGCTAAGGCCTTGAAGTCTTCCCACTTGTAAGGGTGGTAAAGCTTGGCATATTCTGAACTTTCCTCACGTGACAGAACGACTTTAGCAATTCGAGCATCCAGTTCTAAAACCTTATCCAGCAAATCTTGGATTTCTTCTGCTGAAAATTCGAATTTTTGCAGCAAAGCTTCGGAAGATTCGCGCCATTTTTTCAAGAGCTTATCCTTTTGAGGGTGACCTTCGACATAGTAGGTCGTATCTGGGAGAATAGTACCTGGTGCATCTGCCCAGAGGACATTGATACGGGCGTCCATAAAGTCAGGCGCTACACCAAAAGGAAAGAAATTGGGCTTGCCAGCCAGCTCAAACTCGGCAATCTTTGTGGTAAATTCTGCAAAGGAGTTGAGTGCTTGATATTCTGCAATCAAAGGCAAAACAGGCTTGATACCGAGTGCTTCCCGCTTGTCATAGTCAGCTGCTAAACGGTGGTACTTGATAAAATTTTGCAAAATACCATCATCAGGAACTTCCTCACCCCGCAGCCATTGATCAGTAGTGGAGAGCATCAGCTTTTCAATCTCATCTGACAAATCTGTGAAGCCGCCGGTGACAGGCTTATCATCTGGGATAACGGCCGTTTTGGCCCATTCGCCATTAATGGCGTCATAAAAATCATCTTGTAAACGTGTCATGTTTTTCTCGCTTTCCTGCTTTTGATATAACCTTATCAAAATTAGCTCCTTTTTTCAAATATTTCTTATATTGATTGTAAGGATTTTTTAAAAATTAACTTGACTTAATTTTCATTTTAATGTATATTAAAACAAAAGAGGTATAACAATGATTGAAATGAAAAATTTAAGTGTCAGTTATCAAGGACAGCTGGCCTTAGAACCAACTTCTTTAACAATAAAAGGACCAACTATCACAGGGATTATCGGACCAAACGGGGCTGGAAAGTCAACTCTCATAAAGGGTATGTTAGGAATTGTTGAGAGTGAGGGGCAGACCTTTCTGGATAGAAAACCCATGAAGCAAGAATTAAGCAAGATTGCTTATGTAGAGCAGAAAATTCACATTGACTATAATTTTCCTATCAAGGTCAAGGAGTGTGTGTCTCTGGGATTATATCCTAAGATCAAGCTCTTTCAACGCCTCAAAGCGTCTGACTGGGAAAAGGTTGCTCGGGCTTTGAAAATCGTTGGTTTAGAAGATTTCGCTGAGCGGCAGATTAGCCAGTTGTCTGGTGGGCAATTTCAACGGGTCTTGATTGCCCGTTGCTTGGTCCAGGAGGCTGAATATATCTTCCTAGATGAGCCTTTTGTTGGAATTGACTCAGTCAGTGAAGAGATTATCATGGCGACCCTCCGCCAGCTAAGAAAAGCTGGGAAGACGATTTTGATTGTTCATCATGACTTGAGCAAGGTAGTCGCTTATTTTGATCAAGTCTTGCTGCTTAACAAGGAAGTCATTGCTTTCGGATCAACTGAGAGCACCTTCATCAAAGAAAATATGCAGAAGACCTACGGTTCTCAGCTCTTTATGAATGGAGGTGACTAGGATGATCCAGGAATTTATTCAAGGATTGCATGATTTTCATTTCCTGCAAAATGCGTTGATTACGGCCATTGTGATTGGGGTGGTGGCCGGTGCCGTTGGATGCTTTATCATTCTGCGGGGCATGTCACTCATGGGGGATGCCATTTCTCATGCGGTGCTGCCTGGCGTGGCCCTGTCTTACATTTTGGGGATTAATTTCTTCATCGGTGCCATTACCTTTGGCTTACTAGCTTCTATTATTATCACCTACATCAAGGGCAATTCCATTATCAAGAGTGACACAGCTATCGGGATTACTTTTTCTTCCTTCTTGGCTCTGGGGGTCATTTTGATTAGTGTTGCCAAGAGTTCGACCGACCTTTTCCATATCCTCTTTGGGAATATCTTGGCGGTGCAAGACCTTGATATGTGGATTAGTATTGGTGTGGGCATCTTGGTGCTGCTGGTCATTGCCATTTTCTTCAAGCAGCTTTTGTTGACTTCCTTTGATCCACTTTTGGCCAAGGCTATGGGAATGAAGGTTAATTTTTACCACTATTTGCTGATGATTCTCTTGACTCTGGTTTCTGTCACAGCTATGCAAAGTGTCGGAACGATTCTGATTGTGGCCATGCTGATTACACCAGCTGCGACAGCCTATCTCTATGCCAAGAGTCTCAAGACCATGATTTTATTGTCATCTGCCTTGGGGGCTGGTGCATCTGTTTTAGGTCTCTTCATCGGTTATAGTTTTAATGTTGCAGCAGGTTCGAGTATCGTTCTAACCTCTGCCCTGATCTTTTTGGTTTCATTTTTTATCGCACCAAAACAGCGGTATTTAAAAAGAAAAGTAAAATAATATATTTATGGAGGATTTCCAATGAAAAAATGTCGTTTCTTAGTTCTGCTTTTGCTGGCTTTTGTCGGCCTAGCAGCCTGCTCTAGTCAAAAAAGCAGTACCGAGACTGGTTCTTCAAAATTGAATGTTGTTGCAACCAACTCGATTATTGCGGATATTACAAAGAATATCGCTGGCGATAAGATCAATTTGCACAGTATCGTACCTGTCGGCCAAGACCCACATGAATACGAGCCTCTGCCTGAAGATGTCAAAAAGACTTCCCAAGCGGATCTCATTTTCTATAATGGGATCAACCTTGAAACCGGCGGAAATGCTTGGTTCACAAAATTGGTAGAGAATGCTAAGAAGAAAGAAAACAAGGACTACTACGCTGTCAGCGAAGGCGTTGATGTCATTTATCTTGAAGGCCAAAATGAAAAGGGCAAGGAAGACCCGCATGCTTGGCTTAACTTGGAAAATGGGATTATCTATGCGAAAAACATTGCCAAGCGTTTGAGCGAAAAGGATCCAGCTAACAAAGAAACTTACGAGAAAAATCTTAAGGCTTATGTGGAAAAATTGAGCGCTTTGGACAAGGAAGCTAAAGAGAAATTCAACAACATACCTGAAGAAAAGAAAATGATTGTGACCAGCGAAGGTTGCTTCAAGTACTTCTCTAAGGCCTACAATGTGCCATCAGCCTATATCTGGGAAATCAACACTGAAGAAGAAGGGACTCCAGACCAAATTAAAAGCTTGGTTGAAAAACTTCGTAAGACCAAAGTGCCATCACTCTTTGTGGAATCAAGTGTAGACGACCGTCCGATGAAAACTGTTTCTAAAGACACCAACATCCCAATCTACGCTAAAATCTTCACTGACTCAATCGCTGATAAAGGCGAAGAGGGTGATAGCTACTACAGCATGATGAAATACAACTTAGAAAAGATCGCAGAAGGTCTGTCTAAATAATAATAAGAGGTTAGGAAGATAAAATCCTAACCTCTTTATTTCTGAAGGACAAGCTTCACATGGAGTCGCTCTCAAATTTTCGGTCAAATTATTCGAAAAAAATCACTATTCGCAGTACAATGGAGCTATCAAACATGAATGGAGACTTCCTATGACAACTTTTCTCGGAAATCCTGTAACCTTTACGGGCCAACAACTGCAAGTCGGCGACACAGCCCACGATTTTAGCCTAACAGCTACTGACCTTTCAAAGAAAACTTTGGCTGATTTTGCTGGTAAAAAGAAAGTCCTAAGCATCGTACCGTCTATCGATACTGGGGTTTGTTCAACTCAGACCCGTCGTTTCAATCAAGAACTCTCTGACTTGGATAATACTGTTGTAATCACGATTTCAGTTGACTTGCCTTTCGCTCAAGGCAAATGGTGTGCTGCTGAAGGTATCGAAAATGCTGTCATGCTATCTGACTACTTTGACCATTCTTTCGGTCGCGACTATGCCGTCCTCATCAATGAATGGCACCTGTTGGCCCGTGCAGTTCTTGTCTTGGATGAAAACAACACTGTGACCTATGCTGAATATGTGGACAACATCAATACCGAGCCAGATTATGATGCAGCCATTGCTGCAGTCAAAAGTCTGTAAAGAATTATACTTTTCCAAAAAATGCACTCAATTCTCCCTAAGAGCTGAGTGCATTTTTGTCTTCTTGACCAAAAATACAAAAAGACAAACATCAGTTTTGACGTTTGTCTACGAGTTGAAAGAGCCACCTAGGCTTTTTTACTTATTCTGAAGTTAATTCTTTCTGGGCTTCCTTGCCTTGGTCCAACAGGGCTTGGATAATCCTTTGATCACGCAGTTTGACAGAGTTGTTGATGGTATCTGCAGATTGGATAACAGCCGCTTCTAGCAGAGCGCGTTTTTCCCGTCCTTTATCAATAGCTTCGATAATGCCTTGATTTTGTGCGACGAGACTTTCTGCCAGCTTAGTGACAGATTCAACAGCGATAGTAGGGCTTTGGGAAATCCGCTCCAGCTGAGGAATGACTTCCTTGCTGGTTTCGGCGAGCATTTGCAGGGCAGCGTTATTCGCATTAGAGATAGCATCAGCTACCTGACCGGACTTCATCGATTGCTGGAGGATGCCTAACTGGGCGATAGACAGTTTCATAGTTGGAATGGTATTGCGACGGAGCATTCCAAGTTTTTGGCGCATATCAGAGGAAACCTTGACTAGGTTACGCATTTGAGGCGTTGTCGCCCAAGCTACATAGAGACGGCTGACATATTCAGTGTGTTGCTGTTCTAAGGTATTGACCACCTCCGTCATTCGGGCTAATTCTTGCGATTTGACTTGGTAGTCAACGGTAGTCATATCTAACTGAGCAACTTCAGCCTGCAACTTAAGCGCTCGATTGCCAGCTTCTTGCTGAGCAGCTTCGATAAAGGAAATGACTCCGACTAGGTTTTCAATCGATTTGGTATTATCCTCGATCAGCATTTCAGCAGAAACAATATTGCGAGCCAGAACGTCTTCTTGCTTGACGACGGTTGCAGCCATGCCGTCCATCTTCTGCTCAATATTTTGTGAGTCGAAATAGAATTCTTGAAGGGTATTTTTGCTCTGTTTGAAGAGTTTTTCCAAGAAATTAGGTTTCTTATCCAGTTCCGCTACTTGAACATCCTTGTATTTTGCGACAAAGCCATTGAGTTCCTTGTTGGTGTTTTTTAAGAGCTCATCTACCTGAGGAATTTGTAATTTTTTCTGCTCGGCTAAGATACGATTGACAGTACCGTTGACTTCTTCTACAGCAGATTGGCCAAAGTCCAGCAAGGCATTCTGGTCCGATACGAAATTATCCACAAGCTGAGGAGCTTTGGCCGTAATCGCATTCTGTTGCTCAGGGGTCAGCTTTTCCAGAAAAGTTAGCTGGCCATTTTCTTGAGTCGTATTGGCTCCGATGATTTCTGTTGTTTTGTCGCTTTTGCTGATGGCATTGTTAGCAATTTTATCAATATCAAAATTAAATTCTTGGCTCATAGTTTCTCCTTTGGTTTATCTAGCTTAAAGGCCGGTGTCTGTTTGCTTTTCTTTGTCTAAGATGCGCAGGCTGATGTCAAAGTCCCTCAAATCAGCTTCGTTTAACTGGCGCAGCGCTTCGTCTAGGTCCAAGTCAAACTGCTCGATAGCTGCTTTGGCCTTGGCTAGCCGCTCCTCTGCATTGTAAAAATCTTTGGGAGAGGCTTTGATTTTGAGGTAGCCTTGTAAAATATCTTCGTAGTGCTCCATCTGGGACTGATGGATGGCAGTCAGTTCTTCCTTGTTGTTGCTTTCAGATTGAGAGATTTTTTGAAGAATGGCCTCGTGATCAATCTGAATATTGCGAACCGTAGCGACCAATTCTGGGGCTAGTTCTTCTAGACTCGTTTTCTTTGGCTGCGCTTCCTTTTGCCTTTTCTCTCGTTCAATCTTTTGCAGTTGTTTATCAATTTCCTCGGTTACAGTAGTAATTTTAGTCTGAATGCGCTGGTAGACAGATGCAGGAATTTCATCTCGTAATTCCTTAGCAACGTTTTTGATATAGGTGAGTTGGGGAAGAATTTGCAGGGCCAAATCTTGGTAGTCTTCCTTCTTGCCGTATTCTTGGTAGCTTTCTAATTCTTTAATACGGCGGTCCGCCTGACCAATCACTGCTTTTAAATCTTCAATACGGCCAATGCTAGCTTGTTTAGCTTCAATACGAACTCTTTTCTGTCTTTGGTAGCGATAGATTCCGTAGCCAATACCTCCTAAAATAGCAATGGGGATCAGATAGCTGGCTACCACTCCAGAACCAAAAATAATTGCAAGTATCCAAATCCAGCTAAACCATTCCGGCTGCTGGTTAGAATAATTCTTTCTTCTCGACATGAACCTTTCTCTTTCTTCTCAATGTGATATCTCTATTTTAACATAAAAGCTAGTTTTTGAAGGAGAAAGATTGATATATTCAGATGCACTTTTAGATTTGATGAGAATGTTTGCCTCATCAAGAAAGAGCTTTGCTTCCTTTCCTGCAAGCAAGCGTAAGAGTTCTTTTTTATCACAAGTGGGCAAGCAAAAATCGCACGGAATCCCCTGCGATTCTTGTTTTATCAGTCCATTTCTGGGAAAAGTTTGGCCAGTATTTTAGGGGTGATACTTTGCCCCGGTCCCTCAGCACAATAGGTATGCATATACATAGAGGGGTTGAAGTTGAGCTCGATGCAGGTGCAGTTGGGATTTTCCTTGGTAGAAATAGCAGAGCTGTCAGGGATGATTAGGTCAACGCCACAAGCCCAAGCTCCCATAGCTTGTGCCATGTCTGCAGCGAGTTCCTTATAAGATGAGTGCATGCTGTCTGTGACGTCAATCGAGTCTCCGCCAGTAGAAATATTGGAATTGCGCCGCAAGTCAACTTTGACACCAGCAGGCAGGATATCATCTGGTCCATAGCCTTGCTGGTCCAGCATGAGCAGTTCAATGTCCCCCAGTTCAATGATTTCGAGCGGTGATCGATGGTCTCGACCGCGCAGGGGATTGTCGTTTTTGATGGCAACCAATTCTCTCACGGTGTGTTGACCGTCTCCAACGACATTAGCTGCCACGCGCAAGAGGACTGCCTCACATTGACCGTCTAAGACAAAGAAGCGGTATTCCGTTCCAGCGATGAATTCCTCCACCAAGACAGCAGCGTCTTCTGAAAAAGCGATCTCCAAAGCCTTGCGATAAGCTTCCAGACTAGCCGGTTCTTGGAAGATAGAGATGCCCAGTCCGAAGTTGGTTGACTTGGGTTTGACAACAATTTGTCGGTCTTTAATCAAAGGATAGTAGGCCAGTCCCTCTTCGAGAGAAGAAAACTCCGCCCCAGCCGGAACAGGAAAGTCAGCTGCAGCCAAAATCTTTTTGGTGACGGTTTTATTGGCCATGGCCAGAGGGATGACATAGTTATCCTTGGAGGTCATGTTTCCGTTTTTGACATACTCCACATGCTGACTATGCCAAAGCTTGAGAAATTGGTCATTTTCATCTAGGATTTCGAGATGGAGGCCTTTCTGGAGAGCGTCAAACATGAGCATTTGAGTGGAAAGTTCCATACTTTCATACCCCTTGAGAGCGTAGGACGCGGTCCAGGCGTAATCTCGATATTCCCGTGCTTTTGCCAGTCCAAAAGCTGAGAGGGAATTTTTCTCAATATGAGGCAATAATTGCCCTGCCAGAGTCAGCTTGGGTTCAGCCAGTGTAGCTCTGACTTGTGCTAACAATTGACGGTAGGAGGCAGGAAGATGGAAATGTTGGATCACATTTTCCATAGCTTGGAGAATAGCAGAGCTGTCGGCCTCTGCAGGTAGGGGCGTCAAGGGGTGAGACAAAGCAACGGCATCGTTGAGAGCATGAGCCGCTTGTAGCTGTGTATCACTATCTGTCACATCATCCAGCCACAATAGAGCCAAGAGAAAGAGATGGACCGTGTCCAAGGTTTCTTGACTGATGCCCAAAACGTCGAAAGGATTGAGGTCGAAACAGCGCAGTTCCAAGTAAGTAATGCCTTGTTCCAGGTAGTCTCGATTTCGTTTTTGACCGCGAAAACGCACAGGCGAGTAAAATTCCTTTTCTGCACTGAGGTCGCCAGACTCGACATAGTCCTCGATATCCGAGACATAGCTTTCCAGCGAGCGAAATGATACATGGATATGCTCGTCATTGACGTAGCCGTGATGGCTATTGCGGAGTGAGCGGACAGGAGCCTCAACCGGCTCATCGTAAAAGCCATCTTCTGCCAGTGGAGCCGCACCATAAAGATAGGTCAAGAACCAGCGGAAACGGAGGAAATTGCGAGCTAATTTGAGATAGAGAGCATTTTTAAAAACCTTGAAGGAAGAAAAGTCGCTAGCCTCAAAGAGAGCCGCCATCAAATCTTTTCCTAACTCGATATTGTAATGAATGCCGGAAATGGTCTGGAGCCGTTTGCCATATTTTTCTGCTAAACCTTGACGATAATGGAGTTCGTAGGTATTTTCGAGGTGGGCAATTTCAATCTCGTCTTCTCGGAGTTGGGGAGGCATGGACAAGGGCCACATGAGTTCATCTTGGGGAATGGAGCGTCCAGCTACATCGGTGATGGCACCCAGCAGGCGACGAGCCTCCTGAGTTGAAGAGGCGATGGGCGTAATCAATTCTAGCTGTTGCTCGCTAAAATCTGTCTGGATATAGGGATGAAAACTCCGAGAACCCAGAGAGCTGGGATGGGGAGTTGAAGCCAGTGTCCCTGCCTCTGTCACGCGCAGGGATTCTCTCTCCAGTCCAAAAGTCGCCTGTAAGATCGGACTTGCAGGGTCTAGCTTTTCAAGTAAACGATCAATAGTCATTATTTTTTCCGTCCTTAGTATAGTACTTTCAGTCTATTATAAAAAAAGCCAGAAAACAACTATTCACTACGTTTTTAATGAATTTCCGAACTTTTATCGCCATTTGTTGGATATATTTCGTGAAAATAGAAAATTTTAAAAAGAATTATTCGCTTTCAAAAGTGAAAATCCAAATTTAAAAGACACCTGATCTTGAAAAAAATTCAAAATTTTCTTATAATAAAGTGTAAGATACGTTTGCAGGTGAAACTCCTGCCTTGTAGATTAAGAAAGGAAGAGCTCTCGTAGCTCAGACGAAATTATGACATCAGTTGTTGTTGTAGGAACCCAATGGGGAGATGAAGGAAAAGGGAAAATTACGGATTTCCTTTCGTCCAATGCTGAAGTGATTGCCCGCTACCAAGGCGGTGACAATGCTGGACATACGATTGTGATTGACGGGAAAAAATATAAATTGCACTTGATTCCGTCAGGAATTTTCTTCCCAGAAAAGATCTCAGTGATCGGAAATGGGATGGTGGTCAATCCTAAATCTCTGGTCAAGGAGTTGGCTTATCTGCACGAAGAAGGTGTTACCACAGATAATTTGCGCATTTCAGATCGTGCCCATGTCATCCTGCCTTACCATATCGAGCTGGATCGCCTGCAAGAGGAAGCTAAGGGCGACAATAAGATTGGTACCACGATCAAGGGAATCGGTCCTGCCTACATGGACAAGGCTGCGCGTGTTGGTATCCGCATCGCTGACCTTTTGGATAAAGACATTTTCAGAGAGCGCTTGGAGCGGAATCTAGCTGAGAAAAACCGCCTCTTTGAGAAATTGTATGATAGCCAAGCGATGAGCGTTGACGATATTTTTGAAGAATATTATGAATACGGTCAGCAAATCAAGCAGTATGTGACTGACACATCTGTCATCCTCAATGATGCGCTGGATCAAGGCAAGCGTGTCCTCTTTGAAGGGGCACAAGGCGTTATGCTGGATATTGACCAAGGGACCTATCCATTTGTAACCTCGTCTAATCCAGTTGCTGGTGGGGTGACGATTGGTTCAGGTGTTGGTCCAAGCAAGATTGACAAGGTAGTTGGTGTCTGCAAGGCCTATACGAGCCGTGTCGGTGATGGACCATTCCCAACTGAATTGTTTGATGAAGTGGGCGAACGTATTCGCGAAGTGGGCCATGAATACGGTACAACGACGGGCCGTCCGCGTCGAGTGGGCTGGTTTGACTCCGTTGTGATGCGCCACAGCCGCCGTGTATCAGGAATTACCAACCTTTCTCTCAACTCCATTGACGTTTTGAGTGGTCTGGATACAGTCAAAATCTGTGTAGCCTACGATTTGGATGGGGAGCGAATCGACCATTATCCAGCAAGTTTGGAGCAGCTCAAGCGCTGCAAGCCAATCTATGAGGAATTGCCAGGTTGGTCAGAAGACATCACTGGTGTCCGCAGCCTAGAAGACCTACCAGAAAATGCCCGCAATTATGTTCGCCGTGTCAGCGAGCTGGTCGGTGTCCGCATTTCGACCTTCTCAGTCGGACCAGGTCGCGAGCAGACCAATATCTTGGAAAGTGTTTGGTCAAGTTTATAAGCAAGTGAAGACAAGAGAGTGGGACAGAAATCGGTAATTCGTTAGAATTCGATTTCGTCGTCCCACCTCCGCACAGTTGAGTAGGGATGTAAAAGCTGATGAAATCAGCTTAGTAGAGCCCACTCAACCACTGCGTCTTGCTCGACATTCCAAAGACAATTGAGAGGCTAGGACTTTTGTCCCAGCCTCTTTTTGAAAGCAGAAAGAGGAAAAAATGTATCAAACAATTTTATTTGACCTAGACGGCACCTTGACCAATTCAGAACTAGGGATTACCAACTCGGTGGCCTACGTCTTAGGAAAATATGGGATTCAAGTGCCAGACAAGAAAGCCTTAAGAGTCTTCATCGGTCCGCCCTTGCAGGAGTCTTTTGAGCGCTTTTATGGATTTTCTAAGGAAGAATGTTTAAAGGCCATTGACTACTATCATGAGTATTTTTCCGAAAAAGGCCTTTATGAAAATGAGGTCTATCCAGGCGTTCCTGACTTGCTGGCTTCTCTCAAGCAGGCTGGCAAACAGTTGATTGTAGCTACGTCAAAACCTGAAGAATTTTCCATTCAAATTCTCAAGTATTTTGGCTTGTATGATTATTTTGACTTTGTTGCTGGTGCGACCATGGACAGAAAACGTAGTAAAAAAAGCGATGTTATCCAGTATGCCTTAGAGCAAAATCAGATCACAGATTTGGCGCATACCATCATGATTGGAGACAGGGAGCACGATGTGCTTGGCGCTCAAGCGCAAAAGCTTGATTCTATCGGCGTCCTTTATGGCTTTGGTAGCATGGAAGAATTGGAAGAAGCTGGTGCCACTTATATTGCCCAAGAAGTTAGCGATATTGCAGCTTTTATAGGCTAATCTTTTAGATATTCTTGATTTACTATTTCAATAAATGTATAATGAGTATAATTAGATTGCACAGATAAAAAAGCGACAATGTAAATTTGTCACGATATCTATTAGAAGATGCACTTTTCTATTTTGATAGGTGATAATTATGAGAAATATTTACAAGTACATTGATAAGAAGTACCTTTTTCCTATTTTTCTAGGGCGTATTGTCAACAGTGGTTTGGTGTTGGCGCAACCTCTGATTTTAACGAAGGCCTTGAAGTTAGATCAAGACGGCCTTTCTTACGAAAAAATTCTCAATTTTGCTTTATTTGGTTTGTCGGTCTATCTTGTTATTTATAGTCTGATGCTGTTTTCAAACCATTCGCACAATATATTTCGAAGAGAAATCAACAAAAGTGTCCGTGCTCTTTTATTTAAAAAGGTCATATTGAATCCTAAATTTTCCAATGATGAAAAAGTTAGTCTACTAACTCAAGATATGGAATATGTGGGCGATAATTATTTAGAAAATATAAATGTTATGGTGAGTTGGGGATTTGTCGCCCTTGTTACAGCCATTTATATTGTTTCACAAAACTTTCTCTTAGGACTTATTTTTGTGATTTTTACGATTATGAGACCCATTCCTCAGTTCATCATGAATCGTCGTCTACAAGATTCGGGAGACAGCTGGTCCAAGCTTAGAACGAAATTACACGGGCTTGTCTCAGATAGTATGCAAGGCAGCCAAACCTTACGGATTAATCAGGCCATGAAGCTGAATGAAGAGCGGGTGAATGATCTAAATGGAGAGTATCAAAAAGCCATCCAAAGATTTTGTTTCACACATAATATTATTTTTTTCTTTAATGGGTTTATGGTCTTTTTTAGTCAGGTTGTTCCTCTTGCTTTAGGCTTTTATTTGAGTTTACAGGGGAATTCTATTTCCATCACAAGCCTCATCTCTATGTATGTTGCTGCGGGGATGCTGGTCGAACCGATCCAAACTTTGATGTACAGCGCAGCTAATCTCCAAGGCGCCCTGCCGACTGCGAACCGCCTGTTTAAAATTATCGAAGAAGAACCTGATTTTGAAGAGACAAAGGATCAATTTGTCGAAAATCTTGAATCTTTGCGATTAAATCATATTTCAAAAAGCTTTGCTGGACGTCAGCTTTTTTCAGACTTGACGGCGACGATTTCAGTAGGTCAGAAGGTCTTAATCAAAGGGCCAAGCGGGTCTGGGAAGACGACTCTTTTTCGCTTGATTTTAGTAGAAGAAGCATGTGATGAGGGAGACATTTTTTCAAGGGAATATCGGTTTAATTAGTCAGCATCCCTTCCTGTTTAACGATACTATCCGCTATAATTTAACTTTTGGTCAGCCTTTTCAGGACCATGAATTATTGGAGGTCTTGGACCGAGTTGGCTTAATAGATGAATTTCAGGATATTTTGAATGTGGAGATTCATAATAATGGTGAAAACATTTCAGGAGGTCAACGTGTCAGATTGGAATTAGCGCGTTTTCTCTTACGCGAGAAGGATATTTTATTAGCGGACGAAGTGACATCAGCATTGGACGAAAAAAATAGTCGTCTGGTTAGAGACCTAATCTTTTCTTTACCGATCACTGTGTTGGAAATAGCCCATCATATTGATGAAGAAGAGCGCTATGACCAAATTCTTGAGTTACGTAAAGGATGAGTGATGTCGCAATAGTTGGTTCTGCGACAAAGCGGATAGTAGTAAGCCAGCAATTTGTCTGATGTTTTTGAGATTCTAAGTGGCGATATTTCCAAAATCATCAATACTCAGAGAACTTAAGCTTTATTTAAGATAGGCCAGCTATACTAGAAGCATAAACAAAGACCTCCTAACTTTGTTTAAACCTCCTAAACTTTTTCATAATAATCTCCCATAAGAGTCGCCCAATCGGCGGCTTTTTTTGTGAGTCCTAAGCTGCCTGTGGTATAATGAACAAAGAAACTAAAAGGAAGAGGGAAGAGATGGCCTACACGATAGAGGAAAAAGAGATGTTTATGAGGGAGGCGCTGAAGGAGGCGGAGATTGCCCTCGCCAATGATGAAATACCGATTGGTTGTGTTTTGGTCAAGAATGGTCAGATTATCGGACGTGGGCATAATGCGCGTGAGGAGCTGCAGCGGGCGGTCATGCATGCGGAAATCATGGCGATCGAGGAGGCCAATCAGCATGAGAATAGCTGGCGCCTGCTAGATACGACGCTTTTTGTTACGATTGAGCCTTGCGTCATGTGTAGCGGAGCTATCGGTCTGGCTCGCATTCCCAAGGTGATCTATGGGGCGAAAAACCAGAAATTTGGGGCTGGGGGTAGTCTCTACGATATCCTGACGGATGCGCGGTTGAATCATCGCGTAGAGGTTGAAAGTGGCCTTTTAGAAGAAGAATGTGCGGCGATTATGCAGAACTTTTTCAGAAATCGCAGGAAAAAGTAAGTAGGCATCTAGAGTTTCGAGATACATAATAAACAAAAAGTTGATGAGTAATTCATTAACCTTTTTTTGTATTTTAGGAGGTACATGTGTCAGATAATATTGAAATTGTTATGGATATTGATATGTTAGAAATTTTTGATGTTATAGATCTTGATAAGAGCGAAGATGAAGATATAGTAGATTGTATCCCTAAAGGAAATTCTGAAGAAAAGGTATCTCCATATGATAACCACGATAGAGTTTGGCTTGGAAACGGTTATTATTATAAGCCCTCTAGTATCCTATGGAAAGTTATAAAAGATGATGTTATTCATGAATTACATCCCAGGATTAACCTTGGCACATATCCGTACTTTAGGAGAGCGAGAGATGGAACCTGGGGACAAACTAGCCAATTGACTCAGGCTGAAGCCTTATAGTTGACTCTAGAGTTTAATCCAGAATTGATGGGATATGTGTAGGAAAATAAATGATATATCTTAATTCTACAATTTGTTGATATCAAAAAAACCTGGTATCTAACCAGGTAAAGGGGGTAACGAATGAAACTATTAGTAAGAATCTTTACTAAAGTGACTATGTATACTTTTTTAGGCTACGCCTTGTTTATAATTAGGTTGGTAGGTGGAGGTCAAACTTTATTGTCCTTATTACTAATTAGTTTCACTATGACCGCCTTAATTTATTGTTGTACAGTTATTGAATCATTTTTAAAACAAAGAAAAAAATCCAATAAGCGATAGTGAATACATAAGCGGGATAATTCTTAACAGATTTCTTAAAGAACGCATTAAATCCAATCAACAACGGACTAAGAATGGTTGAGAGGACTAGAGTGATATAGAGAACTGTAAGAATGATAGTACTACTAGAGTGTTGAGAGATGAGTTCAAGGGCTTTTGGTATAAAGCTGTTGAAAAAACTCTTTACTATATTTTCCCAAGAAGATAAATCAGGGGAGGTACTCACCTTATCCAGTATTGATTGAAGGTTAGTTGGGATTTGATTATTAACCGAGAATACTGTCGTTAGAATACTTAGGATAGAAGGAACCATTTCAGTGATTAGTAGCTTCATGTCTTTTGATTTGAAATAAACATAGCAATTGACAACGATAAGTAGAATGATTTGAGTCATAATAATTACTTGTTTATGTTCTTGAATAAGACCAAGAAGCAAATTTCCTAAAGATAGTGTAACTACTAAAAAAATGATGGCCCAGATACTAGGATTATCTGATGAGCTACTGGGCTGAGAGTCGCCGTATGTTACAAATATATTGTTTGTAACTCTTTGATCAATGTATTGATTTCCCCGCCCATAATGAGTTTGGTTATTATTTTTGTCTAGCATGTCACCTCCATGACCACCTACCAAAAATTATTATAACACAATATATCAGCGTGAAAATAGCTGGCTCCTGCTGGATACGACGCTTTTTGTCACGATTGAGCCCTGTGTCATGTGTAGCGGAGCCATCGGTCTGGCTCGCATTCCCAAGGTGATCTATGGGGCGAAAAACCAGAAATTCGGGGCTGGGGGCAGTCTCTACGATATCCTGACGGATGAGCGCTTGAATCATCGCGTAGAGGTTGAAAGCGGCCTTTTAGAAGAAGAATGTGCGGCGATTATGCAGAACTTTTTCAGAAATCGCAGGAAAAAGTAAAGAAAATTAGCCAAAAAAGAAAGTTTGTGTTATACTAATTAGTGGAGCAACAGTTCTGCGTGAAGCGGGTCAGGGGAGGAATCCAGCAGCCCTAAGCGAGGTGAACTGTGTGCTCTTTTTCTATGTACCTTAGTGAATCAAGTCCAAAGGACGCAGAGAAACTTAGGTACATTGACGCAGTTCGAACGAAGTGAGAACTACGTTCCGAAAACTACAAAATCAAGCCTAAAAGGCGCAGATGAATCTTAGAGCAATGGATGGGAGTGGGACAGAACTTTTGTTCGTAGTTCCACCCCCGCAAGGCTAATTAGGCTTTCTTCCAAGCTTGAAAAGCAAAAGAAGAGCTAATCAGTTACTGCGTTCAATTGCTTGACTAATATTTAGTTAAGGTGGAAATAAGTTAATACTTGTAAACCGTATAAAGATTCTTAGTGAATCCAGCCCAAAGGACGCTATAAATCTCAACCTACCCATGAAATTGGGGACAGAGATTTTGTGGTAATAATAGCAGATTGCGCAAACGATTGCGTTCGCTTCTAGTCTAGGATTTGCAAAATTGTAAAAAAATTAACAAAATTTTATATTAAAGCGTTTTCATTGAAGGAATTACTTGCTAAAAAAGTATGAAAGCGATATGATAGAGTGGAAGAAAAAATGGAGGAATATCATGTCACATATTAAATTTGATTATTCAAAAGTTTTAGATAAATTTGTTGCCCCACATGAAGTGGAATACATGCAAGCACAGGTAACTGCAGCAGACGAATTGATCCGTAAAGGAACTGGTGCTGGTAGCGACTTTTTAGGTTGGTTGGATCTTCCTGAAAACTATGACCGTGAAGAATTCGACCGCATCTTGAAAGCTGCTGAGCAAATCAAATCAGACAGCGATGTCTTGGTTGTTATAGGTATCGGTGGATCTTACCTTGGAGCTAAAGCAGCTATCGACTTCTTGAACCACCACTTTGCAAACTTGCAAACAAAAGAAGAGCGCAAAGCGCCACAAATCCTTTACGCTGGAAACTCAATCTCATCTACTTACCTTGCTGACTTGGTAGAGTATGTAGCTGACAAAGACTTCTCAGTAAACGTGATTTCTAAATCAGGTACAACAACTGAACCAGCGATCGCTTTCCGCGTCTTCAAAGAACTCTTGGTTAAGAAATACGGTCAAGAAGAAGCCAACAAACGTATCTATGCAACAACTGACCGCCAAAAAGGTGCTGTTAAGGTTGAAGCAGATGCCAACGGTTGGGAAACATTTGTGGTCCCAGATGATATCGGTGGACGCTTCTCAGTATTGACAGCCGTTGGTTTGCTTCCAATCGCTGCATCAGGAGCTGACATCAAAGCCCTCATGGAAGGTGCTAACGCAGCTCGTAAAGATTACACTTCAGATAAAATCTCTGAAAATGAAGCTTACCAATACGCAGCAGTTCGTAACATCCTTTACCGCAAAGGCTATGCTACTGAAATCTTGGTAAACTACGAGCCATCACTTCAGTACTTCTCAGAATGGTGGAAACAATTGGCTGGTGAGTCAGAAGGGAAAGACCAAAAAGGAATCTACCCAACTTCAGCAAACTTCTCAACTGACTTGCACTCACTTGGTCAATTTATCCAAGAAGGAACTCGTATCATGTTTGAAACAGTTGTCCGTGTTGACAAACCACGTAAGAACGTGATCATTCCTACTTTGGAAGAAGATCTTGACGGACTTGGTTACCTTCAAGGAAAAGACGTTGACTTTGTAAATAAAAAAGCGACTGACGGTGTTCTTCTTGCCCACACAGACGGTGACGTGCCAAACATGTACGTAACTCTTCCTGAGCAAGATGCCTTCACTCTTGGCTACACTATCTACTTCTTCGAATTGGCTATCGCCCTTTCAGGTTACTTGAATGCCATCAACCCATTTGACCAACCAGGTGTTGAAGCCTACAAACGCAACATGTTTGCCCTTCTTGGAAAACCAGGATTTGAAGAATTGAGTAAAGAACTCAACGCACGTTTGTAATATAGAACGGAACCTCCCTTTGGGGAGGTTTTTTGCTGTTTTAGAGTTCAACTTCTACCATGATTTGTTTGCCAGCCTGCTATCTGGGTTTTTCACTTACTTGTCGATTTAGCAATGTTTTTCCTTTCCCTGATTATATGTTACAATCAGAGAAGATGCAGTAGCAATGTGATAGACTTTTATCTAGAAAGTTGAACTTGCTGCTATTTTGATGGCTCTGGAAAAGCAGAGGACCAAGATTGGGAAGGAGTTCGGATGAAGTTATTATTGGCTGAAAAAGTGAAACAAAAATAGTCATATATAGTTGGTTTTGTGGGCACGGATGAGAGTTCGTGCCTTTTTGCTTGTGTGCTTTCAAGCTAAGCCCGTTCAAAATATGATATACTGGAATACAGTTATATTAGCATGACAAGTTTCACGCTAGGCTACTGTCTTCAAATAGTTATTTTATAAAAGGTAGCCATCCTGATAGTTTGTGTAGCTATTTGACTGCTTAACGGTGTTTTTTATAGAAAAGAGAATAGCAGCATTCAGCGAAGAGGCAGTGTGAACTGTTAATAGAGTCGTCTTTTTAATGATAGAAGAGTCAATAGATGAGGAGGAGCTATGGGAAAGAGAAATCTGGAAGCTTTGAGGCAGAAACATCAATCAAAATTCAAGAAGGCCCAAACGAAAAAGCCAGCAAATAGCCAACCATCCTTTCTATCCAAATGGAAAACCAAGGAAGACAAACATATCAAACCATCTGCTGGATTGCAAGAAGCGCAGGGAAGACCAGAAGAAAATCAACCTCGTCCTTCTGTTTCGTCCCCATCAAAAGTGGCCTTTCCAATAGAGAGCTCAAGCAATGAGTTGTCTGCCGTCTCTTCAATAGAGGACAAAACCGGCTATGGGGCTAAACCAAGTCCTCAAGACCAGCCAGTGTTTTCTGAGCAGTTAGAAGGAGCTCAGCAGGTAAAGGAGCCTCTGTCGCTTCTATCACAGAATTTGTTGGAATTAAAGCAGAGAGAGCTGAAGCGTCTTATTTCTAGCTTAGAATCACTGAAAGCTAAAAAACAAAACCAAGTCCTTGGTGGAAATCAAGCTAGCCAGCCGGTGTCAGGCCTTGTTGAACCAAAGCAGACAAAACTTTCTCCGCGAATATCCTCTAATGAGCTTGCTAGAGAGATAGATAAAGTAGAGTTTAAGAAGAAAAAACTAGGAATCTTTTCTAAGATATGGGTGGTGATACTTTTCGTTTTAGGGATTATAGCCTCAATGTATGACATAGTAGAGCAGTGGAAAAAGAATGATGATTTAAAACGCATGGAAGAAGCTGCAGCTATTTCTCGTATGTTAGACTCATATATAAAGGATCAAGATTTAAAATCTGCTAATCGTCCAGAATGGATTGCTAAAAAAGAGAAGTATCAGTTCCATATTAGCTATGATGATGTCACTTCTTTGTTCTCAGACTTCACTTCATCGGTTCCAAATCTGACCACGGTCGACGAGGTGGTTGCAAAGTTAGGGAAAGCTGAGTCCGGTAAAGAAATAGACCAAGATGACCCAATCAAGACGATAGATTTAGACTATTCACAAGCGGGGACGGAAGCGAAAGTTAGCCTCTCTTTTAAGAGCCATTTTGGTTCTTCTGAAACTCCTAAGTTGCAATCCCTAAAATGTGCTCATCTCAGTAGTGCGCATCTGCCAAACCGAAATGCTCAACTCACTCGTCAAGAACTTACTGGTATAGAGAAAGGAAAGACCTATCAGGAGATTGTCAGTCAGTTGGGACTTCCAGAGCGCCTTGATTGGAATGGGGGAATCTTTGGCAATGCTACTTTATCGATTTATTACCGTTTAGAGGATGGGCAGGAAGTCGGTTTTTCTTTTGAAAATAATAAGTCTCAGAGCTATCAATTGACAGAGAGTTCAGGTTTGGGAAATGAAGCGGGAGATACAGGCGCTCAGTAGCGCTTGCTAGCAGGAGCATCAGCTGTTTGTAGAAAGGGAATGAGCAATCAAGTATTTAGTTGATAGGTGAAAAGGTGAAAGATAGAAATTTAGAAGCATTGAGGCGGGAGCACAAATCCAAGTTTAAAGCTAGAAACACTTCGTCGGTCAAGAATCAGTGGGAACGGGGAGGAGCTGCCCTCGAACAGACAAAGGAAGAATCAAGGAAAGAAAAGCTAGGAGAGAAGCAGTTTGGAGTCAAAAGTGGTTGGAAATCGAAGAGGCTTAGAACAAGAAAGAAGGGGAATGTTAAGTTTCTAGTTGCTGCTTTGGCGAGTCTGGTCTTGCTATCATTAGTCTTTCTTTTGCTCTATCGTTTTCTTTCAAATATGGGCACTCATGACAGAAGTATTGACCAAATAAGCTGGGAATCGAGCCAAGAAAATATAGCTTCTGCTTACGTTGCAGACTCGTCTAGCGAATGGGAAGCTTCGGAGCCACAGGTGTCGGCATCGTCGGCTTCTAGTGCTGACAAGGAGCCAGAAAATATGACTTGGACTTTCGAGGATGTCCTAGCTCTGCAAGTTTCTTCGCCTGGGCAGGGGACGAGTGAGCAACTGTCTCCTACAGCAGAGGAAATTGCTGAACGATATGGAAAAGCAAGTTCGGGAAGTGTGGCCAAAGATGGAGAAGAAAAGGCTCTCTACCTTTTTTATCTCTCATCAGGTGGAGGGCAAATTGTCAAGCTCTATTTCAACCTTATCGGAGATCAGTATCGTCTGAATACAATTCGAGGGGAAGGTTTGACTAGCCAGTCTCAATTAAGCCATTCGGATTTATGGACTGAGGAGGATTTTCAGGATTTTACTGTAGATAAATCAGCACCAAGTAAAAATTTACAAGCAGTATTGGAACGATTTGGTGTGCCACAAGTTATTAATAAGTCGGCGGACTATAAGAATCAAACGACAGTTTACATCAAATATAAACTAAAAGATGGAAGATATCTCTATTTAGAGTTTGTCTTAAGTCCAACAGGTGACTATGAGTTGACTCGGAAGAGTGTCTATTGATAGGGAGTGCTTGGTGCTAGAGCTTGGCTTATTTAGCAGAAGTTGTTTTTAGCGGAAAGACAGGAATTACCAGAAAAGCAAGAGGAACCTAGGTTCCTTGGAGGAGATGAGGATGGGAAAAGGAAGAAAAGTCCAAAGAGAATGGGGAAAAAGGTCAAGTTTAGACCAAAAAAAGCAGAGAGCCTTCTCTAATGATGGCTCTCGAGAGTCGGGTTTTGAGTTTTCAAGTAAAGAAAAGCGGCGAACAGAGTCAGCAGTCAATCCTAATGGCCAGTTTTTAGCAAAGTCTTGGCTATCACGTTATGCTTCACTCTTACTGATTGCCGCAGGTCTAGTGGGACTGATTAGCTTCTTGATGATGTATATGCGACCAACTTTTAAGTCAGAAGGAAATCAATCGGCTGTATCGTCTGTTCATACTGTTCCGACAGAATCAGAAAATAAGATAGAGATCCTGACGGAGGGGAATTCAGCTTTTATTGAAAAGAATCGAGAGGTCGATTTTCAATTCGAAGAGATTTTAGAATTGATTAAAACCATGAACGAACCTAATGTGTCTCCAGAGGATATTGTTGAGAAGTATGGGAAAGCTAGCTCTGGGAGTGTGGATAATCGCGTGGAAGATAGTCAACTGGTGCTGCTTTCATACAAGCTAACAGGAAGAAAAGGAGTTGTTAATATGCATCTTAGGAGTACTGGAGGAGGAATGGAGCTCTCTACGGTATCTGCCGATTTCCTCCAGAATGCTGAGGCATCGATTACGAAGACAGTTGATGATTATCGGTCGCTCATTCCCAAAAGTGATCGAGAAGGAATGGAAGTCAAGCAAGCCATAGAAGAACTGGGGATGCCTAAGAATATTTATGCTCATAAACCAGTTAAGGGCAAAGTTGATTCACTTCTTCTTGAATATTCAACCACGGACAATATGACAGTTTCTTTGTTTTTTTACGAAGTGAATGGAACTTACCGCCTCACCAGTATGATGACAAGTACCGTCTGAGAGCCTAGACTGGAGAGCGTGGAATTTTTTCTTAAACAGACAAGGATAGAAAGATGGGAAAAAGAGATTTAGAAAAATTACGAAGGGAACATAAGGGAAAATTTAGTAGAACTAGGGCACCCTTAAAACGAGAGTCTAAGGAAGGGTCTGGTTTGCTAGCTGAAACAAATCTCAAGGAAGGCACAAGACAAGAACCAAAGTCAACTTTTAAGAGAACCGCAAAGTTTAAACACAAATCACCATTCTTCAAGCTAGTGAGTGCTCTAGCCCTGATAGGTCTTGTTATCGGCTTACTTGTCTTAATCGGGAATTGGACCAATTCTTACAGAAAGAATCCGTTAGTAAGAACAGAAGCAAAATATTCTTCTTCAAATGCCGAAGTTTTGGAATGGGAACCAAGGGATTTTATAAAGTATAAGATTGAAGAGGACGAGGATAAAAATATTACAGTGTCCAATTTTGTTCGTCAACATGGTTTAGCTAAAAGCAGCGATGAAACGGTGATTGGCAAGAAGGATAAATTATTATCACTGATCTATGATTTGAAGGGAGGAGGCTTTGCCGTCCTTCAATTCTGGGATTTTGGTTCAGGTCTATATCTTACTAGCATAGCTTATAATATTTATCAAAATGAGGATTTGACAGGGGAACGGCTTTCCTTCCTTAAGGGAATGACGTTGAATGAAGAAAATGGCATCACTGATCTAGAAGTGATAGAACATTTGGAACTTCCCAACAACTACTACAAAGCAGTGGTGAAAGGATATTACAGTATGTCTATGGGCTATAGGGCAGAGGATAGAACCTTCTTCCATTTAAACTTTGTCAAGGGCAAGGACGGACAATTTCATTTGAATAAAGTTCAAGAGACTAAATAGCATACTAGCTGCTAATAAAGTCTTAACTGTATAGCCAAATTGTGTTATAATAGAAAAATAAAAGAGATAGAGAGTGGGACAGAAATCGGTAATTCGTTAGAATTCGATTTCGTCGTCCCACCTCCGCACAGTTGAGTAGGGCTGTAAAAGCTGATGAAATCAGCGTAGTAGAGCCCACTCAACCACTGCGTCTTGCTCGACAATCCAAAGACAATTGAGAGGCTAGGACTTTTGTCCCAGCCTCCAACAAAGAATAGAAAGAACAAAGAGGTGACGCCATGTCTGCTACGAAAATGAACGCTCAAGAAATTATCAAATTTATCGCTGATGCCAAGAAAAAAACTCCTGTCAAGGTAACCTTTGATGGAGAATTGCACGGATCAATCCCTTGGTCTGTTGTGAAATTAGGAAATGTTCTTTTTGGAGACTGGGAAGAAATAAAGCCACTCCTAGTGAACTTAGAGGAAAATAAGACCTATGTCGTAGAGCAGGATGCCCGCAATTCAGCAGTGCCGCTTCTGGACAAGCGCGATATCAATGCCCGTATTGAACCGGGTGCCATTATCCGTGACCAAGTCGAAATTGGTGATAATGCTGTCATTATGATGGGGGCGGTTATCAATATCGGTGCGGAGATTGGTGCTGGGACCATGATTGATATGGGTGCTATTCTGGGTGGCCGAGCTATTGTCGGTAAAAATAGCCATATCGGTGCTGGTGCTGTTCTGGCAGGAGTCATTGAGCCAGCTAGCGCTGAGCCAGTTCGGGTCGGAGACAATGTGCTGATTGGTGCCAATGCGGTTGTGATTGAAGGTGTGCAGATTGGCAGTGGTTCCGTTGTTGCGGCTGGTGCGATTGTGACCCAAGATGTTCCGGAAAACGTAGTGGTTGCTGGTGTTCCAGCTCGAGTTATCAAGACCATTGACGAAAAGACCCAGCAGAAGACAGCTCTGGAAGATGCTCTGCGTACGCTTTAATATTGGTTAACAGAATACTGACGCCCTTGGATTGCATCAGGGGCGGTCTGAATCTTTGTTTGCTCTGACAGGATTTTAAAGGAAAGAAAAATGCTTGATTATCTGAAAATTCGCCGTGATTTACACCAGATACCAGAAATCGGTCTGGAAGAATACAAGACTCATGCTTACTTGATGCAAGTCATTGATGAACTGACAGCAGGTCTAGACTTTGTGGAAATCCGAACTTGGCGGACAGGTATTTTGGTCTTTATCAAGGGAAGTTCACCGGATAAGACGATTGGCTGGCGGACAGATATTGATGGCCTTCCGATCGTGGAGGATACAGGACTGGACTTTGCCAGTACCCATGAAGGCCGGATGCATGCTTGCGGACACGATATGCACATGACGGTTGCTCTAGGCCTGCTGGAACAAGCTGTGAGTGCTCAGCCTACCCACAATCTGCTCTTTCTCTTTCAGCCTGCAGAGGAGAATGAAGCTGGCGGTATGCTCATGTATGAAGCTAGTGCCTTTGGCGACTGGCTGCCAGATGAATTTTACGGAC
Source organism: Streptococcus cristatus ATCC 51100 (assembly GCF_000222765.1). Taxonomy (GTDB): domain Bacteria; phylum Bacillota; class Bacilli; order Lactobacillales; family Streptococcaceae; genus Streptococcus; species Streptococcus cristatus. The sequence continues at coordinate 94,437 of NZ_AFUE01000005.1, read as the reverse complement.
TCCATGTGCGACCGGACCTCAAGGTCGGCGATATTGCGACTAACAGAGGAACGCTTTTTGCTGGTACCTGTGAAGTTAAGCTGACCTTTAAGGGGAAGGGAGGTCATGCGGCCTTTCCTCATGAAGCCAATGATGCTTTGGTAGCGGCTAGCTACTTTATCACCCAGGTGCAGACCATTGTCAGCCGCAATGTCGATCCGATCGAGGGAGCGGTTGTAACCTTTGGTTCGCTCCATGCTGGCACGACCAACAATGTCATCGCAGAAACGGCCTTTCTGCATGGCACCATTCGGACTCTGACTCGGGAGATGAACCTCTTGACTCAGAAGCGCTTACGGGAAATAGCAGAGGGCATAGCTCAAAGTTTCGGTCTGGAATTGGACTTGGAGCTTAAACAAAGTGGCTATCTGCCTGTGGAAAACCATCCTGGTCTGGCAGACGAACTGATGGATTTTTTCCAGAAGGAAGAAGGAGTGCAGCTGATTGATATTGCGCCGGCTATGACAGGCGAGGATTTCGGCTATCTGCTCAGCAAGGTCAATGGCGTCATGTTCTGGCTGGGAGTGGACAGTCCCTATGCCCTCCATCATCCCAAGATGACACCAGACGAGGCAGCACTGCCCTTTGCTATTGAAAAGATTGGGAAATTCCTAGATTATAAAATCAACGAAAGATAAGGAAAGAGTGGACGAGCTATATGAAAAAAGAGTTGAGACAAGCTGTACTGACCCAGATGAAGAAACTGTCAGGAAAAGAAAAAAAGCTGGCAGATAACTGGCTGACCCAGCGCTTGCTCAGTTCAGCAGCTTATCAAAAAGCTCAGGTTATCGCTACCTATCTTTCTATGCCGCATGAAGTCTCAACTGCAGCCTTTATTAAGCAGGCTCAGTTGGATAGCAAGCGGGTTTTAGTACCCAAAACCTATGGCCAGGGTCGGATGATATTTGTGGATTATGATGAAAGTTGCCTGCAAAAAAGCTCTTTTGGACTTATGGAGCCGATAAGTGAAGAGGCTGTGGACAAGACAGAAATTGATCTGATTTATGTGCCGGGTGTGGTCTTCAATTCTCAAGGGTTTCGGATTGGTTACGGCGGTGGCTACTATGACCGCTATCTGGCTGATTATGCAGGAGCATCCATTAGCACTATTTATGCAGTCCAACAGGCAGAATTTCTACCAGCTCAACATGATGTTGCGGTAAAGGAGTTACTCATTTATGAAACAAATCTTTGATAGAGATTATCCTGTGACAAGCATATTACTTATCCTAACGAGCCTTGTTTTTGTCTTGATGTTTCTTTCTTACGGTTTTCAATACAGCAGTTCCGAAGCCTTGTATCATTTTGGAGCCGTGCACGGTTATACTATTCAAGCGATGCCGGAGCAGTTTTGGCGGGTTTTTGCTGCTATTTTTATCCATATTGGTTTGGAGCATTTTGTGGTCAATATGCTGACGCTCTACTTTCTTGGTCGACAGATTGAGGCTATCTTTGGCTCTTGGAAATTCTTGATACTCTACCTGATGTCAGGCATTATGGGGAATTTATTTGTGGTCTATTTTTCACCCAATAGCCTGGCAGCCGGGGCGTCTACTGCTCTTTTCGGCCTTTTTGCTTCCGTTGTTGTGCTTCGTTATGCTACGCGAAACTACTATCTGCAGCAGCTGGGTCAGTCCTATATGAGCCTACTGGCTGTCAATCTGGTCATGAGTTTTTTACCGGGAATTAGCCTTGCAGGCCACTTGGGCGGTCTAGTTGGCGGAGCTTTAGGAGCTGTGATCTTACCAGTTTCGGGAGAGCGCTACGCTTTTAGCAAGTCTCAACGGTTTTTAGCACTGGCAGCCTACCTTGGATTAGCAGCTATTTTGATTTTTTTGACTTTTCAACGACCAATTTTTTGAGAAATGAACTCAAATACCACTTTAAAAAGTGGTATTCTTTTTATAAATATGATTTTTATAAAGCAAGGAATTTTACTTTAAAGAGGCATAATATGGATAAATTAGGAATAAACTAGTAATATTTCTATCTCTACTTTTTCATTAATGTATGTTTTCTCTATTTTCTATCTGTAAAAGGTATAAAAAAACATTTTTGTAAGCGCTTGCAAAAAGATCTAAAAAGGACTATACTAGAATTATAAACATCAGGGGTATCCCCAAAAAATAAAAAGGAGTTCATAATGAAGAAGACAATCTTTAAAATTGCTATTTCATTAATGGCAATCATGCTCTTACCTATCCAAGCTGTGCAAGCCTGCTGTGGCTTCATTATTGGTCGGCATTTGACCAAGGATGGATCAACACTTTTTGGTCGTACAGAAGACTATCCTTACTACCCGAATGGTGGCAAGCACAACAAAAATTATGTTGTTGTGGAAGCTAAGAAATATAAGGAAGGCGACCAGATTGTGGATGAGTCCAATGGTTTCACCTATCCACGTGCAGCCAGCGAAATGAAATATACTGCAACCTATGATTCTGCGCGTGGTGATGGTAGTAACGGTGCTTTTGGAGAACATGGCTTTAATGAAGCAGGTGTTTCTATGTCGTCCACAGTCACAGCAATTCCAAATAAGAAGGTTCTTGAAAAAGACCCTCTGAAAGCAGATGGCTTGGCAGAAGCTGCTATGCTAGATGTGGTTCTGCCACGTGCCAAAACAGCTCGTGAAGCAATCGAGTTGCTTGGAAAAGTCATTCAAGAAAAAGGCTCTGCTGAAGGGAACACAGTGGTGGTTGCCGATCAAAAAGAGACTTGGTACATGGAAATCTTGTCTGGTCACCAATACGTAGCCGTGAAAGTGCCTGAAGATAAGTACGCAGTATTTGCTAATACTTATTACCTTGGCCATGTAGATTTGAAGGACAAAGAAAATGTTATTGCTTCTGAAGATGTAGAGAAAGTAGCCAAAGAAGCAGGAAACTACAAGACAGATAAAGATGGCAATTTCCACATTGCTAAATCATACGGACCAGAAAAATACGCAGAAGGCGACCGTTCTCGTACGTATGCAGGAATCACACTGCTTGATCCAAAATCTAAAATTACTTACGAAGATGAGGAGTACGAACTTTTCCGCTCTCCAACAGATCCAAACAAGAAATTTACTCTTGAAGACGCCTTTGCTTTGCAACGAAACCGCTTTGAACATCTGAATGGCCGTTTCGTACCCGATGATCAAATTGGCGTTAAGAAACAAGGTGATGATGGGGCAAATGATGCTGTTCGGAAAGATCAGTACAAATACGCCCTAGGTAATGAAAATGTGATCGATGCCCATGTCTACCAGATTGATCCGAAACTGCCAAAATCTTTCGGTGGTAAAGTTTGGCTCGGTTTGGGACCATCACGCAATACACCATACGTGCCTTTCTACGGTAACGTTCAGGATACTTACAAGGCCTTCAAGCCACAGACAGCTACTTATGATCCAAACTCATGGTACTGGACAGTATGGCATATTGACCAAATGGCTATCAAGAACCAAGATATCTTTGGCAAGAGTGTTCAAGACCATTGGAAGATGATGGAAAAACAATTTATCGCTGATCAAGAGAAAAAAGATATTGAGAACTATTCGCTGAAAGATCAACCAGATGCTGCGAAGGCCGCTGAAGGTAAAGTAACTAAAGATTCTCTTGAAATGTCAGATCGACTTTTCCAACACTTCAAGGACTATGAAAAGATGATGGAAAAACGTTTAGAAGCTGCTGGACGTAAGTCTGATCCTTATCGTGCTTCACAACCAGACGATAAACAAGATCCATCAACACCTGAAAAACCGGATACTCCGAAGCCACCACAAAAACCACAAATTACGGATGATGCAAATAAAACTATCATTCCAGCACCAGATTATACTGCGGCTCCTCCAACACATGATATTCCTGCCAATGCAGAAGGCAATCCAAACAATCGCTTTGGCTATGCAGCTAAAGCAAATGTGCAAGTTTTTGGACAACCATCTGTTCGTACTGAAGTGCCTCAAGTACAAAACCAGACTCCTCAAGCACCAAGTCAGGCTCCACAAATAACAGTTGCGAATGCAGAAGGCAATCCAAATAATCGTTTTGGATATACGGCTAATTCTGATAATGGCAAAAATTTCAAGAATGTGGAAACTTTTGTTAATACCAAATGATTTCCCAATCAAAACAACAAGTGAAAAACACCTAGTAAATCTAGGTGTTTTTCTGTATAGTGTTAAAAGCTGATGCATCAGCTAATCTATTACTTGAGCGCCTCTATTATTTTTTCGTTTTCTTATCTAATTTTTTGCCTAAATCGATAATGTATTGTTTCAAATCGTCTTTGACTTGAGGGTGTTTGAGGGCATAATCGATAGAAGTTTTCATGAAGCCAAACTTGTCGCCGACATCATAGCGATCACCTTTGAATTCGCGGGCAAAAACGCGCTGAGTCTTATTGAGGGTATCGATGGCATCAGTCAGTTGAATTTCATTGCCAGCGCCAGGAGTTTGCTTTTCTAAGATTTCAAAAATTTCTGGCGTTAGCAGGTAGCGTCCGATAATGGCCAAATCACTTGGTGCATCCTCTGGTGCCGGTTTTTCGACGAATTTTTCAACGCTGTAGAGGCCATTGACGCCTTCGCCTTGCGGTGCAATAACGCCGTAAGCTGATACTTCTTCGTGAGGAACCTGCATAACTGCAATGGTAGACGCGTGGGTTGCCGCATAATCATCCATGAGTTGCTTGGTGAGTGGCACTGCCTTATCATTGGTAATGTCCATCAAATCATCACCTAGCATGACCACAAAAGGTTCATTTCCAACAAAGGCCTTAGCTTGAAGGACTGCATCCCCGAGTCCACGTGGGTGACTCTGACGGATAAAATGCAAGCCAATACCAGTGGTCTCATCCACCAACTTGAGCAAGTCGTTCTTGCCCTTTTCCTTGAGGTTGTATTCTAGTTCAAAGTTGGAGTCAAAGTGGTCCTCGATGGAGCGTTTTGACTTTCCTGTGACAACCAAAATGTCTTTGATTCCAGATTTAAGAGCTTCTTCGACGATAAACTGAATAGTTGGTTTGTCAACGATTGGCAGCATTTCCTTGGCCAGTGCCTTAGTGGCTGGCAAGAAGCGGGTTCCGAGACCGGCTGCAGGGATGACTGCTTTTCTGACTTTTGGCATAAATTTCTCCTTTATAAAAAATACTATAACTTAAGACCACTCATTTTCAGCTTTGAATTCATTGCTCATCATATCATGAATGGCATCTTTGATATCATGGCCGTCATAGATGACCTTGTAAATAGCCTGAGTGATAGGCATGTAGACACCGAGCTCCTGAGCCAGTTCGTAGGCTGCCTTGGTCGTAGAGATTCCTTCGATAACCATGCCCATATTAGCTTCAATATCAGCTAGTTTTTCGCCGCGACCCAGCGCATCTCCAGCCCGCCAGTTGCGAGAGTGGATAGAGGTTCCTGTGACGATTAAGTCACCGACACCAGAAAGACCGCTGTAAGTCAGAGGGCTGGCACCAAGCTTGACACCCAGTCGGGTAATTTCAGCCAGACCGCGTGTGATGATGGCAGCTTTGGCATTGTCACCATAGCCCAGTCCGTGAAGAGCACCAGCTCCGACTGCGATGATGTTTTTGAGAGCACCTGCTGTCTCCACTCCAACGACATCGGTATTGGTGTAGAGGCGGAAGTAATGGTTGCTGAAGAGCTCCTGCACATATTTAGCGGTTTCGAGGTCCTTAGATGCTGCGGTAATCAAGGTAATATCGCGGACGATAGTTTCCTCAGCGTGGCTAGGACCTGAAACAACGACAATCTCGCTACGCAAGTCTGCAGGGATTTCTTCTTCCAGAATAGTTGAAATTCGTTTGTGGCTATTAGGCTCTAATCCCTTGGATGCATGCATGATTTTTACCTTGTGATCTAAGGTTTGCGCAACTTGTTGGGCTACCAGACGGGTCACCTTGGTCGGTACGACAAAAAGCACAGCATCTACGTTTGCTAGAGCATCTTTCAAGTCGTGATAAGCCTTAATTTCCTCGCTTAGAACTACATCTTTGAAATAGCGTTTATTTGTATGCTGGTTATTGATCTCGTCAATCTGCTCTGCAATATTGCCCCAAATCCGGACTTCATGGCCATTATCATTGAGGACTTGCGATAGAGCCGTTCCCCAAGAACCGGGGCCAACCACAGCAATTCGTTGTTTATCCATCTTTTCTCCTTGTACGAGACCCACAAAAGGACTCACTTGCTTTTAGAGTTATTTACTATATTGTACCATACAATAGTTGAAATTTCTTACTTGACATTGTTTTTATCTATGATATAGTAAGGAAGCTAAACAAAGTTAAAAATCTACGAGGAGGGATTATGTTCAAAAAAGCTTTATCAGCCTATAAATTATTTATCTTTTTATCTCTTCTTATGACATCGCTGATGCTAGCTAGCTCGCTGTTGCAGCCCTTGTATTTAAAAGATGTCTTGAATGCTCTTTTGTCAGGAAATCGGGAAGAAATCTATCGTTTAGGGGCTTGGTTGCTGGGTTTTGGTTTGGTTGGCCTGCTTGCTGGCGGGGCAAATGTGACCCTGGCAGCCTATATTGCGCAAGGTGTGTCGTCGGATTTACGGGAAAAGACCTTTCGGAAAATCCAGACCTTCTCTTATGCCAATATTGAACAGTTCAATGCGGGAAATCTTGTCGTCCGAATGACCAATGACATCAACCAAGTGCAAAATTTGGTCATGATGATGTTTCAGATTTTATTCCGCCTGCCTATTCTATTTTTAGGTTCCTTTATTTTGGCGGTGGTGACCATTCCTTCCTTATGGTGGGTGATTGTCCTGATGGTCTTTTTGGTCTTCTTTTTGACAGGAGTGATGATGGGATTGATGGGGCCACGCTTTGCCAAATTTCAAGTTCTCTTAGAAAAGATCAATTCGATTGCCAAAGAAAATCTGCGTGGCGTCCGTGTCGTCAAATCTTTCGTGCAGGAGAGAGAGCAGTATCAGAAGTTTACGCAAGTTTCAGATGAACTTTTGGAGCAAAATCTCTTTATTGGTTATGCCTTTTCGATCGTTCAACCGATGATGATGATCGTCGGCTACGGGGCTGTCTATCTGACTATGTGGCTCTTGTCCAGCATGATACAGATGGATCCAGGCTTGGTTAGCTCGATTGTCTCTTTCATTTCTTACTTGAATCAAATCATGTTTACTATTATCATGGTTGGCTTTTTGGGCAATACCGTTACGCGTGCTATGGTTTCGATTCGGCGGATCAAGGAGGTCTTGGATACAGAGCCAGCGATGACTTTCAAGAATGAAGCTGAAGAAGATTTGGAAGGTAGTCTGGTCTTTGACCATGTGACCTTTACCTATCCGACAGATACAGAGCCCATGCTAAAGGATATTAGCTTTGAAGTCAAACCAGGAGAGATGATTGGTGTTGTCGGAGCGACAGGAGCAGGAAAATCAACTCTGGCCCAGCTCATTCCACGTCTTTTTGATCCTCAGGAAGGCTCCATCAAAATTGGCGGCAAGGACTTGCGAGACATTAGTGAAGCTTCGCTGAGAAAAAATGTCTCTATCGTTCTGCAAAAAGCTATTTTATTTAAGGGGACGATTGCGGACAATCTGCGTCAAGGAAAGCAAAATGCTAGCCTGCCAGAATTAGAACAGGCGGCGCGAATTGCTCAGGCAAGCGAGTTTATCAATCGCATGGAAGATACCTACAACAGCCAAGTCGAAGAACGGGGAAATAATTTCTCTGGCGGACAAAAGCAGAGAATGTCCATCGCGCGTGGTGTCGTCAGCAATCCCAATATTCTTATCCTAGATGACTCGACTTCAGCTCTGGATGCCAAGTCCGAAAAGCTGGTTCAGGAGGCACTGAACAAGGATTTGAAGGGAACTACAACCATCATTATTGCCCAGAAGATTAGCTCTGTTGTCCATGCGGACAAGATTTTGGTGCTAGATCAAGGACGCTTGATTGGGCAAGGTAGACACGCAGACTTGGTTGCTACAAATGATGTCTACCGAGAAATTTATGAGACTCAAAAAGGAAAGGAGGACTAAGATGAAGACAGCAAAATTTTTCTGGCAATATTTCAAACAGTATAAACTGGCCTTTTTGGTCGTTATGATTATGATTGTCATCTCTACGGTTTTACAGGTTCTATTTCCGATTTTTACTGGTCTCGCCATTAGTGAGTTAGTGGAGCTGGGTAGTGCTTTTGCGAGTGGCAAGCTTGCTTCAGGCGATGTTTCTGCCTTTGCTGCTTTTCAAGGAATCATGTGGAATTTAGCGCTGGCTTTCATCTTCCTTTCGCTATCGAGCTTGATTTACATGCTATTGATGAGTCGGATCATTTCCTACTCAACCAATGAAATGCGTAAGGGGCTCTTTGGAAAATTAGCTCGCTTGACCGTTTCCTTCTTTGACCGTCATCAAGACGGGGATATCTTGTCTCGTTTTACCAGTGATTTGGACAATATCTTGCAGGCTTTCAACGAGAGTCTAGTCCAAGTGATGAGCAATATCGCTCTCTACATCGGCCTGATTATCATCATGTTTATGCGGCATGCGACCTTGGCTTGGGTGACGATTGCCAGTACGCCAGTAGCCATCATTGTCTTGGTGTCCATCGTCAAGCTGGCTCGCAAGTACACAGACTTGCAGCAAAAAGAAGTTGGTCAGCTCAATGCTTATATGGATGAGACGATTTCCGGCCAGAAGGTAGTCATTGTGCAGGGAATGCAAGAAGAAGTCATCAAAGGCTTTGTCCAGCAAAATGATAAGGTTCGGTCAGCTACTTTCAAAGGACGCGCTTTTGCTGGCTTGCTCTTTCCTGTCATGAACGGAATGAGCTTGATCAATACGGCTATCGTGATTTTTGTAGGTTCAGCCATTATGCTCAATGATCCTAATGTGAAGACCTCAGTAGCCATTGGTCTGATTTCAACCTTTACACAGTTTTCTCAACAATACTATCAGCCTATCATTCAGGTTGCGGCAAGCTGGGGAAGCCTGCAGCTGGCTTTCACTGGTGCGGATCGGATTCAGGAAATGTTTGATGCGCCTGAGGAGGTGCGCCCGCAGAATGCTCCAGCCTTTACCGAGCTGAGAGAAGGCGTCGAGATAAAGCATGTGGATTTCTCTTATGTTGAAGGTAAGCCAATTTTGAAAGATGTTTCCATTTCAGCGCCAAAAGGTAAGATGATTGCCGTTGTAGGGCCGACAGGATCAGGGAAGACGACCATCATGAACCTGATCAATCGTTTTTACGATGTGGATAAAGGCAGTATCGAATTTGACGGGCGCGATATCCGAGACTATGACTTGGATAGCTTGCGCAGTCATGTAGGGATCGTTTTGCAAGATTCTGTCTTGTTCAGCGGAACCATTCGAGACAATATCCGATTTGGAGTACCGGATGCAAGTCAGGAGATGGTTGAAATCGCTGCGCGTGCTACTCATATTCACGAGTATATTGAAAGCTTGCCTGATAAATACGACACAATCGTAGATGATGATCAAAACATCTTTTCAACAGGTCAAAAGCAATTGATTTCGATCGCTCGAACCCTTTTGACCGATCCTCAAGTGCTGATCTTGGATGAGGCCACCTCTAATGTTGATACGGTAACAGAGAGCAAGATCCAGAGCGCGATGGAGGCCATTGTGGCAGGCCGAACCAGCTTTGTCATCGCTCACCGATTGAAGACCATATTGAATGCAGACCAGATTATTGTCTTAAAAGATGGGGAAGTCATTGAAAGAGGCAATCATCATGAATTGCTGCATCTAGGTGGCTTCTATTCTGAGCTCTACCACAATCAATTTGTATTTGAATAAATATATATAGAAACGGAGGTATTCCATGAGAATGCCTTTGTTTTTTGTTTTTGCTATTCATTTATTACAGGATTCAAGAAACGTTTTGATTTTTCGCTTGATTATAATATAATAAACGTAAGTGAAGTGTTAATAAGTATAGGTGACTAGGAGATAGAAATGGGATCAAGTAAGGGGAAAAAGAGGATTCAGACTTGCCAGAAATGTGCTCTCTGGTCTATTTTTGTGCTGGTAATCTGTTGCCTTACTTTTATTTATTCTAAGGCTAGTATGCCCGATAGCAATCAAATGAAAATCGGGGCGACCTATATGACCATGAACAATGATTTTTATCAAACCTTGAATGCTGAATTGGAGAAAAAAACCAATCAACAGGGGAGTCGGCTCTATGTTCGTGATTCGGAGTTAGATGAGAAAAAGCAGAGCCAGCAAATTGCTTATTTTATCAAAGAGAAAGTGGATATCATCGTCATCAATCCAGTAAAGAGTGACAGCCCAGCTATTATCAAGGCTTTGAATAAAGCTAAAAAAGCGGGTATTCGCATTATCGTGGTAGATGCGCCAATGAGCAAGCAAGTAGCTGTTGACACGACTATCGTGTCAGATAACTATCAAGCGGGAGTTTTGATTGCTAAAGATATGATGAGTCGGCTTTCCGAGGCGAATATTCTCTTGCTTGAACATCAGAATGCCATCTCAGCTATGGATCGGCTACAGGGCTTTCTGGATACCATCAAGGGACATCCCGGCTATCGAATCGTTTCTCAGCTGGAGACTTTGGGACAGACCGAAGAAAGCATGCCCCAGGTCAAAAATGCCTTGGATAATGGCTTGGAATTTAACGTTGTCATGGCTCTTAATGACCGTGCAGCAATCGGTGCCTTGGCAGCAATCAAGGATCAAGGTGTAGCAGAAAAAATTTATATTTATGGAGTTGACGGTTCTCCAGATATTAAGAATTTTTTAGCCAATACGAACGACATTCAAGGAACAGTGGCCCAGTCGCCTATTCAGATGGGACGAAAGGTGGCAGAAGTGATTGAGCTGCTGCGGGAAGAGAAGTCGTGTGATAGACAGTATTTGATACCAGTCCGCTTGATAAACAAGGACAATATCAGCGAGTATATAGTTACAGGGTGGCAGTAATGAAACCAAACAAAAGCATTTTTTACAGTAAAATAGCTCTGATGGTCATCAATTTTATAGCCATTGTCTATAATGCTTCGATTTACCTCTTTGCAACCAATTATGTCGTAACAAGAAGCTTCAGTCACTCGCTTTTGGAACGTTTGGATGCCATTCCAGGATCTCCCAGTTTCATTTTTCTGATTTCCATTATCTTTTATGCCTGCCTATTGCTGGTGATGTACTATCGGGAAAAGCACCCCAATCAGCTATCCGTTTACGATAAGGTGACCATGATTGAGATTTTGCTGATGTTGGTCATCTTTACTGCCCTGCATTCGTCTTACAATGGGCTGATTCTTCTCGTCTTTGCAGATATTTTCTATGGATCTAAAGAGTTCAATGCCTCCAAGGATAAAAAATACTGGTTTTCCTTTATTATCTTGAGTTTCAGTATGTTGCTATTGTCAAACTACGACCTGCTGTCACTCTTTGTTAAACTGCCTTCGTTGGATACCTATATTCGTTTTTATCCAGAATCTATACGTTTGCTGCTGCTTTTTGGTAAGAATTTTCTTTTCTCCCTCAATATTGTAGTCTTTATGATTTCCTTGCTCTTTTATATCATGTCGGCGATTACAGAGCGGCACCGAATTGAGGAGGAGCTTCGCATGGCTTCTCAGGCCAATCGGGAGCTGAATAGCTATCTAGCTTTGTCAGAAAAAATTGCTGAAGACCGAGAAAGGAAACGAATTGCCCGTGAGATTCATGATACACTGGGCCATGCTTTGACGGGTATCTCAGCGGGAATTGATGCCATTAAGGTACTAGTGGATATTGATACCGAGCGGGCCAAGGAACAGCTCAACAATGTCTCGGTCGTCGTTCGTGACGGGATTCGGGATGTCCGAGGCTCACTCAATAAAATGCGGCCAGGTACTCTGGAGAATAATAGTCTGAAAGAGGCTTTGTTAAAGATTATCCGAGAGTATGAAGCCATTTCCAACTTGGATATCCACTTTCTCTATGAATGGGATACGATCGATTTAGATATTGCCAAAGAAGATATTGTGTTTCGCATCGTTCAGGAATCAATTACCAATTCTGTGCGTCACGGGCACGCCAAGACCGTTTGGATTGAGTTGTTAGAAAAAGAAAATTATATTATGACCATTCGAGATGATGGTGTAGGGTTTGATGAATTGCACTATGGCTATGGTCTGAAGCAAATGCAGGAACGGTTGGCTATTATCGGTGGGAAGGTTCATTTTGAAAATCGAGATGGCTTTTATACCTACATTGAAATCCCCAAAATAGGAGGTTGGAATGATTAAAGTTTTAATTGCAGACGATCAGGCCTTGATTCGTGAGTCTCTGCAAATCATCCTGTCTGCTCATGCTGACATCGAGGTAGTCGGGACAGTTGGAGATGGCAAGGAAGTGCTGGAAAAGCTTCATCGGGTGCGTCCAGATGTGATTTTGATGGATATTCGCATGCCAGTCATGGACGGTGTGCTCTGTACCAAGGCTGTCAAGGAGCAGTATCCGGATGCTAAGATTATCATTCTGACGACCTTTGATGACGATGAATTTATCTTCTCTGCTCTCAAATACGGTGCCTCTGGCTACATTCTAAAAGGGGTCTCGACAGAAGAGCTTCACGAAGCCATTCAGACAGTCTATCGGGGCGGAGCTATGATCAATCCCAATATTGCCACCAAGGTCTTCAAAATCTTTTCACAGATGGCCCAGTCCAACTTTGCTATCACGGTGTCAGAGGAAAATGTAGAGGACATGAGCCGGACGGAGTGGAAGATTATCCAGCAGATTGGCTTTGGGATTTCTAATAAGGAGATTGCAGCCAAGCTTTATCTGTCGGAAGGAACCGTGCGCAACTACCTATCAGGGATTCTGTCTAAACTGAATCTGCGTGACCGGACTCAGCTGGCTATCTGGGCCGTGCAGACCGGAGTCACCCAGCGAGACTTTAGCAAGGGAAGTGACAAATGAAGTGGCGACTTAGACATTTGGTTGTTCTTGTTTTGGTTTTTGTTTCAGTTATTTTAAGCTTTGCACTTTGGTCGTCTAGTCATGAAAAAGTCCTACGCATCGGTGTCTATGCGGGCTCTAGCTGGGATGTTCCAAATAGTCGTGAAAACAAGGCCTTGGACACCCTGATTAAAAAATTTGAAAAGACGCATCCCCATGTCAAGATCATCTACGAAAGCGGGATTCCCAAGAAGAATTATGCTGACTGGCTGGCAGAACAGGTTTTAAAAGGCGAACAGCCAGATCTTTTCATGGTGCCAGAAAATGACTTTAGCATGTTGGCTTCAGCTGGTGCCCTCAAATCCTTGGATACCCTCCTAACGGATGATGAACGGACAGCCTTTTATCCCGTCGCTTATGAAGCTGGACAATATCAGGGAGTCAGCTATGCTCTTCCAGTTGAGAGTAATCCTATCATGATGTGTGTCAATAAAGACCTGCTTGAAAAAGAAGGAATCAGCATTCCTGAGTCAGGCTGGACTTTGGCGGATTTCTATGAGATTTGCAAAAAAGTAACCAAGGATACCAATGGCGATGGCGTGGTAGATCAGTACGGTATTACAGATTACACTTGGCAGCAAGCTCTGATAGCTTACGGCGGCCATCTTACCGATAAATCAGGTATCAATGTAGACAGCCCAGAGATGCATCAAGCATTGGCCTTTATGAGCAAGCTAGACATGCTCAGCCAGCATTATAAGGTGACTTCTCATGACTTTGACGAGGGGCGAGTGGCCTTCTATCCTATGAGTCTAGCCCAGTATCGGACCTACAAGCCTTATCCTTATCATGTTGCTAAATATTCTAGCTTTTCTTGGACCTGTATCCCGATGCCGACAGCCAATAGCAAGGTGATGGGAACACAGGTCAAGACTTCCCTCTTTGGCATGTCTTCCAACACTAAGCAAGAGAAGCTGGCTTGGGAATTTATGCTCTTGTTGTCACAAGACAAAGAGAGCCAGCAGACCTTGTTTGAAAAATCGCAGGGAACATCAGTCTTGCCCTCTGTCGTGAAAAGTCAGCAAACCAGAAAAATCTTGCAAGCAGATGACTTCGGCTTGGATTCCTTGACTTCTGAGAGGCTAGATAGTATGATGGAGCGTTCTATCATAGATATTGGACAAGAAGTCGATCGGCAGACCTTGGAAAGACTTGATTATTTGATTAAGGAAGCTCTGGGCAATCAAGAAATTGACAGTGCCCTCCCAAGTATTCAAAAAGAAATTGAAAGCAGATAATTTTCTGCTTTCTTTTTTATTTCTAATTAAGTCAGAAAGAAAGTCACGGATGACTAGACCAATATGACATTTGTCACATCTAAACTCACATTTGTCATCTTTTCAAAGTGACATTTGACAATAGGGAAGCGATTTCATTTTGTGTACAATAGAATCAAGAAAATAAGGAGGCAGGAAAGATGAAATATCTTGTACTGGTCAGTCATGGGGGGCTAGCTGAAGGCGTACAGAGCTCCTTGAAGATGTTTGCTGGTGATAAAACAGACCAAATCATCGCTGTGGGTCTGAAAGAGGGAAAATCAGTCGATGATTTTGCTCTCGATTTCCGTCAAGCCTTGGCAGGTTTAGAAGCAGATGATTCAGTCTTGGTTTTAGCCGATATTGTCGGAGGAAGTCCTCTAACAACGGCGGCTAGTGTCCTAGCAGAATTAGGCAAATTGGATTCGGCAGTCATTCTTGGAGGGCTGAATCTGACAATGGGGCTCACTGGGCTTGTGATGAAGGATATGCTGGAAGGCAAAGATCTTGTTCAGACGATTCTTTCAGAAGCGACAGCAGCCTTACAGGAGTTTGAAGTCTCATCAGATGACGATGAGGAAGATGACGACATTTAAAAAGTTATTCATTTACTAACTTAGATAGGAGATTCAAAATGGTAGTAACATTTGTACGGATTGACGACCGCATGATCCACGGTCAAACGGTCACTCGTTGGGCTAAGGAATATCCTTGCGATGGGCTGATTGCAGTCAATGATGCAGCAGCCAGCAACAAGGTTTTGATCCAAGCCTATAAAGGGGCTTCTGACAAGAAAACTTTTGTTTGGACTAAGGAAGCCTTCAAGGAAAAATCTGGCAAGGTAACCGAATCTGACAGCCGTTATTTCTTGATTACTAAAAATCCGATTGATATGAAAGAAATTTTGGTGGACCAAGGCTATGTGCCAGGCAATGTCAAAGAAATCATCGTCGGACCAGCCAATGACCGTCCAGGAGCTGTCAAGCTGGGCAACAATCAATCCATCACACAAGAAGAAGCGGAAGCGATCGAAGCGATTGAAAAAGCAGGTTACAAGGTAAAATTCCAGCTGCTTCCAGACGTTTCCATCGGTTACTGGAGTGATTTCAAATCTAAATTTGGTTTTTAAACAGGGGCAGAAGTTAAGCAGGACAAGGTTTTGGACTTTCGATAGCCTTGCGGGGCAAGGTCTATTTGAAGGAGTTGGAACCGAGCTCCTGCTACTGCTCGATCTTACTTAAAGGAGAAAGATTATGACAATTTCTTGGTTGCAAGCCGCAATCCTCGGTATCTTTGCTAGTTTATCCTCTATGCCGGGTATGGGTGGCTCAAGTATTGGTAACTATACACTTGGACGTCCGCTTGTCGGAGGACTCGTCTGTGGTTTAATTTTAGGAGATGTGAGCCTCGGTATTATCTGTGGGGTAGCCATGCAGTTGGTGTATATTGCGCTGGTAACACCTGGCGGTACTGTTTCGGCCGATGTCCGTGCAGTTTCTTATATCGGTATTCCTTTGGCAATGGTTGCGATCAAGTCACAAGGGATTTCAGATGCTCAGCAGGCTGCTGACTTTGCAAAATCAATGGGTGTGCTGGTTGGTACACTAGGAACTGTTCTCTTCTACGGAACAGCAACGATGAACTTGGTATGGCAACACATGGGCTGGAAAGCAGTCGAACAGGGAGAATACAAAAAATTGTATGCGGTTGACTGGTATCTGCCATGGGTTTCCCACTTCCTCTTCTCTTTCTTGCCAACACTGATTCTTTGCCGTTACGGTGCTGATGCCGTTACAGCTCTGAAAGATGCCCTCCCAATGGATGGTCTACCAATGAAAACCCTCTTTACAGTAGGTTCTCTCCTTCCATGTGTCGGTATTGCGATTCTCTTGAAACAAATCGTTGAAAAAGTGACAGACTTTGTTCCATTCTTCGTTGGCTTTACCTTGGCTGCCTCACTTGGTCTCAACCTTGTGTCTAGTGCAGTTGTATCACTGATCTTTGCCCTGCTCTTCTATGAAGTACAGATGGCGAAAAATGTCAAAGCTAGTGCTGTGGCAGTAGGTGATTTTGACGATGATGACGAGGAGGATATCTAAGATGGCAACTAAAAAATATCTAAAAAAACACTGACCAAATCATTCCACCACTGGTACTATGGTCACTTGACCTGCTTCTCTCAAGAGCACATGCAGACTTTTGGTTACTTGACTTCTATGCTACCAATCGTGGAAGAATTGTACGATACAAAAGAAGAGCAAGCACGCTCTATGCACACTTATACAGCCTTCTTCAATACGGAACCTCAGCTGGGTACTCTGGTCGTTGGGATCACAGCTGGTTTGGAAGAAGCGCGTGCCAATGGTGCAGAAGCGGTAAATGACGAAACCATCAACGGACTTCGGGCTGGCTTGATGGGACCGGTTGCTGGTATCGGTGACTCTCTGATCGTTGGAACCTTGATTCCAGTTATTTTGGGGATCTCAATGGGGCTTTCAAATGGAGGTTCACCTGTTGGAGCTATCTTCTATATCCTAGTTTGGAATCTGCTGGCTTATTTCGGTATGCGTTTCGCTTACTTTAAAGGCTATGAATTAGGAGACAAGGCCGTTGAATTCCTAGTAGGAGAACAAGGGCAAGCTATCCGTAAATCTGTTGGGATTGTCGGCGGAATGGTTATCGGTGCTGTTGCAGCAACTTGGGTACCTATCAAAACTGCTTTCCAATTGACCAATCCGGGTGAAAAAGAGCCTTACCTTGTCTTACAAGATAAATTAGATGGTGTTTATCCAGGTCTCTTAACAGCTGTCTTTATCGTATTTTGCTGGTGGCTCATGGCCAAGAAGAACCTTTCTCCAATTAAAGTGATGCTCATTCTAGTTGTTATCGCCTTCCTTGGTGTACTGGCTGGCTTCTTTAACCCAGGTCTCCAATATTAAGAAAAAGAGGGAAAATCATGACAGAACAAGAATTGATTCAAGGCTATGAAACAGAAATTCAATACCAGAAGCATATGATTGAAAATCTAGGACGTTGGTTTAGTCTTTTCTTCACCATTGCCAGTATCGGTTTTGTCCTGATCTATCTCTTTCATCGAACCAATCTGCTTCTGTTTATCGTAGGAGTCATCTTAGCTATTTTGGGAATTCTTGTCATGCTGGTCTTTGGCTATGGCATCTACAAGGGTAGACTAAATCTGCAAAAAGTGATTGATGATTTTGAAGAGAAACTGAAGTTAGCTCAATAATGTTTCCAATTAATTTCCCCAAAAACTTTGTCATTCGGCAAAGTTTTTTCTTGACTATTTCTGACCAAGTGATAAAATAATAACTATAGATTAGCACTCTTTGTTGTAGAGTGCTAAAATTCAATCTTTGGAGGAATAAAGATGTTAAAACCATTAGGTGACCGTGTGGTCTTAAAAGTAGAAGAAAAAGAACAGAAAGTTGGTGGCTTTGTCATTGCTGGTGCAGGACAAGACGCGACAAAAGAGGCAAAAGTCATCGCAGTTGGTCAAGGAATCCGTACGTTGAACGGAGAGCTGGTCGCGCCAAGTGTCAAGCCAGGTGATAAGGTTTTAGTTGAAAGCCATGCTGGCATTGAAGTCAAAGATCAAGATGAGAAATTCTTGGTTGTTGGGGAAGCCAACATTCTTGCAATTGTGGAGTAAAAATCTAAGAAAGAGGTTTAAAAATGGCAAAAGATATTAAATTTTCATCAGATGCACGTAGTGCAATGGTTCGTGGTGTGGATATTCTAGCAGATACTGTCAAGGTAACCTTGGGCCCTAAAGGGCGCAATGTCGTTTTGGAAAAATCTTTTGGTTCACCCCTCATCACCAATGACGGTGTGACCATTGCCAAGGAAATCGAACTGGAAGACCATTTTGAAAATATGGGTGCTAAGCTAGTGTCAGAAGTGGCTTCAAAAACCAATGATATCGCTGGAGACGGAACAACGACTGCTACTGTATTGACCCAAGCTATCGTTCGTGAAGGCATCAAAAATGTGACTGCGGGTGCCAACCCAATCGGTATCCGCCGCGGAATTGAAGCAGCAGTTGCGACTGCTGTCAGCGCTCTGAAAGAAACTGCGATTCCAGTTTCTAACAAGGAAGCAATTGCTCAGGTTGCTGCTGTGTCTTCTCGCAGCGAGAAAGTCGGCGAGTACATCTCTGAAGCTATGGAAAAAGTTGGCAACGATGGCGTTATCACTATCGAAGAGTCCAAAGGGATGGAAACAGAGCTGGATGTCGTAGAAGGAATGCAGTTTGACCGTGGCTACCTGTCTCAATACATGGTGACGGATAGCGAAAAAATGGTGGCTGATCTGGACAACCCTTATATCTTGATTACAGACAAGAAAATTTCTAACATTCAAGAGATTTTGCCATTGTTGGAAAGTATTTTGAAAACCAACCGTCCGCTCTTGATTATTGCGGATGATGTAGATGGTGAAGCTCTGCCAACACTGGTTCTTAACAAGATTCGTGGTACCTTTAATGTAGTGGCTGTTAAAGCACCAGGTTTCGGTGACCGTCGTAAGGCTATGCTGGAAGATATTGCCATCTTGACTGGCGGTACAGTGATTACAGAAGATCTTGGTCTGGAGCTCAAAGATGCGACGATTGAAGCGCTTGGACAAGCTTCTAAAGTCACTGTTGACAAGGACAGTACTGTGATTGTGGAAGGTTCTGGCAATCCAGAAGCTATTGCCAACCGTGTGGCGGTTATCAAATCTCAAATTGAAAGTACAACTTCTGAGTTTGATAAAGAAAAACTGCAAGAACGTCTGGCTAAATTGTCCGGTGGTGTGGCGGTGATTAAGGTCGGTGCTGCAACCGAAACCGAACTTAAAGAAATGAAACTCCGCATCGAAGATGCCCTTAACGCGACTCGTGCCGCAGTAGAAGAAGGAATCGTATCTGGTGGTGGTACAGCCTTTGTTAGCGTATTAGATGCAGTAGCTGCCCTCGAATTAACAGGTGATGAAGCGACTGGTCGTAACATCGTCCTCCGTGCCTTGGAAGAGCCTGTCCGTCAAATCGCTTTGAATGCTGGTTTTGAAGGCTCTATCATCATTGACCGCCTGAAAAACTCTGAAGCAGGTACAGGATTCAATGCAGCGACCGGCGAATGGGTGAACATGATTGAGGCTGGAATTATTGACCCAGTCAAGGTAACGCGTTCAGCCCTGCAAAATGCCGCTTCAGTTGCTAGCTTGATTTTGACAACAGAAGCTGTTGTGGCCAACAAGCCAGAACCTGCGCCAGCAGCACCAGCTATGGATCCAAGCATGATGGGCGGCATGATGTAAGACACATCGAAGAAAGTACAACTTTTTTGAAATCAATAAAGTAAAAAAGACTTCAAACTATTGATCCAAAACAATGGTTTGAAGCCTTTTTATTGTACGGATAATGAAATGAAAAAGCCTTGGAACCCAAGGCTTTTTAGTCATACTTTCTATGCCCCCTGCATGAATTTGTAAGAACTTTTCATATTGAAAATAAACAAAAATGTTGAAATATAGCTGATTTTAGGGAAATACTTTTAGGTATTTTCAATGTCAGGATTTAAAAATGGGGCAAAAGTGGGGCAAAAACAAATTAACGAAAAAAATATCGAGTTCGTGCATCAAGTAAATGATAAATTGCAAGAATAAGTGCAACATTTACTCGAACTCATCCTCTAGAGCTTCACTAGCAGTTCTGTAAGCTAAACATTTTCGTGGTCGGTGATTGATATCATATAAAGCCTTGGTTCCCAAAGCTTTTTTATGTTATAAACTCATTAAAAGAACCCCCAGTTAGATTTGGAATATTTTTTATTCTGTGTCACATAAAAATAAATAAAATGAATGGCTATAGCTAGAGCTAAAATGGTTGTTATACTCACTACTATTATAGGATTAGAAGCAAAGATTAAAGAGAGAATCAAGGCAGCCAGATAGAGTGTCGCTTGGACACAGTAGTAACTTTTCGAATAGCGAAGATAGTGTTTGTTATAGGGCCCATTTACTAGGACAGCAGCTTGAAAGAGGCCAAATCCGATATAAGAGAAGCTGGTTGCAAAGAGAAGATTAGCTTCAGGATTCAGAAGAAAACTCATCGAAACGGTCATCATAATAAGTCCAATGAAAATAGGATAGTGACTGTAAATTAGAAATAGTCCCTTTTGATTAGATTCTTCATCAATAGCATGGTCGAATTGACCAAAATAAAACAAGAACAGAGAAAGCATAATAATGAAATAAAGAACCGAATAAATCGAGAAATTCTCGATTGTAAAGAAGTTAGCTAGCTCCATAATCATCTCTCCAAACGTAATAATGACAAGAAGGGAGATGCGCTCGATTAAATGGGGGAGATTTACCTGGTAATGCTTATCTTTACTAAGCAAGATAATTGGCATAATAAATGTTAGCAGAGTACTAGCAAATAAGACAGAGACTCCAACGTAAATAGGAAGAAGAGCTGCTAGATAGACTCCTAAACTTCCTAGACCTGTTATCCATAGAAAACCTTTGATACTTTCCCGTTCAACATTATCGGTTGATTTTCTAAAAAATTCAACCAAATATTGTAAAAATAAGGTAAAGGTTAATGTACCAACAGCCCAACAAAGATAATGAAAATATTGTTGCCAATCAGGTCCAATCATATTGGCTATAAAGAGTAAAAGTCCCATTTTGATAAACATGATTACCATGTTAAATAAAGAGTTCTTTCCATAGCGATTGGTATAAACGGTTTGAATCATCCATGAATCAGTGAGAACCAAAACAGCCATGAAAAAATCAAGGAAAGAATTCCAAGTCAAAATACCGTTATGAAGATGCTCAATTAAAGTAGTTGCTTTTGAAATTGCAAAAACAAAAACTAGGTCATAAAAAAGTTCTGAAAATTCTACACGTTTATGTTTAATAAGAGTTGTCATCTTAAGTCCTTTCTATTCTAGAAGTACAATTTATTATAACAGAAAATGGTAATGAGAGAAAAGGAGATGCTTAAATAACTTCATGTGACGCGAATTGTCAAAACCTTGGAGCACATTTACCTCATGTACCAACTCACAGGCAGAGTGTTTGATGATTGATAATGAAGAATAAGATTTTACAATAGAAAAGCGAGGATATCCTCGCTTTTTTTATTTAATCTAATAGCTCCTTATTTTCAATTAAGAGCTCTAGTGGAGATTTATCTCTTGCTTCAATAAAACCAGGTTCATATTGGGTATGAAGTGTTCTTTTCTGAGAAGTTGGATCAATATACAACTCTTTTCCATCTTCTGTGTATAGTTGGTTGCCTCTTGTTAGGTAAAGTAAATCCTCTAAGTACTGTCCATCAGTATGTAGGAAATGCTCGATGTATTTGACAGCTTTTAAGATTTCACTTACTTTATCAGAGTATTCATTAGATTCAAGAACACTCTTTTCTAACTCAATCTCTTTACTCGTTCCAAAGAGTTGGGTTGGAGTTGCATTAAAATATTCTGCTATCTTATCCAAATTTGCAAAGGTAGGATAGCTTTTTTGTTTTTCGTAATCAGAGATGGACTGTTTACCGATTCCTAAATCTTCAGCTAGTTGAGTTTGGCTTACCCCTTTTTCTATGCGTAGTCGTGCCAAATTGGGTCCAAAATTTTGAATAATAAAGGTCATGGGAAACTCCTATTTTTATTTTTAACTTATTTTATCACCTATAAACTTACAAATCAAGTTTTTAGTTGACTAACTAAAATATTTTTTATAAAATATATTTATAACTTAAAAATAAGTTATAAACGATAAAAATAGCTCATAAGTTTAGGAACAGTGAGTGAGGAGGAAGTTGAGGACGAGACTATGACTTACGACTATTCGAAGCCTTGGAGCTAGAAATTGTGTGGACAAGGACAAGGGACGAGCCTGACGGGAAGTCAGGCGAAGTCCTGCAGACTGCCGTCCAGACAATTTCTAGCCAAGCAAAAGCTGGCTATTCTAACAGCCAGCAAAAAGGGACACTTAGGGCAACGCCCAAAGAACGACGGAACGAGCAATCGTTGATTTGACGGTGTTTCTGAAACCTAAAAAATCTAAAAGAAGGGGGGACAATTTTGTTGGTTTCTATACAAGATTTAAGAAGTATTCAAGAACGATGTGATGTAGGAGAATTAGTACAGCGGTTAGATGTCAGTATTGATAGATTAACGGTTATCTGGGATACAGACATTGGTTCCCTAAGACAAATTTTTAAAAATCTGAAACAGGCAATAAGTACAAGAGTTGATTCATTTGAAATACATGATAACGTACGAGATGATGTATTTACTTTAGCTAAAGATTTTAATGAGTATGATTCAATCAATATTATATTTTTTCAATTATCCACTTATGGAAATGAACAATTGATTCGAATTGATTTCAATCCTAATACTTTAAAAGAATTTGATGGAATGAAAGTATGGAGGCAATTAATGTACTTTGCTAGATTGAATTCATTGACAGTACGTTTGTCTCGTTTTGATTTGGCATTTGACATTTTCAATAGGACTGAAATCGTTAATTTGCAACATATTAAAGGTGGTGTTACCCATAAGGTCTTCTATGGTAGAGGGGGTGAATTAGAGACGAAATATTGGGGTTCTAGCGGTAGTAATGTACAAGTTAGGTTATATGATAAGAATAAAGAAATCATTGCTCACAAGCGCGATGAGAAGCTAGATTTGGCTGTAAATCCGTTTTGGTGGAGACTGGAATTCCAACTTAGAACCAAAGCGATTGGTGAGGAGATGGTCCAAGATGTTATGAATCGACTTGATAATTTCGGATTTTATAAGCTAGAACATATTCGAGTGGAGCAAAGAGCATTTACAATTATCTTTCTCAACAATCCTGAACTGTTATCATTGGCTTTTCCAAATTTAAAATCAGACAGCATCAAAAAGAAAAAAACAAGAGTCCGCAAACTATTGAGAGAAGAAACGAACCAATTTGCGGAAGAATTAAAAGAAGTATTAATACAGAATCTCCCTAAATTAAATGCAGAATTACAACTACTTGTAGGCGAGTTTCTGAATTTAGAAAATAAATAAGGAGGATAACTATGGACAATAATTTAATTAGTAACAAAGAATTAATTGAAATGGGCTATCGCCCTCATACAGCAAATGATATCATTCATCAGGCAAGAGAATTACTTGTCTCACGAGGCTATACATTTTATAATCGCAAACGTTTGATGGTTGTTCCAAAAAGTGTTGTAAATGAGATTCTAGGAACTGAGGTGGCGTAATATGGCAAGTGTTCGTTTCGAAAGCGAGGAGATAGTAATTTATGGACCTATGAAATTCGTAGCGAAGGGAAAACTGTTGTTCATAATAGCGGTTTTAAAACAAAAAAACTTGCAGAGTCAGAAGCTGAACCGATTCTGCAAGAACTTCGTTTAGGAAAAAGAATTTCTAGAGATATTTCTCTTGTAGATCTGTATCAAGAATGGCTTGAACTAAAAATTCTACCGAGTAGTAGGTCGGAAGAGACAAAGAAAAAATATCTTCTCCGTAAAAACACAATTGAAAGATTATTTGGAAATAAAAAAGTCACTCAAATTCGTGCGAGTGAATACCAAAGAATTATGAATAAGTATGGACAAACAGTTGGTAGAAATTTTCTTGGTAGATTGAATACTGGGATTCATCAGAGCATCCAAATGGCAATTGCAGACAAAGTTCTAATAGATGATTTTACACAACATGTCGAGTTATTTTCATCCAAAGAACAACAGATGACAGAAGAGAAATATTTACATACAGAAAAGGACTATCTGGATTTACTTTTAGCAGTAAAGAGAAAATTTGATTACCAACGTTCAATTGTTCCTTATATTGTCTATTTTCTATTAAAAACAGGCATGAGGTTTGGAGAGTTAATAGCGTTAACTTGGAATGAAGTTGACTTTGACAGAGGACTGCTAAAAACATATAGGAGGTTTAATACCCTTTCTCATAAATTTGTCCCTCCAAAAAATAAAACGTCTATTCGGATGGTACCGATAGACGAAGAATGTATTAAGATATTACAAGTCCTAAAAATTGAACAGGAGAAGGCTAATAAAGAGCTAGGAATCAAGAATAGGTATAAAATGATTTTTCAGCATTATGGATATATTCACTTGGTACCAGATATTGCAAGTGTCAATAAAGCTTTGAGTGTTCTCTTAAATGAGTTGGACATTTATCCAATTATCACGACAAAAGGAGCACGTCATACCTATGGGAGCTACCTCTGGCACAAAGGATTTGACCTTGGAGTTATCGCAAAAATTCTAGGGCATAGAGATATTTCAATGTTGGTAGAAGTGTACGGACACACTTTAGAAGAGAAAATTTTTGAAGAATTTAATCAAATAAGAGATATTTGGAAAGATTACTCATAAAAAAATGTGGGGCAGAAAGTGGGGCAAAATGATTTCGGAGCAAGTAAAAAAGCCTATAGAATAGGCTTTCTTAGTCATACTTTCTATGCCCCCTGCAGGGCTCGAACCTGCGACCCATAGATTAAGAGTCTACTGCTCTACCAACTGAGCTAAGGAGGCAAGAGAAAAAGCTGTATTGGTGCCGGACCTTCACGATTTGTATTGAACCCGCGCAATTAAGCAGGTGGGCAACTCGCTCTAACTGAAGCTGCTTCCGCGTGACACGGCTTGCACGCTGTTAGAAGTCTTTTGTTTCCCTAATAATACAAAAAATAGTCGGTCAACACTTAAGTGTGAAGTCGTACACCACAGCGTTTCTATAATTATAATACCATAAATTTTGAAAAATTCAAGAGAAAAATGTGATTTTTTGCAAACGATGCCATCATTTTTTTAAGTCATCAATCTTATTCTTGGTCAATCCAAGAGCTCGCTCGTACTTGCCATTTTCATTGGGAGTGAAATAATCGGCATCTCTTATCTTGTCAGGCAGATAGTCTTGCTTGACCCAATTGCCAGGATAGGAGTGAGGGTAGAGATAGTCCTGTGCGTTGCCCAATTCCTTGCTGCCGGCATAGTGGCCATCGCGTAAGTGGCGGGGAATGGGGAGGTTGCCATTCTTCCGTAGGTCAGCCAAAGCTTTATCCATGGCCACATAGGCTGAGTTGGACTTGGGAGATAGAGCCAGATCAATAACAATATTGGCAATGAGGATACGGGCTTCAGGAAAGCCGATCCGTTGGGCAGCTTCCAAAGCTGTAACGGTATGGACTTGGGCGTCAGGATTTGCCAGGCCAATATCCTCGTAAGCAATAACGGTCAAGCGTCGAGCTAGGCTAGGCAAGTCTCCTGCCTCAACGAGGCGAGCTGCGTAGTGGAGACTGGCATTGACATCGGAGCCACGGATGGACTTCTGCAGAGCAGAGAGGACATCATAATGGCCGTCCCCGTCCTTATCCATGGTGATATAGCTCTTTTGCAGGCTGTTTTCCATGACATCGAGAGTGATGTGGCGGATACCCTTGCCATCTTCTGGGGTAGAGAGTACTGCTAGGTCCAGCGAGTTATAGGCAGAGCGCAGGTCTCCGTTGGTAGAGATAGCAATGAAGTCTAGAGCTTCATCGTCTAGCTCCACTGGAAAATCAAATCCTCGTTCCTTATCCGTCAAGGCTAGCTGAATGGCTGTCCGGATGTCGTCGTTGCTGAGGGGTTCAAGCTCAAATATCTGAACCCGGCTTCGAATGGCAGGGGTGACAGAAAAGAAAGGATTTTCTGTCGTCGCTCCAATCATGATGACCAGACCGCTTTCTAATAGTGGCAGCAGAAAGTCTTGCTTGGTCTTGTCCAGACGGTGAATCTCGTCCAGAAGGAGCACCAGTCCGCCGGAAAATTTAGCTTCTTCAGCGATCTCCTGCAGGCGCTTCTTACTATCTACGGTGGCGTTAAAGGTTCGAAAGGCATATTTGGTTGTGCCGGCAATAGCTGAGGCGATGGAGGTTTTGCCGATGCCGGGTGGCCCGTAGAGAATCATCGAGGACAGGCGGTTGGCTTCAACCATGCGACGGATGATTTTCCCGGGTCCGACCAGATGCTGCTGGCCGATAATCTGATCAATGCTGGTCGGTCGCATGCGCAGGGCTAGGTTTTCTGGCATAAGATTTCCTTTCTGCAAGTGTTTTTCTTAGCGTTTTGTGTTACTATTATAGATAGTAATATTTTATCACAATGAAAAGAGGAAATCATGGCTAAGTACGGTTTTTTAGATATATTAGATGAGGAAATGGAGAAGAATTTTTCTTTTGACTATGAGATTAACTGGGACAAGAAAAATCACGCGGTGGAAGTGGCCTTTCTCCTTGAGGTGCAAAACCCAGGCGGGATTGAGACGGTTGATGCTGAAGGCAATGCCTCGGCTGAGGATATTTACTTTGAGGAAGCCATGCTTTTCTATAATCCGGTCAAGTCTCGTTTTGAGGCCGAGGACTATCTGGCTGCCCTGCCCTATGAGCCTAAGAAGGGGCTGTCGCGGGAGTTTCTGGCTTATTTCGTGGATTTCCTAACCCAAACAGCTGAGTCTGGTCTCGATGCACTCATGGATTTCTTAGCAGATCCAGAGGCAGCAGAGTTTGAGATACCTTGGAATGCTGAGGCTTTTGAAAATGGTAGAGCGGACTTGACTGAGACGGATTTCTATCCTTATCCGAGGTACTAGGAGGCGCTTATGGAAAATGCAGAAGGACTAGATTTGCTGTACAAACAGATGGAATTTTCTGGCTGCAAGATTGCCTTGATCTGTGATGATAAGCTGCTGACTATCTTGCGAGACGATATTTCAACCATCCCTTGGCCCAATATGTGGGAATTGCCGGGCGGTGGCCGTGAGGGTGAGGAGACGCCTTTTGAATGCGTCCAAAGAGAAGTTTTTGAAGAGCTTGGTTTAAAGCTTGAAGAAGCGGATATTCTCTGGGTTAAGGACTATCAAGGAATGCTTGATCCTGACACAACTTCTATTTTTATGGTTGGAACTATCTCTCAGGAAGAATGTGCCAGTATCATCTTTGGTGATGAGGGCCAGGCTTATCAGATGATGGATGTGAGCCAGTTTTTAGCAGATGAAAAGGTTATTCCGCAGTTGCAGGACAGGTTGAGTGATTATTTGGAGGTGCGAGCATGATTTATATTGAACGGGCGGGAGCTGAGGATTTAGAGACCATTATTGCCATTCAGCGAGCGAGTTTTAAGGCCGTTTATGAGAAATATCAGGATCAATACGACCCCTATCTGGAGGAGCGTGAGCGGATTCGCTGGAAGCTGGTTGAGCGGTCCAATAGTTTTTATTATTTTGTCAAAGACGACGAGAAGATTCTGGGCTTTATTCGCTTGAATACAAATGATGAACAGACAGCAGGCTGGATTGGAACAGTGGCGATTTTGCCTCAGTACCAGAACAAAGGATATGGTTCTGAGGGGCTTGGTCTGATAGAGGAGAAATTCTCCACCGTTATGCAATGGGATTTGTGCACGGTTTTCCAAGATAAAGGTATGGTAGCTTTTTATGAGAAAAATGGCTACCGACAGACTCATACTGAGCCCGAAAAAGAGGGCATGGATATGGTTTACATGACGAAGACAATGAAATAAACAAAGAAAGGATTGTTCAGTTAAATTTCTTAACTGAACCCGCCCTAAACACTGTGTCAAAAAAGATAAGGCTCTCATAGACGCAAGCGTCGTCAGAGAATTTCCTATTTTGGTCTTAGGTTTTACGGGCTTGGTATTTTAATGATGGACACTTGGCAGGAATTAACGATTGAAGTGAAGCGTGAGGCGGAGGAAGCAGCCTCTAATATTCTGATTGAGCTGGGCAGTCAGGGTGTGGCTATTGATGACAGCGCAGATTATCTAGGGCAGGTTGACCAGTATGGCGAGCTTTTTCCAGAAGTGGAGCAGAGCGAGCGGGTCAAGATTACCGGCTACTACCCAGATTCTGTGGATATAGAGGCCATTGCGGCCCAGGCCAATGAGCACCTGGCTGAGCTGGATGGATTTGGCTTGGAGACGGGAGATATTCAGCTGACTCGGCAGGAATTGGCCGAGGAAGACTGGGCGGACAATTGGAAGAAGTACTTTGAGCCGGCTCGGGTCACCCACGACTTGACCATTGTGCCATCATGGACGGAGTATGAGGCGACAGCTGGTGAGAAGATTATTAAACTGGATCCTGGCATGGCCTTTGGTACGGGTACTCACCCGACGACCAAGATGAGCCTCTTTGCTCTGGAGCAGGTTTTGCGGGGCGGAGAAACGGTGCTGGATGTAGGCACGGGCAGCGGAGTTCTCTCTATTGCTAGCTCACTCTTGGGCGCTAAGGATATCTACGCCTATGATTTAGACAAGGTGGCAGTGCGCGTGGCGCAGGAAAATATTGAGCTCAATCCTGGTATGGAGAACATTCATGTGGCGCCAGGGGATCTTCTCCGAGGTGTAGAAATCGAGGCGGACGTCATTGTTGCCAACATTTTGGCCGATATTCTCATCCATCTGACAGAGGATGCCTATCGTCTGGTCAAGGATGAGGGCTATCTGATTATGAGTGGGATTATTTCTGAGAAGTGGGAAATGGTGCGCGAGTCAGCAGAAGCAGCAGGATTTTTCTTAGAAACACATATGATTCAGGGCGAATGGAATGCCTGTGTCTTTAAGAAAACGCAGGACATTTCAGGCGTGATAGGTGGTTAGATGCAGCAGTATTTTATAAAAGGAAATCCTCAGTCTCCTCTGGTAGTCAAGGATAAGGACACGGCCAAACACATGTTTTCAGTCATGCGGCTCAAGGAGGGCGATCAAGTCACACTGGTCTTTGATGATGGCGTGAAACGACTGGCTCATGTGTTGGAACCCAGCCAGCAGAGTTTGGAAATTTTGGAGGAGCTAGCAGACAATACCGAGTTGCCGGTTCAAGTGACCATTGCTTCAGGATTTCCCAAGGGTGATAAGTTGGAATTTATCACTCAAAAGGCAACAGAGCTAGGAGCCAATGCTATCTGGGCCTTTCCAGCTGACTGGTCGGTGGCCAAGTGGGATAGCAAAAAGCTGGCCAAAAAGAGCGAAAAACTAGAGAAAATTGCTCAGGGAGCAGCAGAGCAGAGCAAGCGCAATATGATTCCTGAGGTTCGGCTCTTTGATACAAAGGCAGACTTTCTGGCGGTCTTGGCAGACTTTGACCGCATCGTCGTGGCCTATGAAGAATCGGCCAAAGAAGGAGAAACTGCAGCTCTAGTGCAGGCCGTGAAAGGTTTGGATAAGGGAGACAAACTGCTCTTCATCTTCGGACCAGAAGGTGGTCTATCGCCAGATGAAATAGTAGCCTTTGGCCAAGCAGGTGCTGTCTCCGCTGGTCTAGGTCCACGTATCCTGCGGGCTGAAACTGCTCCGCTTTATGCCTTGACGGCAGTCAGCGTCATGCTTGAATTAGAAAAATGAAATCAGCGGACTTCTGCTGATTTTTTCTTGTCTGTCGCTACTATATCTATTTTTGTGGAAAGCTGTTCTTGACATAAAAAATTTTTATGGCCAGCTTAAAAAAATACTATTGGACGGCTGAGAGGTAGAATGGTAAGATATTCTATATCAAGTTAAGGAGGGATCATCTATGTGCAGAACAATTGTTGGAGTGTCGGCTAATCTTTGTCCAGTGGATCAGGCGGGCAAAAATATTCATTCGTCTGTATCTTGCAAATTTGCCGAAAGCATCAAGCTAGTCGGCGGTCTGCCTATGGTGATTCCTGTCGGGGATAAGAGTCTGGTCAAGGACTATATAGAAACCATTGATAAGCTCATT
This sequence comes from Streptococcus cristatus ATCC 51100, assembly GCF_000222765.1. Classification (GTDB taxonomy): domain Bacteria; phylum Bacillota; class Bacilli; order Lactobacillales; family Streptococcaceae; genus Streptococcus; species Streptococcus cristatus. Next base: position 64,371 of record NZ_AFUE01000005.1, on the reverse strand, counting down.
TTATCAGGTGGTCAAAACGTTCATCCACAGTTTTATGGGGAGGAAAAGGCCATCGATAGCGATGATTACAATCTGGCTCGCGATGAGTTTGAGCTGGCACTCTTAAAGGAAGCTATTCGTCAGGGTAAGCCAGTCTTAGCTATCTGTCGTGGTCTGCAGTTGGTTAATGTCGCTTTTGGTGGCACGCTTAATCAGCAAATTGACAATCATTGGCAGGGGCAACCGTTTGGGACTTCGCACTCCATTCGTACAGAGAAAGGCAGCGTCGTGGAGCGTTTATTTGGTCAAGCCAGCCAGATCAATTCTGTCCATCGCCAAAGCATCAAGGACTTGGCGCCTAATTTCCGAGCAACTGCCTTTGACCCAAGGGATAATACCATCGAAGCGATTGAGGCTGTGGATGGCAGTCGTATCATCGGCCTTCAGTGGCATCCAGAGTTTTTGATCAACGAAGAAAAGGGTAATTTAGAGCTATTTCAATATCTTTTGCAAGAATTATAAAACCTAAAATTATTTTTAGCTAATTTTAAGATAAGCTTTATATAATATAACCATCAAATGAAGACCTCCTAACTTTATTTGATGAAATCCTAAAACTTTTCTTTTTCATAATAATCTCCCTATAAGAACCGCCCAATCGGCGGTTTTTTTGCTGGAAGGGCTGAGAAATCTGGATTTTCATCAATTTAATCACTTTTATGTTATAATGAGTCACAGCAGGCCGAGTGAATCGGTCGGTAGATGGAGGAGCAGAGATGTCAAGAGCGGAGCGAGTTATTTTAACAAATATGTGTATGGTTTACGATGGGGACCGCATTTTAGTGCAAAATAAAGTAAATGATGATTGGACCGGCCTTTGCTTTCCAGGCGGCCATGTTGAACATCGTGAGTCCTTTGTCAAATCGGTAATAAGGGAAATCAAGGAAGAAACAGGTCTGACCATCTATGAGCCTCGCTTGTGTGGTGTCAAGCAGTTTTATACTGAAAAAGATGAGCGTTACATCGTTTTTCTTTACAAGACCAATCGTTTTGAGGGAGAACTGGTCTCATCCGAAGAAGGGGAGGTATTCTGGATTGACCGCAAAGACCTTGACCGCTACTCGCTGGCCGTGAGCTTTCAGGAAATGTATCAGGTTTTCACGTCAGATTTGACGGAACAGTTTACCTATTTAGAGGATGGAGAGGTCGTCAAAGGTTTATACTAAGGAGAACCGCCCAATCGGCGGTTCTTTTGCTTGTTTTTTGCGAATTTAGTATAATAGGGACAGCAAAAGTAGAAAAGAGAACTGTATGAAAATTCGTGGATTCGAGCTGGTTTCCAGCTTTCCAAATGAAGATTTATTACCCAAGAGAGAGACGGCTCACGCAGCGGGCTATGATTTGAAAGTGGCAGAGCGCACCATCATTGCGCCAGGGGAGATTAAGCTAGTTCCGACTGGTGTCAAGGCCTATATGCAGCCCGGTGAGGTGCTTTACCTCTATGACCGCTCGTCCAATCCTCGTAAAAAAGGTCTGGTTTTGATTAACTCCGTTGGGGTCATCGACGGCGACTACTACGGCAATCCTGGAAATGAAGGCCATATCTTTGCTCAGATGCAGAACATCACAGACCAAGAGGTTGTACTGGAAGTGGGTGACCGCATTGTGCAGGCTGTTTTCGCACCATTTTTGATTGCGGATGGGGATGTAGCCGACGGTGTGCGGACAGGCGGATTTGGCTCTACTGGGCATTGAGATGAAAGTGATCTTTGTGCGCCATGGTGAGCCTGATTACCATGAGTTAGAGGAGCGTTCTTATACTGGCTTTGGTCTGGATTTGGCGCCTTTATCTGAGCAGGGAAGACGGCAGGCTCAGGAACTTTGCCAGCATCCTTTAATGCGTTCAGCTGATTTGCTGGTGTCTTCTGCAATGACGCGAGCTTTAGAAACGGCATCTTATGTGGCTTGTGCCACTGGCCTTCCTTTGAGAGTGGAGCCTTTGCTACACGAATGGCAGGTTTATCAAACGGGAAGAGGGAACTTTGAAAAAGCTCGAAGCCTGTTTTTAGAAAATAATGGTGCCTTGCTCCCCAGTAGTCCTATTCAGTATGAGACGGCTGAGGAGATGAAGGCTCGTTTTGTAGACTGTATGGCAAAGTATCGAGATTACCAGACAGTAGTCCTTGTAGCCCATCGCATGCTGATTCGTCAGTTTGTGCCAAATGAGCAAATTGATTTTTGCCAAGTGATTGAGTGTGAGATAGAGATATAGAAAGAGGTTTATTATCGCTAAGAAAAAACGACCTTTGTCTGTCAAAATTGTGAATATCATTCGCCCAAGTATCTAGGTCGCTGTCCCAACTGCGGCTCTTGGTCTTCTTTTGTTGAGGAAGTGGAGGCCGCAGAAGTCAAGCATGCCCGTGTTTCCCTGACAGGTGAAAAGACTCGGCCCATGAAGCTGGCTGAGGTCACTTCGATTGATGTCAACCGGACCAAGACGGAAATGGATGAGTTCAATCGTGTGCTGGGTGGTGGCGTAGTACCTGGCAGTTTGGTCCTGATTGGCGGGGATCCTGGTATCGGGAAGTCTACCCTGCTTCTGCAGGTGTCCACTCAGCTTTCTCACCAGGGCACCGTCCTATATGTCAGTGGGGAGGAATCAGCTGAGCAGATTAAGTTGCGGGCGGAGCGTCTCGGTGATATTGACAGTGAATTTTATCTCTACGCCGAGACCAATATGCAAAACATCCGCACAGAGATTGAGAAAATCAAGCCAGATTTTCTGATTATTGACTCCATTCAGACAGTGATGTCGCCGGAGATTTCCAGTGTTCAAGGCTCTGTCTCTCAGGTTCGAGAGGTGACAGCTGAGCTTATGCAGCTGGCCAAGACCAATAATATTGCGACCTTTATCGTTGGCCACATGACCAAGGAAGGAACCTTAGCTGGTCCCCGAACGCTAGAGCACATGGTGGACACCGTGCTTTATTTTGAAGGCGAACGTCAGCACACGTTCCGTATCTTGAGAGCCGTCAAGAACCGCTTTGGCTCAACCAATGAGATTGGCATTTTTGAAATGCAGTCTGGTGGGCTAGTTGAGGTTGTCAATCCAAGTGAAGTCTTTCTGGAAGAGCGTCTGGACGGCGCAACAGGTTCGTCTATTGTCGTGACCATGGAAGGAACGAGGCCGATTTTAGCTGAGGTGCAGGCTTTGGTGACACCGACCATGTTCGGCAATGCCAAGCGAACCACGACTGGACTGGACTTTAACCGAGCCAGCCTTATCATGGCGGTTCTGGAAAAACGGGCAGGGCTCCTCCTGCAAAATCAAGACGCCTACCTCAAATCAGCTGGTGGTGTCAAGCTAGATGAGCCAGCCATTGATTTGGCAGTAGCGGTCGCCATTGCTTCCAGCTACAAGGATCTGCCGACTAATCCTCAAGAGTGCTTTATCGGCGAAATCGGCCTGACAGGTGAAATCCGTCGAGTCAATCGTATCGAGCAGCGCATCAACGAAGCGGCGAAATTGGGTTTCACCAAGATTTATGCTCCCAAAAACTCTCTGAACGGCCTCAAGGTGCCAGACAATATCCAAGTCATCGGTGTGACAACGATTGGGGAAGTCTTGAAAAAAGTCTTTGCTGGATGATTTTCTTTGTTTTAGATTGCAAAAATATTTTATTATTGCTATAATTTTCTTAAAAACAAGGAGGGAACTCTTATGCAATTTTCCATGGATAGCAACATGCAATTTCCACTCGTTGACCTCTACCTCAATCAAGGGGAGACAGTCTTTATCCAGCGTGGCAGTATGGTCTATCACACGCCTAATGTAACCTTGAACACTCAGCTCAATGCTAACGGTTCGGGTTTGGGACGCTTTGTCAAGGCAGTCGGCCGTTCCATGGTGTCGGGTGAAAGTACCTTCATTACCCAAGCTGTCGCCCAGTCTGACAATGGTTTCCTAGCTTTAGCACCAGAAGTTCCCGGCCAAGTTATTCCACTTTATCTGGGAGAAAAGCAGTACCGGCTCAATGACGGTGCCTTTCTGGCTCTGGATGGTACAGCTTACTATACGATGGAGCGCCAGTCTGTTGGCAAGGCGATATTTGGCGGTCAAGGTGGCCTCTTCGTCATGACGACTCAAGGGCAGGGTACTCTCTTGGCTAATGCCTATGGATCAATTAGGAAAATTGAGCTAAATAACCAAGAAGTAACCATTGACAATGCCCATGTCGTAGCTTGGAGTCAGTCCTTGGATTATAATATCCATCTGGAAAATGGTTTCTGGCAGTCGATTGGAACGGGAGAAGGAGTTGTCAACACCTTCCGAGGTACCGGGGAAATCTATGTTCAAAGTCTCAATCTTCAAAGCTTTGCGGGCTCACTCAGTCGCTATATCGCAAAAGGTTCATAGAAAGGTGTGGATGAATTTTCGCACCTTTTTTGCATGTTTCTTTCATTTTTTCATAAAAAACGGACATTTTTGCTTTATCTAGATCTGAGAACTGACAAAACACCCAAAAGATGATAAGATGGTAGGAAATAATTTGACTATCAAATAAATTCTAGTAAGGGGAAAGAATGTCCTATTTTGAAAATTTTATGAAGGCCAACCAAGCCTATGTGGACCTGCATGGAACCTCCCACCTGCCTATTAAGCCCAAGACCAAGGTGGCAATCGTGACCTGCATGGACTCTAGGCTACACGTGGCTCAGGCTCTGGGGCTGGCGCTGGGAGATGCTCATATCTTGCGCAATGCTGGCGGGCGGGTGACGGAGGACATGATTCGCTCGCTGGTTATTTCACAGCAGCAGATGGGCACGCGGGAAATTGTAGTCTTGCACCATACGGATTGTGGCGCACAAACTTTCAAAAATGAAGAATTTGCTGCTTTTCTCAATCAAGAGCTGGGCGTTGATGTTAGCGGTCAGGATTTCCTTCCCTTTACAGATGTGGAGGAAAGTGTGCGGGAAGACGTGGAGCTTCTCCGCCAATCACCTCTAATACCAGATGATGTAGAGATCTCAGGAGCAGTATATGACGTTGCTACAGGGCGAATGACCGTCGTTCAGTAATTACCTAGAAAAGCCAATTTATCTGTCGGTATTTCGGCATTGAAATTGGCTGCTTTTTTGTGTTAAAATAGAATACGATTTTAATTTAGTTAGGACAATAAGATGATTCTTTCCATTATTTCACAAGGTCTGGTCTGGGCCATTTTGGGTCTGGGGATTTTCATGACTTTTCGGATTTTGAATTTTCCAGATATGACTACGGAAGGTTCCTTTCCACTAGGTGGGGCGGTAGCTGTCACCTTGATTACCAAGGGGGTGAACCCTTTCTTGGCAACGGCGGCTGCGGTGTTGGCGGGATGTCTGGCAGGCTTGGCGACCGGGCTTCTCTATACCAAGGGCAAGATTCCGACCCTGCTGTCAGGAATTTTGGTCATGACCTCTTGCCATTCCATTATGCTTATGATCATGGGGCGGGCTAATCTAGGTCTGCTGGGAACTCAGCAGATTCAGGACTTTTTGCCCTTCTCTGGAGAAATTAACAATCTCCTGACAGGCTTGATTTTTGTCAGTCTGGTTATTGTCGCTCTGCTCTTTTTCCTAGATACCAAGCTAGGGCAGGCCTATATCGCGACTGGAGACAATCCTGATATGGCGCGTAGTTTCGGTATCAATACTGGCCGCATGGAATTGATGGGCATGATCTTGTCTAATGGCGTCATTGCCTTGTCTGGTGCTCTGATTGCCCAGCAGGAAGGCTATGCGGATGTGTCCCGCGGGATTGGGGTTATCGTCGTCGGATTGGCCAGTCTGATTATCGGAGAAGTGCTTTTTAGGGGTCTGACCTTGGCTGAGCGCCTGATTACCATTGTGGTTGGTGCCATTGCCTACCAGTTTCTGATTTGGGGTGTCATCGCTCTTGGCTTCAACACGAGCTATCTCCGTCTTTATAGTGCGGTTATCTTGGCGGTCTGCCTCATGATTCCGACCTTGAAAAATAAATTCTTTAAAGGAGCTAAGTTAAGCAAATGACAGCGATTGTAGAATTAAAAAATGCCAGCAAGCGGGTCAATAACGGCTTTGATGAAGAAAAGGTCATCCTAAACGATGTGTCGCTGGAGATTCATGAGCACGATTTTATCACGATTTTGGGTGGCAATGGAGCAGGGAAGTCAACTCTTTTTAATGTGATTGCCGGTACGCTCTCTCTAAGCAGCGGTAGCATTTACATCTTGGGGGAAAATGTGACCAACTTTTCACCTGAAAAGAGAGCCAAATATCTATCGCGCGTCTTTCAAGATCCCAAGATGGGAACGGCTCCTCGGATGACAGTGGCGGAAAACCTGCTGATTGCCAAGTTTCGTGGCGAATCGCGCGGTCTAGTTCCTCGTCGGCTGAATAGCTATCGGCAGGAGTTTCAGGAGACTATTGATAAGATTGGTAATGGTCTGGAAAAACATCTGGATACGCCGATTGAGTTTCTATCAGGTGGTCAGAGACAGGCTTTGAGTCTGCTCATGGCGACACTCAAGCGTCCAGAGCTGCTTCTCTTGGACGAGCATACGGCAGCGCTGGACCCCAAGACCAGTGTGGCTCTTATGGAGCTGACTGACGACTTTGTCCGCAGAGACCAGCTGACGGCCCTCATGATTACCCATCACATGGAGGATGCTCTCAAATACGGCAACCGACTGATTGTCATGAAGGAAGGGCAAATCATCCAAGACCTCAAGCAAGAAGAAAAAGCCAAGATGACCATAGCGGACTATTACGGCTTGTTTGAATAGGCTTGCCCATTTTTTTGGAATGCTAAAAAAATGAATAAGCAGTAAATAATTATTAAACGGATATAACTCTGTCTTCACAGGGGTGTATCCGTTTTTCAAAAATTTGCTCAGATAAATGAATAAAAACCGCTAGATTGCGGTTTTTTGTTATCAAAATAGTCTAAATCACTCATCTAAGCGAATAAACATCATCGCGTTAAGCAGGGAGATGAGCGCGACTGTATTAATATTATTGGAATAGATCAGTCTCTTGTTCTCAATGGGTGGAATAATAAAATTAGAAATGATGATATCGTAAGGTGATTCTTTTAAAGAATCGATTGATAATTCTAATTTATTCCAAACTTCAAGTTCAAAATTATTACTGCAATAATAAGAAAGTGTCTCTGCTACTGATTTTGCATGATACTGATCAAAATTACTCATGACTAAAACCTTTAATTTAGGCTGATTTTGTAAAAGATTCAGCACTAAATGTTTGCTGTGAGTGATAAAAGTATAAGATAGATGATTGACTTTCATTGAATTATTATCGATACCAAGAGTCTCTAGATAATGTTCAATTCCTTTTTTAATATCTGAAACAAATTGAGGGAAAATATTTTGAAAGTTCTTGATGGTATTCCCTTTTTGATCAAACAGAATAAACTCTGTAGATAGTTCCTGACGGTGCAGATGTGCTGTATTATGCAAATGCCAAATAAGATTGTCATTATTGTCTATTTTTAGATTATATTTGCTTTCTATCTGATCAATTAAATCACTTAACAATTGATACGAATTTTTTACATAACTATCTGTTTTTGCGCAGCTCATAAATAGATTTTCATCAATGAAAAACATTTTTTGAAAATAGGAGACAAATAGTTGACCGATCACTTCTTTATTCAAAGAGATATGATATTCAGAATCAAAGCTCGCTACAATGTCTTCAATTCCTTCTGCCTGCATGAAAGATTCTAACAATTGATTGTTAAAAGAATTTTTCTCAACTTCCAAGAAATGACCAAACTTTATTCGATATAAATTCGTAACGAGGAGCAATTTTAACATTCGTTGAGTTGCGAAATTGACAGGAAATGCAGTTTCTTTATAGACCAGTGCTAACAGCTTACACAAAGGTTCTACTGAAAAATCTGTAAAGGGCCATTCAAGAAAATAATATTTTTCCGAAAAATATTGTGCAAAAAAATAACGGATATCAATCTCATCTCCAATGATTCGAGCAGGATTGAGACTAATTTTAAAATTATATTGTTTTTTTATAATTTTGTTAATGTGACTGATTATACGATAGAGTGAGGAAGAGCTTATATAAAACTCTTTACAAATACTCTCGGTTTCATATCCTTCGTTAAAGAAGATGAATTCTAAAATTGAAAAATGGGTTGAATGCTTAAAAAAATGGTGATAGACCATTTCAATATCACTATCATCGGTATTAATGATACGTATGCCATTAGTGGACGAGTGAAAAATCAATTGAGGAAAAGAGGACTTAACATGGGATAACTCATCTTTTACTGAACGTTCTGTACAATTTAATAGTTCAGCCAGTTCAGAAATATGAAACCAGCGTTTGTTTTTAAATAGTAGTTCTAATAGTTCTAATTGCCTGTGGCTCTTTTTAGACAGTAATTCTCGCATTAAAATATTATCTTTCTTTATATAGTGTTTTTATTATCAGGAAATTATACCATATTTTTATACATTTAACCTCGTTTAATAACTCTAAAATATATCTAAAAATGCTTGTAAAAGCCTATAGAACAAGGAATTCTCATCTTTTCGTATCTATAGTACAGATAAACGGTAAGAAAACCAAGCTGAATTATTATGTTTCCAAGTTGGAAAATTATATAATTATATTAATCAAAAATAATATTAAATAATTTTGATTTAGAAAGGAGAATTACTATGTTGTGGTCACTTATTGTCGGAGGTCTTATTGGTCTGGTTGCTGGATCAATAACAAAAAAAGGCGGTTCTATGGGAATTGTCGCCAACGTTGTTGCAGGTTTAGTTGGTTCAGCTGTTGGTCAGTCTCTTTTAGGAACTTGGGGACCTAGTTTGGCTGGCATGGCTTTGATTCCTTCTATCATCGGCGCAGTTATTGTAGTTGCAGTTGTATCGTTTTTTGTAGGAAAGAAAGCATAGAATTGCTTTTTGTACAAATATAATTTAATGATGAAAGGATTCAATATGTCAAAATCAAGAAAAATACTTTCCCTTATTTTCTGTATTTTAATCTTGACGATTTTGATTCCTGTTTTACTAGATTTTCATAAAGTTAGCGGTTTAGGCATCCAGTTATTCACTTGGAAAAAGATTCCTTTTGTAGGATACTATCTATCTAGATATGTTTTCTGGGGGACACTGGTTTTAGCAAGCTTAATATTGTTGCTGATGTTAGTGATACTTTTTTATCCTAAGAGACGTTTGGAAATTCAGTTAGCTGATGCGGATGGTAAACTAATGCTGAAAAATTCAGCGATAGAAGGATTTGTTCGTAGTCTGGTGACAGACCATGATTTTATTAAAGATCCTACAGTTTCCGTAAATAGCCGGAAAAACAAATGTCTGGTTTCTGTTAAAGGAGCAATTGTTCCGTCAGAAAACATCATCAAAAGAAGTCAGTTGATTCAGGATGAAATTGCTACTGGATTAACAGAATTCTTCGGTCTCAATCATGATGTCAAGCTTGAAATCTCTGTATCAGATTTCAAACCAAAATCGCAGGCTAAAAAAATACTAGTCGTGTAAAGTAAGGAAGTACCAAAATGGAATGGTTTAAAAAATATCAATATCTAATCCTATCTGGATTAGCGGGCGGTGTTCTAGCCTGCTTTATCCTATCCTTTGGCTTCTTTAAGACACTATTTGTCTTGATTTGCGCTGCCATAGGAGCAGGAATCGGATATTATATACAACAAAAAAATATATTAAATAAATAATAAGGAGTTTCTTATGTCAAATACAAATAAAGATTTTAAAGATGTTGCTAAAAAAGAAGTTGCGCAAGCAACTCATGAAGTAAAAGGTGAATTGACTTACGAAGATAAAGTCATTCAAAAAATCATTGGTCTCTCTTTAGAGAAAGTTTCAGGTTTGCTAGCTGTTGATGGTGGCTTCTTCTCTAATTTAGCAGATAAATTGATTAACACTGATAACGTAACGAATGGTGTTAATGTTGAAGTTGGGAAAGAACAAGTGGCTGTTGACTTGAACGTAGTAGTGGAATATCAAAAGAATGTTCCTGCCTTGTACAAGGAAATTAAAGATGTTGTTGTGGCGGAAGTTTCTAAGATGACTGATTTGGAAGTTGTTGAAGTAAATGTCAATGTTGTTGATATTAAAACGAAAGAACAACATGAAGCTGACTCAGTTAGCCTTCAAGATCGAGTGACAGATGTTGCTGAATCAACAGGAGAATTTGCTTCAGAGCAATTCGAAAAAGCAAAATCTGGTCTTAGCGGTGGTTTTTCAGCCGTTCAAGAAAAAGTTGGTGAAGGTGTAGAAGCTGTTAAAGATGCTGCTTCATCAAGTGAAAAAGCTCGCGTACATTAATTAAAAACAAAAAGAAATAAAGGAGGACATAGTTATGTCAACAGAAGAAAAATTCAACCAAGCTAAAGGCGCTGTCAAAGAAGGTGTTGGGAAAGTAATCGGTGACGAAAAACTTGAAAAAGAAGGAGCAGCTGAAAAAGTTGTTTCTAAAGTCAAAGAAGTTGCTGAAGATGCAAAAGATGCAGTTGAAGGCGCTATTGAAGGTGTTAAAAACATGCTTCATAAAGACGACGAGAAATAAGGTTATGCTATATTATATATAGTAGCTGATAGAAATCAACTACAGTCTAAAGGAGACCTCATTTTAGGGTCTCCTTTACTTTTTTATGTTCATTCTTTTTAGTTAAATTTTTCCAAACTTCATAGTGTAAACGCTTGCAATATTTTGGTGGGAGGAGTATAATATAAGTAAAGATAGGGAAAGGAAAAAATTAATTTCGCATTCGATTTGCTTTGCTGATATATTTATTTGTAACATATAAGTCGTTGCTTTACTGGACTATTGGTTAAATCATTGGGTAGGCCTGCTTAGCCTATCTGATTATGACAGTGGGATAGAAAGTAGAAGCTTTTAGATGGTTTTCAGTCTTCGAGATGTTAACCGATAGTTGCTTTGTGATCAATATTTCTAATGCTAAGATAAAAGAAAATCATTAGCGCTTAAAGGAATTAAAAATTTAATAATCAACAATTGTTGTTAGTCAGTTCCGAATGGAATAAACTGATTGCTCCCATATCAGCAAGGTGAATCAGACCTCTAGCCGAGTCACGCTAGAGGTCATTTTGATGGATTCAGCTGCTGCTGCTGGAGTATGGCCTCAGCTAGTGAGGGCTAAGAAAGCGGCTTTAAAAAGTGATGGGTAGAGCTTGCTGGGATATAAAATTGTCACGCAACTCTTTTACCTTCCCTTAGGCTAGGTCTCTGAAAAGTGATATAATATAGTTAGTAAAATTCAAGGAGAAATGCAATGAAATCAGCAGTTTATCTCAAGGCTGGTCAAGTTGGACTAGCAGAAATGGATCATCCGCAAATTCTAGATCCAGATGATGCCATTATCCGTATTGTTCGTACCTGTGTCTGCGGCTCTGACCTGTGGAGTTATCGAAATGAGCAGGTGAAGCCTGGGCGCATGAACAGTGGACACGAGGCGATTGGGATTGTCGAGGAAGTCGGTGAGGCAGTAACGACTGTGAAAGCAGGCGATTTTGTCATTGCTCCCTTTACTCATGGATGTGGGGATTGTGATGCCTGCCGAGCAGGATATGACGGGACTTGTGACCGGCATATTGGCAATAACTGGTCAGATGGGGTGCAAGCAGAATATATGCGCTTCAAGTATGCCAACTGGGCTTTGGTGAAAATTCCGGGTCAGCCGTCAGATTATTCAGAAGGGATGCTTAAGTCCTTCTTGTCGCTGGCTGATGTCATGCCGACAGGCTACCATGCAGCGCGTGTGGCGGATGTTAAAGCAGGTGACAAGGTAGTCGTCATCGGTGATGGCGCTGTTGGGCAATGCGCTGTTATCGCCGCTAAGATGCGTGGTGCTTCCCAAATCGTCCTCATGAGCCGTCATGAAGACCGGCAAAAGATGGCGTTTGAATCAGGAGCGACAGCTGTTGTTGCTGAACGTGGAGAAGAAGGCATTGCCAAGGTGCGCGAAATCCTCGGTGGCGGAGCTGATGCTGCGCTCGAATGTGTCGGAACAGAAGCAGCTGTTGACCAAGCGCTTGGAGTCCTTCACAACGGCGGCCGATTAGGCTTTGTTGGTGTTCCCCACTATAATAATCGTGCCCTTGGTTCCACCTTTGCACAAAACATCACAGTGGCGGGTGGCGCAGCCTCTGTCACAACCTACGACAAACAACTCTTATTGAAAGCAGTTCTTGATGGCGATATCAATCCAGGTCGCGTCTTTACTTCCAGCTATAAACTGGAAGAGATTGACCAAGCCTATAAAGATATGGACGAACGGAAGACCATTAAGGCCTTGATTGTGATTGACTAAGGTTTGTCAAGATTATTATGCTAGGGGATGTTAAAGGCACTCAAAGGAATTTGAAATTCTGAGAGATCAGTAAAAGGATTTGCAAGGACTAGGTCAGGATTTTCAGTCTTCCACAAATTATAGAAGAAAGAGTAGCTTTTTAGGAAGTCAAAAAGGAGGCGTTGTTAGCGTCCTCTTTTTTTGCTATAGTGGAGCTAGAGAAGAGATTGACTAGGAAGAAATGAGGAATAGCGAGACATATGAAAAAATTGGAAGAGATTGCGGATTTTGGTCCCTTGCCTTCGGCGGCTCAGTTGGCTTATCATCGAGATGAATTGGCCGCTTTTATCCATTTTGGCATCAATACCTTTTACGAGCAGGAATGGGGAAATGGTCAAGAAGATCCCAAGCGTTTCAATCCGACTAAACTGGATACAGACCAGTGGATCAGGGTTCTGAAAGAAACAGGTTTTAAACGGGTCATTGTTGTGGTCAAGCATCATGATGGCTTTGTTCTTTATCCGAGCCGCTATACAGACTATACGGTGGCTGCCAGTCCGTGGAGAGATGGCAAGGGTGACCTCTTGGCTGAGATTTCCCGCTCAGCCAGTCACTATGATATGGATTTGGGGCTCTATCTTTCACCTTGGGACGCCCACAGCCCGCTCTATCACGTAGATACTCAAGAAGCCTACAATGAATATTATCAGCAGCAATTAGAAGAAATCTTGAGCAATCCACTTTATGGCAATAAAGGAAAATTTGTTGAAATCTGGATGGATGGGGCGCGTGGAGAAGGAGCTCAAAAGCTTTCCTATGAGTTTGAGGCTTGGTTTGAAACCATTCGTCGCTATCAAAAAGACGCTGTCATTTTCTCAACTGAGGCGACTGAATTGCGTTGGATTGGCAATGAAAGTGGCCGAGCTGGCGATCCCTTGTGGCAGAAGATTCGGCCGGAAAAGCTGAGTGAGCAGACACCGCCTATCTATCTTTGCCATGGCGATCCAGACGGTACTCACTATTCTATCGGAGAAGCAGATGTGTCCCTGCGTTCAGGCTGGTTTTATCATGACAGTCAGCCACCCAAGTCCTTGACGGATTTGCTGGATATTTATCTGGCTTCGGTGGGGCGGGGGACACCGCTTCTGCTCAACGTGCCTCCGACCAAGGAGGGCTTGTTGGCGGAAGTTGATGTCCAGCGCCTGCAGGAATTTCATCAGGTTATCTCTAGCCTTTACGATGAAGATTTGGCTGCGGAGGCCGAAGTCACAAGTAGCAGTGAAAGGGCAGGCTATCCAGCAAGCAATCTGACGGATGGTCAAAGGGATAGTTTCTGGGCTCCGAATGAAGAGGAAACCTCTTATGTCTTGGAGATTGACCTAGGTCGCAGTTGCACTTTTAATTTGCTAGAAATCGGAGAACCGATTGCCAAAGGGCAACGGGTCGCAGGTTTTATCCTAGAAGTGAAGAAAGAGGATGGCTGGACTGTTTTTGCCCGTGGTCAGACGATTGGCTATAAGCGTCTACTTTTGGGCGAAATGGTCGAGGCTCGTTACTTGCGCTTGATTTTGACGGATTTCCAAGCCTTACCACTGTTGAGTAAGCTGGCCGTGTACAGGACACCAGCGATTATGGAGGAAGAGAAGAGGCCTTCTGGTTTGGTGATTTCACAAGCAGCGGACACAGTAATCGGGGGGCAATCAAGCCAGATTAGTCTGCGTCGATTAGATGGACTGGAGCAGGTGGAGCAGATTCGACTGGTTACGGAGCCTGGAACAGGAACGCACGGAACGGCTTATGAGGATCAAATCTGGGATGTGAGCTTTGCTCCAGGTGAGACCAGAAAAGAGCTGACCTTATCAACCTTGGCTTTTACGAGTCAGCAAGAATTGAATTTTTACCTTTGTGCCAGCCGAGAGGACGGTCGTCAAAGCAGACTCAAGATTGAGGTCAAGGGGAGTTAGAATGAGAAAAGAGAGTGGGACAGAAATCGGTAATTCGTTAGAATTCGATTTCGTCGTCCCACCTCCGCACAGTTGAGTTGGGCTGTAAAAGCTGATGAAATCAGCGTAGTAGAGCCCGCTCAACCACTGCGTCTTGCTCGATAATCTAAAGACAATTGAGAGGCTAGGACTTTTGTCCCAGCCTCTTTTGCTGTTTTTGTACGTGGGTGGAAGATGAATTTGGTAACCAGGATAGGTAGAAGTCCAGCCTGTCAGAAGCCAGTAAGTCCTCATGGGAAATTCGCTGCAGGCTTTGTCCGTCTAATTCTGCCTTTTTCACAAACTGGAAATGGGGATGGTTGTCATGAGCGTAAATATCGAGCCATTTTTGACTTTGTGGTAGGAAGAGGCGAAGGTGGTTAAAGAGAGGAATGCCTAAGTCATAGTGAGGCTTTCCAGGACAAGTCGGATAGAGCCCCAAGACGCTCCAGATATACCAAGCAGAAAGGCTTCCATTGTCCTCGTCACCAGGAAAAGCCTGCCAACTAGCCTGAAAAGCCTCTTCTCTTAAGCTTTTGATTAACAGACTAGTGTATTCTGGCCTGCTACTATAGCGGAAAAGATAAGGAATATGGAAACTAGGCTGATTGGAAATGGCTAGCTGGCCAAAGTGAGCATTCGCCATCTCGCTCATTTCGTGAATTTCGTAGCCGTAGCCCATGACATCAAAATAAGGCTGGTCCTGACAGAGCTTAGTCAGATAATCGGTAAAGGCTGGCTCACCGCCCATGAGCTCTTTCAAGCCTTCAATATCATGGAAGACGCTGAGCGTATTTTGAATAGCAGAGCATTCGGCATAGTCTCGGCCCCAGCTGTAAGGAGAAAAGTCGGCTCGAAATTGCCCTTGTCGGTCTTTGGCCCGCATATAGCCCGTTTCTGAATCGAAAAGGTTTTGGTAATGAAGCGCCTGCTGGGCATATCGCTGAGCTACTTGCTCCTTTTGGAGTTTGCTGGCTAGGCTGGCAATGCAAAAGTCGCTGTAGCTATAGTCCAGCGTGTGGCTGACGCTTTCATGATAATCTGCTGGCAGGTAGCCCAAGGTTTGGTAGTCGCTAGCCCCTTGTCGGCCGTAACGTTTGGAAGGATATTCTTTCTCTGATGTGTCCAGCATGGCTTGGAACAATTCCTGTTCTAGGTCAGGAATGAGATCTTTCGCAGCGGCGTCCGCAATCACACCGTCGATCAAGGTTCCTGGCATCATGCCTCGTTCATCAGGAGCCAGCCACTTGGGTAGATAGCCCGTTTCTTTGTAGAAATTCAGAAATCCTTCTAGAAAATCGTGATAGGTGTTGGGTGCGATAAGAGCTAGCAGAGGAAAATTGGTACGAAAACCATCCCAAAATCCAATATTAGTAAAGAATTTACCAGGCTGGACAGTCTGATGGGTAAAGTCCCAATGAATTTCTTGTCCTTCAGCATCAATCTCATAAAAAGTCTGAGGAAAGAGGAAGACGCGGTAAAGAGTCTGGTCGAACATGCGGCGGTCAGCCTTACCCTGCTCTACAACATCAAATCGGTGGAGGTAGCTTTCCCAGGCTTGCTTGGTTTGTTCTTTTACCGCATCAAAGTCGGCTTGGGTCAGATTCGTCAGGGCTTGCTCTTCCGAGATAAAGGAAGTGGCTAGGGCAAATTGCAGTTGTCCTTGTTCAAAGTCTAGCACCAAGTCCTCTCCAAGGGCATGACTGGTCTGAATAGGCTGATCAAAGCGCAGGCAGACATGCATGGTTAGAGGCCGCTTGGCTGGATTGGTTTCTTCTTTCAGACGGCCTAGAAGCGTGTAGGCGTCCAGCATATGGAAATGGGTCTGAGCTCCGCTGTGTAGAATAAGGCTGATAGGCTGGGCCAATTGGCTTGTGAGTCGGAAGCGAGCTCCATAAGTAGTCGGAGTCAGTTCCGTGCTGACTTGATAGCGATTGGAGTGAACTTTCAAATAATGTGGCTGAAAAATACTCTCGTCCGGTCGATAGGACGACTGGCGGTGATAGATATCAGGCTTGCTTATCTTTTCGGTGACAGGCGTGAGCAGGAGTCAAGAGAAGTCCCCGATCCAAGGACTGGGCTGGTGGGTCAGACGAATACCTTGGAAGATGGGTAGGTCTGGTTTAAAGAACCAAGAGCCGTCTGTATGGCTGCTCTGAGGAACGAAATAATTCATGCCGAATGGTGCCCCTGTATAGGGCAGGGTATTGCCGTGGGAAAAGCTATGGGAATTGTCCGTTCCATAGCGGGTATCAATCGTTTCTAGTATTGTTTTCATGGAAAATCTCCTTCAATCCAGCTTGCTTTGTCTTGATTATAACATGAATCAGGAAGCAGCGGACAAGGCAAAAATATATGATCGAAAGGCCTTTAGTTTGTGTATATATTTTAAAAACTGTTTAGCCTATACTAGAGAATGTAAACGAGTATGAAAAAGGAGAATGAATATGGTTTATTCTAAAGAAATTGTTGGGAAATGGTTGGAGTCTATTGCCCAGTTAGCCCAGGATCATCCGACTTGGGTCTCTGTTTTTGAGCGTTGCTATACGGATACCTTGGACAACACGGTCGAAATATTGGAAGATGGGTCTACTTTTGTCTTGACAGGCGATATTCCAGCTATGTGGCTACGGGATTCGACTGCTCAGCTCAAGCCCTATCTCTTTGTGGCCAAGCAAGATCCAAAAATCCGTCAAACGATTGCTGGCTTGGTCAAACGCCAGATGACGCTGATTCTCAAAGATCCTTATGCCAATGCCTTTAATATCGCTGACAACTGGAAAGGCCACCATGAGACAGATCATACAGACTTGTCTGGTTGGATTTGGGAACGCAAGTACGAAGTTGACTCTCTCTGCTATCCTCTGCAGCTGGCATATCTCTTGTGGAAAGAGACTGGAGAAACGAGTCATCTAGACGCTACCTTTATTGCTGGCGTCAGAGAAATTTTACGAGTTTGGACGATCGAGCAGGACCACAGCCAGTCTTCTTATCGCTTTGTCCGTGATACAGATCGCAAGGAAGATACCTTGGTTAATGATGGCAAAGGCCCTGACTTTGCAGTGACAGGCATGACTTGGTCGGCTTTTCGTCCAAGTGATGATGCTTGTATCTACAGCTATCTAGTACCGTCTAATATGTTTGCAACGGTTGTCTTGGGCTATGTGGCAGAAATTTTTGAAAAATTGAACTTAGAGGGTGCTGAGGAGATCGTTCCGCATGCGCAGCGCCTGCAAAAGGAAATCAAGGAAGGAATTGAAAACCACGCCTACACCCAAAATGCTAAAGGTGAAAAGATTTACGCTTTTGAGGTAGACGGTTTGGGAAATGCCAGCATTATGGACGATCCGAATGTACCAAGCCTTTTGGCAGCGCCTTATCTAGGCTTTTGCTCAATTGACGACGAAGTCTACCAAGCGACACGCCGCACCATTCTAGGCCCAGAAAATCCTTACTATTATGAGGGTAAATATGCTGCGGGACTTGGTAGCTCACATACCTTCTACCGCTATATCTGGCCGATTGCCCTAGCCATTCAAGGATTAACCACGCACGATAAGGAAGAAAAACGTCGGATTCTGGACTTGCTCGTGGCCTGCGATGGTGGTACAGGTGTTATGCATGAAAGCTTCCATGTGGACGATCCAACCAAGTATTCTCGCGAATGGTTCAGCTGGGCCAACATGATGTTCTGCGAACTGGTATTAGATTATTATGATTTAAAAATTGAGGTATAGAATTAACAAGTAGAGGAACAAAAATGGAAAATATTACTGTACATATCATTTCTCACAGCCACTGGGATCGCGAATGGTATCTCCCCTTTGAATCCCACCGTATGCAGCTGGTCGAGCTTTTTGACAATCTCTTTGATTTGTTTGAACATGATCCAGAATTCAAGAGCTTCCACCTAGACGGGCAAACCATTGTCTTGGATGATTATCTGGAAATCCGTCCAGAAAATCGCGATAAACTGCAGCGCTATATTGATGAAGGCAAGCTAAAAATCGGGCCTTTCTATATCTTGCAGGATGATTATTTGATTTCCAGCGAAGCCAATGTTCGCAATACCTTGATCGGTCAGCAGGAGTGCAAGAAATGGGGCAAGTCCACTCAGATTGGTTATTTCCCAGATACTTTTGGAAATATGGGACAAGCGCCTCAGCTTTTGCAGCAATCAGGCATTCACATAGCTGCTTTTGGCCGTGGGGTTAAGCCGATTGGTTTTGACAACCAAGTCTTGGAGGACGAGCAGTTTACTTCTCAGTACTCTGAAATGTACTGGCAAGGTGCCGATGGAAGTAAAGTTCTAGGCATTCTCTTTGCCAACTGGTACAGCAATGGGAATGAAATCCCAACAGATCCAGAAGAAGCGAAAGTTTTCTGGGAGCAAAAACTGGCTGACGTGAAGAGCTATGCCTCTACCAATCAATGGCTGATGATGAACGGCTGTGACCACCAGCCAGTTCAGCGTGACCTCAGCCAAGCCATCCGAGTAGCCAATGAGCTTTATCCAGAAATCAACTTTGTGCACAGTTCTTTTGATGACTATATGCAAGCTGTGGAAGCTGCTCTGCCTGAGGAATTGTCAACAGTTCAAGGCGAATTGACCAGCCAAGAAACCGACGGTTGGTACACTTTGGCTAATACCTCTTCAGCCCGCATCTATCTGAAGCAGGCTTTCCAAGAAAACAGTAACTTGCTAGAGCAGGTAGTTGAGCCGCTGACTGTTATCACAGGCGGTCACAATCACAAAGACCAGCTGACTTATGCTTGGAAGACACTCTTGCAAAATGCTCCGCACGATAGTATTTGCGGCTGCAGTGTCGACGAAGTTCACCGCGAAATGGAAATCCGCTTCGCCAAGGTCAATCAAGTGGGCGAATTTGTCAAAGGTAACTTGCTGGGAGAATGGAAGCAAAAGCTGGATAGCCGCCAATCTGAGAGCGACCTGCTCTTCACCGTTATCAATACTGGCCTCCATGACAAGGTAGATACCGTTTCTGTGGATGTGACCTTTGCGACCTGTGATTTCAAGGAAGCTCATCCGACAGAAGCCTATCGGAGAATGGCAGAATTGACAATTCCAGACTTGATTGTGAAGGATTTGGATGGCCGCTATGTTGAAGCTAAAATCGAAGATTTGGGAGCTAATTTCCAATATGACCTTCCAAAAGATCGCTTCCGTCAGGCTTATATTGCCCGGCAGTTGCGCGTGACGTTGCCGATTCATCTAGCACCTCTGTCTTGGAAAACCTTCCAATTGCTTCCTGGTGCAAAAGAAGAGCATGAAGGCCTCTATCGCAATGGCGTGATTGACACTCCATTTGTGACTATCAGCTTTGATGAAGACTTGACCGTCTACGATAAGACGACCCATGAAGCCTATGAAGACTTCCTCCGCTTTGAAGATCGCGGCGATATTGGAAATGAGTATATCTACTTCCAACCCAAAAATACAGAGCCAATCTATGCAAAACTAGCTGGCGTAAAGGTGCTGGAAAACAATGCCCGCTATACCAAGGTGGAATTAAGCCATGAATTGACCTTGCCAGTAAGTGCAGATGAACTGTTGGATCAAGAACAAAAGGGCATCGTTGAGTTTATGAAGCGTTCAGCAGGCCGTTCGTCAGAATTGACAACTATGATCTTGACAACTGAGTTGACAGTCTTTGCGGACAGCCCGCAATTGCGCTTTAAGACTCGCTTTACCAATACTGCTAAGGATCACCGCATCCGTGTTCTCTTCAGAACTCACAACAGCAGTAAAACCAACGATTCAGACAGCATTTACGAAGTGGTTCGTCGCAACAACCAACCAGCTGCCTCATGGGAAAATCCAGAAAATCCACAGCACCAACAAGCCTTCGTCAGCCTTTATGATGACCAAAAAGCAGTCACAGTTGCTAATAAAGGTCTAAATGAATACGAGATTTTAGGTGATGACACGATTGCAGTAACCATTCTGCGGGCAACTGGTGAGCTGGGCGACTGGGGCTACTTCCCAACTCCAGAAGCGCAGTGCTTGCGTGACTTCCAAGTCGAGTACACGGTGGAATGCCACCAACCGCAAGAGCGATTTGCTGCTTATCGTCGGGCCAAAGCCTTCCAAACACCGTTGACAGCTCTGCAAATTTCCAAACAAGAAGGAAGTGTTGCAGCGACTGGACAAGCCTTGGACCACCCTGCTCTGAACTTAGCAGAAATCTGCCCGACAGCCCTTAAAGTGGCAGAAGACGAGTCAGGTATCGTACTTCGCTACTACAATATGACCCAAGAAGAGCAAGAAGTGACAACTGCTTCCCAAACCCTAGTCAACCTTTTGGAAGAAGTGCTTCCAGAAAAGGATGGAATCTTAGGACCACAGGAAATTCGCACAGAGCTCTTGAAAAACGATTAAAAAGAGGAGGCTAGGGCAATGGACTAAATACTTGAAAATTTAGTTCCTTGCCCTATTGCCTTTCAAGTTCTAGAAAACAGAGAAAGGAGAAAAAATGCTTATTGCAACAATTGACATAGGCGGTACAGGTATCAAGTTTGCGGCTATTTCCAAAGAAGGAGAGATACTGGAAAAGCAAAACATTTCTACGCCAGACAATTTAGATGACTTGCTGACTTGGCTGGATTCTTGTCTTTCCAAGCGGGATTACCAGGGCATTGCCATGAGTGTGCCTGGGGCGGTTAACCGAGAGACAGGAGTCATTGGTGGGATTAGCGCTGTTCCTTATATTCACGGTTTTTCTTGGTATGATAAGCTGGCTTCTTATGGTCTGCCGGTTCACTTAGAAAATGATGCCAACTGTGTTGGTTTGAGTGAACTTCTTGCTCATCCCGAGCTGGAAAATGCAGCCTGTGTGGTTATCGGTACTGGGATTGGCGGAGCTATGATTATCAATGGCAAGCTTCATCATGGTCGTCACAGTTTGGGTGGGGAGTTTGGCTATATGACAACCCTAGCGCCTGCTGAAAAACTCAATAACTGGTCGCAACTAGCATCTACAGGTAACATGGTTCAATACGTAATTGAAAAATCTGGTCAGACTGACTGGGATGGTCGCAAGATTTACCAAGAGGCTGCGGCAGGAAATGCCCTTTGTCAAGAAGCTATCGAGCGGATGAACCGGAATCTTGCACAAGGTTTGCTCAATATCCAGTATCTCATCGATCCAGATGTGATTAGTCTGGGCGGCTCCATCAGCCAAAATCCAGACTTCATCCAAGGTGTCCGCTCAGCGATTGCTTACTATGTCGACCGCTATGAAGAGTATTCGGTGGTGCCAGAAATTTTAGCATGTACCTACAAGGGGGAGGCTAATCTTTATGGTGCTTTAGTAAACTGGTTACAGGAGGAAGGCCAATGGCCACATTCTTAGGATTATCAAGCAAGCAAGAAAAGACTCTTGCTCGCTTAGAAAAATATTTGAACTTGGGCGAGATTGAAGTCAGTCTTGTTCCTAACTCAGCCGTATCGATCAAGGTGGAAGGCCGTCAGGGATGTTATCAAGTCAGCTATCATAAGCCTCATCAGCTCTATCGAGCTTTAGCCCTCTTATCTGCTGCCCTTAAAGAAGGGCAGGATGAGGTGGAGATTGAGGAAGAGGTGGCCTATGAGGATTTGGCCTATATGGCTGACTGTTCCCGCAATGCCGTCTTGAATCTAAGCTCAGCTAAGAAGATGATTGAGGTCTTGGCCTTGATGGGGTATTCTACCTTTGAACTCTACATGGAAGATACCTATGAGATAGAAGACCAGCCCTATTTTGGCTATTTCAGAGGCCGGTACACTGTTGCAGAATTGCAAGAGATTGAGGCCTATGCCGCAGATTTCGATATGGCCTTCGTGCCTTGCATTCAGACCTTGGCGCACCTATCAGCTTTTGTCAAATGGGGTGTCAAGGAAGTGCAGGAGCTTCGAGATGTGGAGGATATCTTACTGATCGGGGAAGAAAAGGTCTACGACCTTATCGAAGGCATGTTTAAGACTATGTCCCAACTTCGTACACGTAAGATAAATATCGGGATGGACGAAGCCCACTTGGTCGGTCTTGGACGCTATTTGATTCAGCATGGTTTCCAAAACCGCAGTCTCCTCATGTGCCAACACCTTGAGCGCGTGCTGGATATCGCTGATAAGTACGGTTTCCACTGTCAGATGTGGAGCGATATGTTCTTCAAGCTCATGTCAGCAGATGGCCAGTACGACCGTGATGTGGAAATCCCAGAGGAAACTCGAGTTTATCTAGAGCGGCTCAAAGACCGTGTGACCTTGGTTTACTGGGATTACTATCAAGATAGCGAAGAAAAATACAACCGTAACTTCCAAAATCATCATAAAATCAGTCAAGACATTGCCTTTGCTGGCGGTGCTTGGAAGTGGATTGGCTTTACCCCGCACAACCATTTCAGTCGCTTGGTAGCCATCGAAGCTAATAAAGCCTGCCGCCAAAATCATGTCAAGGAAGTGATTGTGACTGGTTGGGGGGATAATGGAGGAGAAACCTCTCAATTCTCAATCCTGCCTGCCTTACAGATTTGGGCAGAATTGGCCTATCGAAATGATTTAGATAAATTAGCCGAGCATTTCTTAGTTAGCACAGGCCTTGCCTTTGATGATTTTATGAAAGTAGACTTGGCCAATCTCTTGCCAGGCTTGCCAGAAAACCTCAGTGGTATCAATCCAAATCGCTACATCCTCTATCAGGATATTCTCTGTCCTTTGCTGGAACGCCATATACGACCTGAGGAGGACAGCCAGCACTTTGAAGCTGCCGCTCAGTCCTTGCAAGAAGTCTGCCTCAAAGCTGGTGAATATAGCTATCTTTTTGAAACTCAGGCTCAGTTGAATGCGCTCTTGGCCTTGAAAATTGCCGTCACATCTGGCATTCAAGAAGCCTATCGTGCAGGAGACAAGGATCGCTTGGCAGAATTGGCTGAAAATGATTTGCCTTTGCTCTATCAAAAAGTAGAAGACTTTGCCGAGCAATTCAGTCGCCAATGGCAGCTAGAAAATAAAATTTTCGGACTGGATACTATTGATATCCGCTTTGGAGGCCTGCTCAAGCGGATCAAACGGGCGCAGGAACGCCTGCAGCAATATACGACTGGTCAGCTTGATTCTGTAGAAGAATTAGAGCAAGAAATCTTGCCTTTCAATGACTTTTATGGAGACAAGGATTTTGCAGCCACAACAGCTAACCAGTGGCATACCATCGCTACAGCGTCAACGATTTACACAACGTAATTATTTTGTTTGATCAAAGTTTTTATGGCTCTACTCTACTTTTTATCTGTATATTAGATAAATAATTTGTATAGTTTTTTCTATAATTAGGAGTTTAAATGAGAGTAAAAAAAGGCATATAATAGAAACATGAAAACGATATCAAAACAATAGAAAGGGAGATTTGAATGAATAAGGTTATCAAAACACTAAAAGAAAACTTCATTTTCTTGCTCATGGTCTTACCGGGAGTTATTTGGTTTGTTTTGTTCTTCTATATACCAGTTTTAGGAAACGTCGTTGCATTTAAGAATTTCAAACTAAGCGGCGAAGGCTTCATCCATAGTCTTATGAGCAGTGAATGGGTGGGCTTCAATAACTTCAAGTTCTTGTTTAATTCCAGAGATGCTTATACGATTACACGAAATACCATTCTCTACAATGGTGGTTTCATCGTTTTAGGATTGATTTTCTCTGTCGGAATTGCCATCATCTTTAGCGAACTTCGCTCGAAAAAGATGGTGAAGATTTATCAGACAACTATGCTGTTTCCGTATTTCCTTTCTTGGGTTATTATTAGTTTCTTCGTAGATGCTTTCTTGAACCCTGGCAAGGGCTTGCTGAATAATTTATTGCATAATCCGAATATCAACTTTTATACAGTGATCTCTTTCTGGCCAGCCTTCATCCTTTTCATTGGTATTTGGAAGGGCTTAGGATATAGTAGTATTTTGTACTATGCAAGTATCATGGGAATTGATCCGACTTACTATGAGGCAGCAACGGTCGACGGTGCTACAAAATGGCAGCGTATCCGTAATATCACCTTGCCATCTTTGGCTTCTCTGATCACAGTACTAACCATTCTAGCAGTCGGAAATATCTTCCGCGCGGACTTCGGTTTGTTCTACACTGTTCCGCATGATTCAGGATCACTTTATAGTGTAACCAACGTTTTGGATACTTATGTCTATCGTGGATTGACCGGTACAGGTGATATCGGGATGGCTTCAGCTGCGGGTCTCTATCAATCAGTTGTGGGCTGTATCCTCGTGATCGTCAGCAACCTGATTGTCCGCAGAATTGATAAAGAATCTGCTCTCTTTTAGAAGGAGGAACTTATGAAATCCCCAAAAATTCAAAAAGAAAAAGTCGATAATGTGGGAATTCACTCCTTTAGCAAAAAAGCCGATTTTTTCTTTAACATCTTGATTGCCATCTTCTCGCTCTCCTGTGTGCTGCCTTTCTTCTTTGTCATCATCATCTCGCTGACGGATGAAAGTAGTTTGGTTCATAATGGTTTTGCCTTTTGGCCGTCACAGTTCAGTCTAGCGGGCTATGAATTCTTATTTGGCTTGAAAGATCAGCTCTTGCAGTCACTCTTTGTGACAGTAGTGATTACGATAGTAGGTACTAGTTTGAATGTTTTCTTCACAACAACTTATGCCTACGCTATCTCACGTCGCAGCTTTAAATTCAAACGCTTCTTTACCTTGTTTGCAATGGCAAGTATGCTCTTTCAAGCAGGGATGATTCCAACTTACATCGTTATGACCAACTTGCTTGGTTTAGGAGATACAGTGTGGGCTTTGATTTTGCCGCTACTGCTTAGTCCTTTCAATATCATTTTGATGAGAACTTTCTTCAAGAGAACGATCCCAGAAGCGATTATTGAATCCGCTAAGATAGATGGTGCCAGTGAGACTCGGATTTTCTTCCAAATTTGCTTGCCACTATCTCTTCCAGGTATCGCTACAATCACACTCTTCACTGCCCTTGCTTATTGGAACGATTGGTTTAACGCGCTGCTCTACATTCGCAGTGACAACTTAGTTCCCCTTCAATATTTGCTGATGAAGATTCAGCAAAATATGGACTACTTGTCTAAGAGTGCGGGAGCGAGTGCTCAGCTTGCAGGCTTGACAGGATCTCTACCTAAAGAGTCTGGTCGTATGGCCATGGTCGTAATTGCAACCTTGCCAATCGCTTGCGTCTATCCATTCTTCCAACGTTACTTTGTTAAGGGATTGACTATCGGAGGCGTCAAAGAATAAGCTGCCCCTTTAGTCTCAGAGTTTTTACCACTAAAAACTCACATCATTAAATTTGTATATAAAAAATTAAAAGGAGATTTTTCTATGAAAAATTGGAAAAAATATGCTCTAGCTTCTGCTAGCTTCTTGGCTTTCTCAGGCCTCCTAGCAGGCTGCGGTAGTCTTACCGGTAACAACCAAAAGTCATCTAAAACTGATGATGGTAAGACGGTTATCAAAATGTACCAAATCGGTGATAAACCAGATAATTTGGACAAATTGCTCGAAAATGCTAACAAGATTATCGGCAAAGAAATCGATGCTAAGTTGGATATCGAATACATCGGTTGGGGTGACTACGAACAAAAAATGAACGTTATCACTTCATCAGGTGAAAACTACGACATCGCCTTCGCTCAAAACTATGTCATCAATGCCCAAAAAGGTGCTTATGCTGACTTGACTGAGCTTTACAAAAAAGAAGGTAAAAAGCTTTACGATTCTTTAGACCCAGCTTACATCAAAGGAAACACTGTCAACGGTAAAATCTATGCTGTTCCAGTTAATGCCAATGTAACTTCTTCACAAAACTTTGCCTTCAACGGACCACTTCTTGAAAAATATGGTATCAGCGATATTTCAAATATCCATTCTTACCAAGATTTGGAACCAGTTTTGAAAGCTGCTAAAGAAAAAGATCCAAAAGTTGTTCCTTTCGCTATCGGTAAGAACTTTATCCCATCTGATAACTTTGATTATCCTGTAACTAACGGACTTCCTTTCGTTATTGACCTGGAAGGCGATACAACTAAGATTGTAAACCGTTATGAAGTTCCTCGCTTCTTGGATAGCCTCAGAACCATCCATAAATATTATCAAGCTGGCTATATTCCAAAAGACGTAGCAACTAGCGATACAGCTTATCAATTGTCTGAAGATTCTTGGTTCGTTCGTGAAGAAACAGTAGGACCTGCTGACTACGGTAACAGCTTGCTTTCTCGTGTGGCAAACCGTAAGATCGAAATCAGCCAACTGACTAAGAACTACAAGAAGAGCCAAACTACTCAAGTAGCGAACTTCGTTATCTCAAACAACTCTAAGAACAAAGAAAAATCAATGGAATTGTTGACTTTGCTTAACACAAATCCTGAATTGCTGAACGGCCTTGTATATGGTCCAGAAGGCGAAAACTGGGAAAAAGTTGAAGGTAAAGAAAACCGCGTTCGTACTTTGAAAGCCTACAATGGTAATACCCATATGTCTGGCTGGAACACAGGTAACAACTGGATTCTTTACATCAATGAAAACGTAACAGATCAACAAATCGAAGATTCTAAGAAGATTCTTGCAGAAGCACAAGAGTCACCTGCTCTTGGATTTAACTTCAATGTAGACCCAGTGAAAGCAGAAGTATCTAGCATTACGAACACAATGAAAGAATACGACACTGCTATCAACACTGGTACAGTTGATCCTGATGTTGAAATTCCTAAGATGATGGACAAACTGAAATCTGAAGGAGCATACGATAAAGTATTGAAAGAGATGCAAAAACAATACGACGAATTCCTTGCTTCTAAGAAATAAGCAACATGATGAATCCTCCTCGTCTCGTTTTGGGGAGGATTTTTCTTTTTTGGAGTGATAGGAATTTTTGTAAACGGTTAAAATGTGTTATAATTTTAGAATGTGTGGAAATTTGACCAGCAGAAAGGAAGAACGATGGGAAAATTAGTTGAGTGGATTTTTCAACGAGTTTATATGGCTATGCTTGCATCCGCAATTTTTTGGGTATTGGCTCTGTGTGGAGGTCTTGTTTTTGGACTTGCTCCAGCGGGGTGTGTGCTCATGACTTTGTTTCAGCAATATCGCTATGACTATAAAAAATATCACTGGAAGGAAGCGTGGGATCTGTTTAAAGAAAATTTCCTTGCTACAAACAAAGTGTTTTTCACTTTGCTTGTAGTGCAGGCTCTTTTATCTTATGGGATTTATCTCCTTATCCAGCTTCCTCACCAAACTATTTTCTACCTTTTATTGACGATAGCAAATCTGCTCTTTTTGCTTTTGGCACCAGCAGTATACGCAGTCTATCTGAAATTGCAGGTCTTTTTTGAGTTTTCTTATAAAAATAGCTTGAAATTATCTTTGATTGGCGTTTTTCTCAATATTTCAGCCATGTTGAAACTCTTATTAGGGACAATCTTGCTATTGATTGCCAGCTACTTCATGCCGGCTTTGCTCTTCTTTGCTTTTATTGGGCTTTGGCACTTTTTTGTTAGTGATGTTTTAGACCCAATTTACCAAACCATTCAGTCTAAGTTGATAACAGAAAAACCATGAAGAAATTTTGGCTCCATTCGTTACTAAAAGTCTATGCTGTCATTATGGTGGCTATTGTGGGATGTTTGGGTCTCATTTTGTCTTATTCTGATTGGCATAGTCGTTATAAGGAAACTGAGCAGATTGCGCAACAAGCAGTGACTCGCTTGGCTGACGAAGTGGATTATTACAATCGCCGAGCGAATCAACTGGCTCAAAGTTTAGTTGAAAATCGAGCAAAATTGGACGGGGTTTATAACTACTTTATCATGAGTCCCTCTGAGTACGCTAGCTGGCGCTTATCGGCAGATGTACCTACTTATGTTCAAGTATCCCTCCATCAAAATATCAATGATATTTATGTTGAAAATGAATTTGTTACAGGCATTGACATTGCTTTAAATGATTACAAAACTGTTTTTGTCTCTACAAGGCAAGCGAGAGGTGGCAAACAGCTTCCTGCTGAGGAATTTAGACCTGCGCGCGATGCCTTTCCAATCGCGATTTATGATAAGACAGTCGATCAAGTCATCGGAACGATTTACATTCGGATTGATGGGGAAGTCTTCAACAAGGTTGTCGATAATACGCGGGGCGATGTTCCACTCGCTCTCAGTGTCATTTCGCCTTACAAAAAAGAAATTCTGCATTTTGGTGATACAAAAGGAATTGGCCAAAATGATTGGATCAAAAAAGAAACTATCTACAATTACACTGTCCAGACAGCAGTCCCTGCGCACTATGTGATAGAGAAGACGGTTTTCAGCACTGGTTTGATTATTTTTTCTGGTCTGATTTTGGTTGGAGTTTTATATGCCGCTTTGCAGAGGATATTTCTCAATTACCAAAGGCAGGTTGTTGATATTGTGGATACACTCCATCTCATCACAGATGGTGACAATCAGAAGCGTATTGCAACAGAGACCAAGGAGCAGGAGTTGCTTCTGATTGCGACAACGACCAATACCATGTTGGATAGTCTGGACAAGAGTATTCGGGATATTTATCGTTTGGAGATTAGCCAAAAAGATGCTAATATGAGGGCCTTGCAGGCGCAAATCAATCCTCATTTTATGTACAATACCTTGGAATTTATCAGGATGTATGCGGTTATGCAGCGGCAGGAAGAGTTGGCAGATATTATCTATGAATTTAGCAGCCTGCTGAGAAATAATATCTCAGATGAATCCAGAAGTAGTTTGAAAAATGAATTGGAATTTTGTCGGAAATATAGCTATCTTTGCATGGTTCGGCATCCCAAATCAGTGGCCTATGGCTTCAAAATTGAAGAAGGCTTGGAAGAAATGATGATTCCCAAGTTTAGTATTCAGCCGCTGATTGAAAATTACTTTGCCCATGGTATCGACTACCGCAGGCAGGATAATGTTATCAGTGTCAAGGCTCAAAAGATAGACGGCGCTGTAAGGCTGATGATCCAAGACAATGGTCGAGGCATCCCAGCTGACCGTTTGGCCGAAATCCAAGACATTCTGGCCAGCCGAGAGCTAATGGATGCCCAGAATCGAGAACAGCAAAGATCCATTGGTATTCGGAATATTCATGAACGCTTCTTGCTCTTTTTTGGCGACCGTTATAGTATCCGACTGAAATCTCAAAAGGAGCAAGGAGTGACCTATATTATAGAAATTAAGGATGAATAGAAAAAGATGTACAGAGTATTACTAGTCGATGATGAATACATGATCACAGAAGGCTTGAAGGTGCTGATTCCTTTTGAAAAATGGAATATGGAGGTTGTTTCTACAGCTAATGATGCAGAAACGGCCCTCGCCTATATCAAGGACAATCCTGTGGATTTGGTCATTACCGATGTCAATATGCCAGGGATGAATGGCTTGCAGATGATTGAGCAGATGAAGAATTCCCTGCCCAATGCAGCTTTTATCATTCTTTCAGGCTATCAAGAATTTGAATATGTCAAAACCGCCCTCAATTTGCAGGTGGCAGATTATCTGGTGAAGCCAGTCGATAAGGTTGAACTGGCGGCAATCCTAGAAAAATTGGAAAGGGAATTTGACCGTTCTTCCAATAATCAACTAGATCTGATTTTTAAAGAAGAGACAAGCGAAGATGAAATAGCTACTTATCTCAAATCCTTCGATAGTGTCTGGTTGGGAGCAGCTGCTCACGAAAAAGGCCTAGTTTCAGTTCCTTATAGTATTTTAGGACAGACAGGCTATTTGTTTTTATCCTCGCAAAAGGAAGAAGCGCTCTATCTGGAAGAATTCACAGCTCCTTATAAACAAGGCCTGCAGGCTTTCAAGCTAAATCTAGAAAAAACTCTATTTTATGGAACGGTTAGTTTGCAAGAAACCAATCCGCTCTTTAGCTACTATGAGCCCATGTATCGTGTGATTATTCAAGGAAATATCGGTCAGATTTTGGACGAATTGGACTTGCTCAAGGATATCGTGCTGCAAAATACGCCTGAAGTTTCCATTACCAAACAGTTGTTCATTCAGTTTATCATGGATGTTTACCATCTGTTTCAGCATTTGAAACCAGACGATATGACAACCATTATCAAAAAGATTGAAAGCACGAATACCTTTGCAGACTTGCTGGATTATATGAAAGATCAGCTCTCAGATTTGTTCGCTCAGTATCGAATGAATGAGAATGTTGCCAATGTCTTGGAGGTGATTGGTCGTGATTATCAAAAAGACTTATCCCTAAAAGATATCAGCAAGGAACTCTATATCAATCCAGTTTATCTGGGGCAGCTAATCAAGCGTGAGACCAACTCTACTTTTGCAGAGTTGCTAAATAAGCAGCGCATCAAGGCTGCCCAGCAGCTCTTACTTGCCAAAAATGACAGTATAGAAGACGTTTGTTATGCAGTTGGCTATAGCAATGTTGGTTATTTCTATAAAGTTTTTCGGAAGCTGTGTGGCAAGTCTCCTAAGGCCTATCGGAAGCAAGTCGAGTGATGGAATCGCTAAAGTGAGTGAACCTTCATTTCTTTTCTATATTAATGCTAAAAAAAGTAGAAAAAAAGATATAGAAGAGTCAGTGTGAGAGCCTACTATTCGTGATATAATCAAGCAGAAAGAACTTACAATATGATAAAGGAGTTAGGAGAAGCTTATGGTTGAATTAAATCTAAAAAATATTTATAAGAAGTATCCAAATAGTGAGCACTATTCTGTTGAAGACTTTAATTTGGACATTAAGGACAAGGAATTTATCGTTTTCGTCGGTCCGTCAGGATGTGGGAAATCCACAACGCTGCGTATGATTGCGGGTCTTGAGGATATCACAGAAGGAACAGCGTCAATTGACGGTAAAGTGGTCAACGATGTGGCGCCGAAAGACCGCGATATTGCCATGGTCTTCCAGAACTATGCCCTCTATCCGCACATGACAGTCTACGACAACATGGCGTTCGGATTGAAATTGCGCAAGTACAGCAAGGAAGATATTGACAAACGGGTGCAAGAAGCAGCTGAAATCCTTGGTTTGAAAGAATTCTTGGATCGCAAGCCAGCGGACTTGTCAGGTGGTCAACGTCAGCGTGTTGCCATGGGTCGCGCTATCGTGCGTGATGCAAAGGTTTTCCTAATGGACGAGCCTTTGTCAAACTTGGATGCGAAGCTGCGGGTGTCCATGCGGGCTGAGATTGCCAAAATCCATCGCCGTATCGGAGCAACAACCATCTACGTTACCCACGACCAGACAGAAGCGATGACGCTTGCAGACCGCATTGTTATCATGTCAGCAACCAAGAACCCTGCTGGAACTGGAACCATTGGTCGAGTAGAGCAGATCGGTAGCCCACAAGAAGTCTACAGAAATCCAGTCAACAAGTTTGTGGCAGGCTTCATTGGTAGCCCGGCGATGAACTTTATCACTGTGACACTTGAGGGAAATCAAATTGTTGCCGATGGCTTGCGTTTGACAGTGCCAGAAGGAACACTGAAGGTGTTGCGTGAGAAGGGTTATGACGGCAAGAAGTTGATCTTTGGTATTCGTCCAGAAGACATCAATACAGAACCTGCCTTCTTAGAGACCTTTCCAGATTCTGTGGTTCATGCGACCATCTCTGTCTCTGAGCTTTTGGGTTCTGAGTCTCACCTTTACTGCCAAGTTGGCGACAGTGAGTTTATCGCGCGGGTAGATGCTCGTGACTACTCAGAAACAGGTGCTGGAATTGACCTTGGTTTTGACCTAAACAAGGCGCATTTCTTTGATTTCGAAACAGAGAAAACAGTTTATTAATCAGTAAAAATGATGAAGCGTAGACAATTTGTCTGCGTTTTTTGAATGAACTTTTAGTTTTCCAAATCAAAAATGTCTTTAATCAGTGGAGAAATTTGAATAGACTGTTGCTTTCTTTTTGCAGAAGGTCCTTATATAATGAAGTGTAAAGATAAATCGAGAGGTAAATAAAATATGATTCAATTTCCAAAAGGTTTCGTCTGGGGATCTTCTACATCGGGTCCGCAAACAGAAGGTCGGATTTCAGGAGATGGAAAGGGAGACAACCTTTGGGACTATTGGTTTAGCCAAGAACCCCATCGTTTCTATAACGAAATTGGTCCTGCCAAGGCATCCACTTTTTATGAAAATTGGGAGCAAGATATCGACCTTTTAGTCGAAACAGGCCACACGGCCTTTCGGACGTCTATCCAATGGTCACGGATTTTTCCAGATGGTCGTGGTCCAGTCAATCAAGTCGGTGTTGACTTCTACCGCAAGGTTTTTGAAAGAATCAAGGCCAAGGGCATTCGCTTGATTGTCAATCTGTATCATTTTGATCTGCCCTTTGCCTTGCAGGAAGAGCAAGAAGGCTGGGAAAGTTTAGATACAGTCCATGCTTATGTAGACTATGCTCGTTTCTGCTTTGAAAGCTACGGTGACTTGGTGGATCAGTGGGTGACCTTTAACGAGCCTATCGTACCAGTTGAGTTTGGCTATTTCTACGATGGACATTATCCTAATAAAGTGGACGCTCGGGCTGCGGTTAAGGTGGCTTATCATACCCAGCTAGCTAGTTCTTTAGCAGTGAAAGCCTGTCATGAGGTTGGAGCAGACTACAAAATCGGTATTATCCTAAACCTGACACCTGCTTATCCACGCAGCCAGCATCCGGCGGACTTGAAGGCCGCTCGCATTGCCGAGCTCTTCCAAGCCAAGTCTTTCTTGGATCCATCTGTTTTGGGGCATTATCCAGCAGAGCTAGTTGATCTTTTGCGTGAGCATGATCTTTTACCAGCTACGACTGAGGAGCAGTTGCAAGCGATTCGGGAAAATACGGTCGACTTTTTGGGTGTCAATTACTATCAGCCTCTGCGGGTTGCAGCGCCCAAGTATTTGAAACATCCAGAGTCGCCGCTTCTGCCAGATCATTTCTATGAGCCTTATGTTATGCTTGGCCGCAAGATTAATCCTCACCGTGGCTGGGAAATCTATGAACAAGGAATCTACGATATTGCACAAAACATCAAGGAAAACTATGGCAATATTGAGTGGATGCTGACGGAAAATGGCATGGGCGTCGAGGGTGAAGAGAAATTCCGTGAAAATGGCATGATCCAAGACGATTACCGGATTGACTTTGTTAAAGGCCATCTGCGCCAGCTCCATCGTGCCATCCAGGACGGGGCCAACTGTACAGGTTATCTCATGTGGACCTTTATCGATTGCTGGTCTTGGCTCAATAGCTATAAGAACCGCTACGGTTTGATCGAGCTCAATCTAGAAACCCAAGAACGGACTATCAAAAAATCAGGGCACTGGTTCAAAGAATTAAGCCAAAACAATGGCTTTGAGTAAGTCTGTTCATCCATTCAGCCTATATAAGATAGGGCAGCTTCCCAACTAATCTTCTGATCGATTTCAGGAGAGCAGCTTAGGGCATCCCGTTCGAATAATAGAATCTAGCCTCAGACTAGGTTCTATTATTTTTTATCTTGTGAGTAGATCTAGTTTATAAAAGCTGTCTTCTAAAATGAAACTGGGAGGTGCCTTTCTTCGCATTTTGAATTAGGAAGGAAGAAGTGACCAGAGACTTGCTGTATCAAACTACTATCCTTAGATTTGCTGCTCATTCTATAGGTTTCCTTTGTTTTGAAAAAAGCGTGAAAAAATGCTATAATGACTAAGATGTGCAAACTCTGTTTGCAAAACTGTAATTCGACTTGGCTTGCCAAGGACCGTTAGTAATAAAATCAAGGAATCTTTGATAAAGGAGATTCTAAAATCGATAGGAGTAAAAATGAGTAAAAGCACGATTAAGCTGATTACTTTGGGTGGCGTTCGTGAGAATGGGAAAAATCTCTACGTCGCCGAAGTGGATGATTCCATTTTTGTATTGGATGCTGGGCTCAAGTACCCAGAAAATGAGCAGTTGGGAGTAGATGTAGTCATTCCCAACATGGATTATTTGTTTGAAAATAAAGACCGGATTGCAGGTGTCTTTCTGACCCACGGTCATGCGGATGCCATCGGTGCGCTGCCCTATCTTTTGACAGAAGCCAAGGTACCGGTTTTCGGTTCGGAGTTGACAATTGAGCTAGCCAAGCTCTTTGTTAAAAGCAATGACGCTGTGAAGAAATTCAATGATTTTCATGTTATCGATGAAAATACCGAAATTGAATTTGGCGAAACGGTTGTCTCTTTCTTCCGGACGACCCACTCGATTCCAGAGAGTCTGGGAATCGTGGTCAAGACGCGTGAAGGCAATATTGTTTATACGGGAGATTTCAAGTTTGACCAATCTGCCAGCGAATCTTATGCGACAGATTTTGGCCGTTTAGCTGAGATTGGCCGTGAGGGCGTTTTAGCTTTGCTAAGCGATTCAGCCAACGCTGATAGCACTGTGCAAGTAGCTAGTGAGAGCGAGGTTGGCCGTGAGATTACGGACACGATTTCGGATTGGGATGGCCGTGTCATCGTAGCAGCAGTTGCCAGCAACCTGTCTCGGATTCAGCAGGTCTTTGAAGCTGCGGCAGAAACAGGTCGTCGCGTCGTTTTGACAGGTTTTGATATTGAAAATATCGTCCGTACGGCTATTCGCCTCAAGAAATTATCCTTGGCGGATGAGCGCCTGTTGATCAAGCCTAAGGAAATGTCTAAGTTTGAGGACCACGAGCTGATTATCTTGGAGACGGGTCGGATGGGCGAGCCTATTAATGGTCTACGCAAGATGTCCATCGGTCGTCACCGTTATGTAGAAATCAAAGACGGAGACTTGGTTTACATCGTTACAACGCCATCTATTGCCAAGGAAGCAGTCGTAGCGCGTGTGGAAAACATGATTTACCAAGCTGGTGGCGTGGTCAAGCTGATTACCCAAAACTTGCGTGTATCTGGCCATGCCAATGCACGTGACTTGCAGCTCATGCTCAATTTATTGCAACCCAAGTACCTCTTCCCGATTCAGGGAGAATACCGCGGACTGGATGCCCATGCTAAGGCAGCCATGGAAGTCGGGATTTTACCAGAAAATATCTTGATACCGAAGCGTGGTAGCGTCATGTCCTACGAAAATGGCGACTTTGTGCCAGCTGGAGCAGTGTCAGCAGGCGATGTCATGATTGATGGAAATGCCATCGGCGATGTGGGCAATATCGTCCTACGTGACCGTAAGGTTCTGTCTGAAGACGGTATCTTTATCGTGGCGCTCACGGTCAATCGTAAGGAGAAGAAAATCATTTCCAAAGCCAAGGTTCATACTCGTGGATTTGTCTATGTCAAGAAGAGTCGTGACATCCTGCGGGAGAGCACTGACCTGATCAATAAGACAGTGGAAGACTATCTGGCTCAGGATAACTTTGACTGGGGCGAGCTTAAGGGAACAGTCCGTGATAGTTTGGCCAAGTTCCTCTTCGAGCAAACCAAACGACGGCCGGCTATTCTTCCGGTTGTCATGGAAGTTCGCTAGAGTCACTCGAGGGAGTAACTTTCCCAGTATTTTGCAGAGAGAAAGTCGAATATCGGCTTTTTCTTATCTTTTGGCGGTCGCAGAACAGGCTTTGCTTTCGGAGTGTGGCTGGCTGTGCTGCATGGTCAAGAACAGTAGTTTTTACAAGAGGAGAAAAAAGATGGCAGTGATGCAGATAGAATATTATTCAGAAGCCTTGGAGATGGAGTGGGGAGTCAATGTCCTCTATCCAGATGCGTCGCGCGTGGACAAGCCAGATGATAAGGATATTCCTGTTTTGTATCTGCTTCATGGTATGAACGGTAATCACAATAGCTGGCTTAAGCGCTCAAATATCGAACGTCTGGTTCGCTCGACTAACTTGATTGTTGTCATGCCGAATACCAGCAATGGCTGGTACACCGATACTCAATACGGTTTTAACTATTACGAGGCTATCGCTGAAGAGCTACCACGGGTGCTCAAGCGCTTTTTCCCCAATATGTCTGACAAGCGAGAGAAGAATTTTATCGCTGGTCTTTCCATGGGCGGATACGGATCCTTTAAGCTGGCTCTCAAGTCTAACCGTTTTTCATACGCGGCTAGTCTTTCAGGGGCTTTGAGTTTTCTTGATAGTCGTCCAGATAATGCTGAAATAGCAACACCAGCCTATTGGCGAGGAGTTTTTGGAGACTTTAAAGACTGGACCAGTAGCCCCCATTCACTGGAAAGTATAGCCAAGCAATCTGATAAAAAGACTAAGCTTTGGGCATGGTGCGGTGAAGAGGATTTTCTCTACGAGGCCAATCAGGTGGCTGTGAAAAATCTGCAAGACTTGGGCTTGGATATTACTTACAGCCACAGTCCTGGCAACCATGAATGGTACTACTGGGAAAAGCAGATGGAGCAGGTTTTAGCTTGGCTGCCAATTGACTTTGTCCTCGAAGAAAGACTGTCTTAAAAAATCATGCGATTCAGCGGATTCTGGGTCGAGAATGTGATATAATAATAACGTTTGAATACGAAAGCAGGGGCAAGACCTTCCTGCTATTCCCAAATAGGAGATCGAAAATTGACAAAAGATATTCGAGTGCGTTATGCACCAAGTCCGACGGGACTTTTACACATCGGAAATGCGCGGACCGCGCTCTTTAACTACCTCTATGCTCGTCACCACGGTGGAACCTTTATCATCCGTATTGAAGATACAGACCGCAAGCGCCATGTCGAAGATGGTGAACGTTCACAGCTTGAAAACCTTCGTTGGTTGGGCATGGATTGGGATGAAAGCCCTGAAACACATGAAAACTATCGCCAATCAGAACGTTTGGAATTGTATCAAAAATACATTGACCAATTGCTAGCCGAAGGCAAGGCCTACAAATCTTATGTTACAGAAGAAGAATTGGCTGCTGAGCGCGAATGCCAAGAAGCAGCTGGCGAAACACCTCGCTACATCAACGAATACCTTGGCATGAGCGAAGAAGAAAAAGCAGCTTACATCGCAGAACGCGAAGCAGCGGCTATCATTCCAACGGTTCGTCTGGCTGTCAATGAAGCTGGTATCTACAAGTGGACTGATATGGTCAAGGGCGATATTGAGTTTGAAGGTGGCAATATTGGTGGTGACTGGGTGATCCAAAAGAAAGATGGTTACCCAACTTACAATTTTGCCGTTGTCATCGATGACCACGATATGCAAATCTCTCATGTTATCCGTGGTGACGACCATATTGCCAATACACCTAAGCAGCTTATGGTTTATGAAGCGCTTGGTTGGGAAGCACCAGAGTTTGGCCACATGACCCTGATTATCAATTCTGAAACTGGTAAAAAGTTGTCTAAACGCGATACCAACACTCTCCAGTTTATCGAAGACTACCGCAAAAAGGGCTACCTACCAGAAGCAGTCTTTAACTTTATCGCACTTCTTGGTTGGAATCCTGGTGGGGAAGACGAAATTTTCTCTCGTGAAGAACTCATCAAACTCTTCGATGAAAACCGTCTCAGCAAATCTCCAGCTGCCTTTGATCAGAAAAAGATGGACTGGATGAGCAATGAGTACATCAAGAATGCGGATTTTGAGACAATCTTTGAAATGGCAAAACCATTCTTGGAGGAAGCAGGACGCTTGACCGACAAGGCTGAAAAAATGGTAGAACTCTACAAACCACAAATGAAGTCAGTAGATGAGATTGTGCCATTGACAGACCTTTTCTTCTCAGATTTCCCAGAATTGACGGAAGCAGAGAAAGAAGTGATGGCCGGCGAAACAGTTCCAGTCGTTTTGGAAACTTTCAAAGCAAAACTGGAAGCAATGACAGATGAAGAATTTGTGACAGAAAACATCTTCCCACAAATCAAAGCAGTCCAAAAAGAAACAGGTATCAAGGGCAAAAACCTCTTCATGCCAATTCGTATCGCTGTTTCAGGTGAAATGCATGGTCCAGAGTTGCCAGATACCATTTACCTATTAGGCCGCGAAAAATCTATCCAGCATATCGACAATATGTTGAAAAAAATTCAATAAGATAAGCCAGCTTTCGAGCTGGTTTTTGCTTTCTAAAAAGCTGTATTTATGTTACAATAATGTTACAAGAACAAGAAAATATTGCGAGGTGCTAAAGATGAAAAAATGGATGATTCTCTTGGCTGGAACTCTGGTGGCATCGTCTGTGTTAGTGGCCTGCGGTCAAAAGAAAGACCAGCCGACTTCGCCTTCTAGCAGTTCCAAAGTTAGCTCGACCTCGACCAGCTCGGCTTCTTCCAAAAAGTCTGAGACGCGCAAAAGTTCGACAGAGCTTTCTACCGAAACAAGTAGTTCGGACACTTCTATCTCTAGCAGTCAGGAGCCTTCGGAGCCAGCAACTAAGGAGTCTTCTGCTAAGTCAGAAAGCAAGGTGGAAAAAGAGCCTGCCGCAACCTCTAATTTAGATATGCAGGCCATTGCTTCTGGGGATTTTTCTAGCATGGCTGGTACTTGGAAAGATGCCAATGGTGTCACTTATACATTTGATGCCAAGGGACTGGTGTCAGATGTTGCCAAGTTGGAGCTGGTTTACGCTGGTCTGGATGAAAATGGAATTTATCGCACAAATATTCGTTGGCATAATCTTACAGGTGCTGCCCTGTCTATTATTCCAGCAGGGAAAAAGCTGCCAGCAGGAGAGACTGTTAGCGGGCAGGATCCGACTGATAGCAGTCGAGATCGCTTCATTATTGCCCAAGGTATCTCAGAGCACCCAGACGTTTTTTACCGTGTAAAATGAGAGTGGGACAGAAATCGGTAATTCGTTAGAATTCGGTTTCGTCGTCCCACCTCCGCACAGTTGAGTAGGGCTATAAAAGCTGATGCAGTCAGCGTAATAGAGTCCACTCAACCACTGCGTCTTGCTCGATAATCCAAATACAATTGAGAGGCTAGGACTTTTGTCCCGGACTCTTTTTTGGAGCTGAGCGGTCGGTTTCTTCTCTCCAAACTACTTCTTTCATTCGGTAAAACTATTCAAAAAGAGGGCTCGTCTTGCACCTAGCCCTTATTGGCTTTTTGGGAAAATATGGTATAATAGAGTTAATTTTGGTGGATGGAGTTGAGTTTTGAGAAAAAACTATCGCGTCAAGAGCGAAAAAGATTTCAAGGCGATTTTTAAAGCTGGGCAGAATTTTGCCAATCGAAAGTTTGTCGTTTATAAATTAGAAAAAGAACAGCGCCATTTTCGAGTGGGGATTTCAGTCAGTAAAAAGCTGGGCAATGCAGTTGTCCGCAATAGTATCAAAAGAAAGATTCGTCATGTCTTGATTCA
Organism: Streptococcus cristatus ATCC 51100; assembly: GCF_000222765.1. Taxonomy (GTDB): domain Bacteria; phylum Bacillota; class Bacilli; order Lactobacillales; family Streptococcaceae; genus Streptococcus; species Streptococcus cristatus. The sequence goes on along the minus strand of NZ_AFUE01000005.1, from coordinate 24,792 downwards.
GCATCGGGCAGACTTGACCAAGGATGACTTTGTTGTTATTGCTCGTAAGGGAGTTGAAACTCTAGACTACCATCAAGTGGAACAAAATTTATTGCATGTCTTAAAAGTTGCAAGAATTTATCAGGAAGGATTTGTTTGTGAAAAAGAAGAGTAAGATAGGATTTCTTTTAGCGGCTTCGCTGCTTATTCTGACGGCTTGTGGCACCAGCGAAGTGACCGCTAATTCAAGTGATTTTTGGGAGAAATTAGTTTATTTCTTTGCGGAGATGATTCAATTCTTGTCCTTCAATGGAAGTACAGGAATCGGGATTATTCTTTTTACCTTGATTATTCGGACAGTCTTGTTGCCAGTCTTTCAATTTCAGACGACCTCATCCAGAAAGATGCAGGAAGTTCAGCCCCATATCAAGAAGCTTCAGGAAAAATATCCGGGCAAAGATATGGATAGTAGAGCAGCTTTGGCAGAGGAAACCAGCAAGCTTTATAAAGAAATGGGAGTCAATCCCTATGCCGCTTTTCTTCCCTTATTTATCCAAATGCCAGTGCTTGTAGCACTTTTTCAAGCTCTGACACGGGTTGAATTTTTGAAAACAGGTCACTTCCTCTGGCTTAATCTAGGAACAACAGATCCGACCTTTATCCTACCTATTCTCGCTGCTCTCTTTACTTTCTTTAGCACTTGGCTATCTAATAAGGCTTTGCCAGAGAAAAATGGTGGGACGGCAGTGATGACCTACCTAATGCCGGTATTGATTTTCTTCTTTGCGGTGTATGCAGCCAGCGGGGTCGCTCTTTACTGGACAGTTTCTAACGCTTATCAAGTCGGTCAGACCCTACTTTTGAGCAATCCTTTTAAGATTATTGCTGAACGTGAAGCGAAGGCAAAGGCGGAGCGCCAATTGGAAATGAAGAAAAAACGTGCTCTTCAAAAAGCACAGAAAAAGAAAAAGTAAAAAGGAGGACTCTTGCAGATGGTTATTTTTACAGGAGCAAGTGTTGAAGAAGCGATTCAAAATGGACTAAAAACGCTGGATATCCCACGAATGAGAGCACATATTACCGTTGTTTCGCGTGAAAAGAAAGGTTTTCTCGGTTTATTTGGCAAGAAACCTGCGCAGGTAGATGTGGAGCCGATTGCTGAAACGACTGTGGCCAAGGCCAACCAACAGGCGGTAAAAGGAGTTCCTGAGGAAATCAATGCACAAAACGAGCCAGTACAAAGTGTCAGTGAAGCAACAGTCGACTTAGGGCGAGTGGTGACGGCTATCAAGAAGGCCGAAGACGAAGGTGAAGTTGTTTCAGAAAAAATCAAGGCTGAAATTCTTAAAAACGATAAAGACGCTAGTACCATTCTGGAAGAAACAGGTGCAATTGATTTCTTAAAGACCAGTCAAGCGGTTGATGAAGCACAGACTCAGAAAGATTCAGAGGAAGATAGCTCTTTAGCAGAAGTGGCACCTAGTCAGCAAGAGACAGCTGAGTCATCCTTCTTTGACTTGGGAATCCAGGTTGAGGATGATTGTGATATTGAGGAAGTTGTCGCAAGTGTGACTGCATATGTGCAAAAGATTGTGGATGAAATGGATGTTGAAGCGACTCTTTCTAGCAGCCACAATCGCCGAACAATCAATATGCAAATTGATACGAATGAGCCAGGGCGCGTGATTGGTTACCACGGTAAAGTCTTGAAAGCCTTGCAGCTGTTGGCTCAGAATTATCTTTACAATCAATATTCCAAGAGCTTCTACATTTCTATCAATGTAAATGACTACGTGGAGCATCGTGCAGAAGTTTTGCAAAGCTATGCGCAAAAATTGGCTCAGCGTGCTCTAGAGGACCGTCGCAGCCAGCATACGGATCCTATGTCTAATAGTGAACGTAAAATCATCCACCGGATTATCTCAAGAATTGATGGTGTGACAAGCTATTCAGAAGGCGATGAGCCTAACCGCTACGTTGTTGTAGATATTGATTCGGAATAAATCTTAACCAGCTGCTCAGCTGGTTTTTAGATACAGAAAGGAGAAAATTCTATGTCACTTTTTCCAGCTATTGAGTCGTTTTTGACTGTTCAAGGAAGTAAATACATTTCACCAGATAAGGCAGGGGAACTGCGAGAGACAATGTTGGATTTGAAAGCTAGAGGTCAGGCTGCTCGGCAGGAGTTTGCGAACTTAGTCCGAGACTTTCAGGCTCTCTATCCTAAGCTGAGTCTGGAGCGGACCAGCAATTGGCTGAATCAGGCTCAGATTTTACGCCCACACTTTTGGAATTATCTAAGAGGCTATGGGGACATCACAGAGCCCATGTTCGCTCTGCGCTTGTATGGAACTGCAGAAGATTTTGGAGTGTCGCTGGAGGTAAGCTTTATGGAGCGTAAGAAAGACGATCACAGTCTCAGCAAGCAAAATCGGGTGCTGAATCTGCCCATTCAGCCGCCAGCTTACTATTTTGCCCAGATAGATGGCGTGAGTCAACGCTTCGAAGCTACGGAGGCAAATAGGCAGCATCTAAGACAGGAGGTGGCTGCTGGGCTAGTCCGCAAGGTTTTGATCAAATATGACGTCAATCTTTCCCAAGCTACAAGCAAGCAGCAAGTTCTGTCGGAGCTTGAGCAGGCTATGACTGCCTTGATTCCCTTCTATGAAGCGACACGATTTGAATGATTTCGTTTCCAAAAAGAAACAATTGGTCCAATACTATTGACAAACAGGAGAGAATCCGATAGAATAGTAAAGTATGTTTAGTAACTGATCACTTTATAGCCGGCTAAACGAATACAAAATCTATGAGGAGGTATTCATCGTGAAACGTACTTATCAACCAAGTAAACTTCGTCGTGCGCGCAAACACGGATTCCGTAACCGTATGTCAACTAAAAACGGTCGTCGCGTATTGGCAGCTCGTCGTCGTAAAGGACGCAAAGTTTTGGCTGCATAATCCAAACGATTACCATAAAGAAACCAGTGGAGACTCGAGACCGCTGGTTTTTCTATTGTTCTTGATAAAATAGGCTTTTATGGTTTAAGGGTGGCTAGTATTGCTATGAAGAAATGAGACTCAGAGAGTCCGTGCCGGATAGGAACTTAACGTGAAAGGGAAAGTAAGCGAGATGGTTTGGGAGTTTCTAGGTGTATCTTATCTAGTTTGAATAAAAGAAAAGAGAGTGGGACAGAAATCGGTAATTCGTTAGAATTCGATTTCGTCATCCCACCTCCGCACAGTTGAGTAGGGCTGTAAAAGCTGATGAAATCAGCGTAGTAGAGCCCACTCAACCACTGCGTCTTGCTCGACAATCCAAAGACAATTGAGAGGCTAGGACTTTTGTCCCAGCCTCTTTTTGATAATTATTTTGATAATTATATTGGCATATAAGTATGCTCTCTATCAAGCGGCTAAGAGCAGAGGATAGAGATAGCAGAGCAGCGTGAAACTAATAAGGGCGTAGAAGATACCGATTCGGATCGCTTGGATGGGCTTGTAGAAACGAATTAGGGTCAGGATACACCAGACCAGTAGAACAAGGATAAACCAAGCTGAAATCAGGCGCAATGGTGTTGGGCCATAAAGATAGATATAGATGCCAAAGAGTTTCCAGCCAGCAAGCAAGGCCAGTAAAAATGCGAAAATAAAGAGAATAGTGCTGGCTAGTCGAGTGCCTTTTTGGTCCCAGAGAGGTTTTTGGGCCAGCAAATAAAAGGCGGCTAAGACAGCGAAATTTAGAAGTGATACACGAACGAGCTGCCAGAAACCAGCAACAGCTACGGTTGAGGCATTTTGTGGAGAAATGGTTTGGAGGCTAGTGCCAGCACTAAGGAGTTCGCTTAATTCTCCTAAACCAACGAGGAAAAAGAGAGCGTAGGTCAGGCAGAGGCTGCCGATGATGATATAGGCTGTAAAAGCAGGAAACATTCGCAGTGGCTGAATTTTATTTTGGAAGCTTTGATAGGTAACTTTGATATTCTTTTGATTCAGTAAGCTGCCAACAATCAGACTGTAGAGATAGAGGCTGATAGGTAGGGCCAAGAAGAGGCGAAGAGCGATGGCGTCTGTATCAAGATTTGAAAAGATCAAGTCAAAGAAAAGATGCAAGGCATCAGCTGTATCACTAAAGAAAAGAGCAAATCGATCAGAGACTTGGCTGAGTTGTGACCAAACGAAGAAGACAAGCATACCAGCAATAAGAAGGCTGCTTGCGATCATCGTACTTTGGAGTGTTTTTCTCGAAGAATCGCTGTCTTCAGTAGTTGCATCTGAAGCCTTATCACTCAGAGCAAAGACCTGAAGACCAGCGAAAAAGTTTTTAAAAGGTAGAATTAGAAAGGCCTGAATGCTATCGTACCAAACCATGATCCCCAAGCGACCTTGATTGAGCCAACCCGTCCGTGACAGGATATAAAAAGAAAAGGAGATGTGGAGAGTCAAAGCTTGAAAAATCTCTAATTGCGGGTGAAAGCCCCAGATACTGAGAGCCAGTGCCTGAGTCAGGCTGAGAATCAGGAAAAGCTTGGACTCGAGCCTAGCAGAGGCATCCTTTTCGATTTGAGGCAAGCTTGTCGGCGTTTTTCTTACTAACCACTCGGTCAGGCTAATTAGACCAATCGCAATAGGAAAAAAGTAAATGGTCTTGTTGCCGTCAATGGCAACTGTATAAAAGTAGGCCAAGAAATAGAGAATGAGAGAGCTGATTCTAAAATTCTTCAGTTCCTTTATATTTAAAGCTGTGAAGATGCTTTTTCGTTCTTGGTCTTTTTCAAAAGGAAGGTAGGGTTGTCCCGTCATCTGTCCTTGTGATGGTGTTTCCATGTTTATTCCTCCTCGGTTTCATCTGTGATATATTCAAGAATATCGCCGGGTTGGCAGTCCAATTCCCGACAAAGGGCATTAAGTGTTGAAAAGCGTATTGCCTTGGCTCGATTATTTTTCAAGATGGACAAGTTGGCAGGGGTGAGGTCAATCAATTCTGCTAAGCGTCCAGCACTAATCCGTTTTTGAGCCATGACAAGGTCTAAATTTATTTGAATCATAGTCCCTCCTAAATCGTGTAGTCTACTTCTTCTTGCAGCTCAATTGCCTTGCCAAAAGCATTGCGGATAACCCGAATAATCAAGGTTAAAATGCAGCAAGAAACGGCTACGAGGAGCATGGGCATATAGACTGTCAAGCCCATAAAGAAAGAAATGAGGGTGACCATTCCGACTTCCCAGCCTAGATAGCGCATATACTGTACATTCTGTCTGATAAAGACCTGATTTTTCCCGATGCGGCTGAGGAGTCGATAGAGATGTACGATACAGGTCAGAGCCAGGCAGCCCAAGACATAGCCTAGGAGCAACAATATCCAATAGCGGCTTTCTCCCTGAAAGAAAGGTGAGGGAAATTCGATGACTAGGCTGACTACCCAAGGTCCGATGGCTATCAGGACAATGGAAGCAATAAATAAAATGCTGAGGCTGATTTTTGTAAGCACAATGCTTATATCTTCAGCTGTTTTTTGTCTTGTCTTTGACATGGATTCCTCCAAATAATTTCTAGTTTTATTTACTATATCACAAAATATATCGATAATCAATAACAAAATATCGAAAAATAATAAAAAATTATCAAGAAACAGTAAAATTATTTTTGATAGGCGCTGAAAAAATAACAAATACTCGCTGGAATAGATGGAGAGAAAGTAAAGCTCTTGCCCCTTTAACTGACTTTTCTGGTATAATGAAAGGCAGGAAATACAAGGAAGTAAAGCATGAAAATTTTTGATACACACACGCATTTAAACGTGGAAGAATTTGCTGGTCGAGAGGTAGAGGAGCTCCAGCTAGCTACAGAAATGGGTGTCAGCAATATGAATGTTGTCGGTTTTGACCGGCCGACCATTGAGCGCGCCTTGGAGTTGGCCGACAATTATGAGCAGATTTATGCTACGATTGGCTGGCATCCGACTGAGGCTGGGACTTATGATGAGGCGGTGGAAGCCTATCTGCTGGACAAGCTTACTCATCCAAAAGTGGTGGCTCTGGGCGAGATTGGGCTGGATTATCACTGGATGACAGCGCCAAAGGAAGTGCAAGAGCGAGTATTTCGCCGACAAATCCAGCTCTCCAAAGAGTTAGATCTGCCCTTTGTCGTCCACACGCGCGACGCTTTAGAAGACACCTATGAGATTATCAAGAGTGAGGGTGTAGGCCCTCGTGGCGGTATCATGCACTCTTATTCGGGTTCTTTGGAAATGGCAGAGCGCTTTATCGAGCTGGGGATGATGATTTCCTTTTCTGGAGTCGTCACCTTTAAAAAAGCGACGGATATTCAAGAAGCTGCGCAGAACCTGCCTTTGGACAAAATCCTCGTCGAGACGGATGCGCCTTACTTGGCACCTGTTCCCAAGCGTGGCCGAGAAAACAAAACAGCCTATACTCGCTATGTTGTCGAGAAAATTGCTGAACTGCGTGGACTGACGGTCGAGGAAGTGGCGCAAGCGACCTATGAAAATGCAAAGAAGGTGTTTGGGCTTGACTGAAAAGATAAAAATCCCCCAAGTGGTCGTTGTGGAAGGGCGTGATGACACAGCCAATCTCAAGCGCTATTTTGATGTTGAGACCTATGAAACTAGAGGTTCCGCTATCAGCGGTGCCGATATCGAACGGATTCGTCGCCTACAGGACTTACATGGAGTTATTGTCTTTACAGATCCTGATTTCAACGGCGAGCGGATTCGCCGTCTGATTATGACAGAAATTCCCACTGTCCAACATGCCTTTCTCAAGCGTGACGAAGCGGCTCCTAAGTCCAAGACCAAAGGGTGCTCACTAGGTATTGAGCACGCTAGTTTTGAAGACTTAAAAACAGCCCTCACTGGGGTGACCAGCCATTTTGAGTCAAGCAGTGATTTTGATGTAACAAAGAATGACCTTATGCGCCTAGGGTTGCTCATGGGAAGCGATAGCCGTCAGCGCCGAGAGTATCTAGGTGAGCAACTCCGCATCGGCTATTCTAACGGTAAGCAGCTACTCAAGCGGCTGGAACTGTTTGGGGTGACCTTGGCGGAAGTGGAAGAAGTGATGCTTAAGTATTCAGTCTAACGGAGTCAGAAATGAAAAAAGTAATTATTACAGGCGGCAATAGTGGTATTGGCTACCAGGCTGCTAAACAGTTAGCTGAAAAAGAGTGGTCAGTGACCCTATTTTGCCGGAGAAAAGAAGCTGCTGAGCAAGCCTGTGAGAAAATCCGTCAACAAACAGGCAATCCGCATGTAGATTATACCTTGGTTGATTTGTCTGATATGAAGAGCGTCAGGAAAGTGGTAGAACAGTATATCCAAAAAGAAGAGACTTTAGATGTTTTAATTAACAATGCGGCTGATTTTGATTTATCAATCAAAAGTCCTGTGATAACCAAAGATGGATTAGAAAAGCAGTTTGCGACCAACGTGGGCGCTCCCTTCTTGCTTTCTATCCTGTTGAAAGATTTGTTGGAAAAGTCTGAGAGTGGTCGGATTATTAATATTTCTTCCCAAGGGCTAGTGCTTTATCCTTTCATGAAGCTTGATTTTGAAAATTTATCTGGTCAAAAACATTACAGTCCTGCTAAGACTTATTATCAGAATAAACTGGCCTTGTTGATGCTGTCGCTTTATATGCGTAAACATTGGGAAGGTATCAAGGTTCACGCAATCCGTGTGACCAATGTCAAAGTAGATATGCGCCGTTATGATCACCTCAGCGCTTTTATGAAAAATCTGTATAAAATTAAGTCGAGATTTTCGATTAGTCCTGAAGAAATGGCGAAAGTCTATACAGCCTTATCTACAGAAGATGACTATGAGGGCTTTTTGTATGACGAGAAATGTAGAGAAGTTAAGGCTAATGCATTTGCTTACGATGACGAAGAGCAGAAAAAACTTTACACCTTACTTGAGCAAATGACCTCCTTAAAAGATAACGAATAACGAATTAGCAAGCATCTGTATTGGTAATGGTGGAAACAGAGGCGACTCAAGCGTTTGGAACTGTTTGGTGTGACTTTAACGGAAATTTAAACTTTAATAAAAAATTGTGAAGGGAGATGACATGGCAAATAGAAGCTATATTTATTTAAAAAACGGCGATGAGGCACGTATTCTAACGGAGGGCGTTTACACAATTCCTTATTTTTGGCAATTATTTTGGGATGAAAAAGATTTGCGAATGCCTAGTATTCTATGGAAAAAATTTAATATCTTACTTCATATTGAAAAATTCCAGAAAAATTCCCACAAAAATCGGTCCTTTTTAGAAAAGAATGCCCCTCAGTCCTTGCAACTATATGATGATTTTGTTCGCTATATTCTTGCAAATGTCAAAGATGGTGACATGCTAGGATTTGATATTTTAGAAGTTGCTTCTATGGACGGATTGTCTACAGCTTCGCGTAAGCTTTTAAAAAACATCCGAGCAATTCAGGGAAATCAACCCCAAGAATTGGATTTTTCTTTAACAGGTACGAACTTGATTGGGCTTGCCATGGGGTTTCCTGATTATTATGCCTCAAAATTGTTGCCAGAAGACAATATTCTAGACTCGGTTGCATACCAAGATGAGTTGAAGAAAATGCAACGCCCAAAAGATAAACAAGTGCAAGTCCAAGAAGCTGAGCAAGTCCAAGTTCAAGAAGATAAGCTAGTACAACGTCAAGAAGCTAAACCTAAACAAGAGCAAAGCCAAAAAGAAGAGCAGGTACAAGCCCAAGAAGATGATCAAGTGCTTGATGAGACTGGGGCCGAAGCAAAAGAGAACAAGCGAGGTAATGGGGTCATATATTTGCTTTTATTGGCACTAGTAATTCGGTTGATTTTTTATATGATGGCTAAGAGATAGAAAAGAGAGAAAATGAGAATTGCAGACTATAGTGTGACCCGTGCCATTCTGGAGCGTCACGGTTTCACTTTTAAAAAATCGTTCGGTCAGAATTTCCTGACTGATACCAACATCCTCCAGAAGATTGTGGATACAGCCGAGATTGACAAAAAGGTCAATGTCATTGAAATTGGTCCCGGTATTGGGGCTTTGACGGAGTTTTTGGCTGAAAGTGCCGCCGAGGTCATGGCTTTTGAGATTGATGATCGTCTGGTGCCGATTTTGGCAGATACTCTGCGTGATTTTGACAATGTGACTGTGGTCAATCAGGATATTCTCAAGGTTGATCTGGCTCAGTACATAGCAGAGTTTAAGAATCCAGACCTGCCTATTAAGGTAGTGGCAAACTTGCCCTACTACATCACGACACCGATTCTCATGCATTTGATTGAGAGTGGGATTCCTTTTAGTGAGTTTGTCGTTATGATGCAGAGGGAAGTGGCGGATCGGATTTCAGCTCAGCCGAATACCAAGGCCTACGGTAGTTTGTCGATTGCGGTCCAGTATTACATGACGGCCAAGGTTGCCTTTATCGTGCCGCGGACAGTCTTTGTGCCAGCGCCAAATGTGGATTCGGCCATTCTCAAGATGGTGCGCAGAGACCAGCCGGCAGTTGCAGTAAAGGACGAGAAATTCTTTTTCAAGGTCTCCAAGGCTAGCTTTGTTCACCGTCGCAAGACGCTCTGGAACAATCTGACCAGTCATTTTGGAAAGTCAGAGGATACCAAGGCTAAATTAACAGCTGCTTTAGAGCAAGCTGAGTTATCTCCAAGTGTTCGGGGGGAAGCCTTGACTTTGGCAGATTTTGCCCGTCTGGCGGATGCCTTGAAGGAACAAGGATTATAAGATTTGAAAACCAGCCCTTTTTGAAAAGAGCTGGTTTTTTTGAAAGAAATTTCACGAGGTTTCCATAATTTTTTAAAAGAAAAACTCTTGTCAACTTAGACAAGAGTTCTTGTTCGATGCGGAGGAAGGGATTTGAACCCTCACACCCGTACGGGCACATGCGCCTGAAGCATGCGTGTCTGCCGTTCCACCACCTCCGCTTGCTTTTTATTATAACATATTTTTTGAAAATGCCAATAGTAAAAGCCAAATATATGTTTTTTTGATATAATAATTGTATTAACTTTAAAGGAGCAATCTTGCAAGGAATAATTATCAAAGCCTTGGCTGGCTTTTATTATGTAGAGTCAGATGGGCAGGTGTATCAGACCAGAGCGCGTGGGAATTTCCGCAAAAAAGGACAAACGCCTTATGTTGGTGACCATGTCGAATTTTCAGCGGACAAGGATTCTGAAGGCTACATTTTAAAAATAGCCGAGCGTAAAAATAGTTTGGTGCGGCCACCCATTGTCAACATTGATCAGGCAGTTGTCATCATGAGTGCCAAGGAGCCTGACTTCAATGCCAATCTCTTGGATCGTTTTCTGGTGCTTTTGGAGCACAAGGGCATCCACCCCCTTATCTATCTGAGTAAGTTGGATCTATTGGAGGATGAAGCCAGCTTGGATACTTATGTTCAGGCCTATCAGCGGATTGGCTATCAGGTGGTCCGGTCTGTCGAGGATTTATTGCCACTGCTGACGGGGAAAATCACAGTTTTCATGGGTCAGACTGGTGTTGGGAAGTCCACTCTGCTCAATAAAATTGCGCCAGACTTGCAGTTAGAAACAGGAGAAATCTCTGAAAGTCTGGGGCGGGGTCGCCATACGACACGGGCGGTCAGCTTTTATAACCTAAATGGCGGAAAAATTGCGGATACTCCGGGCTTTTCTTCTCTGGATTATGAGGTAGACAAGGGAGAAGACTTGAATGCAGCCTTTCCAGAAATTGCCGAAATCAGTCGGGATTGCAAATTCCGAACTTGTACCCATACGCATGAACCGGCTTGTGCCGTCAAACCAGCCGTAGAAGCTGAGCGAATTGCTGCTTTTCGTTTTGAAAATTACCTGCAATTTCTCAGTGAAATCGAAAATCGTCGTGAAACTTATAAAAAGACGGCTAAAAAACTTCCTAAATAGAGAAAGGAACTATCATGAAAACATTTAAAATTGCTCCCTCTGTTCTGAGTGCGGATTATGCTAATTTTGAGACAGAGTTGAAAAAGCTAGAAGCTAGCGGGGCGGAGTATGCCCATCTGGATGTCATGGATGGCCATTTTGTACCCAATATCAGCTTTGGGGCTGGGGTTGTGGCTAGTATGCGTCCCCACAGCAAGATGGTTTTTGACTGCCATCTCATGGTATCCAATCCTGAGCATCATATCGAGGAATTTGCTCGAGCAGGTGCAGATATTATCAGCATCCATGTGGAAGCAACGCCGCATATTCACGGAGCTTTGCAGAAGATTCGGGCGGCAGGTGTCAAGCCTAGTGTGGTTATCAATCCTGGAACACCGGTTGAAGCGATTAAAAATGTCTTGAATCTAGTGGATCAGGTCTTAGTGATGACAGTCAACCCAGGCTTTGGTGGTCAGGCTTTTCTGCCAGAAACCATGAGTAAGATTCGTGAACTGGTCGCTCTGCGAGAGGCCAATCAGCTGAACTTTGATATTGAAGTGGACGGTGGGATTGATGATAAGACGATTCAGATGGCTAGAGAAGCTGGAGCCAATGTTTTCGTAGCAGGCAGCTATGTCTTCAAAGGTGATGTCAGCCATCAAGTTCAGACCTTGAGGGATGTACTAGATGCTTAGGATTGCTCTGTTTGCTGGCGGTGATTTGACGGAGGTCAATCGAGATTTTGATCTTTTTGTCGGAGTTGATCGTGGTGCCTTTTATTTGCTAAAGCAGGGCTTGCCTCTAGATCTAGCGGTTGGTGATTTTGATTCTGTCTCTGACGAAGAATTGCTGCATATCAAAGATAGAGCCAAGGAAGTCATTCAGGCTCAGCCTGAAAAGGATGATACGGACTTAGAATTGGCTGTTCTGGCTTGCTTTGAGCGCTATCCAGACGCTTATCTGACGATTTTCGGCGCCTTTGGCGGTCGTCTAGATCATGCTCTGGCCAATGTTTTCTTGCCCAGCAATGATAAAATCGCTCCCTATATGGAGCAGCTGATCTTAGTGGATGCCCAGAATTGCATCTGCTATGTTCCCTCTGGCCGTCATGAGATCAAGCCGGTGGAAGGCATGGACTATCTGGCCTTTCTGCCGACAGAGGATGTTCCTTTGACCATTGAAGGAGCTAAATATCCTTTAAATGAAACGAATTTTTTCTTTAAAAAAGTCTATGCTTCTAACGAATTTATAGATAGACCTGTATTTTTATCTTTTGACAGGGGTTATACGGTTGTTATTTACAGTAAAGATAGGAGTTGATATGGAATATATCATCATCATCCTGCTTATCATCAATCTGGTCTTTCTCTATTTCTTCTGGCAGAGACAGGGGCAGCAGGAGCAGGCAATCAGAGTCTTGCTAGAAGAGCAGGAGGATCACTTGTCCGACCAGCTGGATTACCGCTTTGAGCAGGAAAGGCAGCAGGAGGCTCTTCGGCAAAAAGAGTTGGAACTTGTTCTGGGAGATCGGCTGGCAGAAGTTCGAACAGATTTGCACCTTCATTTGACGGATTTACGAACTGAAATGGCGGAGAGTTTCAGCAAAAATCGAGATAAGACCGATGAGCGGATGCGTCAGATTCAGGAGTCCAATGACTTACGGCTGGAGCAGATGCGCCAAACTGTTGAGGAAAAATTAGAGAAGACTTTGCAGAGTCGTCTGCAGACCTCCTTTGAGACGGTGTCCAAACAACTAGAGTCTGTTAATCGTGGTTTAGGAGAGATGCAGACAGTGGCTCGGGATGTGGGCAGTCTCAATAAGGTTCTTTCCAATACCAAGACCCGTGGCATTATGGGCGAACTCCAGCTGGGACAAATTATCGAAGACATCATGACGCCCAGCCAATATGAGCGAGAATTTGCCACAGTGGCAGGCTCTAGTGAGCGCGTGGAGTATGCTATCAAATTGCCGGGGCAGACGGAGCAGGACTATGTCTACCTGCCCATCGATTCTAAGTTTCCTTTAGCAGATTACTACCGCTTGGAAGAAGCTTATGAGTCGGGCAACAAGGAAGAAATTGAACTTCACCGTAAGTCGTTGTTGGCTAGTGTCAAGCGCTTTGCAAAGGATATCAACAGTAAATATCTAGCTCCGCCAACTACGACTAATTTTGGGATTATGTTTTTGCCAACGGAAGGACTCTATTCCGAAGTGGTTCGCAATCCAGAGTTTTTCGACGGTTTGCGGCGAGATGAGCAGATTGTTGTAGCGGGTCCATCTACCCTGTCAGCCCTGCTCAACTCTCTCTCAGTTGGCTTTAAAACCCTGAACATTCAGCGTAGCGCAGATGACATCAGCAAGGTTTTGGGTAGTGTCAAGCTGGAATTTAATAAATTTGGCGGTATTCTAGCTAAGGCTCAGAAGCACCTGAAGAATGCTTCTGGCAGCATTGATGAGCTACTGACTCGACGAACCAATGCCATTGAAAGAACGCTGCGGCATATTGAATTGTCTGACCAAGACCTCCATTTTCACTTGCTCGATATTCCAGATGAAAGGGAAGACTATGAAAATTAATCAAATGAAAAAAGATGAACTGTTTGAAGGCTTTTATCTGATTAAGTCAGCCGAAGTCCGACAGACCAGAGCTGGGAAGAATTACCTCGCCTTCACTTTCCAAGATGACACTGGAGTGATTGAGGGGAAATTATGGGATGCCCAGCCCCATAATGTGGCGGAATTTACAGCAGGGAAAGTCGTTCACATGCAAGGACGCCGCGAGGTCTACAATAACACCCCTCAGGTTAATCAGTTGACCCTGCGCCTGCCAAAGGCTGGTGAGCCCAACAATCCTGCTGATTTTAAAGAAAAACCACCCGTTGACCAAAAAGAACTGCGGGAATATCTAGCGCAAATGATTTTCAAGATTGAAAATCAAGTCTGGCAAAGGGTTGTGCGCTCGCTTTACAGCAAATACGATAAGGAATTCTATTCCTACCCAGCAGCGAAAACCAATCACCATGCTTTTGAATCAGGACTCGCTTTTCATACAGCTACCATGGTCAAGCTAGCGGATGCGATTGGTGACATCTATCCTCAGCTCAATAAAAGTCTTCTTTTTGCGGGGATCATGCTGCACGACTTGGCCAAGGTCATTGAGTTGAGCGGTCCAGAAAATACGGAATATACTGTGCGAGGCAATCTGATTGGCCATATTGCACTGATTGATGAGGAACTGACCAAAACCTTGGCGGAGCTGAAAATCGACGACACCAAAGAAGATGTTATCGTTTTGCGCCACGTCCTCCTCAGCCATCACGGTCTCCTTGAATACGGCAGTCCCGTTCGTCCAAAGATTATGGAGGCCGAAATCCTACACATGATTGACAATCTGGATGCGGAAATGATGATGATGACCACGGCTTTGTCTCTCGTTGCTCCGGGAGAAATGACCAATAAAATTTTCGCATTGGAAAATCGTTCCTTCTATAAACCAAAAATTGATAAGTGAAATACGAAAAATGGGCATTATATTTAGTATAATGTTCGTTTTTTTGATATAGTATGATATAATGAAAAAAATAAAATAAATATTCATGGAAATCACTCCAAACTTTGAAATCGAAAGAGCTGATTTGTGCTCTGTGCGAGAAGATCCTAGCTCATAGATTAGTTTGTGGCTGATTTTGATGGAGTCGAATTGGTGAAAAAATGAAATTAAGAAGAAGTGAGCGCATGGTGGTTATTTCCAATTACTTGATTAACCATCCTTACCAATTAACAAGTTTAAATACATTTGCAGAAAAATATGAGTCTGCCAAGTCTTCTATTTCAGAAGACATCGTGATTATCAAACGTGCCTTTGAAGAAATCGAAATTGGTACGATTGAGACAATTACCGGTGCTGGGGGAGGTGTCGTCTTTACTCCTTCCATTTCAGAAAAGGAGGCAAAAGCTATCGTTCAAGATCTCCGCGATCAACTGTCTGAAAGTAATCGAATCCTGCCTGGCGGCTATATCTATTTGTCCGATTTGCTCAGTACGCCGTCTATCCTCAATAATATCGGTCGCATCATTGCCAAAGCTTTCAAAGACCAAAAGATTGATGCCGTTATGACAGTGGCGACCAAGGGTGTTCCCTTGGCCAATGCTGTCGCTAATGTCTTGAATGTTCCCTTTGTCATTGTCCGTCGCGATTTGAAAATCACTGAGGGCTCTACGGTCAGTGTCAACTATGTCTCTGGCTCTAGCGGAGATCGAATTGAGAAAATGTTTCTCTCAAAACGTAGCCTAAAGGCTGGCAGTCGGGTACTGATTGTTGATGACTTTCTAAAGGGAGGCGGAACAGTTAATGGGATGATTAGCCTTCTGTCCGAGTTTGATTCGGAGTTGGCAGGAGTAGCGGTCTTTGCGGACAATGCGCAAGCCAATCGCGATCATCTAGAATACAAATCACTGTTAAAGGTGACCAATATCGATGTTAAATCAAATACGATTGATGTTGAGATTGGGAATATATTTGATTAACTTTAGGAAAGAATTATGAGAAATATTTTTGATAAATTAGAGGGAATTTCTGTTTTTGTTCGTTCTGGAATTATATTGATCTTAGCGGCTATCTTGATTTCTGGTCTTTTATTTTTAAAACCAGCTCAAAAGAATACTGTCTCTACTAAAAACGTTAGTTACAGTAGACGTTCAAGCTCTAGCGACGCTAGCGCTAGCTCTACAAATCAAGCATCTTCAGAGGATAATACGATTCAGGATGCTGAAGCCGCTGTTAAAAAATTAGAAGAAGAGCGTACCAATGAAGGTTTGGCTCAAGCACAAGCAGCGGTTGATAAGGTAAAAGATGAGGAAGCCAAAGCTAAGTTCCAAGGCCGAATTCAAGCCGTAAAATATGCAATGAAGACACCTGAGGAATCCTCTGAACCTGATTCAGACCAGCAGCCTGTCCCAACGCCCTCACCAGCCTATGTAGCTCCTGCAGTTTCAAGTGAGACACCATCACAACCACAGGAAAATCACAGTCCAGCCCCTGCTACAAGTTCGGAGCATACTCCCGGCTCGTCTTCTGCTCCCTCAGGGGCTTAAGCGACACAGTGATTACGAGTAGAAGAATCATGATAAAAATAATAAGAACTCTTAATCATGTAATATGAATCATGTTCTGAGAGTTTTTTTAGTTTGTTAGTAGTAAAATATCTTTATTTTAAACGCTTATTAAAGATTACAAGAATAAGCAAAAAATTAAGAAAACCTATTGACGAGGATATGCTTCTGTGTTACAATGATAAACGGTACTTTTTACTTTTGGTCTCTCAAAAGTGTACAGAGACGTGCTGACAAATGTTGCAAAAGTACACACAGATGGTAGCTGTCACCAAGTGTATCATCACCAAAATTAAAAAAATACAGGAGAATGTAGATGCCTACAATTAACCAATTGGTTCGCAAACCGCGTAAATCAAAAGTAGAAAAATCTAAATCACCAGCTTTGAACGTTGGTTACAACAGCCACAAAAAAGTTCAAACAAACGTATCTTCACCACAAAAACGTGGTGTTGCAACTCGTGTCGGAACTATGACACCTAAGAAGCCTAACTCAGCCCTTCGTAAATTTGCCCGTGTACGTTTGAGCAACTTGATTGAAGTTACAGCTTACATTCCAGGTATCGGACACAACTTGCAAGAGCACAGCGTGGTGCTTCTTCGTGGTGGACGTGTAAAAGACCTTCCAGGGGTACGTTACCATATCGTTCGTGGTGCACTTGATACAGCAGGTGTTACTGACCGTAAGCAAGGCCGTTCTAAATACGGTACTAAGCGTCCAAAAGCATAAGGAAAGGGGATAAAGATAAATGAGTCGTAAAAACCGTGCGCCTAAGCGCGAAGTATTGCCAGATCCGCTTTACAATTCACAATTAGTTACTCGTCTTATCAACCGCGTTATGCTTGATGGTAAGCGTGGTACAGCAGCTTCTATCGTTTACGGAGCTTTTGAGCAAATTAAAGAAGCTACTGGAAATGATGCACTTGAAGTATTTGAAACAGCGATGGAAAACATCATGCCTGTTCTTGAAGTACGTGCACGCCGTGTCGGTGGTTCAAACTACCAAGTACCGGTTGAAGTTCGTCCAGAACGTCGTACTACACTTGGACTTCGTTGGTTGGTAACAATTTCACGTGGTCGTGGTGAACACACTATGCAAGATCGTCTTGCAAAAGAAATCATGGATGCTGCTAACAACACTGGTGCAGCAGTTAAGAAACGCGAAGATACTCACCGTATGGCTGAAGCTAACCGTGCCTTCGCACACTTCCGTTGGTAAGATCATGATACCAAGAGCGCTAAAGGCACAAGGCAAAAATAGGAAACTGATGCAGTGTTTGAAGAACACAAAGCAGTTTGTCTTTTTTGCGCAGGGCCTCGCTCGGGTTCAAATTAGCTAAAAATATTATTCTTAGCTATAATTCAACTGATCATCTTGTAAGTTGAAACCAACAAAAAACAAGATAAACATTTAGAACGGGTAGGTCCTGCCTATCCGTTTTTTCTAAATAATGTTATAATAGATTGTAAAATAAAAAATAGGAGAAACTAACCTCATGGCACGCGAATTTTCACTTGAAAAAACTCGTAATATCGGTATCATGGCTCACGTCGATGCTGGTAAGACAACTACAACTGAGCGTATCCTTTACTATACTGGTAAAATTCACAAAATCGGTGAAACTCACGAAGGTGCGTCACAAATGGACTGGATGGAGCAAGAGCAAGAACGTGGTATCACTATCACATCTGCTGCGACAACAGCTCAATGGAACAACCACCGCGTAAACATCATCGACACACCAGGACACGTGGACTTCACAATCGAAGTACAACGTTCTCTTCGTGTATTGGATGGTGCGGTTACCGTTCTTGACTCACAATCAGGTGTTGAGCCTCAAACTGAAACAGTTTGGCGTCAAGCAACTGAGTACGGAGTTCCACGTATTGTATTTGCTAACAAAATGGACAAAATCGGTGCTGACTTCCTTTACTCAGTAAGCACACTTCATGACCGTCTTCAAGCAAATGCTCATCCAATTCAATTGCCAATCGGTGCTGAAGATGACTTCCGTGGTATCATCGACTTGATCAAGATGAAAGCTGAAATCTATACTAACGACCTTGGTACAGATATCCTTGAAGAAGATATTCCAGCTGAATACCTTGAACAAGCACAAGAATATCGTGAAAAATTGGTGGAAGCTGTTGCTGAAACTGATGAAGAATTGATGATGAAATACCTTGAAGGTGAAGAAATCACTAACGAAGAATTGAAAGCTGGTATCCGTAAGGCAACTATCAACGTTGAATTCTTCCCAGTATTGTGTGGTTCTGCCTTCAAGAACAAAGGTGTTCAATTGATGCTTGATGCGGTTATTGACTACCTTCCAAGCCCACTAGACATCCCAGCGATCAAAGGTATCAACCCAGATACAGACGAAGAAGAAACTCGTCCAGCATCTGACGAAGAGCCATTTGCAGCTCTTGCCTTCAAGATCATGACTGACCCATTCGTAGGTCGTTTGACATTCTTCCGTGTTTACTCAGGTGTACTTCAATCTGGTTCTTACGTAATGAACACTTCTAAAGGTAAACGTGAACGTATCGGACGTCTTGTGCAATTGCATGCCAATAGTCGTCAAGAAATTGAAACCGTTTATGCTGGGGATATTGCAGCTGCTATTGGTTTGAAAGATACGACAACTGGTGACTCATTGACAGATGAAAAAGCTAAAATCATCCTTGAGTCAATCAACGTTCCAGAACCAGTTATCCAATTGATGGTTGAGCCAAAATCTAAAGCAGACCAAGATAAGATGGGTATTGCCCTTCAAAAATTGGCTGAAGAAGATCCAACATTCCGCGTTGAAACAAACGTTGAAACTGGTGAAACAGTTATCTCTGGTATGGGTGAGCTTCACCTTGATGTCCTTGTTGACCGTATGCGTCGTGAGTTCAAAGTTGAAGCAAACGTAGGTGCTCCTCAAGTATCTTACCGTGAAACATTCCGCGCTTCTACTCAAGCACGTGGATTCTTCAAACGCCAGTCTGGTGGTAAAGGTCAATTCGGTGATGTATGGATTGAATTTACTCCAAACGAAGAAGGAAAAGGTTTCGAATTCGAAAACGCAATCGTCGGTGGTGTGGTTCCTCGTGAATTCATCCCAGCGGTTGAAAAAGGTTTGATCGAGTCAATGGCGAATGGTGTCCTTGCTGGATACCCAATCGTTGACGTGAAAGCTAAACTTTACGATGGTTCATATCACGATGTCGACTCATCTGAAACAGCCTTCAAGGTTGCGGCTTCACTTGCCCTTAAAGAAGCTGCTAAGACTGCACAACCAGCTATCCTTGAGCCAATGATGCTTGTAACAATCACTGTTCCAGAAGAAAACCTTGGTGATGTTATGGGTCACGTAACTGCTCGTCGTGGACGTGTAGATGGTATGGAAGCACACGGTAACAGCCAAATCGTTCGTGCTTACGTTCCACTTGCTGAAATGTTCGGTTACGCAACTGTTCTTCGTTCAGCATCTCAAGGACGTGGTACCTTCATGATGGTATTTGACCACTACGAAGATGTACCTAAGTCAGTACAAGAAGAAATCATTAAGAAACACCGTGGTGAATAATTCACTACATGACGCCCGCTTCTAGCGGGCGTTTTTTCTTTTTGGAATCGAAATATGAAATTTATGAAAAACATCGAAAATACATGAAAGAAAATTTGTTACTTGTTAATAATAATGAAATCAGTTGCAATTTTACTCAATAAGGTATATAATAGAAATGTTGAAAGGTGATTTGTAGTGATTCAAGTTACTCTTTTCACATAAAATTTTTTTGATTTTCATAAGGAGGAAATCACTAATGGTAGTTAAAGTTGGTATTAACGGTTTCGGTCGTATCGGTCGTCTTGCTTTCCGTCGTATCCAAAACGTAGAAGGTGTTGAAGTTACTCGCATCAACGACCTTACAGATCCAGTTATGCTTGCACACTTGTTGAAATACGACACAACTCAAGGTCGTTTCGATGGTACTGTTGAAGTTAAAGAAGGTGGATTCGAAGTTAACGGTAAATTCGTTAAAGTTTCTGCTGAACGTGACCCAGAACAAATTGATTGGGCTACTGACGGTGTAGAAATCGTTCTTGAAGCAACTGGTTTCTTTGCTAAGAAAGACGCTGCTGAAAAACACCTTAAAGGTGGAGCTAAGAAAGTTGTTATCACTGCTCCTGGTGGAAACGATGTTAAAACAATCGTATTTAACACTAACCACGACGTTCTTGATGGTACTGAAACAGTTATCTCAGGTGCTTCATGTACTACAAACTGTTTGGCTCCAATGGCTAAAGCACTTCAAGACAACTTTGGTGTTGTAGAAGGATTGATGACTACTATCCACGCTTACACTGGTGACCAAATGATCCTTGACGGACCACACCGTGGTGGTGACCTTCGTCGTGCTCGCGCTGGTGCTGCTAACATCGTTCCTAACTCAACTGGTGCTGCTAAGGCTATCGGTCTTGTAATCCCAGAATTGAATGGTAAACTTGATGGTTCTGCACAACGCGTTCCAACTCCAACTGGATCAGTTACTGAGTTGGTAGCAGTTCTTGAAAAGAACGTTACTGTTGATGAAGTAAACGCAGCTATGAAAGCAGCGGCTAACGAATCATACGGTTACACAGAAGATCCAATCGTATCTTCAGATATCGTAGGTATGTCTTACGGTTCATTGTTCGACGCAACTCAAACTAAAGTTCTTGACGTTGACGGTAAACAATTGGTTAAAGTTGTATCATGGTACGACAACGAAATGTCATACACTGCACAACTTGTACGTACTCTTGAATACTTCGCGAAAATCGCTAAATAATTCAATTGTATGAAGAAGGGATCCGAATGGATCTCTTTTTTTGTTTTGCAGAACAGTTTGAAGGAATGGCTATTGGAAATCAACTCGATCATCTAGCAGCATTAGCATTTATCAGAAAAATGAGAATAGTGTGGTCTTTCATCTATCTTTGATTGGAGAAAAGGAAAAGCCATGAATTTTTGCTATCACTTTTGTAGATTTTGTGATATAATTAACACGTATAAAAAAAGAAGGAGTCATATCTAATGGCAAAATTGACTGTTAAAGACGTTGACTTGAAAGGGAAAAAAGTTCTCGTTCGTGTTGACTTCAACATTCCTGTAAAAGATGGCGTGATTACTAACGACAACCGTATCACTGCAGCACTTCCAACTATCAAGTACATCCTTGAACAAGGTGGACGTGCAATCCTCTTCTCTCACCTTGGACGTGTAAAAGAAGAAGCAGACAAAGAAGGTAAATCACTTGCTCCTGTAGCTGCTGACTTGGCTGCTAAATTGGGACAAGAAGTTAAATTTATCCCAGGCGTTACACGTGGTGCTGAATTGGAAGCAGCTGTTAACGCTCTTGAAGATGGACAAGTTCTCTTGGTTGAAAACACTCGTTTTGAAGATGTTGACGGCAAGAAAGAGTCTAAAAACGATCCAGAACTTGGTAAATACTGGGCATCTCTTGGAGATGGTATCTTCGTAAACGATGCATTCGGTACAGCTCACCGTGCACACGCATCTAACGTTGGTATCTCTGCAAACGTTGAAAAAGCTGTTGCTGGCTTCCTTCTTGAAAACGAAATTGCCTACATCCAAGAAGCAGTTGAAACTCCAGAACGTCCATTCGTAGCCATCCTTGGTGGTTCAAAAGTATCTGACAAGATCGGTGTTATCGAAAACTTGCTTGAAAAAGCTGATAAAGTCCTTATCGGTGGTGGTATGACTTACACATTCTACAAAGCACAAGGTATCGAAATCGGTAACTCACTTGTAGAAGAAGATAAATTGGATGTTGCGAAAGCTCTTCTTGAAAAAGCAAACGGCAAATTGATCTTGCCAGTTGACTCTAAAGAAGCAAACGCATTTGCTGACTACACTGAAGTGAAAGATACTGAAGGTGAAGCAGTGGATCCAGGCTTCCTTGGTTTGGATATCGGTCCTAAATCTATCGCTAAATTCGACGAAGCCTTGACTGGTGCGAAAACAGTTGTATGGAACGGACCAATGGGTGTGTTTGAAAACCCTGACTTCCAAGCTGGTACAATCGGTGTCATGGACGCTATCGTGAAACAACCAGGTGTGAAATCAATCATCGGTGGTGGTGACTCAGCTGCTGCAGCCATCAACCTTGGTCGTGCAGACAAGTTCTCATGGATTAGTACGGGCGGAGGCGCTTCTATGGAGCTTCTTGAAGGTAAAGTATTGCCAGGTTTGGCTGCACTTACAGAAAAATAATTTCAGCCCGTTAGTCTCTACAAAATCCTGATTTTGTAGAAAAAGGAACAAAACTGAAACGTTAACAAAAAGGTGGCTATGTCACCTTTTTGTGTTAGTGGAGGTATTTGTGACGCGGTGGTGGTGCCTCAATGGAACTCCTTGAAGGTAAAGTTCTTCCAGGGCTTGCAGCTTTGACTGAAAAATAATCTTTGAAACGAAAAGAGTTGGGAAACCAACTCTTTTTCTTTTGTCCACGTATGTGTCTGAGGAAATGGGCTTTTGGCTTCTATTTTCCTAATGAGTAATCAATAATGGGAAATATAGTTAGAAATACAGTAGAAGCTGGCTATGCATTCTTGTAGGATACAAACAATAAACTCGATGGACAGAGCCTTTTTGTTGAAAAATATGTTAGAATAGAGATAGTTTACTTTTAAAAGGGAAAAGGCATGAGCTATTTTAGTAAGTACAAATTTGATAAATCAAAGTTTCGCTTAGGCATGAGGACGATGAAAACAGGGATAGCAGTCTTTATTGTCCTACTCATTTTTGGTATGTTTGGCTGGAAGGGGCTCCAAATTGGGGCTTTGACAGCGGTGTTTAGCCTGCGAGAAGATTTTGATAAAAGTGTTCATTTCGGAACTTCTCGTATTTTAGGAAATAGTGTCGGGGGCTTTTATGCTTTGCTATTCTATCTGTTGGGAAATTTATTGAACGGCCAATTTTGGGTGACTTTGGTATTTGTGCCAATCTGTACGATGCTGACGATCATGACCAATGTTGCTATGAACAATAAGGCTGGGGTGATTGGTGGTGTTTCAGCTATGCTGATTATCACTCTCTCCATTAGTCCGGAAGATACTATTTTATACGTTTTTGCTAGAGTTTTTGAAACCTTTATGGGTGTCTTTGTTGCAATAGTGGTAAATTCGGATGTGGATAGAATTAAGAATTTCTTTAAGTCTATAAATTAAATGTGTGAGAAAATCTCACATTGATTGTTGACATACAAAAAAATTAGTTATAATAGTGCATAGAGAGGAAAAAAATGAAGGAAAAAGAGTTTCGCCGAAATATGGCAGTCTTTCCCATAGGTAGCGTTATGAAGTTGACGGACTTATCTGCCCGTCAGATTCGATATTATGAGGAGCAAAACCTCATCACTCCCCTTCGGAATGAGGGCAATCGCCGAATGTATTCTCTGAATGATATGGATCGACTTTTGGAAATTAAGGATTATATTTCTGAAGGTTATAATATCGCCGCTATCAAAAAGAAATATGCTGAGCGTGAAGCTAAATCCCACAAAACGATTAGTGAAAAGGAAGTCCGCCGGGCTCTCCACAATGATATTTTACAGCAAGGTCGTTTTGGCTCTTCTCTGCCAACCTTTGGTCACATGCGTCGGCCATAAACTATTTTTTAAAACTATAAGGAGTTACCCATGCCCATTACAGCAGCTGATATTCGTCGCGAAGTAAAAGAAAAAAACGTCACTTTCATCCGTCTAATGTTCTCTGATATTTTGGGAACCATGAAAAACGTTGAAATTCCAGCAACGGATGAGCAGCTTGAAAAAGTCTTATCAAATAAGGCTATGTTTGACGGTTCGTCTATCGAGGGATTTGTTCGGATTAATGAATCTGATATGTATCTTTATCCTGATTTGGATACTTGGACAGTTTTTCCTTGGGGAGATGAAAATGGCAGTGTAGCAGGCTTGATCTGTGATGTTTATACGACAGAACATGTTCCCTTTGCAGGAGATCCTCGTAGTAACCTTAAGCGAGCTCTCAAACATATGGAAGCACTGGGCTTCAAGTCTTTCAATCTTGGTCCTGAGCCAGAATTTTTCCTTTTCAAATTGGATGAAAATGGCGATCCGACACTGGAAGTGAATGACAAGGGTGGCTACTTTGACTTGGCGCCGACAGACTTGGCAGACAATACTCGTCGAGAAATTGTCAATGTTTTGACTAAGATGGGATTTGAAGTAGAAGCGAGTCACCATGAGGTGGCAGTCGGTCAGCACGAGATTGACTTTAAGTATGATGAAGTGCTACGAGCTTGTGACAAGATTCAGATTTTCAAGCTGGTGGTGAAAACCATTGCTCGTAAGCACGGTCTCTATGCGACCTTCATGGCTAAGCCCAAGTTTGGTATTGCTGGTTCTGGTATGCACTGCAATATGTCCCTCTTTGACCAAGATGGAAATAATGCATTTTATGATCCAGAGGATCCAAAAGGGATGCAGTTGTCTGAGACAGCTTACTATTTCTTGGGCGGTTTGATTAAGCACGCCTATAACTATACGGCTATCATGAATCCGACTGTCAACTCTTATAAACGTTTGGTGCCTGGCTTTGAAGCGCCAGTTTACATCGCTTGGGCTGGGCAAAATCGCTCACCTTTGGTTCGAGTACCGGCATCGCGCGGCATGGGAACTCGCTTGGAGTTGCGTTCAGTAGACCCTATGGCTAATCCTTATATCGCTATGGCAGTGCTCCTAGAAGTGGGACTGCATGGAGTGGAAAAT
>NZ_AFUE01000006.1 GCF_000222765.1 Streptococcus cristatus ATCC 51100 | reverse complement strand
ATAGGTGATATACTGATATAGTTGTCGACTTGAGAGAGACGATAAAGAGACCTTTGAAAACTGAACAAGACGAACCAATGTGCAGGGCGCTACAACATATGTTGTAGTACTGAACAAAGAAAAAACAATAAATCTGTCAGTGACAGAAATGAGTGAGAACTCAAACTTTTAATGAGAGTTTGATCCTGGCTCAGGACGAACGCTGGCGGCGTGCCTAATACATGCAAGTAGAACGCTGAAGGAGGAGCTTGCTCTTCTGGATGAGTTGCGAACGGGTGAGTAACGCGTAGGTAACCTACCTGGTAGCGGGGGATAACTATTGGAAACGATAGCTAATACCGCATAATATTGACTATTGCATGATAGTCAATTAAAAGGTGCAAATGCACCACTACCAGATGGACCTGCGTTGTATTAGCTAGTTGGTGGGGTAACGGCTCACCAAGGCGACGATACATAGCCGACCTGAGAGGGTGATCGGCCACACTGGGACTGAGACACGGCCCAGACTCCTACGGGAGGCAGCAGTAGGGAATCTTCGGCAATGGACGGAAGTCTGACCGAGCAACGCCGCGTGAGTGAAGAAGGTTTTCGGATCGTAAAGCTCTGTTGTAAGAGAAGAACGAGTGTGAGAGTGGAAAGTTCACACTGTGACGGTATCTTACCAGAAAGGGACGGCTAACTACGTGCCAGCAGCCGCGGTAATACGTAGGTCCCGAGCGTTGTCCGGATTTATTGGGCGTAAAGCGAGCGCAGGCGGTTAGATAAGTCTGAAGTTAAAGGCTGTGGCTTAACCATAGTACGCTTTGGAAACTGTTTAACTTGAGTGCAGAAGGGGAGAGTGGAATTCCATGTGTAGCGGTGAAATGCGTAGATATATGGAGGAACACCGGTGGCGAAAGCGGCTCTCTGGTCTGTAACTGACGCTGAGGCTCGAAAGCGTGGGGAGCAAACAGGATTAGATACCCTGGTAGTCCACGCCGTAAACGATGAGTGCTAGGTGTTGGGTCCTTTCCGGGACTCAGTGCCGCAGCTAACGCATTAAGCACTCCGCCTGGGGAGTACGACCGCAAGGTTGAAACTCAAAGGAATTGACGGGGGCCCGCACAAGCGGTGGAGCATGTGGTTTAATTCGAAGCAACGCGAAGAACCTTACCAGGTCTTGACATCCCGGTGCCCGTCCTAGAGATAGGATTTTGCTTCGGCACACCGGTGACAGGTGGTGCATGGTTGTCGTCAGCTCGTGTCGTGAGATGTTGGGTTAAGTCCCGCAACGAGCGCAACCCTTATTGTTAGTTGCCATCATTTAGTTGGGCACTCTAGCGAGACTGCCGGTAATAAACCGGAGGAAGGTGGGGATGACGTCAAATCATCATGCCCCTTATGACCTGGGCTACACACGTGCTACAATGGCTGGTACAACGAGTCGCAAGTCGGTGACGGCAAGCTAATCTCTTAAAGCCAGTCTCAGTTCGGATTGTAGGCTGCAACTCGCCTACATGAAGTCGGAATCGCTAGTAATCGCGGATCAGCACGCCGCGGTGAATACGTTCCCGGGCCTTGTACACACCGCCCGTCACACCACGAGAGTTTGTAACACCCGAAGTCGGTGAGGTAACCTTTTAGGAGCCAGCCGCCTAAGGTGGGATAGATGATTGGGGTGAAGTCGTAACAAGGTAGCCGTATCGGAAGGTGCGGCTGGATCACCTCCTTTCTAAGGAAAAACGGAAGCCATTGGTCGTCATGTTTAGTTTTGAGAGGTCTTGTGGGGCCTTAGCTCAGCTGGGAGAGCGCCTGCTTTGCACGCAGGAGGTCAGCGGTTCGATCCCGCTAGGCTCCATTAGGATAGTGGAAACTATTCTAAACTTGTCCATTGAAAATTGAATAACTATATCAAATAGTAACAAGAAAATAAACCGAAACGCTGTGAATATTAATGAGTTTAAGACTGAAAGGTCAAAAATAAGGTTAAGTTAGTAAGGGCGCACGGTGGATGCCTTGGCACTAGGAGCCGATGAAGGACGTGACAAACGACGAAATGCCTCGGGGAGCTGTAAGTAAGCGCAGATCCGGGGATGTCCGAATGGGGGAACCCAACAGGTACTACCTGTTACCCATCTCTGTTAAGGAGATGAGGAGGAAGACGCAGTGAACTGAAACATCTAAGTAGCTGCAGGAAGAGAAAGCAAAAGCGATTGCCTTAGTAGCGGCGAGCGAAACGGCAGGAGGGCAAACCGAAGAGTTTACTCTTCGGGGTTGTAGGACTGCAATGTGGACTCAGATTTTATAGAAGAATGACATGGGAAGGTCAGCCAAAGAGAGTAAGAGCCTCGTATTTTAAATAGAATCTGTACCTAGCAGAATCCTGAGTACGGCGGGACACGCGAAATCCCGTCGGAATCTGGGAGGACCATCTCCCAACCCTAAATACTCCCTAGTGACCGATAGTGAACCAGTACCGTGAGGGAAAGGTGAAAAGTACCCCGGAAGGGGAGTGAAATAGAACCTGAAACCGTGTGCCTACAACAAGTTCGAGCCCGTTAATGGGTGAGAGCGTGCCTTTTGTAGAATGAACCGGCGAGTTACGTTATGATGCGAGGTTAAGTTGAAGAGACGGAGCCGTAGGGAAACCGAGTCTGAATAGGGCGAATTAGTATCATGATGTAGACCCGAAACCATGTGACCTACCCATGAGCAGGTTGAAGGTGCGGTAAAACGCACTGGAGGACCGAACCAGGGCACGTTGAAAAGTGCTTGGATGACTTGTGGGTAGCGGAGAAATTCCAAACGAACTTGGAGATAGCTGGTTCTCTCCGAAATAGCTTTAGGGCTAGCGTCGACATAGAGATTCTTGGAGGTAGAGCACTGTTTGGGTGAGGGGTCCATCCCGGATTACCAATCTCAGATAAACTCCGAATGCCAATGAATTATGGTCGGCAGTCAGACTGCGAGTGCTAAGATCCGTAGTCGAAAGGGAAACAGCCCAGACCACCAGCTAAGGTCCCAAAATAATTGTTAAGTGGAAAAGGATGTGGGGTTGCACAGACAACTAGGATGTTAGCTTAGAAGCAGCTATTCATTCAAAGAGTGCGTAATAGCTCACTAGTCGAGTGACCCTGCGCCGAAAATGTACCGGGGCTAAAACAATTTACCGAAGCTGTGGATACCTTTATAGGTATGGTAGGAGAGCGTTCTATGTGTGGAGAAGGTGTACTGTGAGGAGCGCTGGAACGCATAGAAGTGAGAATGCCGGTATGAGTAGCGAAAGATGGGTGAGAATCCCATCCACCGTAAGACTAAGGTTTCCAGGGGAAGGCTCGTCCGCCCTGGGTTAGTCGGGACCTAAGGAGAGACCGAAAGGTGTATCCGATGGACAACAGGTTGATATTCCTGTACTAGAGTATGAAGTGATGGAGGGACGCAGTAGGCTAACTCGTGCGTACGAATGGATGTACGTCTAAGCAGTGAGGCGTGGTATGAGTCAAATGCTTATACCTGTAACGTTGAGCTGTGATGGGAAGCGAAGTTTAGTAGCGAGTGAGTGATGTCACACTGCCAAGAAAAGCTTCTAGCGTTGTATCATACTCTACCCGTACCGCAAACCGACACAGGTAGTCGAGGCGAGTAGCCTCAGGTGAGCGAGAGAACTCTCGTTAAGGAACTCGGCAAAATGACCCCGTAACTTCGGGAGAAGGGGTGCTGACATAAGTCAGCCGCAGTGAATAGGCCCAAGCAACTGTTTATCAAAAACACAGCTCTCTGCTAAATCGTAAGATGATGTATAGGGGGTGACGCCTGCCCGGTGCTGGAAGGTTAAGAGGAGTGCTTAGCGGAAACGCGAAGGTATGAATTGAAGCCCCAGTAAACGGCGGCCGTAACTATAACGGTCCTAAGGTAGCGAAATTCCTTGTCGGGTAAGTTCCGACCCGCACGAAAGGCGTAATGATTTGGGCACTGTCTCAACGAGAGACTCGGTGAAATTTTAGTACCTGTGAAGATGCAGGTTACCCGCGACAGGACGGAAAGACCCCATGGAGCTTTACTGCAGTTTGATATTGAGTGTCTGTGCCACATGTACAGGATAGGTAGGAGCCTATGAGATCGGGACGCCAGTTTCGATGGAGGCGTTGTTGGGATACTACCCTTGTGTTATGGCCACTCTAACCCGGATAGGTGATCCCTATCGGAGACAGTGTCTGACGGGCAGTTTGACTGGGGCGGTCGCCTCCTAAAAGGTAACGGAGGCGCCCAAAGGTTACCTCAGACTGGTTGGAAATCAGTCGCAGAGTGTAAAGGTATAAGGGAGCTTGACTGCGAGAGCTACAACTCGAGCAGGGACGAAAGTCGGGCTTAGTGATCCGGTGGTTCCGCATGGAAGGGCCATCGCTCAACGGATAAAAGCTACCCTGGGGATAACAGGCTTATCTCCCCCAAGAGTTCACATCGACGGGGAGGTTTGGCACCTCGATGTCGGCTCGTCGCATCCTGGGGCTGTAGTCGGTCCCAAGGGTTGGGCTGTTCGCCCATTAAAGCGGCACGCGAGCTGGGTTCAGAACGTCGTGAGACAGTTCGGTCCCTATCCGTCGCGGGCGTAGGAAATTTGAGAGGATCTGCTCCTAGTACGAGAGGACCAGAGTGGACTTACCGCTGGTGTACCAGTTGTCTCGCCAGAGGCATCGCTGGGTAGCTATGTAGGGAAGGGATAAACGCTGAAAGCATCTAAGTGTGAAACCCACCTCAAGATGAGATTTCCCATAACGCAAGTTAGTAAGAGCCCTGAGAGAAGATCAGGTAGATAGGTTAGGAGTGGAAGTGTGGCGACACATGTAGCGGACTAATACTAATAGCTCGAGGACTTATCCAATTTTCATTGAGCGCAGCTTTTGGCAAGTATTGTGAGCTTTGAGTAGTTATTCAATTTTGAGTTGACAAGGCAACAAGATGTTGTAAGTTAATTCAAAAAGTTAAGTGACGATAGCCTAGGAGATACACCTGTACCCATGCCGAACACAGAAGTTAAGCCCTAGAACGCCGGAAGTAGTTGGGGGTTGCCCCCTGTGAGATATGGTAGTCGCTTAGCAGGATAGGAAGTCGGAGTACTTCCTTTTTGGGAGTTTAGCTCAGCTGGGAGAGCATCTGCCTTACAAGCAGAGGGTCAGCGGTTCGATCCCGTTAACTCCCATATAGGTCCCGTAGTGTAGCGGTTATCACGTCGCCCTGTCACGGCGAAGATCGCGGGTTCGATTCCCGTCGGGACCGTTGAAATTGTTAGACAGTTTCAAGAAGAAAGACTCGTTAGCTCAGTTGGTAGAGCATTTGACTTTTAATCAAAGGGTCACTGGTTCGAGCCCAGTACGGGTCATAAGCGCGGGTTTGGCGGAATTGGCAGACGCACCAGATTTAGGATCTGGCGCTTTAGGGCGTGGGGGTTCAAGTCCCTTAACCCGCATAGAAATATAAATGAGCCGGCTTAGCTCAGTTGGTAGAGCATCTGATTTGTAATCAGAGGGTCGCGTGTTCAAGTCATGTAGCCGGCATTTTTTGGATAGAGATGCGAACGTAGTTCAGTGGTAGAACACCACCTTGCCAAGGTGGGGGTCGCGGGTTCGAATCCCGTCGTTCGCTTTGAGGCCGGGGTGGCGGAACTGGCAGACGCACAGGACTTAAAATCCTGCGATTGGTAACGATCGTACCGGTTCGATTCCGGTCCTCGGCATAGCGGATATGCGACAGGGCACCCTTAGCTCAACTGGATAGAGTACCTGACTACGAATCAGGCGGTTAGAGGTTCGACTCCTCTAGGGTGCATGAAGGGAAACGAGGTCATATGACTCCGTTTTTACTTATGATCGGGAAGTAGCTCAGCTTGGTAGAGTACTTGGTTTGGGACCAAGGTGTCGCAGGTTCGAATCCTGTCTTCCCGATATGCTAATTCATAGAAGACAACGGCTATATGCTGTTGTTTTTTTATATTTTATGGGTTCTGGTTTTTTGCTTTTCTATGATGCCTCTATAATTTATAAGTTTTCGTAAATTAGATAGTATCCATATAGGATGTGGTCTTTTTACTTTTTGATTAAAGTATTTGGCTTACTTCATATTTTTGGGTGGTTATGCGTGCCTAATGCCTTGATTGAATTTTTACCTGATTTTTTGTATACTAATATAAGGATAATCATTTATTGATGTGAGATTTTTATATGTTAAAGCAAGATTGGCTCGAATATTTTGAAGCTGTGAATGGTCGTTCAGCAACGAATGCAGAAATTGCTCAAGCTTTGCTAGCTGGTGAGTTTGTTTAACCTGAGGTGGCAAGTGCACATCAAGTTGGAAGTGAAACTGGCTCAATCATATCAGACTCTGTTCCAGCACAAGGAGTAGCTTCAAACGGTGAATATTATGCTCAGCAACACGATGCTTTCAGAAACAGAATGGGCAAGCATCGTTCACTCAGCCAACTGGGCAGCAATATCAAGAACATTGTCAGCAACAGCCTAACCAAAACCAATTTGCTAATCAAGCACAATCATTTGCTCAACAGGGATATCCTTATCAACAACCAAATGGTGGGCAACCTAACCAGTTTGTTGGTCAGCCTCAATCTTCTGGTCCGCAAGGCTTCAATCACCAAGCTTATCAAAACAATCCGCAAGGTCAGTTCAATGCACAGAATTTCCAGCAAGTACCACAGGCCTACTACAGTCAGCAACAGCCTGCGCAACCAAGTGAATTTTCTAAAACAATGAAGGGTTTCTGGGCTTGGCTTGTTTCTGCTTGGAAGTCGCCAACTTCAGAAGTTGAAAGTAGCAAATTAAATGGCTATCTTTCCCTAGGATTGATTGTTTTCTTTGCGGCTATTGTGGTGAATTATAATTTTTATAATATTATTTCTTCGGTGAGTTTTGGCTTTTACAGTGGTCCGACTTTTGATTTTAGACTTTTCTTGGTCTCACTGATAGCGGCAGCCCTCGTTCTTTTCTCCATTATTTTAGGAGGCTTTGCTGTAAAACGCATGGTCTATAAGGATGGAAGCTTTAGCTTTAATAAGGCATTTGACTGGTATGGCAGACTCTATGCGATTGTCTTACCTTTTGTGGCTTTTTCTGCCTTATTTAGTTTACTTGGGATTATGTCTGTTTCCCTCTTTCTAGCATGGATTGGCTTAGTGTTAATTGGGGTCGGAGCAACCTTTGCTTTGATTTATTCAAAATCCAGCACGTCAATGGATCCTTTTTATAAATATTTACTGGCAATTATTGTCAATAGTGTGATTACATTTATCTTTACTTTCATCGCTTTCTCATTACTGATGAGTCTTATGATGATGTAAAGTTCTTGGAGGTGATTTATGGCAACGAAAGAAAAATGGGTTGAGCTTTTTGAGCAAGTCATTGGTAGAAAGCCAACCGCAGATGAGTTTTTAAAAGGAAAACGTTCTGACTTTGATCCCAAGAAGATTATTTCTATTGCGGCTCCTGCAGGACAAAGTAACGATAGGCCAGCTGAAGAGAAGCAAAGCTCGGTGACTCAGGAACAAAATTTTGGGCAAGAGGAGCCAGCTGTAGAGTTTCTCAAAGAAGAATTTGTTGAGGCTTCTCCTAAAGAAGAAAAGCAAGAGATTTCAGAATCGGATCAATACCAAGAGCAACGGGAGAATTGGCTGCAAGCTTTCGAGACGAATATTGGTAGAAAGCCGACTAAAGAGGAGTTTTTAGAAGCACGAAATCAAGGTTTTGCTAATTTGCCTATTCGCTCTGAATTACTGGAATCGGAATTGCCTCAAAAACCAATACAAAAAAGAAGATCGAAGAAGAAAGTCATGCTGATTACTTTTCCTCTTATTCTACTTTCTGTTTTGGTGGCAGCCTTTCTTTATTTGAGCTCGGTGACAGGTGTTAAAGTTGTTACGGATGATTTTGCAAAAGCGGTTACTAAAAAGGATTATGATGGAATCGCAAACTTACTTTCTTCTAACTCAGATAAGTGGACACGTGCAGACGCGAGGGCTTTGGTCGAGCACTTAGAGAGTCAAGAAATCAATATTGAGACCGAGCTGGACAACATTGCTAAGTCAAAGGGAAAATCAGCCTATATTGATGACAATCAGAATAAACTTTTAGGTGTAACTGAAAAAAGCAAGAAATTTGGTATTTTTCAGGAATATCAAATAGTGGCCTATCCAGTAGAAGTTAAGGTTAACACGAACTTAGACAATGCGAGTATCAAAGCAGGAGATAAGAAAA
Source organism: Streptococcus cristatus ATCC 51100 (assembly GCF_000222765.1). GTDB lineage: Bacteria > Bacillota > Bacilli > Lactobacillales > Streptococcaceae > Streptococcus > Streptococcus cristatus. The sequence goes on along the minus strand of NZ_AFUE01000006.1, from coordinate 417,291 downwards.
GCCTTCCTTTGAGTAAGAATGCTGAAACGAATATTGGCAAATATCATTTTATCAAGCAGGAATTTACCCTTAAAGGGAAGACGGAAGTCGGAGAAATTGAGAGTAAGATTCAGCTTGATTTAGCAACTGCTAAGAATAATGAAATTAAATTGGATCTTAAATCTGAAAAGAAACGATTGAAGGTTATTATGCCAGCAGAAGCTTCAAATGCAGCAGACCTTAAAATTGTTGTAAATGGCAAGGAAATTGGTGGTGGCTTGGAAACAGATATTCAAGTCGTACCACATCAAGAACTGGAAGTTTATGCTAAATTTGTTGTTGCTGATAACACTTTTGTAACCAACAAGGAAAGTATTGTTGTCAAGGGAGACACGCTTGATGTTGCTTTATCTTTACCTAAAGAAGTGACAGATAAGATCAAAGAAAAGGACGAAGAAGCTAAAAAGGTAGAAGCTAACAAGGCAAAAATCACCAATTTCCTTAGCGAATATCGCACGGCTGTTTTCAGATCGGTCTCTAATCGTTCTAATTATTATGCTCAATATTATGACACTTCTAGTCCAGCATACAAGGAAATGGTTGAGTGGACTACAGGTGGTGGTGTCAAGAAGGCGAAAATTGATTATTACGATCCAGGAGCTTTGGATATCCGTGAAGTGAGAGAGGAGAACGGCTCCTATATTGTGACGACTTATGAAGACTATACAGTTCACCATATTGATAGTACTCCAAATAGTGTCAATCGAAAAAATAAAACTTACTATTTAAAGCCGACCGGAAATTCCTTTGCAATCTACAATATTGAAGTTTCAGAAAGTTAGTGGAATACAATGAAATATAATAAACTTATTTTTCTAGCAATGTCAGTCTTGGTTTTAAGTGCTTGCTCAGCAGCCAAAGACAAGACTGAAAGTAGTACAAACAAGCAGACCAGTAGCTCAAAGGTATCTGTTGAAAAGAAAGAGGCTGAAAAAGACCAGGCATCTAGCCAAGATACAAGGAGTGAATCGGATAGTGCGGAGTCTAAAAAGGAGCAAAAGCAGGACGTAACTGTTGATAAAAATGTTTCTTACAATGGCAGCTACTATAGCGTTCAAGGGAAATATGACGAAATAGTCATCGCCAATAAACACTATCCATTATCAGCTGACTACAATCCAGGTGAGAATCCGACTGCTAAAGCAGAACTACTTAAGTTAATCGCAGATATGCAGTCCAAAGGTTATCCTATCAGCAACCAATATAGCGGTTTTCGTAGCTATCAAACTCAGGTCGGCCTTTATCAAAGTTATGTGAATCGAGATGGACTAGCTGCGGCTGATCGCTATTCGGCAAGACCAGGCTACAGCGAGCACCAAACTGGTTTAGCATTTGATCTGATTGATAGTAGCGGCAATCTGGTTGAAGAAGCTGGAGCTAGTCAGTGGCTCTTGGACAATGCCTATAAATATGGTTTTGTAGTACGCTATCCTGTTGGCAAGGAGGGGTCTACTGGCTATGTGCCTGAAAGTTGGCATTTACGCTATGTAGGAAAAGAGGCCAAGGAAATTTCCGAATCTGGTCTCACACTGGAAGAGTATTATCATTTTACAGGTGGTAATTATGTCCAGTAAAATCTAATTGCAGACTCAGCATCTACCTTATTCTCAAAAGTTAGAAGCTACATATCTCACTTTAAAAGCGGAGTTGAACTGCTGGATGATTAGAAAAATGCATAGTAAAACCAGTCCTCGTTTTTTGGGGACTGGTTTTTTGTTTTATTGACACTAAGACCTAACTCATAAGATGAGAGAACTCGAGTTGACTTTTTCCTATTCTTTTATAATTTCAATCTTTTCGATTTTAATATCTGTTTTGGGTTTATCTTTATCGCCAGTTTCTGTGGCAGCAATTTTGTCTACTACGTCCATGCCTTCAATGACTTGACCAAAGACAGTATAGCCACCGTCAAGGCTTGGATTTCCGCCGTTTTTGTAAGCTTCAATGATTTTAGCTGGGAAGGTGTCGGTCGGTAATTGTTTGGATAAGTCTTTCTTGCTTTGGTTGATGAAAAATTGACTGCCGTTGGTGTCTTTTCCAGCATTAGCCATGGCTAGTGCGCCACGCAAGTTGTAGAGGTAGGGAGAATATTCATTCTTGAAGCCATTTCCTGAGTCAATAGACTCATTCTTGCCTTTCCAAATGGATTCGCCACCCGTGCCATCTCCTTTAGGATCGCCGGTCTGAATCATGAAATCATTAATAACGCGATGGAAAATTACACCGTTATAATAGCCTTCCTTTGCATGTGTCAGAAAATTTTCGACAGCTAAAGGAGCGTATTTAGGAAACAGCTTGAGGCGAATGTCCCCTTGTGTTGTGATAATCTTGACTTCAGCCTCATCTTCGGCAACTTCTGTAGATAGTTGTGGGAAGTTGGCATTTTCATTGGTCATGGCATCCTTGTACTGTTCACGGAGTTTTTGAGCTTCAGCTGCCTCAGAACTGGTATCGGTAGCAGAAGACTGCTTAGGAGCACTGGAGGACTTGGTAGTAGAATCTTCTTTAGTGGAGCAGCCCGTCAGAGCAAGTGCAGATAAAAGACTAAAAAGAATGATTTTTTTCATAAATAACCTTTCTATGCATAAGTTTATGAACTATTGCTATTTTACTATAAGTGCTTTAGTTTTTCAAACTTTCCTGCGTCAGAAATTCCAAGAGCAGGGATTTAAGGCTTTCTGGACGCAGATTGTGGTTGTAAAGTTCTTGCAAGCTGACCCATTCGGGCTGGTAAATGTTTTGGGAACCACTGCGCCGGGCTTCCTCGCCCTGCATGAGGGGAGTCTCGGCCGTACTTAGACTGGTGTAAAAATAATACTCCTCTTTGCCCTGATTATTCAGGGAAAAAACTGTGTACAGCTGGTCAGCAGAAAAACTAAGATTGACTTCTTCTTTCATTTCCCGTAAGGCGGCTTCTAGAGGTCCTTCTCCAAGTTCGATAGTCCCACCGGGAATCACGAAATACTCTTGTCCATTCTTCCAGCGGTGAATGAGCAAAATCTTGTCCAAGAAAGGATTGTAGACAATCACACCTGCTCGCATACTATTCTCCTTTCCGATATTTTCTTCTAAATAGTCTAGCAAAAATAGCTAAAGATTACCAATCTGAGCTATAGAAACACTTTCTTGAAATTTCCGCTTTCTATAAAAATATATATTCTAAAATGAATGTTATACTTCAGAAATGAATTGCTTATGCCTATAAATTTTAAGGAAGCTATCTTGTTCATCTGGTTTTATAGTAGCATTTCTAATAGATGTTCTTTTAGTGGGACCCTTGGCCAAAGAACTGGCCATTCGTTTTTTGAAAGATCATCATAAGCGCTGGCAAAATATTAGGGTGCATCCTTGTTAGTGGAACGTTATTTGGGAGCTTGGGGAAGAAACTTTGTAATGGCAGTCCCCCTCAACTTCCTCTTGGTTGGACCGCTCTCGCCTTTTATACTAGGGCGTATCCAGAAACCTTTCCCGAATTAAGAAAAAGTTGAAGATTTTGAGGGCGATAGTGAAGTTCCAACAATTATTTGAGGAAAAATTATGGTAAAATAAGATAAAAATCATTGGTTTCGTTTGATAAAAATCTATCGTTGATTTGAAGGGAGTTTGATTATGGCAAGACGTTTAACAAGAAGTGCTAATGATAAAATCATTGCGGGAGTTTGCTCCGGCTTGGCTCGATATTTTAATATAGATCCGGTTATTATCCGTGTTATCTGGGGAGTTTCCTTTTTCGCTTATGGGATCGGACTTCTTCCCTACCTCATTTTCTGGGTGATTTTGCCAGAAGAATAAGGCAGAAACTAGTTGCAAAAGGCAGCTAGTTTTCTCTTTAGAAGATCTTAAAATATGGTATAATGAAAGTTATGGCAAATAAGAAAAATACAAAAAATGGTCGGACTACGAGACGACCGACAAAAGCAGAATTAGAAAGACAGAAAGCGATTCGACGGATGATAGTCACCTTTGTTTTGGCTCTCGCTTTGTTGTTTGCTGCTTTGAAGCTGGGGGCTTTTGGCGTCACCATTTATAACTTAATTCGGCTTCTAGTAGGGAGTCTGGCTTATGTGGCGATTCTAACTTCCTTGTTTTATCTCTTTTTCTTTAAGTGGCTGCATAAACATGAAGGAAAGATTTCAGGCTTCATCAGCTTTTTCTTAGGACTCAGCTTGATTTTTCAAGCCTATTTTGTTCATGTTTTGCATTTGAAAGGGCAGGTTTTATCTACAACGCTTACAAGAGTTCTGACAGATTTGTTGGCCTTTAAAGTGTCCTCATTTGCTGGCGGGGGGCTGATTGGGGCGGCTCTTTATGCTCCGATTTCTTTTCTTTTTTCAAATATCGGCTCTTATTTTATCGGGCTGCTCCTGATTTTGCTGGGTGCTCTGCTCATGAGTCCATGGTCGCTTTACGATCTTGCTGAGAAATTTAGCGTGGCTTTCCAAAACTGGAGAGAAAAAGAGGAAGAAAAACGTCAGCTTCGTTTTCTTGAGCAGGAGGAGAAAGCTGCACAGGCAGCTATGCAAGCCATTGAGGTAGAGCAGGCAGAAGCTGAAGTGGATCCTGAAACGGGAGAGATTCTAGATGTAGAGGATTTGTCCTATTCGCCAATGGACTTTGATGAGGCGGAATATGCTGAATCGGGAGAGTATGATCCTCATGAGCCCCTGGACTTTGACAGCGAAGAGGAAATAGAAGAAGCAGAGGCAGATACAGATGTAGAAGTGGATTTTACAGCTAAAGAAAGTCTAGACTATAAATTACCGACTATCAATCTCTTTGCGCCTGATAAGCCCAAAAATCAGTCCAAAGAAAAGCGGATTGTCCGAGAGAATATCAAGATTTTGGAAGAAACATTTGCTAGTTTTGGGATTAAGGTTACTGTCGAGCGGGCTGAAATCGGACCTTCTGTTACCAAGTACGAGGTTAAGCCAGCTGTCGGTGTTCGTGTCAATCGGATTTCCAATTTGGCTGATGATTTGGCTCTTGCCCTAGCTGCTAAGGATGTGCGGATTGAAGCGCCGATTCCTGGAAAGTCTCTTGTTGGGATCGAAGTACCCAACTCTGAAATTGCGACTGTGACTTTCCGAGAACTTTGGGAGCAGTCTAAGACGGATGCTAGTAAGCTCTTAGAAATCCCTCTAGGAAAAGCTGTCAACGGCTCTGTCCGTTCTTTTGACTTGGCTAAGATGCCTCACCTCTTGGTGGCGGGCTCTACTGGTTCTGGTAAATCTGTGGCCGTCAACGGCATTATCGCCAGCATTCTCATGAAAGCCAGACCGGATGAAGTCAAGTTTATGATGGTGGATCCTAAGATGGTGGAGCTGTCTGTTTATAATGACATTCCCCACTTGCTTATCCCAGTCGTAACAAATCCTCGCAAGGCCAGCCGCGCCCTACAGAAGGTTGTAGACGAAATGGAAAATCGCTATGAACTCTTCTCCAAGGTCGGTGCCCGTAATATCGCTGGCTACAATGCTAAAGTAGCTGAGTACAATGCTCAGTCAGAGTATAAGCAAGTGCCCCTGCCTTTAATCGTCGTCATCGTGGACGAGCTGGCAGACCTTATGATGGTGGCTAGCAAGGAAGTGGAAGACGCCATTATCCGTCTGGGACAGAAAGCGCGTGCGGCTGGGATTCACATGATTCTAGCTACCCAGCGGCCATCTGTGGATGTTATCTCTGGTCTGATTAAGGCCAATGTGCCGTCTCGGATTGCCTTTGCAGTCTCCAGCGGGACAGACAGCCGGACCATTCTAGATGAAAATGGAGCGGAAAAGCTCTTGGGTCGTGGAGACATGCTCTTTAAGCCGATTGATGAAAACCATCCGGTTCGTTTGCAGGGCTCCTTTATCTCAGACGAAGATGTGGAGCGAATCGTAGCCTTCGTCAAGAATCAAGCTGAAGCTGACTATGATGACAGTTTTGATCCAGGCGAAGTATCTGAAAGTGATTTGGATACTGGCGGAGGCGACGATGAGGGTGATCCGCTCTTTGAGGAAGCCAAGGCCTTGGTTATTGAGACTCAGAAAGCCAGTGCCTCTATGATTCAGCGACGACTCTCAGTCGGATTTAACCGAGCCACTCGTCTCATGGAAGAACTTGAAGCAGCAGGCGTTATCGGGCCGGCCGAAGGAACCAAGCCGAGAAAAGTGTTGCAGACAAGTTAAACTTTTTCCCGAGCAGTTGGTTAACAAGAATAATATCATGTAAATAAAAATCTGCCAGCAGTTAGCCGGCAGATTTTCTCTACTGAAGAATGAAAGGAAAAAAGCTATGAAACTAGATAGCATTCACCATATTGCGATTATTGGCCATGATTATGCTAAGACCAGGGAGTTTTATGTGGATAAGCTGGGCTTTGACATGCTGGATGAGCACCATCGGCCCGACAAGCAGGACATTCTCTTTAATGTCCGCAAAGGGAATTTGACACTGGAAATTTTCATCAAGGAAGCGGCTCCCCAGCGGCCAGCCCTGCCTGCACCAGAGCATACTGGGTTGCGGCATCTGGCTTTCCGAGTGACAGATGTTGAAGAAACGCTAGCGGAATTTGATCGTTTGGAGATTCCCCATACCGAGCTGCGCTATGATGACTTTGATGGCCGTAAGATGGCTTTCTTCTTTGATCCGGATGGTCTGCCTTTAGAAATTCATGAATAAAAGTAAGAGAATCGAAAGATATAAAGCATGACTTGTAAGTTCCGCATACGAAAACCCATCGGATTTGCCCGATGGGTTTTGTTTTACATTTATAAAAAGAGAGCGATGACCATGGCTAGGTACATAAAGAAGGTCAAGATAAAACCAGCCCGCCAGAAAAATTTAAAGAACTTGGGATAGTAGAAAGTCCGTTTTTTCCTAAGAAAATAAGCTGTGATGGCGATAGCTAGGCCAGACAATACTAATAATAGGTGGGGTAACAGACTATGGTAGAAGGCCTTGTCTGAAATGATATATAACTCTATAGCAAAAAAAGGGAAAGCCAAATCTGCAAAATTCAAACCAAATTTTCTTAGTCTGAAGACCTTCACCGCGATAATCGATAAGATAAGTGTTAAAAAGATAAATAATACAGAAGCAATTTTTAATAATACCATGTAACTATTTTACCATAAAAACGAGAAAATATAAGAATTTTTCTTGCATTTTGAAAAGATTAGTGTATAATAGAAAAGTGTGCAAAAAGCATACTTGTGGGAGGTAAAAATCTCTAATTACCGCCAAAACCACAAAGGAGGATTTAAAAATGGCTAAAAAAGTCGAAAAACTTGTAAAATTGCAAATCCCTGCTGGTAAAGCTACTCCAGCTCCACCGGTTGGACCTGCTCTTGGTCAAGCTGGTATCAACATCATGGGATTCACAAAAGAGTTCAACGCTCGTACAGCTGACCAAGCTGGTATGATCATTCCAGTTGTTATCTCAGTATACGAAGACAAATCATTTACTTTCGTTACAAAGACACCACCAGCTGCTGTTCTTTTGAAAAAAGCTGCAGGTGTTGAAAAAGGATCAGGTACACCTAACAAAACGAAAGTTGCTACAGTTACTCGTGCACAAGTACAAGAAATTGCAGAAACTAAGATGCCAGATTTGAACGCAGCAAACATTGAGTCTGCAATGCGTATGATCGAAGGTACTGCTCGTTCTATGGGATTCACTGTTGTTGACTAATCAATAACACCCCCAATATAACCCGCAAGACTTCATCATTTCGAGGAGTGACGTGGGAGATGAAAATCGATTGAACCACTTACAAGGAGAATAGAAAATGGCTAAAAAAAGCAAACAACTTCGTGCTGCTCTTGAGAAAATCGACAGCACAAAAGCATACAGTGTAGAAGAAGCTGTAGCACTTGCAAAAGAAACTAACTTTGCAAAATTTGACGCAACTGTAGAAGTTGCTTACAACTTGAATATCGACGTTAAAAAAGCTGACCAACAAATCCGTGGCGCAATGGTATTGCCAAACGGTACTGGTAAAACTTCACGCGTTCTTGTTTTTGCACGTGGTGCAAAAGCTGAAGAAGCAAAAGCTGCAGGTGCAGACTTCGTTGGTGAAGATGACCTCGTTGCGAAAATTAACGACGGTTGGTTGGACTTTGATGTAGTTATCGCTACACCTGACATGATGGCTCTTGTTGGACGTCTTGGACGTGTCCTTGGACCACGTAACTTGATGCCAAACCCTAAAACTGGTACTGTAACGATGGATGTTGCTAAAGCAGTTGAAGAGTCTAAAGGTGGTAAGATCACTTACCGTGCTGACCGTGCAGGTAACGTTCAAGCAATCATCGGTAAAGTATCATTTGAAGCTGAAAAATTGGTTGAAAACTTCAAAGCGTTCAACGAAACAATCCAAAAAGCAAAACCAGCTACAGCTAAAGGAACTTACGTAACAAACTTGACAATCACAACTACTCAAGGTGTTGGTATCAAGGTTGACGTGAACTCACTTTAAGAATAGAACTTGAGCTACCTACGGGTAGCTCTTTTTTTGGACAAAATATGCTGAAGACGGTTACAAAAAATGTAAAAACATGGTATAATTTTATGGAGCTATTTATTTTATATTCAAAGGAGATGAAATGATGAAAAAAGATCAGAACCAGCTGACTTGGCTGATGGTGTCCCTGATTGCCTTTAATATGGTTTGGGGTCTGGGAAATGTGGTCAACAACTACTCCCAACAAGGGATTTCGGTCGTTGTTTCTTGGATTCTTATCCTGGCCATTTACTTTATTCCCTATGCCCTCATCGTGGGGCAGCTAGGCTCGACCTTCAAGGAGAGCGGAGGTGGTGTCAGCGACTGGGTGGAGAAGACCTCTACCAAGCGCTTGGCTTATTTTGCGGCTTGGACTTACTGGGTAGTGCATATTCCCTACTTGGCTCAAAAGCCACAGGGAGTTCTGATTCCTTTAGGATGGGCTATCCAAGGAAATGGCGATTTTTTGAGCAGTCTGGATATTCACTGGATTGTTATTCTTAGTTTGCTGATTTTCGGTGCCTTTCTCTACTTGTCTACCAAGGGACTGTCCACGCTCAAGGTCATTGGTGGACTAGCTGGAAGTGCGATGCTGATTATGTCCTTCCTCTTTGTTCTCTTAGCGGTCGGTGCGCCTTTTATCAAGCCGGATATGCAGTTTGCAACGGCTAATATGGACAAGCTCAGCACTTACATTCCTAATTTTGATTTTTCATACTTTACGACTATCTCACTTTTGGTCTTTGCGGTAGGTGGGGCTGAGAAGATTTCGCCTTACGTTAACCAAACTCGCAATCCAGCCAAGGAATTTCCAAAGGGGATGATTGTCATGGCTGTCATGGTTGGTGCCTCTGCTATCCTAGGCTCTATTGCTATGGGCATGCTTTTTGATGGCAGCAATATTCCTGAAGACCTGATGCGAAACGGTGCTTACCAAGCCTTTCAAATGCTGGGCAACTACTGGGGTGTAGGCAATGTACTGGTAGTCATCTATGCCCTGACCAATATGGTCGGACAGATTGCTGCCTTGGCCTTCTCAATTGACGCGCCTCTACAAATCTTGCTCAATAATGCAGACGAAGAATTTGTCCCAAGCTGGCTACGCAAGCGGACATCAAAAGGTGTACTGATTAACGGTTATATCCTGACAGGGATTTTGGTAAGTTTCCTGATTGTCCTACCAATCTTTGGAATCAAGGAAATTGACGGTCTGGTTAAATGGATGACTAATCTTAACTCTATTGTTATGCCGATGCGTTATCTTTGGGTATTCGTGGCTTATATGTTGCTCAATAAAGCTTGGAAGAAATACAAGGATGCGGAATACAAACTTACTAAAAATCCAAAATTTGGCTTTATCATCGGAGCTTGGTGCTTCCTTTTCACAGCTTTTGCTTGTATTTTAGGTATGGTTCCCAAAGTAGACTATGCAGTTGATCCAGCTGGTTGGCGCTTCTCTCTGATGACAAATATCTTGACACCGATTGTCTTGATTAGTTTAGGCGTCATCTTGCCTCTATTGGCTAAACGGGAGAAGAGACAGTCACTTAAATAGTAGTGACGATCGCCTCTATCGCTAAATTGATAAATTTTTCAGTCCTATCTTATGATGGGGCTGTTTTTTAGGAAACAATCCTTTCACAGGAAATAAAAATGATAAAGCAAGCGTTTCTTCTGGGGGACTTTCATAAGAGATGATACTTGTATCGACGGTTAAGGTTGGATGATTATTTTGAAGGTTCAGCTTAGCCCTCTATTGCAAAGCTACAATTTTTCTCAAGAAAATATCCTTCTCCTTTTGTGAAATACCTATAATTGTGGTAAAATAAGTGGAATAAATATTATTAAAAACAAAGAGGTATTATCATGTCTAAGATTCTAGTATTTGGTCACCAAAATCCAGACTCAGATGCCATCGGGTCATCTGTAGCCTTTGCTTATCTTGCAAAAACAGCTTACGGTTTGGATACAGAAGCAGTAGCTCTTGGGACTCCAAATGAAGAAACAGCCTTTGTATTGAACTATTTTGGTGTAGAAGCACCACGCGTCATTACATCCGCTAAAGCGGAAGGTGCAGAGCAAGTTATCTTGACTGACCACAACGAATTCCAACAGTCTGTTTCAGATATTGCTGAAGTGGAAGTTTATGGCGTGGTGGACCACCACCGTGTGGCTAACTTTGAAACTGCAAGCCCACTCTACATGCGTTTGGAACCTGTTGGGTCAGCGTCGTCTATCGTTTACCGTATGTTCAAAGAACACGGTGTGGCTGTTCCTAAAGAGCTTGCTGGTTTGATGTTATCTGGTTTGATTTCAGATACACTTCTCTTGAAATCTCCAACGACACACCCAAGTGATAAGGATATTGCTCCTGAGTTGGCTGAGTTAGCAGGTGTGAACTTGGAAGAATACGGTCTCGCTATGCTGAAGGCTGGTACAAACTTGGCAAGCAAGTCTGCAGAAGAATTGATTGACATTGATGCTAAGACTTTTGAATTGAACGGAAACAATGTCCGTGTAGCACAAGTCAACACTGTAGATATTGCTGAAGTTTTGGAACGCCAATCAGAAATCGAGGCAGCAATGCAAGCAGCTATTGCAGCAAATGGCTATTCTGACTTTGTTTTGATGATTACAGACATCGTCAACTCAAACTCAGAAATCCTTGCAATTGGCGCAAACATGGACAAGGTAGAAGCAGCTTTCAACTTCAAACTTGAAAATAACCATGCCTTCTTGGCTGGTGCCGTTTCACGTAAGAAACAAGTCGTGCCTCAGTTGACTGAAAGCTTTAATGCTTAATTTCCTGAGTGACAGCTCAAATAGGAAACACTGGTTTTCCGCACATGTAAAGGAGTTTCGGCTCCTTTTTTGATAGACGAGAGAAATGAAGATTCAAGATTTACAAAATGGTGATCTATTGTTTACAGTTGGGAAATCCGATATGGCAGCAGCGATTCGGACAGCTACGGGCTCTTATAGTCATGTGGGTATCTTTTTTGATGGTGAGATTTACCATGCAACGCAGGACAAGGGAGTGACGCATCAACCCTTGAGCCAGTTTTTGGAAGAAGGGGACATCTATCATGTCTTTACTTATCCAGAGATAGATGCCTCTGCCGCCTTCAAAGAAGCCAAATCCCATCTGGGCAAGTCCTATAATGCTAGTTTCTATCCTGAGAGCGAGGGATTTTACTGTTCGGAATATATTGCTCAGATTTTGCCAATTTTTGAGACCATTCCCATGCAGTTTGGTGATGGTGAAAATGTGGTTTCTGCGTTTTGGCAGGCTTATTATGAGGAATTGGGCTTAGCAGTGCCTGTAGGGCAGCCCGGAACCAATCCCAGTCAGTTGGCTCAATCAGCCAAGCTCATTTTTAAAGGAGAGCTTCATGATTAAAATTATAAATCCGACTCGGCTGACACGACAGCCCTTATTTGAAAAACTAATCAATTATCTGGATCAGCAGGATGATGTGATTTTAAGAGAAATCAAACGTGAATTTGCGGGCTTTCCCAATCTAGATCGCTTCATGGAGGAATGTATCAAGGCGGGCTATATTCGGCGGGAGAATAAGCGCTATTATCAGCAAGTGCCGCTTTTGGAGAAACTAGAAAATCTATCTTTGGATCAGGAAGTTTTTATTCGAGATGATAGTCCGATCTATCAGGAATTGTTGAATTTGCGCTTTGAGACTCAGCTTACCAATCAGACTAATGCGGCTATTCTGCTGGAAAAGACCGATTTTCAGAGAGATAAACTGACCTTGTCCAATTATTTTTATAAAATGCAGCGACAGTATCCGTTGTCTGAGGAGCAGAAGCCCCTTTATGCTATTTTGGGAGATGTGAATCCAGAGTATGCCCTCAAGTATATGACGACTTTCCTCCTCAAGTATGTCCGTAAGGATGAGCTCCTGCAGAAGCGTCGAGACATTTTTGTCGATAGTCTGGTGATTCTAGGTTACATTCGTCAGAATGAGGCTGGTAAGTATGAATTACAGGCCAGCTTTGACAAAGAGCGCCTAGTCTTCCAATTGGACTGATAGTTTTTAGAATGAGGGAAAAATTAGACAAACCCACCTGTCATTTTGCCATATTCTGTGCTATAGTAGTATATAGAATTTGGGAAAGGAATATGAATGACAATGTTGAAAAAAATCTATCCCGAGCAACCACTGGAGAACCTTAGATGGTTCGATATGCTGATTTTAGCCGCTATTATGTTTGGTCAATTTATTTATTCCTCAACAGTAAATTGGCTTACGATGTCCAGCTCTGTAGGACAAGCAATCGTGCCCAGACCAGAGGATGAAAATTTTGCCTTGTTGAGTAATTTGAAATTGCAAGTTTTCCTGCTGGTGCTGGCTCTGCTCTATCTAGGCATCCGTCATTATGATTTTAAACAACTGAAACTACGCTTATCTTGGTCTATTCTGTGGGCACCCTTGATTTTTGTGGTTGTCGGTCTGACTTCTGATGTGATAGCAGCTTTAGTCGGTTCCTATAATTATTTTGACTTAGAAATCTTGCAGCATATCGACTGGACCTTTGTCGAAGTTTTTCGCAAACTAGCTGCGCTAGGACCTGTCGTCATTCTTTATTCTCTATTCAATGGTGTCTATGAGGAATTCTTTTTCTTAGGCTTGCTCACATCGGTGAAAGAAGAGAGCAAATGGTGGGTTTTAGGCTTTTCAACGCTGGTTCGCTTTTCTGTCCATACCTATCAGGGGCTAGTCTCTGCTTTTCTGATTGGCGTGGTCTTCGGTCTGTTCTATTATTTCTTTTATAAATACAAGGTTAAAAACTTGCTGCCTTTCTTTTTGGCACACGCCTTTGCTGATATGGTAGGCAGCAGCTTGCTCTACGTCTTAGTGATGTGGAATGGATAATAAAAAAGGACTTGAAAGTCCTTTTTTATATGTATTTTTCTGCCAGTGCATAATCACCAGGATAGGGAACCTTTTGGTCATTGATGATTTGGTAGGCATCCGCTCCCTTGCCAGCAAGGATGACTGCATCGCCTTCAGCACTAGTCAGGCTGATGGCTTTTTTGATGGCTTCCTCTCGGTCAGCAATCATGTCCACCTCAAAGGAGATGTAGCTAGCAATTTCTTTTGCGATGGCAATCGGATCTTCACGATTTGGATCATCTGCGGTTAAAATGACTTTGATTTCAGGATGCTGGTTGAGTAGGAGACCAAAGTCCTTGCGTCGACTTTCTCCCTTATTGCCAGTAGCCCCTAGTACAAGTACAGTCTGTCCTTTTTGATGCTCTTGAACGACGGACAGCAACTTAGCCAAACTGTCGCCGTTGTGGGCATAGTCCACGAAGACCTTGGCGCCGTTTGACTGGGTCAAGACCTCCATGCGTCCTGGCACTCGTGTCTGGGCAATACCAGCTTGAATATCTTCCAATGAAGCTCCAAGTCGTAGGCAGGCTAGGCCAGCAGCAATGGCATTTTCCTGATTGAAGCGACCAATCAGCTGGATATCGTAGGAACCAGCTAACTTTCCTTGTGCTTCAAAGGAGAAGGCTTGCGATTGCAGGATACTATTGGCGGAGTCTGGTCCATAGAAGTCGTGGCCGTAGTTGGCCACTTGCTCAGCTAAAACTTGAAAATGATCCATGCCACTATTGACGACAACAGCTCGGCTATTGTCCATCAGGAGTCGTTTGTGGTAGAAGTAGTCTTCAAACGTCGGATGCTCAATCGGGCCGATATGGTCAGGGCTGATATTGAGGAAGACCCCCACATCAAAGGTTAGGCCGTAGACTCGCTTTTTAAGATAGGCCTGGCTGGAGACTTCCATGATGAGATGGGTACGAGCATTGGCTACAGCTTGAGCCATCATCTCAAAGAGGTCTAAGCTCTCAGGAGTGGTCAGGGTTGATTTAAAGAAAGTTTCACCGTCCAGAGTGGTATTCATAGTAGAAAGCAGGGCTGGTTTGTGGCTTTGTTTTAAAATATTATAAGCGAAATAAGCCGCTGTGGTCTTGCCCTTGGTACCAGTGAAGGCCAAAAGTTTAAGTTTTTGCTCTGGGTGACCGTAAAATTCCATAGCAATGAGACTCATAGCTTGTTTAATATCATTGACCAGAAGCACTGGAATTCCGACTTCGAGGTCAGTCTCACTCAGGTAAAACCCTAGTCCAGCTGCTACAGCCTTCTCTAAAAATTCCCGCTTGAAATGCTCGCCCTTGACAAAGAAGAGAGTTCTACTATCTGCCTTGCGACTATCATAGCTAATCTTATCAAAGGTCAAGTCCTGATAGTTGAAGTAGTAGTCTCCATCAGCGATGATTTCACGAAAATTTTGGTCTTTTTTTAAAATATCTAGTATTGTTTCAATTTTTATCATATCTCTATTGTAAACCGAAAGGCTATGTTTTACAAGAGGCAAGGAAAAGTTTATAATAAAAGAAGAACAAATAGAAGAGGTTTTCTATGAGCCAAGAAACAACAAGCCAGCAGCAGAAAATGCTAAGAGGGACTGCCTGGCTGACTGCTAGTAATTTTATCAGCCGCCTTCTTGGGGCTGTTTATATCATCCCTTGGTACATCTGGATGGGCCAGCATGGGGCGGAAGCGAACGGTCTCTTTACTATGGGGTACAATATCTATGCTTGGTTCCTTTTGGTTTCCACAGCAGGAGTACCGGTAGCTGTTGCCAAGCAAGTTGCTAAGTACAATACGATTGACAAGGAGGAACACAGCTTTGCCCTCATTCGAGAGTTCCTCAAGTTCATGCTGGCCTTGGGACTGATCTTTGCAATCATCATGTACTTGATGGCACCGGTTTTTGCCTCAATGTCTGGTGGCGGGGCTGACCTGATTCCAGTCATGCAGAGTTTGTCTTGGGCCGTGCTCATTTTTCCGTCTATGAGTGTCATTCGGGGATTTTTCCAAGGATTTAATAATCTGAAACCGTATGCGATTAGCCAGATTTCGGAGCAGGTGATTCGGGTTATCTGGATGCTACTGACGGCTTATTTCATTATGAAAATCGGTTCAGGTGACTATGTTGAAGCTGTGACCCAGTCTACTTTTGCTGCCTTTGTCGGGATGCTGGCAAGTATGCTCGTCTTACTTTTCTATCTAGCAAAAACGGGTATGCTGCGCTCTATCCTGAGAAAGCCTAAAAAGTCTGCGGGAATTAGTGGTCGTTCTCTTCTCTGGGATACCATACGAGAAGCCATTCCTTTCATCATTACGGGCTCTGCCATTCAGCTTTTCCAGATCATTGACCAGGCGACCTTTATCAACATTATGACCCAGATTAGCGATTATACAAAATCAGAGCTCCTAGTGCAATTCGCCTACTTCTCAGCTAATCCGAATAAAATCACCATGATTTTAATTGCGGTAGCAACTTCTATCGGTGGTGTCGGGATTCCTCTCTTGACCGAGAATTATGTCAAGGGTGACTTTCGCTCGGCTGCTCGCCTAGTGCAAGATAATCTTAGTATGTTGCTCTTCTTCATCTTTCCGTCAACAGTGGGAGCAGTTATGGTGGCTAGTCCGCTCTATACCGTTTTCTATGGTAAGCCAGATAGTCTAGCACTGGGGCTCTTTATCTGCGCTATGTTGCAGACGATCATTCTCAGCACTTATACAGTTCTGGCTCCGATGATTCAAGCTCTGTTCCAAAACAAGAAAGCCATTCTCTACTTCTTCTATGGAGTTCTTGTCAAGCTTAGTCTGCAGGTGCCGATGATCAATCTCTTCCATGCTTATGGTCCTTTGATTTCAACGACCGTCGGTCTTTTACTGCCAATCTTCTTCATGTTTAGAGAAATTCGCAAGGTTGTTGGTTTGAATCCTAAGAATCTATTGAAGCGCCTGCTGTTGAGTATGATTCTCACAATTGCCATGGTGATCTTGGTTCTGCTTGTCGAGTATCTACTAAGCTTTATCTTCCAGCCAACTAATCGGATGTACAGCTTTATCTATGTCGCTGCCGTTGGAGGAGTCGGAATGCTCGTCTATATCGTACTGTCTCTCAAAGTTCGGCTCATAGACCGTTTTATCGGACAAAAGGCAGATAGTTTACGCCAACGATTAAGAATGAAATAAGAAACGAAGAGTCGTTCAGCGACTCTTTTTTTATGAATTATTACTCTATAGTTTCAGACTATAGCTAGCTCTTGAAAAGAAAAAAGCTCAAGACTTTCTTAAGATGTTACAATAGAAAGGTAGAATATTTTAAAAAAAGAGGAACGGTTAAATGGAGAGAGAACGGAAATTAAATACCTTGTTAGCCCAAGCGGGAGTAAAATCAGACACAACAACAGGTGCCTTAACAACCCCCTTGCATTTTTCAACGACTTACCAGCATCCAGAGTTTGGCCAGTCCACAGGATATGACTATACTCGAACCAAAAACCCTACACGGGCTAGCTTGGAAGAGACTCTAGCTGCTATCGAAAGTGCAGACTATGCCTTAGCGACTAGCTCAGGTATGTCGGCTATTGTCCTAGCCTTTAGTGCCTTTCCAGTCGGCAGTAAGGTTTTGGCTGTTCGGGATCTCTATGGTGGATCTTTCCGTTGGTTTGCTCAGGCTGAAGCAGAAGGGCGCTTTGCCTTTACCTATGCCAATACGGAAGAAGATCTTCTGAATAATCTGACAGAGGATATAGATATTGTCTATATCGAGACACCGACCAATCCTCTGATGGTGGAGTTTGATATTGCCCGTATTTCCCAAGCGGCGCACGAGCGAGGAGCAGCTGTCATTGTGGATAATACCTTCTACAGTCCTATTTACCAAAGACCGCTGGAGGATGGAGCTGATCTTGTCCTACACTCTGCAACTAAGTATCTGGGCGGGCACAATGATGTCTTGGCTGGAGCCATCATGACCAATGATGCTGCCATCTATGATAAGCTTTTCTATAATCTCAATACAACTGGAGCAGTCCTGTCTCCTTTTGACAGCTATCTGCTTTTGCGTGGACTCAAGACATTGGCTCTCCGTATGGAGCGCTCTACTCAGAATGCACAAGAAGTAGTTGCTTTTCTGAAAAAATCTCCTGCGGTAAAAGAGGTCCTCTATCCAGGTAAGGGCGGCATGATTTCCTTTAAAGTTGTCGATGAAAGCAAGATTCCTCATCTCTTAAATAGCCTGAAAGTCTTTACCTTTGCGGAAAGTTTGGGTGGAGTAGAGAGTTTGATTACCTATCCGACGACCCAGACTCACGCAGATATTCCTGTTGAAGTGCGCCATTCTTATGGCTTGACTGATGATTTGCTGCGTCTGTCGATTGGGATCGAAGATAGTCGAGATTTGGTAGACGATTTACGCGCAGCCTTGGAGGACTAATATGGGAAATTATAACTTTGAAACAGCGCCCAATCGGATTGGTCAGCATACTTATAAATGGAAAGAGGCGGAGAAAGACAGTCAAGTCCTGCCAGCCTGGATTGCGGACATGGATTTTGAAGTCCTGCCTGAAATCCAGCAAGCTGTTCATGATTACGCTGATCAGTTAGTCTATGGCTATACCTATGCTAGTGAGGAGTTGATCAATGCCGTTCTAGCTTGGGAGCGGGATGAGCATGGCTACACATTTGACCAGGAAGCCTTGGTCTTTATCGAGGGAGTTGTTCCTGCTATTTCGACGGCTATCCAAGCCTTTACAGATGAAGGCGATGCCGTTCTGATCAATACCCCTGTTTACCCGCCTTTTGCTCGCAGTGTCAAGCTCAATAATCGTCGGTTGATTACTAATTCCTTGATAGAACAGGACGGTCTCTTTCAGATTGACTTTGAGCAGCTGGAGCAGGACATCGTAAACAATGAAGTTAAGATTTACGTGCTTTGCAATCCGCATAATCCTGGCGGTCGAGTTTGGGAAGAGGACGTTTTAGAGAAGATTGGTCGTCTCTGCCAAAAGTACGGTGTTCTCGTAGTTTCAGATGAGATTCACCAAGATTTGACGCTGTTTGGACATAAACACCAGTCTTTCAATACTGTTTCACCTGACTTTAAGGACTTTAGCCTGATTCTAGCCAGTGCGACTAAAACTTTTAATATTGCTGGAACTAAAAATTCCTATGCAGTGATTGAGAATCCTAGTCTGCGGCAGCAGTTTCAAAAGCGCCAACTGGCCAATAACCAGCATGAAATTTCGGGTCTTGGATTTTTAGCGACGGAAGCTGCCTATCGTTATGGTAAAGCTTGGTTGACGGAGCTCAAGGCTGTCTTGGAAGAAAATATTGATTTTGTTGTTGATTATTTTACTAAGGAAGCACCAGAACTGCGGGTCATGAAACCTCAAGGAACTTATCTGGTTTGGCTGGACTTTTCAGCTTATGGGCTGACAGATGACCAGCTTTTCCACTTGATTCGAGAAGAGGCTAAGGTTGTCCTGAATCGGGGAAGTGATTTTGGTCAAGAGGGCAAAGGACATGCTCGTCTCAATACAGCTGCGCCGAAGGCCATGATTAAAGAGCTTTGTCGACGAATTGCGGAAGTTTTACCAAAATAAAATAAAAATAGCTCTCTTTATTGACAATCTTTCTAAAGAGGAGTATAGTAATAGTGTCAATCGGTAGGTGAGGCTACCATAGGGATACGGATGACTACCGCAAAGCAGTGGAGACACTACTCGTTGGTCAACAGTCCTGATCGCAAAGGTCAAGACTAAGCTCATTTCATCGCCTTATGGAGTTAAAGCTTGAACGGTGAATGCTTGTTTTATCTGTGTTTAAAACAATGAAGCGAATAACCTGACATGCAAACAACCCTGCCTAGAATTGGCAGGGTCTTCTTTTTGCCTGAATGCATTTTAAGAATGCAAATAGTTAATAGCTCACCTCTTAAAAAAGAAGGAGGAATAGTAATGAAATTATGGTATTCTAGTACCAGTCCTTTTGCGCGTAAAGTCTATGCCACAATTTTACATCATCATTTAGAGGAGCAAGTGGATATTCAGAAAGTTCAGGTGGCTTTCGACAAAAATTCACCGCATAATCAAGATAATCCTTTGGGTAGAATTCCTGCTTTTCAAGCTTCCAATGGAGAATGGCTATATGGTAGCGATTTAATTTCTCAATATTTAGACGAGCTAGGTCAGGAAACTCCTCTTTTTCCTAATGGGATAGAGAAGTGGCACGTTTTAAACATACTGTCCGTTGCTGAAGGGATTTTGGAAAACACAATGCCGATGGTTGCGGAAAAAATTTTTCATGAAAAAGAGCATTGGTGGAAAGACAGACATCAGCAAATTGAAGAGAGAAATGTCCGGAGTCTGGCCTTATTAGAGAAATTGGCTACTGAGCAGGGACTTTCTTTAAATATTGCAACAATCCAAGTAGTTGCTCTTGTAGATTGGTGGAATTTACGTGAAGAAGTCATTGGATTTTCTTTGAGAGACAATTTTCCTGACTTGCAAGAATGGACCCAGAAGATGAATGCTGCTTTTGATGTCTTGCAGGCATCTTGGGATTATTAACTACATTTATAAGCTAAGAAAGGAGAAGTACGATGCAAATTGACGATCATCCGGAACCGCACATACACAGCCAATCACTGATTTGTGTCGTTCTGTCCTTATAAAGTGATTGGTCCCTGTGTATGAAAATTATCAATCATACATAAAGGAGAAACCAATGAAAACAGTAAAAGAAAGATTAGTTGCAGCTTTGCAGCTTCCTGTAAAAGAAACTTTGGCATTTTACAAGACTTCCTTTCGTGGCTTGACAGAAGAGCAAGTCGAAGAAAATCGTGACCTCTATGGTGAAAATGTCATCACAAAGGGTCAGGAAGACTCTATTTTCAAGAAGATTTACGAGTCTATCATTAACCCCTTTACAGTCATCCTATTAGTGATTGCTCTGGTGTCCTTAGTGACCAATGTCTGGCTGGCCAAGCCCGGTGAGGAAGATCCGACGACTTCCATCATTATTGTCGTTCTGGTCTTGATTTCTGGAGGCATTCGTTTTGTTCAGGAATTGCGGAGCGACCGCGCTGCTAGCAATCTATCTCGACTGATTGTCAACACAGCTACGGTTATCCGAGAAGGAGCAGAGCAGGAACTTCCGATTGATGAGCTTGTTGTAGGAGACATCATCAAGCTTAGTGCTGGAGACATGATTCCCGCAGATGTCTTGCTGCTGGATTCACGTGATTTCTTTGTTCAGCAGTCTGGACTGACAGGGGAAAGTGATGCGGTAGAAAAGATCTGTCTGGCCAAGGCGGATGGGCAAAATCTCGATAGCCTTTTAGAGACAGAATCATTGGCCTTCATGGGAACTAACGTTATTTCCGGAAGAGCTACGGCTCTGGTGCTGGTGGTTGGTGATGAGACTATGATGGGAGCTATTGAGCAGACGCTAAATACCTACGATGAGCCGACCTCTTTTGAGCGCGAGATGAATAGTATTTCCTGGCTCTTGATTCGTCTGATGCTGGTCATGGTGCCAGTTGTCTTCTTCATCAACGGTCTGACAGACGGCGACTGGTTGGAAGCAGGTGTCTTTGCCCTCAGTGTTGGGGTCGGCCTGACCCCAGAAATGCTGCCCATGATTATCACGGCGAGCTTGGCTAAAGGTTCTATTATTATGGCTCAGGAAAAGGTCGTGATTAAGAAGCTGAATGCCATCCAAGATCTAGGAGCTATTGATATCCTTTGTACGGATAAGACGGGCACACTGACCCAAGATGAGATTGTCTTAGAATACCCGCTGGATATTCACGGTGATTTAGACTTAGCAGTGCTCCGTCGTGCCTTTCTCAATTCCTATTATCAAACAGGCCTTAAAAATCTCATGGATCGGGCTATTATCAACCGGACGGAGAAAGAAGCAGAAAAGCATGAGATTGTCCGTGATTTAGATCAAACTTTTAAGAAAATTGATGAACTGCCCTTTGATTTTGAACGTCGTCGCATGAGCGTCATCGTCAAGGATGATGAGGACGTTATCAGCATGGTAACCAAGGGGGCCTTGGAAGAAATGCTGGCCATCTCTAGCTATGTAGAATACAAGAATCGCATTACAGAACTGACTGAGGAGATCCGTCAGGAAATCCTTGCGGAAGTGGCTCAACTTAATGAGCAAGGATTGCGCGTGCTTGGTGTTAGCTACAAATCAGACCTAGAAGAAGATTATGAGTATGAAGTGAAGGATGAGTCCGATATGATTTTGACGGGCTATCTAGCCTTTCTAGATCCACCTAAGTCATCTGCGGCACCAGCTATTGAAACTTTGGCTGAGTACGGCGTTGCTACTAAGATTTTGACGGGTGATAATGATAAGGTAACCCAGGCGGTTTGTGAAAAGGTTGGCTTAGATGTAGATAATATCTTGCTAGGTGTAGAGGTAGATGCTTTATCTAATGAGGAATTGAGTCAGGCAGTGGAGAACACGACAGTCTTTGCCAAGCTCTCACCTGACCAAAAAGCACGGATCATTCTCCAACTCAAGGCTAATGGTCACAAGGTTGGCTACATGGGGGATGGCATCAATGATGCGCCTTCTATGAAGGTAGCAGATGTTGGTATTTCTGTTGATACAGCTGTCGATATTGCTAAGGAAACGGCAGATGTCATTTTGCTGGACAAGGATCTCATGGTTCTGGAGAAAGGGCTGGTAGAAGGTCGCAAGGTCTATGCCAACATGACCAAGTATATCAAGATGACGGTCAGTTCCAACTTTGGAAATATCTTTTCTCTTCTTTTTGCCAGCATTTTTCTGCCTTTTCTGCCTATGGCACCAGTTCATCTGATTGTCCTCAATCTAGTTTATGATTTGTCTTGTATCGCTCTGCCCTTTGATAATGTAGATAGTGAATTTCTCAAGAAACCTCATATTTGGTCAGCTAGCTCTATTACCCGTTTTATGGCTTGGATCGGGCCAATCTCATCTGTTTTTGATGTTTTGACCTATCTGGTGCTTTACTTTATCATCGTGCCTATGATCACAGGAGGCAGCTATCAAGCTGGTACTGAACAGGCAGTGACCTTTATCACTCTTTTCCAAACAGGCTGGTTTATTGAGTCTATGTGGACCCAGACCATGGTCATCTACATGCTACGCTCACCTAAACTGCCTTTTGTGCAAAGCCGTCCTGCCCTTTCCGTCATTGTGACGACCATGGCGGCAGCGCTCTTTGTCACTTCCTTGCCATACAGCCTCTTTGCGTCAGTTCTGAAGACAGCTCCGCTCAATGGCATCTATTTCTTCTGCCTTTTCTTGATTATCGTGCTTTATATGGTTAGCGTAACCCTTGTGAAAGGCCTTTATATCAAGCGTTACAAGGAATGGCTGTAATAGAAAGATTAGCAGATTTTTAAGAGTTTAAAAAAGATTGGAAAATTCTCCAATCTTTTTTGCATGTATTATTCTTTATCAGGTTGCCATTGCCAGCTTGCTCCAAATTGGGCAAGTAACTCGAAGGAGGCTTCTGGTCCCATAGATCCGACAGGATATTCATGGAGTGGCACTTGATTTTGGCTCCAGAGTTCTTCGATGCGATCGATGAGCTCCCAGCTGGCTTTTACTTCGTCCCAATGACTGAAATTAGTTGAGTCGTTATTAAGGACATCAAAAATTAATTTTTCATAAGGATCTGGAGAAGCTCCTGACGCTGTAGCATCTGTCCGATAATCCAATGAGATGGGAGCTAGATTAAAGAGTTCTCCAACTTCCTTGCCATTGAGGCTGAGTGAGATGCCTTCAGTTGGCTGGATATAGATGGTTAGGACATTTGGTTTGAGAGGCTCACCAAAGATGGAGTCCATTTGCTTGAAGACGATATTGACATGGGTGCCTTTTTTGGTAAGGCGCTTCCCTGTTCGGAAGAAGAAAGGAACATCACGGAAACGGTCGCTATCAATGAAGAAAGCCCCAGAAGCAAAGGTTTCAGTAGTAGACTCAGGATTGACATTGGGCTCACTACGGTAAGAAATATATTTTCGACCGTTGATTTTGCCAGACTTGTACTGGCCGCGAATGAAGAAACGTTTCAAATCTTCCTCGCTTGGCTGAACGAGGCGCTCAAATACCTTGGCCTTTTCTGCTCGGATATCGTCTTTTGTAAAGCTTTTTGGCTTATCCATAGCTAATAAGGAGAGGAGTTGCAAGGTGTGGTTTTGCACCATATCACGGAGGGCACCGGATTGATCATAGTAGCCACCGCGTTCTTCAACTCCCAACTTTTCAGCAAAGGTAATCTGCACATTATCAATGTATTGGCGGTTCCAGACATTTTCAAACAGCAGATTAGCAAAGCGGATGGCAAAAATCTTTTGAATCATTTCCTTGCCCAGATAGTGGTCGATGCGGAAAATCTGTTCTTCGTCAAAAGTGGCCAGTAGATCTTCGTTAAGTTTGCTGGCAGTTGCCAAATCTGTCCCAAAGGGTTTTTCGACAATCAGGCGTTCAAATCCTTTTCCATCAACGATTTGCTCAGACTTGAGATGCTTAGCAATGGTTCCGAAAAATTGTGGCGCCATAGAAAGGAAGAATAGTTTGTTATTTTCTGCCTGGTATTGCTCGTTGAGCTTGTTTTGCAGCTTGCGCAATTCGATATAATGCTCGGTATCTTGCACATCATGGCTTTGATAATAAAAGTGGCTAGCGAACTCTTGAGCCTGCTCAGCACTGTCGGCTAGGTCTGAGATTGACTCGACAACGACCGACTCGAAATATTCCTTGCTCCAAGGTCTGCGGGCGGTTCCGATAACTGCAAAATGTTGCGAAAGATTGCCAGATTTATAAAGTCGAAAGAGGGAAGGATAAAGTTTTCTTTGAGCCAAATCTCCGCTGGCACCGAAAATTGTAATAATAACTTTTGAAGACATGAGATCTATTACCTATCTAAATGTGATTGTCTCTATTTTATCACAATTTTCAGAAAAATTGTATTTGAAAAATCTGGATTTGACCAAAGAAAATATCCCGAGGGAAAGTCGGGATATAAATTTAGGCTTCTTTCTTCTGATGAATCGCTCGAAACAGAAAATAGTAGAAAATAAAGTTGCCTAGCACGAGAAGGAGCAGTAGGCTGAAGACATTGTGGACGCCGCTTGTCGTATCGGGTGCTTGATTGAGCAGGACGGCTGCGATTGCCGTTCCCAAGGCACCAGCAAAGGTTTGCGCTAGTTGAAAGAGGGCAGTCACATCCGCCGTTTTATCTCTGCTGACTTGAGAAGCCGATAAAGCCATGGTATTGTTGAAGGCCATGTTGCGTCCCAGAGTAAAGAGGATATAAAATCCTAAGATTAAAGGAAGATTGAGCCAGCTTGTAAAAAAGCTAAGGACAATCATGACCAGAAAGACTAGGGAATTGCCGCCTAGCAGAGACAGCTTTGGGCCTTTGCTATCGTACAATTTTCCCAGAAAAGGCGACATAAAAGCCCCGATCATAGTTCCGGGAAGGAGGGAAAATCCAGCTTGAGCGGTGGAGACATTCTTGACCAGCACGAGAAAGTTGGGAATGAGAAAGTTGCTAGATAGGTTGGAGAATTGGAAAATTAAAAAGGGCAGAATTCCAAAGAAAATTGTTGGTTCTTTCAAGATACGGATGTCCAGAAACGGATCTTGAACTGTCAGACTCCGCCAGATAAAAAAGGCAAAGGAAAGGAGAAAAATAGCTAGATAGAGCCAATTGACACTATCGCCACCTTCCAAACTGGAGATGGTCATCAGAGAAAAGGAAAGAGCCGTTGCGAGCGAGAGAAAACCCAGTACATCAAAGGGACGCTTGCTTTTTCCTGCTGAATTTTCCAAGTTAACATAAGCCAGCAAAAAAGAGAGGATGGGAACTGGCATGATAAAACTGTAGATCATGTGCCAGTCGAAGGAGCCAATCATGAAGCCTCCGTAGGTCGGACCGATGGCTGGTGCCAGACTGATAACTAGCCCACTCAGCCCCATGTAAAATCCGATTTTCTGCCGAGGGACCCGCTCCACGATGAGATTAAACATAAGTGGAATGGCAATCCCAGTCGCTCCACCCTGAAGGATTCGTCCCAGCATAAGGAAAGTAAAGTCTGGGGCAATCATAGCAATCAGATTACCAAGGGTAAAGATGAAAAGCGAGGTAAAGAGGATGCGACGCTCCGTCCAGTTGTGGGCTAGAGTTGCACCTAAAGTTATAGTGATGGCGACGGCCAGCAGATAGCCAGTTGTAATCCATTGCAGCACTCCTAGGCTCAGGCCAAAGACCTTGCTGAGGTGGGGAAAGGTCACATTCATGCTAGTCTCTGAAAGAATCCCAGCAAAGGTGACCAAGGCCACAGCTAGAATAGAAAGCAAATCTTGTTTCCTTGCTTGTTCTTGCTCCATAAAAAACTCCTTTTCAAATGAGATAGTATTATTGTAGCACGATTTTCCGAGAGAGGAGAGAAAAAAGTTAAATAGCAACTTTAATCAAATTTATAAAAGTCGAGCAGACTAACTTAGTAAAGAGGAAAGAATGAATTGCAGGGTTTGCTTATAAAAGAAACACCCATGAAAATAGATTTTCATAGGTGTTTGACTTTAAAAGACTCGATAGACGTAGGGATTGTCCGGTTTTTCTACCCTATCAAAGCTTTCAACTTCTAGAGTTGGAAGGCTTTGCCCCAGACTTTTATGGTAGTGCATGGTAATTTTTCCCTTGGCATGAATCCAGGTATTATTCTCGAAATGCTGGGTATTTCCAGTCGTCAAGAGGCCATAGACACCTGAGTCGGCGATACAATGGATAATACCAAAGCGAAAGAGAAATTGGCTCTTCTGGTCGCTGGGGTCATTGTAGACAAACCCGGTGAACTCCAGCGTTTTGCCTACAAACTCGTCGGGATAATCATAGATGACCTCCATGATTTCCATGTAGTTCTCAGTCGTG
Organism: Streptococcus cristatus ATCC 51100; assembly: GCF_000222765.1. Taxonomy (GTDB): domain Bacteria; phylum Bacillota; class Bacilli; order Lactobacillales; family Streptococcaceae; genus Streptococcus; species Streptococcus cristatus. The sequence continues at coordinate 390,931 of NZ_AFUE01000006.1, read as the reverse complement.
ACCTGAATGGTATCTTGCTTGACATATTTCTTAGCGGCTGCCCGCATTTCTTTTTCGTAAGCACCTTTTGTGAAGTAGGTGCTGGTGTCCGGCTTCAGGTATTGGCTGGTAGTGCCTTCGTCCTGCTGGACGGCTGCAGAAGTTCCTTCAGCCAGTGGGAAATGAAATCCTTTAGCCGAAACGGTTGTCGAATCCAAGGTGACAGTTGGAAAGAAAATTCCTACAAAAAGCGGAATGACAAGGAGCAGCACGCTGCCTAACTTGGCCCAGCGAGTACTTAAATGACTGTGGACCTCCATCTTCTTCATCCAGATAATCAGCTGCACAACTGCCAAGATAAAAGATAGAATCATAGACAAGTAGGCCAGATAGGAATAGTGGAGATTGATATATTGATTAAGCTTGCCCGTCAGCTGCAGATACATGGTGATCTCAAAGTAGCCAACTAAGATTAGAAATCGAATCATAGCACTACCCCCACAAGCCAAGAGTAAAGAAAGACGACAACAGTAACCAGACTGATAAATTGCCAGATAAAGCGTGTCTTAAAGTAGTTTTTCATCATCAGCAGATTCTTAACATCTAGCATAGGCCCAATGACCAAGAAAGCTAAGACTGGCGATAAGCCGAAGCTAGCGATCAAGGAGCTCCCGATGAAAGCATCAGCTTCGCTGCAAAGTGAGAGCAGGAAGGACAGCAGCATGAGCAGGAGAATAGCAATAGCTGGTGTTGAGCTGATAGAGGTCAGGATTCTGGTTGGGACATAGACTTGTACTATGCTGGCGAAGAGACAGCCAAAGACCAGATAGCGGCCTGTATCGAAAAATTCATCAATGGCCTGCACAAATACTTGAAATAGCTTTTGTCCTTTGCTGAGATGTGAAAAGTCATACTCATGAACAGCCTTGCGATTCTCTTTCTGAATATTACTGTCTGCAAAGAAGCCCAGAAAAATTCCTAAAAGAATAGCCACGACCATAGAACCTAAAGCACGAAGCAGAGCCATTCGGAAGGAATTTCCAAAGGCTGAGTAGGTCGCAAAGAGTACGATGGGGTTGATGACTGGAGCTGTAACCAGAAATGGCACAGCTGTGTAACTGGGAACTTTCTTTTCTAGAAACCGATTTATAATGGGAACGATTCCGCACTCGCAGGAAGGGAAGACTATGCCAATCAAGCTTCCAAAGAAGATCCGAGCCCATTTGTTCTTGGGCAGGAAACGATAAACTTTGTCCGGCGTGACATACACCTCGATAAAGCCAGAAATGATACTTCCGATTAAGACAAAAGGCAGGGCCTCGATGATAATGGAGAGAAAAATAGCTCCAGCCTGTAAAACGCTGGAAGGAAGATTTGAAAAGAGGCTCATGCTTTTTTAGCCTTGTCTTCAGCTTCTTTTTCTTTTTGTTATCTGGAAATTCTACTTTTTCCAGCTTGGGCAGAGTGGCAAACTCCTCGAACATCTTGTCTAAATCGTCTGTTTTAGTAAATTTAACAGCCATAAAAGCACCTCATTTCTAAAATAATAATTCTATTATACTACCAAAAGAAAAAAAATGATATTTTCAGACATGATGGAGCTGAGACACTAGATTTATCCTAGTAATAAAAAGATGGATTAAACTAGTCTTTATAGATTGTTCAGCTTCATATTATGATATAATAGAATCGTTATGGAAAATATAAATATTGAAAAAATTGCCCAGAAATTGGGCCTTAAAGAAAGCCAAGTATCACAGGTCTTAGAATTGACTGTTGAAGGAAATACCATTCCTTTCATTGCTCGTTACCGTAAAGAAATGACAGGAAATCTGGATGAGGTCGAGATTAAGGCAATAATTGACTTAGATAAGAGCATGACTGCTTTGGCAGAGCGTAAAGTGACAGTTTTGGCCAAGATTGAGGAGCAGGGAAAACTAACGGATGCACTGCGCTCTGATATTGAGGCTGCTGAAAAGCTGGCTGATGTGGAAGAACTTTATCTGCCCTACAAAGAGAAGCGTCGTACCAAGGCTACTATTGCGCGTGAAGCAGGTCTCTTTCCTTTGGCCCGCCTAATCTTACAGGATGCGGCTAATCTGCAGGAAGAAGCTGAGAAACTGACTAGTGAAGCCTTTCCGACAGCAGAAGCTGCTCTAGCTGGAGCAGTGGATATTCTGACTGAGGCGATTTCTGAAGATACCAAGCTGCGGGCTTGGACCTACCATGAGGTTCAGACCAATTCTTCTATCGTATCTAGTCTCAAAGATGGTGATTTGGATGAAAAGCAGGTCTTCCAGATTTATTATGATTTTTCTGAAAAAGTAGCGACCATGCAAGGCTATCGTACACTGGCTCTTAACCGTGGTGAGAAAATGGGAGTCCTCAAGGTCGGTTTTGAGCACAATCTTGAGAAGATCCTGCGCTTCTTTGAAGTACGTTTCAAGGTGAAAAACGCCTATATTATTGAAGCTGTCCAGCAAGCAGTCAAAAAGAAAATCATTCCAGCTATGGAGCGCCGTATTCGGACTGAGTTGACTGAGGCCGCTGAGGATGGAGCAATTCAGCTCTTCTCAGAAAATCTCCGAAATCTCCTCCTGATTGCCCCTCTCAAAGGTCGTGTAGTACTGGGCTTTGACCCAGCCTTTCGGACAGGAGCCAAGCTAGCTGTTGTTGATGCGACGGGAAAAATGCTGACGACTCATGTCATCTATCCCGTTCCACCAGCAAAGCCAGCTCAGATTGAAGCTTCTAAGAAGGAACTGTCAGAGCTGATTGAGCAGTTTGGCGTGGAAATCATTGCCATTGGAAATGGAACGGCTAGCCGAGAAAGCGAAGCCTTTGTAGCTGAAGTTTTGAAATCCCATCCAAATGTCAGCTATGTTATCGTCAATGAAAGCGGAGCATCTGTATACTCTGCTAGTGAACTGGCTCGTCATGAGTTTCCAGATTTGACTGTTGAAAAGCGTTCAGCTATTTCCATTGCCCGCCGTCTGCAGGATCCTTTGGCAGAGCTGGTTAAGATTGATCCTAAGTCCATCGGAGTTGGTCAGTACCAGCATGATGTCAGCCAGAAAAAGCTGTCTGAAAGTTTGGACTTTGTCGTTGATACTGTGGTTAACCAAGTCGGGGTCAATATTAACACCGCCAGTCCTGCTCTGCTGGCCCATGTAGCTGGTCTTAATAAAACGATTTCAGAAAATATTGTCAAGTACCGAGAAACGGAAGGCTTGATTCGGTCTCGCGAGGCTATCAAGAAAGTGCCGCGTCTAGGCGCAAAGGCTTTTGAACAGGCAGCTGGCTTCCTGCGTATTCCCGAAAGTGATAACTTGCTAGACAATACAGGCGTTCACCCAGAGTCTTATAAGGCGGTGGAGGAGCTCTTTAAGCGCCTGGAAATCAGTAGTTTGGATGAAGCAGCCCAAGCCAAATTAAAAGCAGTGCAGACTGCTAGTTTGTCTGCAGAACTAGGTTTGGGAGAAGAAACCCTCAAAGATATTATTGCCGATCTGCTCAAGCCTGGTCGAGATTTGCGTGATTCCTTTGACGCGCCAGTTCTGCGGCAGGATGTCTTGGATATTAAGGATTTGCGCATCGGTCAAAAACTGGAGGGTGTTGTCCGCAATGTCGTTGATTTCGGAGCCTTTGTGGATATCGGTATCCACGAAGATGGCCTTGTCCATATTTCTAAAATCAGCAAAAATTTCATTAAACACCCTAGTCAAGTCTTGTCGGTTGGCGATTTAGTCACTGTCTGGGTGGATAAACTGGATGTGGAGCGGGAGAAGATCAACCTCTCTCTGATAGCACCAAATGAATCTAACTAACTACGTTAAGCAAGTTTCGCTGGAAGATTTTGGCTGGGAATTTAGCCACCAAGCTTTTTGGAATAAGCGTCTCCGTACTACAGGAGGACGCTTCTTTCCTAAAGACGGCCATCTGGATTTTAACCCAAAAATCTATGAGACTTTTGGGCTGGAGATCTTCCGAAAAATTGTCCGCCATGAGTTGGTCCACTATCATCTTTATTATCAGGGCAAGGGTTACCGCCATGGGGATAGAGACTTTAAAGAATTGCTCAAGCAGGTGGATGGCCTGCGCTACGCTCCTTCATTGACCAACTCGCAAGCCTTTCTCATCTATGAATGCCTGAGTTGCGGAGCACTTATCTGTCGTAGACGCAGGGTCAATCTTCAAAAATACCGTTGCGGACGCTGTAGAGGCCAACTGGCATTCCTAAAAGATGAGCCTAACAAAGACTGAGCGAATGAAAAACGGATAAAGATAGAATCAGCCTTGGGGCTGATTTTTTTGTTCTCCCGCTATGATAAAATGAAGGAAAGAATGAGAGTTGAGGTCATCATCATGAAAACTAAATTTTATAAATTAAGAAGAAACCGAGTGATTTCAGGGGTTTTGTCTGGACTGGCCGATAAATTCAACTTTGATCTTGGTTTGTTACGCTTTTTATTCATCATTTTTACAGTTTCCAATTTTGGCTTAGGTATTTTGATTTATATTTTGCTGGCTGTCGTGATGCCTTACAAGGAAGATGTGGAAGCGGAAATGTATGGAACGGGACCTCGTAAAATGAAAGATGCCGAGCCAATCAATGACAATGACGGCTGGTTTTGGTAATTATGAAAGAGTGATTCGGGTAGTGTTCCCGAATTTTTGTTCGATCCCAATATAAAGGAATTGAAAAAAGAAAGAATCTAGGGAAGCGCAGCTGACTGAATCTGGAAGCTGCTACTGAAAGATGAATGACTTCATCCAAGGAGGAAGTATGACAGAAGTTTGGAATGCCTATGACTTGAATCGAAATCTGCTCCCGCATCTCCTAGTTCGAGGAGAAAAGATTCCTGAAGGGCAGTTTCATCTTTGTGTCAATGTCTTGGTTCGCCATCAGGATGGTGATTTTCTCTGTATGCGACGATCAGCTCATAAAAATCTCTATCCTGGCTACTATGAGTTTGGAGCGGGAGGTAGTGTATTAGCAGGAGAGGATAGTCAGACAGCCGCCCTGCGTGAATTGGAAGAAGAAACAGGCCTAGTTCCCGACAGTATCAGACTGTTGGAGCAGGTGTGCTCTGTCGAAGACCAGTGCCACTTTGATTTCTATGAAGCGGTGGTGTCTGGGGACAAGAGCCAGGTTTGCTATCAGGTAGGCGAAACTGATGCTCATATCTGGCTGACTCTAAGAGAAATACCAGCCTTTATCGAGAGCCATCCTTGTTTTCAAAATCAGAAAAGAATTCTCCAAAGATGGATTGGCTAGTTGTTTTGACTGGCCTTTTTGCTGGTTGGAAGATGTTTTCACAAGCATCTAGGGAAAAATCTTGCTTAATTTCCAATCTTAAAAACTCTTTTAGGGTAAAAATTTGCTATAATAGAGAAAGATAAATTTGAAGGGAGCAGGGAATGTCTGTAAAGGTCAAAGATTTGATTGAAAAAGTCCGTTTACACATCGTTTACGGCAGTGATGACCTCTTAGAAAAGGAGATTTCGACATCGGATATTTCGCGGCCGGGCCTTGAAATGACCGGCTATTTTGACTACTACACACCAGAACGGATTCAGCTGATTGGGATGAAGGAGTGGTCTTATCTGATGAAGATGACGTCCCACAACCGTCATCAAGTCCTTCTGAAAATGTTTCAACCAGAAACGCCAGTTGTCATTGTGGCGCGCAATTTGGAGATTCCTGAAGAAATGCGGCGAGCAGCTGAAGAAAAGCAAATCGCGATTCTCACCAACCGCACATCAACCAGCCGTCTATCAGGGGAAATTTCTAGTTTCCTTGATTCACGTTTGGCAGTCAGAACCAGTGTTCATGGCGTATTGATGGACATCTACGGAATGGGCGTGCTGATTCAAGGGGACAGCGGTATTGGTAAAAGTGAAACTGGCCTTGAGTTAGTCAAGCGTGGCCATCGTTTAGTGGCGGATGACCGTGTCGATATCTTTGCCAAGGATGAAATGACCCTTTGGGGAGAGCCTGCTGAGATTCTTCGCCATCTCTTAGAAATTCGTGGTGTCGGCATTATCGATGTGATGAGTCTTTACGGAGCTAGTGCAGTTAAGGATTCTTCACAGGTACAGATTGCCGTCTATCTGGAAAATTATGATACCAATAAGACCTTTGACCGTCTGGGTAATAATGCAGAAGAATTGGAAGTTTCTGGTGTCAGAATTCCTCGTATTCGCATCCCCGTTAAGACAGGACGCAACATCTCTGTGGTGATTGAGGCTGCAGCCATGAACTATCGAGCTAAGGAAATGGGCTTTGATGCCACCAAGATTTTTGAAGAACGACTGACTAATTTGATTAGCCAGAATGAGGTGAAAGATGCTTGATCCAGTAGCTTTTACAGTCGGTCCCTTTAGTATTCGTTGGTATGCGATTTGCATTGTCAGCGGCTTGATTTTAGCCGTTTACTTGGCCATGAAGGAAGCGCCACGCAAGAAGATGATTCCCGATGATATTCTTGATTTCATTTTGATTGCCTTTCCCTTGGCTATCCTTGGAGCGCGACTCTACTATGTGATTTTTGAATGGTCTTATTATGGCAAGCATTCTCTGATTGAGATTTTTCAGATTTGGAATGGTGGTTTAGCTATTTATGGTGGTTTGATTACCGGTGCGCTTGTCCTCTATTTCTTTTCACAGAGAAGGCTAATCAATCCTGTTGATTTCTTGGATATTGCAGCGCCTAGCGTCTTGATTGCCCAGAGTATCGGTCGTTGGGGCAATTTCTTTAACCAAGAAGCCTATGGAGCAGTGGTCAAAAATCTTAATTATCTGCCGTCCTTTATCCGCAACAATATGTACATAGATGGCGCTTATCACCAGCCAACCTTCTTATACGAATCCCTTTGGAATTTACTTGGCTTTGCCCTACTGATGATTTTACGACGTCGATCTAAATTTTTCCGTCAGGGAGAATTGGCAGCCTTTTACCTGATTTGGTACGGATTTGGCCGAATGATTATCGAGGGTATGCGGACTGATAGTCTCATGTTCTTGGGTGTGCGTGTATCTCAGTGGCTGTCTGCAGCTCTGATTTTACTAGGCATCTGCATTATGATTTACCAAAGAAAAAACAAGCCCCCTATTATCAAGAATGAGAGGAGAATATTATGCTTGAAATTGCTTATACTTTAGTTGCTGTCGCTTTGATTGTCTTTCTAGTCTACATGACCATCACCGTCAAAACTCTCGGTGATAAGGCTGCAAAAATGCTGGATGAGACCGAAAATACGATCAAAGTGTTGACTTCTGATGTCAATGTCACCCTGCATCAAACCAATGATTTGATTGCCAAAGTCAATGTCTTGACAGATGATATTAACCACAAAGTAGCAACGATTGATCCGCTTTTCAATGCGGTGGCAGACCTATCCGAATCAGTCTCTGATTTAAACGATCAGGCGCGTGTTTTAGGAAAAAAAGCAGTCGCAGCAGGAAGCACGACAGCCAAAACAACAGCAGGTCTAACGGCCCTTCGTTTTGTTGGCAAATTATTTAAAAAATAAGAAAGTAGGTTTATTATGGGAAAAATTTCATCACTTTTATTAGGTGCTGTGTCTGGTGCAGCTGCAGCGTACTTTCTAACTAGCAAAAAAGGTAAAGAAATCACTGAAAAAGTTCAAGACTTTGTTGTAGACTATCGGGAAGATCCAGACAAGACTCACGAAGCAGTTGTCCAATCAGTAAAGGATTTTTCAGATCAGGCTGTCAAGGCCATCAACCAAACCAAGGAAAAGGTTGAAAATGGCGAAATTACAGCTGAAACAGTATTGGAGTCTGTCAAGGATACGACCAAGTCAGTAGTAGACTATTCGCAGGATAAATTCCAAGAAATCAAAGAAAAGTTTGAAAAAGAAGAGGAAATTCTTGAAGAAGAAATTTCTGATATCGTGGTGGAAGAAGGAGAAAAAGCCCCTTCAGAAGAAATCATCATTGATTTAGAAGATAAGTAAGTTCAAACTTGATAAACAAGTATGAGGCTGGGACAAAAGAGTCCTAGCCTCGTTTTTTATTAGAATTGCACCTTTGTCGCAGTGGTATAGGAAGCAAAAATTACTACTATTTAGTTTCCCCTTAGCCAACTTGATTTCCAAAAAAGAAAGCGTTATTATATAAATAAAAAGGGGGTGTTGGTATGAAATATTTAAAAGTACTTGCCTTGCTTGGTTTAGGCTGCTACTTACTAGCCTGTTCTCGGCAGAAAGCTTCAGAGTCCCCTCAGTCTGGAAGCTCTGACTCTTCTTTTAAGGCTTCGAGCACGAGTCAAGCCCGCTCGAAAACAGCTAGTAGTGCTCAATCCAGTACTAATCAATCCAGCCCTAGCCAGAGTTCTGCTTCTGCGGAGTCAAAAAGCTCTAGTCAGACCAGTGAAAAGGTCAGAGAAGAGGAGACACAGCCTTCTAGCAAAGAAGCATCTTCCCCAATCAGAAAGCGCCTGGAAGTTCCCATGCAGATCCAGCGAGCTTGGAATACTTGCGCACCGACCTCTGTCAGTATGATTCTAGCTTACAGGGGCGTTCAGGCTAGTCAGGAAGAATTGGCACGAGCGATGGGCACCGATGAGACTTTCGGCACCCATAATGTCAATGCAATCCGTGTCTTAAATCAATATTTATTTGGTTATGCGGAAGTGCCGGTAGGTCAAGCGGGCTATCATCTTGCGACAGTGACTAGTAGCGCCTCGAATTCTGAAGATATGCGGCTCTTTAAGGAGCGCCTGCGCAAGAATATTGATGATGGCTATCCGCTCTACTATACGATTGATAATGCCTCCATCTACCCAGGCCACAAGGGTGAACACAATGTTGTGGGTACGGGCTATGAATTATCAGCAGATGGCAGTGATGTCCTTGCAGTTTATTACATTGATCCATCCTATACCGTTCAGGATCCAGTCTATGGAGGGCTGAAAAAGGTGACTCCAGAAGAATTATTGGCAGCGATGTGTGCTTGTCAGGAACCAAATTACGCTTGGTAAAGAAACGAAAAAACGAGATCTTTTGATCTCGTTTGATTTAATTCGTATATAATCAATGTTTCTTTCTTCGAACAGTGCGATATCCTTGAATAATCATAAGACTTAGGACAATAGCAAGTGAGAAAGATAGAAAAGTGCTCATTTTTGCAGATAAGAAGATAAAGCTAAAAAAGACTGTCAAAATACAGAATAAAGCGATATTTATAAAGAAAAATAGCTCACGTAATTGTGATGCTGATTCTGCTTGGGGCAGGTATTCTTGATAGGATATTTCCTTAGTTTGTTCTGTTGAATCATGCAGGGGCGCTGATTCAAACTGTTTAAAATCTCTTACAGCCATTGTCTCTCTCCTAGTAGTACCTTATCATTCTATCATGTTTCTATGATTAGATATATTACAAGATAGTTACAAAACGAATAAAATCGAATTAAGAAATCATAAATCCTATTTTTTTGGTATAATAATGATATGAAAAAGATAATCATTACAGCTACAGCTGAAAGTATAGAACAAGTTCAAGCCTTATTAGAAGCAGGTGTGGATCGTATTTATGTCGGTGAGAAAAAATACGGTCTTCGTTTGCCGCATAATTTCACTTACAACGAATTAAATCGTATCTCACAAATGGTTCATCAGGCAGGAAAAGAAATGACTGTTGCCGTCAATGCTCTGATGCATCAGGATATGATGGACCAGATCAAGCCTTATTTGGATTTTCTTCAGGAGATTGAGGTGGACTATATCACCGTTGGGGATGCAGGTGTATTCTACGTTTTGCAACGGGATGGCTACAAGCTAAAAACGATTTATGATGCTTCGACTATGGTTACCAGCAGCCGCCAGATTAATTTTTGGGGCAAGAATGCTGGAGTATCGGAAGCTGTTTTGGCGCGGGAAATTCCATCGGCAGAACTCTTTAAAATGCCGGAAATCCTTGAAATTCCAGCAGAAGTCCTAGTTTATGGTGCGAGTGTTATCCATCACTCTAAACGTCCGCTTTTGCAAAATTATTATAACTTTACACACATTGATGATGAAAAATCAAGAGAGAGAGACCTCTTTCTTGCGGAACCGAGCGATCCTCAGAGCCATTATTCGATCTTTGAGGACAAGCATGGGACTCACATTTTTGCCAATAATGACTTGGACTTGATGACCAAGTTGACAGAATTGGTTGACCACGGCTTTACGCATTGGAAGTTGGAAGGGCTCTACACTCCTGGTCAGAATTTTGTTGAGATTGCTAAGCTTTTTGTTCAGGCGAGGGACTTGATTGAAAAAGGTGAATTTAGTCATGACCAAGCTTTCTTGTTAGATGAGCTGCTTCACAAATTGCATCCTAAGAATCGCTTCCTCGATACAGGGTTTTATGATTACGACCCAGACATGGTGAAATAGGACAGGTTTTTGCTACCTTTATATAAGTGGAAATCCTTAGAAAGCCATTTGCTCACCAGAAACGTTTTAAGAAAAGGCACAGATGAATCTGCGCCTTTTTGAGTTTTCATCTATAAAAATGGAGTGCTGGTCATGATTTCCAATAATCATAATTGTAGGTAGCTAGGATCATTTGAGTAATTTCTTCGGGCTCCTCCTGAGCTCCGCCGGCTATCCAAAGAGAAATAATCCCCTCAACACTGGATAGGAAGATTTCCAAGGCGTATTTCTGAGGAATGTGGAAGTTCTCCTCTAAAAAACGCTGGGTAGCAGCTTTTTGATTGTCGCTCAGAATGATACTGGTTATGAATTCCCGAATAGCTCCACGAAAGTCAATATAATGGCTTCTGGTCAGGGCATTGATCAGACGTTCATTAGCACGCAGTATATGAAATTTGGCTATCATGAACCGTTTGGAATATTCGCCTTCTTCTTCAAAAAGACTATAACTATAAAGTTGGGAAATGATGTCGCTTTTTAGACTTTCAACCATCTGATACTTGTCCTCGTAGTGGAGGTAGAAGGTGCCACGGTTAATCCCAGCCCGCTTGCAGAGCTTGCTGATGGAGATATTATCAAACCTTTCCTCAGATAGTAGCTGAATCAAGGCTTCTTTGATGTCTTCCTTAGTGCTGGTTTTTCGTTTCTGGATCATTTTTTCTTCCCTTTTCGCTTAAATCAACACTTTGTTGATTTTTGGTTATTGCTTTTTATCTAAGCTCATTATATAATATCTGTGATTTGGAATCAACAGTTTGTTGATTTAAGGAAACGAGCTTTGAAAAGGAGAGAAACGATATGGCTTATATTGAAATGAAACATAGCTTTAAACGTTATCAGGTAGGTGATACAGAAATTGTCGCTAATAACGATATTTCTTTTGAGATTGAAAAGGGGGAACTGGTCATTATCCTAGGGGCTTCTGGTGCCGGTAAGTCTACGGTGCTCAATATCCTAGGCGGTATGGATACCAATGATGAGGGAGATATCCTGATAGACGGGCAGAATATTGCTCACTACAATTCCCACCAGCTGACAGACTATCGGCGCAATGATGTGGGCTTCGTCTTTCAGTTTTATAATTTGGTGCCTAATCTGACGGCCAAGGAAAATGTCGAATTAGCTTCTGAAATCGTCAAGGATGCTCAAGATCCAGTAGCGGCTCTGACTGCAGTGGGACTGGAAAATCGTCTCAATAATTTTCCAGCTCAGCTTTCAGGTGGAGAGCAGCAACGTGTGTCCATTGCTCGGGCGGTGGCCAAAAATCCCAAGATTCTGCTCTGCGATGAGCCAACGGGAGCTTTGGACTACAATACCGGTAAGCAAGTGCTGCAAATCTTACAGGACATGTCCCGCAATCAAGGAGCGACGGTGATTATCGTGACCCACAATGCTGCCTTGGCTCCCATTGCTGATCGGGTCATCCGTATGCACGATGCGAAAGTCAAAAGTGTTACGGTCAATGAATCGCCTCAGGACATAAGTACATTGGAGTATTAATATGAAGAGAAAGATTTATTGGAAAGATATTCTGCTCTCCTTCACTAGCTCTAAAGGACGTTTCCTATCTATTTTAATCCTCATGATGCTGGGCTCTTTAGCTCTCGTGGGGCTCAAAGTCGCTCCACCCAATATGCGCAGAACAGCAACAGATTACTTGAAAGAGCAACGAACCATGGACTTGGCTGTTATGGCGGACTATGGTTTGGATGCAGCGGATCAGAAAGAGCTGGAAGCTATCAAGGGAGCTGATGTCGAGTTTGGCTATCTGACAGATGTCACCGTAGACGAGGAGGCTCTCCGAGTATTCTCAGATACCAAGGATATCTCAAACTTTCAAGTGACCTCTGGTCGTCTTCCCAAGAATGAGCAAGAAATTTCCTTAGCTAGTTTTTGGTCTAAAAAATACAAGCTTGGCCAGGAGATTGATCTGACCGAGAAAGCAGGCAGTCGGTCAGTTCTGAAAAACAAGACCTATAAGGTCGTGGGCTTTGTCAACTCGGCAGAGCTCTGGTCTGATAGAAATTTGGGCAATGCGACTAGTGGCAGCGGGGCTTTATCAGCTTATGCTGTAGTCAGCCCCAAGGCCTTTGATACAGATGTTTACAGTATTGCCCGCCTGCGCTATCATGATTTAGAAAAACTGGCTCCCTTTTCTGCAAGTTATCAGGAGCGTTTGGAGCAGCACCAGACTGCTTTGGATAAGAGCCTTGAAGATAATGGAGCGACCCGGTTTAAGCGATTAGAGACGGATGCCAAAAGCACCATTCAGAAGGGCCAAGACCAGATTGCTCAGGCTGAGAGTGAACTGAGCCAAGGAAAAAAACAGTTAGAGCAAGCTCAAAATCAGCTGGACCAGCAAAAAAGCCAGCTAGCAGCAGCCCAAGCCGCTTCTATCTTCCCTCCTGCACAGATCAGCCAGAGCCAGCAACAGATTCAGGAAGCTGAGTCCCAGCTCAATCAGAAAAAATCTGAGCTGGCTCAGGCAGAGAAAGACTTATCAGCTAGCAAGAACAAGCTAGCTGACGCTAAGGCAGACCTGAGTCGTTTGAAAGAGCCTGCCTATCATAGCTATGACCGCAAGTCTCTGCCAGGTGGTAATGGCTATCATATGTATAAAAACTCCATGAATAGTATTGCGTCGATTGGTAATATTTTCCCGGTGGTGCTCTATCTAGTGGCAGCGATGGTAACCTTTACCACCATGATGCGCTTTGTCGACGAGGAGCGAACAAACGCAGGTGTCTTTAAGGCTTTAGGCTATCATAGCCGCGATATCATTCGCAAGTTTGCTCTTTACGGTTTGGTGGCAGGCAGTCTAGGTACCCTCATAGGGATTCTGCTGGGGCATTATTTCTTATCTGGAGTGATTTCTTCTATTATTACCAGAGGGATGGTGCTTTCTGCCCCTCATGCTTATTTTTATATTTCCTATAGTTTACTTGCCCTTGGACTTTCCCTTCTATCAAGTGTTCTCCCTGCCTATTTAGTGGCGAGGCGGGAGTTGACAGAAGAAGCAGCTCACTTGCTTTTGCCCAAGCCACCGGTCAAAGGCTCTAAGATCTTTTTGGAAAGACTGTCCTTTATCTGGCGACACCTTAGCTTTACTCAGAAGGTCACTGCTCGCAATATCTTTCGCTATAAGCAGCGAATGCTCATGACCATCTTTGGAGTAGCGGGTTCTGTTGCCCTGCTCTTTGCTGGCCTAGGGCTCCAATCTTCTATTGGTGGTATTCCAAAACGTCAGTTTGAGGAGATTCTACGATACGACTTGATTATCGCTGTCAATCCTGGGGAGAATCAAGCTGAGCAGGACAAGCTGAAAAAGATGCTGGCGGATGACTCGATTGTTGATTATCAGGAGATCTATAGTGAAACCTTGACAGAGAAATACAAAGGAAGAAAAGAGACCGAATCAGTCACTTTGATGGTTACGGACAGGGAAAATTTTGAACCTTTCATCTCGTTAGAAAGTCCCGACAAGCAGCAAAAGCTGACTCTTAAGGACGGTGCAGTGGTTTCGGATAAATTGGCCCGCATAGCTGGAGTTAGCCCCGGTGGCAGTATAGAGCTGGGTGGCAAGCCTGTCAAGCTCGCAGCAGTCAATGAGAATCATTTTGGCCATTTTGCCTTTATGAAGGCAACTGACTACCAGAAGATTTACGGGAAAAAGCCCGAGAAAAATGCTTATCTAGTGCGACTCAAGGACTCTTCTAGCAAAAATATTGTTGACAAGGCCAATGAATTTATGAGCCTCAAGTCTGTCAAGAGTGTTTCTCAAAATGCAAGCATGGTGAAGCAGTTCAACGTTCTAGCTGATTCTCTTAATAATACAATGCTGGTTTTGGTGCTGATTTCCATTCTTTTAGCAGTCGTCATTCTCTACAATCTGACTAATATCAATGTCGCTGAGCGGATTCGCGAGTTGTCCACCATCAAGGTTCTGGGCTTCCATAATAAGGAAGTGACCCTTTATATCTATCGAGAGACCATTATTCTGTCAGTAATTGGGATGGCAGTTGGGCTTCTAGGCGGTTTCTTCCTGCATCGTTTTTTGATTGAGAAGGTTGCGCCTAGCATTATCAGCTTAAACCCTCAAGTAAGTCCCTCAGTCTATCTGTTTCCTCTAACTGCAGTGACTCTTATTCTGACCTTGCTTGGCTTCTTTGTTAACTACCGTCTCAGACGAGTAGATATGCTGGAAGCACTTAAGTCTGCCGATTGAAAAAAACACTTCAAAGCTTTCACTCACTTGATGGGTGGAAGTTTTTTTGAACTTTGATATAATATTCCTTGTAAAGAAAGAGAAAGACACACAATGACACGAAAAATTGCCTTATTATCCGATGTGCATGGGAATAGCACAGCCTTAGAAGCAGTACTGGCGGATGCGGAAAGCCAGCAAGTGACAGATTATTGGTTTTTGGGGGACTTGCTCCTGCCAGGAACCGGTCGTAGAAATATCTTAGATAGGATGGAGCAATTGCCCGTTAGTCTCCAGGTCAGAGGGAATTGGGAAGACAGTCTCTGGCATGCCCTGCACCAAAAGTTAGACTTGACACGTCCCAGCCATCTCTACCTGACTCGGCTCTGCCATTTTGTCCTAGAGGAAATCCGTCCAGAAGAGATTGACCGCATGCAAGAACTTCCTCTGCAAATCTTGACAGAAGTAGAGGGATTGAAGATTGCGGTCAGCCACCATCTGCCAGATAAGAATTGGGGGCGGGAGCTGATTCATATTGGCGAGCAGAGCGATTTCGACCGCCTTTTTGAGGGGAATGACTGTGCTATCGCTGTTTATGGTCATATTCACCAACAGTTTCTCCGCTACGGGACTAAGGGACAGCTGATTATCAATCCCGGCTCTATTGGTCAGCCATTCTTTCTAGATTCGGCTTTGCGTCAGGACTTGCGAGCCCAGTATGCCATTTTAGAGATTGATGAGACGGGGCTGGCTGATGTCGACCTGCGGCGCGTGGCCTACGATGTGGAGCAGGAGCTGAGATTGGCTCGGGAGCTCCACTTACCTTACTATGAGATTTATCAGGAAAGTTTGGTCAATGGTATCCACCATACCCACAACCACGACCTGCTGCGGGAAATCAGTGAGAGAGAAGGCTATGCAGACGATATTGCGGCTTTCTTAAAGTCCAGTCGTAACTCTTGAAGTTACACCATTTTTGAGATATAATAGTGAGAGAAAATGATGAGGGAGGAGAAAAATGCAGATTTCTAGCCGTTTTACCATTGCCACCCATATGCTGATTGTACTGGCTTTGGAGGGAAAAAACAAAAACTGACAAGTGATATCCTTGCTGGCAGTGTTGGCGTCAATCCAGTTATTATCCGTAAGACCCTGTCCCAGCTCAAGAATGCCGGGATGATTACCGTTGCTCGTGGGACTGGAGGAGCAGAGATTACCAAAGATTTGAAAGACATTAGCCTGTTGGACGTCTATAGCGCTGTTGAGTGTCTTGGCAAGAGCGGCCAGCTCTTTAGCTTTCATGACAAGCCCAATCCAGACTGTCCTATCGGCAAGAACATTCACAATGTCTTAGACGACCGCTTGGCGGCTATTCAGGCAGCTATGGAAGCTGAATTGGCTCAAACCAGTCTTGACGAGGTCGTCGCAGCAACCGAAAAAGAAATTAAAGAACAGTCTGTTTCCTAGTGAGCAGATTGTTTTTTGTTAAGAATTTTCCGAGATGTAATTATTGACATTACATTAATATCTGCTATACTAATAGATG
Organism: Streptococcus cristatus ATCC 51100; assembly: GCF_000222765.1. Taxonomy (GTDB): domain Bacteria; phylum Bacillota; class Bacilli; order Lactobacillales; family Streptococcaceae; genus Streptococcus; species Streptococcus cristatus. The sequence goes on along the minus strand of NZ_AFUE01000006.1, from coordinate 374,756 downwards.
TAACATAAATAATTACAATTTAAAATAATCTTTCGGAGCAAATGGAGATATGGAAAACCATATCAAGGAACCTATCTCTGTTTTGGAGAAATAAAAAAAGATGGAGCAGGCGGACTGCTGAAATTTTAAATTTAAGAGAGGAGAAAGAACATGACTTTTGAATATGAAAGCAAGATTTATCTAGGAGAGGTGGCGCTTTATGTGGCTGACCTAGCAAGACAAAAGGATTTTTATCAGCGTGTTTTAGGGCTGGAACTTTTGGAAGAGCAGGACGGACAGGTATCTTTGGGTCGGGATGGGCAAGTGCTGGTTAGGCTCTTAGCGACCAGTGACCGTCAGACAGTCAAGTCGGCTTACGGTCTTTATCATCTGGCACTTTTGCTTCCAAGCCGTCAAGCCTTGGCAGATATCCTGAAGCATTTATCAGAAAATAAAGTCCCTATGGTCGGAGGAGCGGACCACGGTTATAGTGAAGCCATTTATCTGGAGGATCCAGAAGGCAATGGCATTGAGCTTTATCGGGACAAGCCTCAGGCTGATTGGGATATTCGGGAAGACGGTCGCATTATCGGAGTGACGGAAGCGCTAGCGGCTCAAGAAATCTATGAACTGGGTCAGGAAGTCAAGCCGTTTAGTATTGCTGAAGGCACTCGTATGGGCCATGTCCACCTGTCTGTGAAAAATAGCAGAGCAGCTAGTCATTTTTACCAAAAGCTTCTAGGCTTAGAGGATAAATTTTCTGTACCTTCTGCTAGCTGGCTGGCATCCGGAAACTACCATCATCATTTAGCGGTCAATGAATGGGGAGGTTCTCACTTGAATCATCGCCAACCTAAGCAAATGGGACTAGCCTATTTTGAAGCGCAAGTAGAAGGGAAAGAAGACCTAGTTGCTATTTATGAAAATGCTCAGGACTTGCAAGCGCCAGTCCGATGGATTAGCTCCCAGGAGCTAGAAGTCACAGACCCAGATGGGATTGTGGCTAAAGTTAAGACAAGAGTGGTATAATAAGACATATCAAGAAGTAAAAAGAAAGAAAAAATATGTACAAGACTTATTATGCATCGCCGATTGGCCGGATTCTTATCTTGACGGACGCAAATGCCTTGTTGGGGCTTTGGCTGGAGAATCAGAAATATTTTGGGGCAGGCTATGATTTGGAGCAAGCACAGGAGGAAGAGACAGAAGTCAGCCGACGCGTCTCTGCTTGGCTGGATGCTTATTTTAAGGGAGAAAATCCCGCGACAGATGAGATTCCATTGGCACCCCAAGTGACTGAGTTTAGAAGCAAGGTTCTGACAGTATTGCAGAAGGTTCCCTATGGGCAAACGGGCTACCTATTCAGATATTCTACGAGAATTACAAGCTGAGTACGGTAAGATTGGCTCTGCTAGAGCAGTCGGTGGTGCCATCGGTCATAATCCCATTTCCCTTCTGATTCCCTGTCATCGGATTGTCGGAAGCGACGGCAAACTAACCGGTTATGCTGGCGGCCTTGATAAAAAAGCCTTTCTACTGGAGTTGGAAGCTGGGGAGAAGACAACAGGATAAATAAAACTATTGATAAGCTAAAAAAGCACCGAACGGTGCTTTTCTGTTATTCTAATCAAAATACAACAAGTCCTTGTTAGTCTCAGTGAAAAGTTCAAAGCCATTCTTTGTAACATAGCCGCAGTCCTCGATGCGGACACCGACCTTGCCAGGAATGTAAATGCCGGGCTCGACAGAGAAGCACATGCCTTCTTCGATGACCATGTCGTTTCCTTCCATGATAGATGGAAATTCGTGGACATCCATACCGATACCGTGTCCAAGGCGGTGGTTGAAATACTCGCCATAACCAGCTTTTTCGATGACCTCACGAGCTGCGCGGTCTACTTCATGAGCTGTGACGCCTGGCTTGATAAAATCAAGTGCAGCTTGTTGGGCTTCCAGAGTCAGATAGTAGATATCTTTTTTGAACTGGTCTGGCTGGCCAACAGCGACGGTCCGTGTCATATCGCTGGCGTAGCCATTGACCATGCAGCCAAGGTCAAAGAGAAGAAGGGCATTGTTTTCGATTTTATTGGCTCCGGGAATGCCGTGCGGATTAGCTGCATTATTGCCTGTCAGAACCATAGTTTCAAAACTCATCTCATAACCTTCTCGCTTGATGGCGAAGTCGATTTGAGCGATGATGTCTGTTTCAGTATTTTCTAGTGAAATATTGTCAAAACCGATATTGACAGCCTTGTCAGCATACTTGCCAGCTACCAGCATTTTCTGGATTTCGTCGGCTGACTTGATCAAGCGCAAGCGGTTGATGTAAGGAGTCAGATTGACAAATTCAGCCCCATCAAAAACAGTACGCAGGCCGTGGTACTTGGTTAAAATGAGATTGTCAAACTCGACCGCTACTTGCTTGAAGGTTTGAGATGGTAGGGAAGCCTTGATCTTTTCCCAAGGATTTTCAGAATCGACATAGCCGACAACCTGAAAATCTACGGTAGAGGAAGCGCGCTCAACTTCCAGTGCTGGTACAAAAAGAAGTGGCTCATGGTCAGTGTAGACGAATAGGAACATCTGGCGTTCATGTGGGTCGCTGTAAAAGCCTGTTAGATAATGAATGGTTACAGGATCGGAGATTACAGCTACATCCTGCTTTTCATTTTCAAGATAAGTGATGATTTGATTGATTTTTGTCATAGTTCAACCTTCTTTCTATGCCTCTATTTTTGCAGAAAAAGTGAAAAAAATCAAGGATTTTAGTGAGGATTCCTTCTCCTTGACTGAGATTTTTGGGAGAAAGAGAGTTGAGGTGAAATTTCTATAAGAATGTTGGAATATAGTGTGCGAAAATAGCATTTTTTAAGGAAAATTTGATATAATAGTGCTTATGGAGCAGTAGGACAAGTACAAAAACAATAGATGTCTAAGCTTAAAAATTGTATAGATATGAAGGTAAAAAATGAAAAAATATTAGTTGTAGATGACGAGAAGCCAATCTCGGACATTATAAAGTTTAACATGGCTAAGGAAGGCTATGAAGTGCTGACTGCCTTTGATGGTAAGGAAGCTCTAGAAATGTTTGAAGCAGAGCAGCCGGATATCTTGATTCTGGATTTGATGTTGCCAGAAGTGGACGGACTGGATGTTGCTCGGACAATCCGTAAGACCAGCAATGTGCCAATCATTGTGCTTTCGGCCAAAGATAGCGAGTTCGATAAGGTAATTGGTCTGGAAATCGGTGCCGATGACTATGTGACCAAGCCCTTTTCAAATCGTGAATTGCTGGCTCGGGTCAAGGCCTTGTTGCGCCGTTCTGAACTAATCCCAGATAGTCACGTGGACGAGAGCAGTCCAAAGGAACTGTTTATTGGGGATTTGCAGATTCTTCCAGATGCTTTTGTGGTGAAAAAACATGGGAAAGAATTGGAATTAACCCATCGTGAATTTGAACTTTTGCACCATTTGGCGACTCATGTTGGTCAAGTCATGACGCGTGAGCACTTGCTGGAAACGGTCTGGGGCTATGATTACTTTGGAGATGTGCGGACAGTCGATGTAACCATTCGCCGTCTGCGCGAAAAAATCGAAGATACTCCAAGCCGTCCGGAGTATATCCTGACTCGCCGCGGTGTCGGTTATTACATAAGAAATAATGATTGAAACGCTAAAAGAATTCGTACTTTCTCCTGACTTTGTCTTTTCACTGATTGTTGTCGGCTTTATCATCGTCGTGGCTCTTTTGCTACTGGAAAATCGACGAGATACTCAAAAGCTGGTGCAGTTAAACCAAAAGATCAAAGGATTGATTGCAGGAGATTATTCAGAAGTTTTAGATATGCAGGGCAGTCCTGAAATCACGGACATGACCAATTCCATCAATGATCTCTCTGAAGTCATCCGCCTGACGCATGAAAATTTGGAGCAAGAAACCAAGCGTCTATCCAGTATTTTGTCTTATATGACGGATGGGGTGCTTGCGACCAATCGTCGAGGGCAGATTATTACCATCAATGACATGGCAACCAAGCAGTTGGGTGTTAAACGTGATGATGTCCTTAATACCAGTATTTTAGATTTGCTGGATATTGCTGATGAGTACGATCTACGCGAATTGATCACCAAGGTTCCAGAATTGACCATTGATTCTCAAGATGAAAATGGTGAATATGTAAGCCTGCGGGTTCGATTTGCCTTGATCAGACGGGAGTCAGGCTTTATATCAGGGCTGGTAGCAGTGCTGCATGATACAACGGAGCAGGACAAGGAAGAACGGGAGCGTCGGCTTTTCGTTTCCAATGTTAGCCATGAATTGCGGACGCCTCTAACCAGTGTAAAATCCTATCTGGAAGCCTTGGATGATGGCGCTCTGTCAGAGCCTGTTGCACCAGAATTTGTCAAGGTTTCACTAACCGAGACAAACCGGATGATGCGGATGGTGACGGACTTGCTTAGCTTATCGCGGATTGATAATAATACCAGTCATCTGGACGTTGAGCTGACCAATTTTACAGCCTTTATCACCTATATCCTCAACCGTTTTGATAAGATAAAAAATCAGGATGAGACCAAAAAATATGAAATTATCAGGGATTATTCAATTACGCCGATTTGGGTAGAGATTGATACGGATAAGATGACCCAGGTGATTGATAATATCATGAACAATGCCATCAAGTATTCACCTGATGGTGGGACGATTACGGTTTCTGTGAGAACAACAGATGTTCAGTTGATTCTCTCGATTTCAGATGAAGGTCTGGGCATTCCCAAACAGGATCTGCCAAAGATTTTTGATCGTTTCTATCGGGTGGATAAGGCCCGTAGTCGAGCCCAGGGAGGAACGGGCTTGGGTCTGGCTATTGCTAAAGAAATTATCAAGCAGCATCATGGCTTTATCTGGGCTAAGAGTGAGTATGGCAAAGGCTCTACCTTTACCATTGTCCTTCCATATGATAACGATGCTGTCCGTGTAGATGACTGGGAAAATGAAGAGAATGTAGAAAGTGAACATGACTAAGGGATTTCAATATAGTATTCTAGCATCAGGCTCGAGTGGTAATTGCTTTTATCTGGAAACAGACCAAAAACGCCTACTTGTCGATGCTGGTCTATCAGGGAAAAAAATTACGAGCCTTCTGAGCGAAATTGACCGCAAACCAGAAGATTTAGATGCTATTTTGGTCACCCATGAGCACAAGGATCACATCCATGGTGTGGGGGTTTTGGCGCGTAAATACAATCTAGATATTTATGCCAACGAAGCAACCTGGCGAGCGATGGAAAAGGACTTGGGCAAGCTGGATGCCAGTCAGAAGCATATCTTTGAAATGGGTAAGATGAAAACCTTCGGCGACTTAGATGTCGAAAGTTTTGGAGTGAGCCACGATGCAGCTGCTCCCCAGTTTTATCGCTTCATGAAGGATGGTAAGAGCTTTGTTATGCTGACGGATACGGGCTATGTCAGTGACCGTATGGCTGGAGTGATTGAGAATGCAGATGCTTATTTGATTGAGAGCAATCATGATATTGAGATTCTCCGGAGCGGTGCCTACCCGTGGAGCCTGAAACAGCGCATCCTATCTGACTTGGGACATTTATCCAATGAAGATGGTGCGGAAACCATGATTCGCACACTTGGCAATCGCACCAAGCGCATCTATCTGGGGCATTTGAGCAAGGAAAATAATATCAAGGAGCTGGCTCATATGACCATGGTCAATCAACTGGCCCAAGCTGACTTGCCAGTGGGTCATGATTTCCAAGTCTTTGATACCTCTCCCGACACTGCAACGCCTTTGGTAAATATCTAATCATCAGTCGCTCAGAAAGAGAGTGGGACAGAAATCGGTAATTCGTTAGAATTCGATTTCGTCGTCCCACCTCCGCACAGTTGAGTAGGGCTGTAAAAGCTGATGCAATCAGCGTAGTAGAGCCCACTCAACCACTGCGTCTTGCTCGACAATCCAAAGACAATTGAGAGGCTAGGACTTTTGTCCCAGCCTCTTTTTTAGGATTGACAAGAATTATTTTTTATGGGAAACTAGTTTTATATTTTTTAGCTTGTTTTTTATACTAGAAAGGAAGCCAAAGAATGACCATGAAAACGTACGTGAGGAAACCAAATGCGCTTGATTTATTTTGTGATTGCCTGTCTATCTTTAGCTCTAGGAGTGCTGGGGATTTTTCTGGCCCTTCTTCCTACGACTCCTTTTTTACTTTTGTCTATTGCTTGCTTTTCGCGCAGTTCCAAGCGGATTGAAAATTGGCTTTATCACACCAAGATATACCAGACCTATGTCGCAGATTTTAGGGAGACCGGCTCGATTGCCAAGGAGCGAAAGAAAAAGATTATCGTGTCCATCTATATCTTGATGGGAATTTCTATTGCGTTAGCACCGATAATTTGGGTGAAAATTTTCTTGTTCGCCCTGACAATCTTTATTACCTATTATCTTTTCAAGGTCATCCCAGATAAGGAATAGACCGGGAATTAGGCTAAGAAGACAAGTAAACAAGTGCGTTGGCACTTGTTTTTTGGTATAATGGTAGATAGTTCACAAAGAACATCATTTTAGAAAGGATGGATTGGACTCATGCTCTGCCTTGGCCTAGCATGAAAAAGAAACTATGGAACAATTAAAAGATGCACTGCTGGAGCAGTTTGGACTGGTGTTTGAAGACAGCAGTCTGCTAGAGACCGCTTTTACTCACACCAGCTATGCCAATGAGCACCGCCTCTTAAAAATTTCACACAATGAACGCCTGGAATTTTTAGGAGACGCTGTTCTGCAGCTGATTATTTCTGAGTATTTATATAAAAAATACCCCAAAAAACCAGAAGGAGATTTGTCAAAACTACGCTCCATGATTGTTCGGGAGGAGAGTTTGGCTGGCTTTGCGCGGGATTGTCAGTTTGATCAATTTATCAAGCTGGGTCGCGGTGAGGAAAAGTCAGGAGGCCGTAATCGGGATACCATTCTGGGGGACTTATTTGAGGCCTTTTTGGGTGCCCTTCTTTTGGATAAGGATGTGGAGACTGTCAAGGCTTTTATTTATCAAGTCATGATTCCCAAGGTGGAAGCGGGTGACTTTGAGCAAGTGACAGACTATAAGACTAAGTTGCAAGAACTCCTTCAAGTTAATGGCGATGTGGAGATTGTCTATCAGGTTACAGATGAGACGGGGCCAGCCCATGCTAAGAACTTTGCTGTGGCTGTGTTGATCAATGGTCAAAAAGCTGGTCAGGGACAGGGCCGTTCTAAAAAATTGGCTGAGCAGGAAGCTGCCAAGGATGCATTTGAAAAGGAAAGTCACTAATGTTTTTAAAGGAAATTGAAATTCAGGGCTTCAAGTCATTTGCAGATAAGACCAAGGTGGTTTTTGATCAAGGGGTGACTGCTGTTGTTGGTCCCAATGGCTCAGGCAAGTCCAACATTACGGAGAGCCTGCGCTGGGCTCTGGGTGAGTCGAGCGTTAAGAGTCTGCGGGGCGGTAAGATGCCCGATGTCATCTTTGCAGGGACGGAGAACCGCAAGCCCCTCAACTATGCTTCGGTCGTTGTGGTTTTGGATAATCAGGACCAGTTTATCAAGCAAGCAGGCAAGGAAATTCGTGTCGAGCGCCATATCTATCGAAGTGGTGATAGCGAGTACAAGATTGACGGCAAAAAGGTCCGTCTGCGCGATGTCCATGACCTTTTCATGGATACAGGGCTAGGACGGGATTCTTTCTCCATCATTTCCCAAGGTAAGGTAGAGGAAATCTTTAACAGCAAACCAGAAGAGCGTCGGGCAATTTTTGAAGAAGCGGCTGGAGTGCTCAAATACAAGACCCGTCGTAAGGAAACAGAAAGCAAGCTGGCGCAGACTCAAGACAATCTGGATCGCTTGGAAGATATTATCTACGAGCTGGATAGTCAAGTCAAGCCACTGGAAAAGCAGGCTGAGACGGCCAAGCGCTTTTTAGAACTGGATCAAGAGCGTCAGGAACTTTATCTAGATGTCTTGGTGGCTCAGATTAAGGCGAATAAAACTGATTTGACGGCGGCAGAAGCTGATTTGGAGAGTATCAAGCAGGAACTAGCGGCCTATTATACGAAACGGGACGAATTGGAGCGTGAAAATCAAGAAATCAAGGTTAAACGTCAGGAAGTGAATCAAAGACTATCTGACGATCAGGCCAGTCTTTTGGAACTGACTCGTTTGATCAGTGATTTGGAACGCCAGATAGACCTAGCCAAGTTGGAATCGAGTCAGGCAGCTAGCAGCCGTTTGGAAAATGAAGAACGTTTGGCTGGACTGAGAGAAAAAAGCCAGCAGTTGACGGCTGATATTTCCTCCAAGGAAGCTCATCTGGCTGATTTAGCAGTCCAGTTGACAGAAAATCAAGAGGCTATGAGCCAGTTGGAAGCAGAATTGGCAGACTTTTCAGATGACCCAGATCAGTTGATTGAAAATCTGCGGGATCGTTACGTCAAGCTCATGCAAGAAGAAGCAGATCTGTCCAACGACTTGACCTCGCTAGAAAATCGTCTGGAGAATGAGCGGAGCCAAGCTGCCAGTAAACAGGCAAAGTTTAGCAAACTACAGGCTGATTTAAAAGCTGGTCGGGCAGAAGAAGCGGCTCGACAGGCAGAATTAGAAGAAGCTCAGACTGCCCTCAGAGCCTTGCTAGAACAGTATCAGGAGCAGCAGGGGCAGGTCGAGAAGTTGGCGACTGCTTATCAAAATGAGCAGACCAGCATGTTTGCCCTGCTGGATGATTTGAAAAATAAAAAAGCCCGTGCAGCCAGTTTAGAAGCTATCCTTAAAAATCACAGTAATTTTTATGCGGGAGTGAAAAGTGTCCTGCAGGAAGCTGATCGTCTGGGTGGTATTGTCGGGGCAGTCAGCGAGAAATTAAGCTTCGATTCTCAGTACCAGACTGCTTTGGAAATTGCGCTGGGGGCAAGCAGCCAGCATATCATCGTTGAGGATGAGGCTGCAGCGACCAGAGCCATTGATTTTCTCAAGAAAAATCGAGCTGGTCGGGCTACTTTCCTGCCTCTGACGACCATCAAGGCTCGTCAACTCCCCGAGCAAAATCGATCCAAAATTGAGGCCAGCCCGGGCTTCCTAGGTATAGCTTCAGAGCTGGTTACTTATGAGGCAGATTTGGAGAATATTTTCCAAAATCTGCTGGGAACAACCGCAATCTTTGATACGATTGAACATGCGCGTACAGCTGCCCGTCAGGTTCGTTACCAAGTCAGAATTGTAACGCTGGACGGCACGGAACTGCGCACAGGCGGCTCTTACGCTGGAGGAGCTAATCGCAATAATAACACAATCTTTATCAAGCCTGAACTGGACAGCCTGCTTGGAGAAATGGAGCAGCAGTCCCAGAAGCTGAAAGCTCAGGAGCGGCAAGTCGAAAGCTTGCAATCTCAGCTCTCAGAGGCTAAGCAAGCCTTGGAAGCTATCAAGTCTGAGGGTGAGCAAGCTCGCTTGACGGAGCAAAGGGTCAAGCTGGCCTACGAACAGATTGCGGAGCGGGTTGCAGAACTCAGCCAGCTGGAGCATCTACAGGAGCAGGATTTGGCTAGCCAGACTGAAACAGCAGGCCTGGCTGAAAAGAAAAAAATGGAAGAGCGGCTGTCGGCTATTGAGGCTGCAAAAACAGCTATTACTACAGAAATTGAGCAAGTCAAGTCGAATAAAAACGCTGTTCAGGATCGTTTCGATCAGCTATCGGCTAACTTGTCTGAACTGAAATTGAAGAGCACAGAGCTGACTTCTAGCCAGCGCTTTGAGAAGAATGATTTGTCGCGTTTGCTAGAGGAGAAGGCTGCTCTGGACAAGGAAGTCGCTACTTTGCAACTTTTGATAGAGCAAAAGGAAGAAGCGGTCAGCCAGAAGGTGGATATTTCTGTCTTGGAAGAACAGCTCAAGACTGCTCAAGAAAAGAAGACAGACTTGGATCAGAACCTCATCCGACTTAAATTTGAGTTGGACGACTTAGAGGGGCAGTCTGAGGATATTCTAGGGCATTTAGACCAAGCCCGTCAGCAGAACGAAAGTCTGATTCGTCGTCAGGCCAAGGCAGAGGCAGAAAAAGAGAAGTTTTCAGATGTCTTGCGTCGTCTGCTGACCAATCTGACGGATAATTACCAGATCAGCTTTGAAGAGGCTGATCAAAGAGCCCGCTCTTTGGAAAATCTTGCAGCTGCGGAAGCTCAAGTCAAAGACTTAGAAAAGGCTATTCGTGCTTTGGGACCGGTCAATTTGGATGCAGTAGAGCAGTTTGAAGAAGTTAGCAGCCGCCTGAACTTCCTCAATAGTCAGCGGAATGACGTACTCTCGGCCAAAAATCTCCTCTTGGAAACCATTGAAGAGATGAATGACGAGGTCAAGGAACGTTTCCAAACAACTTTTGAAGCCATTCGTGAAAGCTTCAAGCTGACCTTTAGCCAGATGTTTGGCGGCGGTTCAGCTGACCTGATCTTGACAGAAGGCGATCTGCTGACAGCTGGGGTAGAGATTTCAGTTCAGCCTCCAGGCAAGAAAATCCAATCTCTCAATCTTATGAGTGGGGGAGAAAAAGCCCTATCAGCCTTAGCCTTACTCTTCTCCATTATCCGCGTCAAGACTATTCCTTTTGTCATCTTGGATGAAGTAGAAGCAGCTCTGGATGAGGCCAATGTTAAGCGCTTTGGGGATTATCTCAATCGCTTTGACAAAGAAAGCCAGTTTATCGTTGTGACCCACCGCAAGGGAACCATGTCTGCAGCAGACTCTATCTATGGAGTAACCATGCAGGAGTCAGGAGTTTCCAAGATTGTATCGGTCAAGTTAAAAGATTTAGAAAGTTTATAGTATGAGCATAAAATTAGTAGCAACAGATATGGACGGTACTTTTTTAGATGACAAGGGCCAGTTTGATATGGAGCGGCTCAAGCACCTGCTAGCTCAGTTTCGAGAAAAGGGCATCTACTTTGCTGTTGCCAGCGGTCGAGGAATTCTTTCTCTTGAAAAGCTCTTTCATGAAGTTCGGGATGATATTATCTTTATCGCGGAAAATGGCAGCCTTGTAGAGTTCCGAGGAAAAGATCTATACGAAGCAACCATGCCAAGAGAATTTTATCTCAAGGTATTTGACAAGCTCAAGGAGTCGCCCTTTGTCAATATCAACGAGTTGCTCCTAACAGGGAAAAAAGGCTGTTATGTCCTAGAGACAGTAGATCCGACTTATCTCTCTTTCAGCGCTAATTATAATGAAAATATCCAAAAAGTTGCTGATTTTAGTGAGATTACAGACGAGATCTTTAAATTTACGACCAATTTCAGCGAAGAAACAGTGGCCGATGGCGAAGCCTGGGTCAATGAGAATGTCGCAGGTGTCAAGGCGATGACAACGGGCTATAAGTCGATTGATATCGTGCTGGATTACGTGGATAAAGGGGTGGCTCTTGTCGAGCTGGCTAAGAAGCTAGGTCTAGAGATGGATCAAGTTATGGCTTTTGGTGATAATCTCAATGACCTGCATATGATGCAGGTGGTAGGACACCCGATTGCACCGGAAAATGCGCGACTGGAAATTTTGGCAGTTGCGAAAGAAGTGATTGGCCACCATGCGGCCCAATCTGTTATGACCTACATGGAGGGCTTGTAATGGCTGATATTAAATTGATTGCTTTGGATTTGGACGGGACGCTTTTGACCACGGATAAAAAGATTTCTGAAGAGAATCTAGCAGCGCTCAAAGCGGCTCAACAGCAGGGTGTCAAAATTGTATTGACCACAGGGCGTCCGCTTAAGGCTATGGAATTTTTTCTGCATGAACTGGGCACCGATGGTCAGGTAGATGAATACACCATTACCTTTAATGGTGGTTTGGTTCAGCGCAATACTGGCGAAATTTTAGATAAAACGGTCTTTGCCTACGATGATGTAGCTAGAATTTATGAAGAGACTGAGAAATTGGGTCTGCCTCTGGATGCGATTGATGGTGGCTTGGTTTATCAGATTCAATCAGACCAAGCATCGCTATATGCGGAGTTTAATCCAGCTCTGAACTTTGAATCCATTGCTTTTGAAGACCTTTCTAGCCAGATTACCTACAATAAATGCGTCACAGCCTTTGCTCAGGAACCGCTGGACGTAGCCATTCCTCACATTTCGCCCGAACTGTTTGACCAGTATGAAATTTTCAAATCACGAGAAATGTTGCTGGAATGGTCACCGAAAAATGTCCACAAGGCGACTGGTTTGGAGAAACTGATTGCCCACTTGGGAATTGATAAAAGCCAAGTTATGGCCTGCGGTGACGAAGCCAATGATTTGTCAATGATTGCTTGGGCTGGTCTAGGAGTAGCCATGCAAAATGCCGTGCCAGAAGTCAAGGAAGTCGCAGAAGTTGTCACCCCGATGACCAATGATGAAGATGCAGTTGCTTGGGCAATTCGGAAATATGTATTGAAGGAGAACTAAAGAATGGGATTATTTGACCGTCTTTTTGGACGTAAAAAAGAGGAACTTGAAGAAAAGCCCCAGATAGAGGAACAGGCAGAGGAGAGTTATCAGACTACAGAGACTGAAGTTCCAGCTGAGGCAAAACCCCAGCCCCTTGCTGCTTCTAGTGAAGAAACAGCGGAAACTCCGATAGTAGAATCTGTGCCAGAAGAGAATACAGAGCCTGCAGTTTCAGCAATTTCTGAGCAGGAATTTGCCCCAACTAGTCAACAAGCTGACTTATCTGAACCAGTGCTTGAAGATCAGGAAATTCCTGAACAAGTTTTGGCTGAAGCAGAAGAGCAGTCTGAAACTTCAGAAAATCAAGCTTTGGAAAGTAATAGCGAATCAGAAGCGGCGACTGAAAGCAGAGATTATTACCAAGAATTGCAGGAGCGTTTGGCTGCAGCTAGAGAGCAAATCAGCCACGAACCAGAGCAAGAAGTATCAAGTGAGCAGGAAGCAAGCGCTTCGTCACAAGTAGCTTCGACCGAGTATGGAGAAGAGGCAGAGGAAGAACTACCTCAAGCAGAAACGGCTGAATACCAGGAAGAGAGCGTCCAAGAAAAGTATGACCGCAGTCTCAAAAAGACGCGGACTGGATTTGGTGCTCGTCTCAATGCCTTCTTTGCAAATTTCCGCTCAGTTGACGAAGATTTCTTTGAAGACTTGGAAGAACTGCTGATTACCAGTGATGTCGGTGTGCAGGTAGCTTCCAACCTAACTGAGGACTTGCGCTATGAAGCACGTCTAGAAAATGCTAAGAAACCAGACGCCTTGCGCCAGCTGATTATTGAAAAATTGGTGGACATTTATGAGAAAGATGGCCGCTTTAATGAAAAAATCAATTTCCAAAACGGTTTGACTGTCATGCTCTTTGTCGGTGTAAATGGAGTAGGGAAGACGACCTCAATAGGCAAATTGGCCTATAAATACAAGCAAGAAGGTAAAAAAGTGATGCTGGTGGCAGCAGATACCTTCCGGGCTGGAGCTGTTGCCCAGTTGGCTGAGTGGGGGCGTCGAGTCGATGTGCCCGTTGTGACTGGTCCAGAAAAGAGCGATCCTGCCAGTGTCGTGTTTGACGGTTTGGAAAGAGCCAAGGCTGAAAATGTTGATATTCTCATGATCGATACAGCTGGTCGCTTGCAAAATAAAGACAATCTCATGGCAGAGCTGGAAAAAATCGGTCGCATTATCAAGCGGGTAGATCCAGCAGCGCCACATGAAACTTTCTTGGCCTTGGATGCCTCTACGGGTCAAAATGCGCTGGTTCAAGCCAAGGAATTTTCAAAAATCACACCTGTGACAGGTATTGTCCTGACTAAGATTGACGGAACTGCGCGCGGTGGGGTTGTTCTTGCCATTCGTCAGGAACTGGATATTCCAGTGAAACTGATTGGTTTTGGCGAGAAAATTGACGACATCGGCGAGTTTAATTCTGAGAACTTTATGAGAGGCCTCTTAGAAGGTTTGGTGTAATAGTCTATCAATAAAGCCTAAATTGAAATCAAACTCTTCTATCAAAAAGTAATCAAAATAGATGAAAAGGTTTGCTTGTTGCAAGCCTTTTTTCTTCTTTTTTGATATAATAAGAAGAATAAATTGAAAGAAGGAAATCCAATCATGGGAAAACTTGAAGTTATCGCTCATCCACTCATTCAGCATAAATTATCTATCTTGCGTCGTACAGATACCTCTACTAAAGCTTTTCGTGAATTGGTAGATGAAATCGCAATGCTGATGGGATACGAAGTTTTGCGCGATTTACCACTTGAAGATGTAGAAATTGAAACACCAATTACGAAAACAGTTCAAAAGCAGATTGCAGGGAAAAAATTGGCTATTGTCCCAATCTTGCGGGCTGGTATCGGTATGGTGGATGGTCTCCTGAGCTTGGTTCCTGCTGCTAAAGTCGGCCACATCGGAATGTACCGTGATGAAGAGACCTTGAAGCCAGTTGAATATTTGGTAAAATTGCCAGAAGACATTGACCAACGTCAAATCTTTGTTGTCGATCCAATGTTGGCTACGGGTGGATCTGCTATTTTGGCTGTAGATTCACTTAAAAAACGTGGTGCAAGCAACATCACCTTTGTCTGCTTAGTGTCTGCTCCAGAAGGTGTCAAAGCCTTGCAGGATGCTCATCCTGATGTAGATATCTTCACTGCTGCCCTTGATGATCATCTTAATGAGCACGGCTACATCGTTCCAGGTCTCGGAGATGCTGGTGACCGCCTCTTTGGTACAAAATAATAGCTAGAAACTGTAAAAAGGAAAGTTCTGCTAAATCGGTGGATTTGTGCTTTCTAAACCAAAGATAATCTCAGCGCTGCTTTCTGTCATCCGACAGAGAAAGCAAATATTTGACCTTTTTTGACCAAAAAGATATAATAATGAATAGATCGAATGAAGGAGAAAATATTCATGATTCCTGTAGTTATTGAACAAACCAGCCGTGGTGAGCGTTCTTATGACATTTACTCACGCCTTTTAAAAGACCGTATTATCATGCTGACGGGTCCTGTTGAGGACAATATGGCTAATTCTGTTATTGCGCAACTGCTTTTCCTAGATGCACAAGACAGCACCAAGGACATCTATCTTTATGTTAATACTCCTGGTGGCTCTGTGTCAGCGGGATTGGCGATTGTAGATACCATGAACTTTATTAAGTCTGATGTGCAGACGATTGTCATGGGAATGGCAGCTAGCATGGGAACTATCATTGCTTCTAGCGGTGCTAAGGGCAAACGATTCATGCTTCCAAATGCAGAGTATATGATTCACCAGCCGATGGGTGGTACTGGTGGCGGTACTCAGCAAACAGATATGGCCATTGCAGCAGAGCATTTGCTTAAGACTCGTAGGACCTTGGAGCAAATTCTTGCCGACAATTCTGGTAAATCGGTTGAGCAGATTCACGCAGATGCAGAACGTGATTACTGGATGAGTGCCCAAGAAACCTTGGAATATGGTTTTATCGATGAAATCATGGCTAATAATAATCTTAGCTAGTTTTCATTTATAACTAGGAAAAATGCCCCATTTGCGGGCTTTTTTTGATATAATCAATAGAGTACAAATGACCAGAGAGGATTGTCATGTTTAAAAAAGAGGAACGAATGGGCTTCATTATTCATCTATACTATAATCGAGATGCAAAGAAGCTGGCTCATGTTGGAGATATTATTTATCATTCTAAAAAACACCGTTATTTGCAGCTTTATGTGGCAAAAGATCAGGTGGATTCTCTGAAGGAGAGCCTGTCAAAAGAGTCCTATATCAAAAAAATCCAGACTTGCGAGATTCAAAATCTGGATACGAATTTTGTTGGAAGTTTATTTAGAAACCAAGAAAACGCTATTATTTAAAAAAATAGCTTCTTTGGGTTGACAATTGTCAGATAATTCGGTATATTCTTACTATATCATTTGCAAACAAAGCAAAAAACAAAATAGAGGAGATTATTCATGAAGAAAAAATTTGCACTTTCGCTTGTAGCTTTTGCTAGTGCTGCGCTTCTAGCAGCCTGTGGAGAAGTTTCTACAAACAACTCATCTGCTACTGGAACAGAAATCGGTAAAACACTTAAGTTCGGTTTCAACTTTGAAGAAACTGGCGCTGTAGCGGCTTACGGTACTGCAGAACAACACGGTGCTCAACTTGCTGTTGATGAAATCAACGCAGCTGGTGGTGTAGACGGCAAGAAGATCGAAGTAACTGATAAAGACAACAAATCAGAAACAGCAGAAGCAGCTACTATTTCTACAAGCTTGGCGACTCAAGATAAGGTGAATACAATCATCGGTCCTGCGACTTCAGGTGGGGTTGCGGCTGCAATTGCCAATGCAGGTAAAGCTGGTGTGCCTTTGGTAACACCAAGTGCTACACAGGATGATTTGACAAAAAATCAAGACTATCTGTATCGTGCAACCTTTACTGATAGTTACCAAGGTAAAGTCATCTCTAAATATGTAACAGAAAACTTGAAAGCTAAGAAAGTTGTACTCTATTATGACAACTCAAGCGACTATGCTAAAGGAATGGCCGAAGCCTTCAAGAAAGAATACAAGGGTGAAATCGTTACGACAGAAACCTTTGCTTCTGGTGACTCAGATTTCCAAGCTGCTTTGACAAAGATCAAAGGCAAAGAATTTGATTCACTGGTTGTACTAGGTTACTACACAGAAGCTGGTAAATTGGTGAACCAAGCGCGTGGTATGGGAATTAGCCAAACAATCGTTGGACCTGATGGATTTAGCGATGCCAAGTTCGTTGAGCAAGCAACTCCAGCAGCAGCAACTAATGTTTATTATGTATCTGGTTTCTCAACTTCAGGTGACATGACAGATAAAGCGAAGAAATTCGTTGCAGCTTACAAAGCTAAATATAACGAAGAACCTTCAATGTTTGCAGCCCTTTCATATGATGCAGTTTATATGGCAGCAGAAGCATCTAAGGGTGCAAAAACATCTGTAGATATTAAAGATAACCTTGCTAAGTTAAAAGACTTTGAAGGAGTTACTGGATCTATTACCATCGATAAAGATCACAATCCTGTGAAGACAGCCTTGATGATTGGTTTGAAAGATGGTAAAGTAGAAACTGTTGAAACAGTTAAACCTGAATAAAGGGTCTGAGGCTGGGGACAAACCCAGTCTTTGACTTGTTTCTTACTTGCTTATGATGTTTGAGTAGAGACGGCAAGACAAGGCTTCGTCTGAGATTGTTGTTTCTGCTCTTATTTTATATTAGAAAGAGTGGTGTGGAATGCTCGAACAATTTCTTCAGCAATTGGCTAATGGATTGATTTTGGGGAGTGTTTATGCGCTTCTGGCCTTGGGTTATACCATGGTTTATGGAATTATCAAACTGATTAATTTCGCGCATGGAGACATTTATATGATTGGTGCTTTTATGGGATATTACCTGATTAACACCCTTCACCTAAACTTCTTTGTAGCCCTTATTTTATCTATGGTTGGAACAGCGATCCTTGGTGTAGTGATTGAGTTCTTAGCCTATCGCCCTTTGCGCAATTCAACGCGGATTGCAGCCTTGATCACAGCAATTGGGGTTTCTTTCCTCTTGGAGTACGGGATGGTCTTCTTTGTAGGTGCCAATACTCGTTCCTTCCCTCAAGTGATTAAAACAGTGCGTTATACGCTTGGGCCAATTTCGATTTCCAATATTCAACTGATGATTTTGGGAATTTCTATTTTACTCATGGTTGGTTTGCAGTTTATTGTGCAAAAGACGAAAATGGGTAAAGCCATGCGGGCTGTTTCCGTGGATAGTGATGCTGCCCAGCTGATGGGGATTAATGTCAATCGTACGATCAGTTTTACTTTTGCTTTGGGTTCAGCCTTGGCAGGAGCAGCAGGGGTACTGATTGCCCTTTACTACAACTCGCTTGAGCCACTGATGGGAATGACACCAGGTATCAAGTCCTTTGTTGCGGCAGTTTTGGGAGGAATTGGTATCATCCCAGGGGCAGCTTTGGGTGGTTTTGTAATCGGCCTCTTGGAAACTTTTGCAACAGCAGTTGGACTGTCAGATTTCCGTGATGCGATTGTGTATGCGATCTTGATTATCATTCTATTGGTCCGTCCAGCTGGTATTCTAGGTAAAAATGTGAAAGAGAAGGTGTAATGTATGAAAAATAATTTAAAAGTAAATGCGTTATGGCTTGCTCTGATCCTCTTTGGCTATCTATTGATGACAGTGCTTGCTAGCACAGGTATTCTCAATCCTTTCTATCTGCAAATCTTTGAGCAGATTGGGATTAATATTATCTTGGCTGTTGGCCTCAATCTTATCGTTGGTTTTTCTGGGCAATTCTCGCTTGGGCATGCTGGCTTTATGGCCATTGGTGCCTATGCAGTAGCTATCATGGGCTCTAAATCTCCAAACTATGGGACTTTCTTTATTGCTATGTTGGTTGGCGCTGTGATTGCAGGTGCAGTAGCTCTGCTTGTTGGTATTCCGACCTTGCGCTTAAAGGGAGACTATTTGGCAATTGCGACGCTGGGTGTTTCTGAAATTATCCGGATTTTGATTGTAAATGGAGGCGACCTGACTAATGGTGCGGCAGGTATCCTATCCATTCCTAACTTTACCTCTTGGCAATTGGTTTATGTTTTTGTCGTAATTACAACTATTTTGACTCTTAACTTCCTCCGCAGTCCTATCGGACGCAGCACCTTGTCTGTTCGCGAGGACGAGATTGCGGCAGAGTCTGTCGGTGTCAATACAACAAAAATTAAAGTCATTGCTTTCGTTTTTGGAGCCATTACAGCTTCTATTGCAGGTTCTTTGCAGGCTGGATTTGTCGGTTCTGTTGTACCAAAAGACTATTCCTTTATCAATACAATCAATGTCTTGATTATCGTCGTTTTTGGCGGTCTGGGATCAATGACTGGAGCAATCGTTGCGGCAGTGGTATTGGGTATCCTCAATATGCTTTTACAAGATATCTCAAGTGTTCGGATGATTGTTTATTCGCTTGCCCTAATCTTGGTGATGATTTTCCGTCCAGGCGGCTTGCTTGGTACTTGGGAATTTAGCTTGGCTAAGCTCTTTAAAAAGAATAAGGAGGTCAAAGAATAATGGCACTTCTTGATGTAAAAAAATTAACCAAAAATTTTGGAGGACTAACAGCTGTTAGTGACGTGACTCTGGAATTGAACGAAGGGGAACTGGTCGGTCTTATCGGTCCTAACGGTGCTGGAAAGACAACTCTTTTCAACCTTTTGACGGGTGTTTATGAACCGAGTGAGGGAACGGTTACTTTGGATGGCCATTTGCTGAATGGTAAAACACCTTACAAGATTGCAACTCTGGGTCTCAGCCGGACTTTCCAAAATATCCGCCTTTTTAAAGATTTGACTGTGTTGGACAATGTATTGATTGCTTTCGGGAATCACCATAAACCTCACGTGTTGGCCTCTTTCTTCCGTCTTCCAGCATTTTATAAAAATGAAGAGGAATTGAAAGCAAAGGCTCTGGAATTGCTGGCTATCTTTGACTTGGATAAGGAAGCAGAAACCTTGGCTAAAAATTTGGCTTATGGTCAACAGCGTCGTCTGGAGATTGTCCGAGCGCTTGCTACAGAGCCAAAGATTCTCTTCTTGGATGAGCCAGCTGCTGGGATGAATCCACAGGAAACAGCTGAGCTGACTGCCCTGATCCGTCGGATTAAAAATGAATTTAACATTACTATCATGCTGATTGAGCATGATATGAGTCTGGTTATGGAAGTAACTGAGCGCATCTACGTACTAGAGTACGGTCGCTTGATTGCCCACGGCACACCAGATGAGATTAAGAATGACAAACGCGTTATTGAAGCTTATCTAGGAGGTGAAGCCTAATGTCCATGCTCAAAGTTGAAAATCTATCTGTCCACTATGGCATGATTCAGGCTGTCCGTGATGTCAGCTTTGAAGTCAACGAAGGAGAAGTAGTTTCCCTTATCGGTGCCAATGGTGCTGGTAAAACGACCATCCTCCGCACGATCTCTGGTTTGGTTCGCCCAAGTGCTGGGAAGATTGAATTTTTAGGTAATGAAATTCAAAAAGTGCCTGCTCAAAAGATTGTGGCTGCGGGGCTTTCACAGGTTCCAGAAGGGCGCCATATTTTCCCAGGTTTGACTGTCTTGGAGAACCTTGAAATGGGAGCTTTTCTTAAGAAAAATCGTGAAGAAAATCAAGCAAATCTCAAAAAGGTCTTCTCTCGTTTCCCACGCTTGGAAGAGCGTAAAAACCAAGATGCTGCAACTCTTTCAGGTGGTGAGCAGCAGATGTTGGCTATGGGTCGAGCGCTCATGTCTACTCCTAAGCTCTTGCTCTTGGATGAGCCATCAATGGGGCTAGCGCCAATCTTCATTCAAGAAATCTTTGATATCATTCAAGATATCCAAAAGCAGGGTACAACTGTGCTTTTGATTGAGCAAAATGCCAATAAAGCACTATCTATCGCAGACCGTGGTTATGTTCTTGAAACAGGAAAAATTGTTCTATCTGGAACAGGTCAAGAGCTTCTCGCTTCTGACGAAGTCCGCAAAGCATATCTAGGTGGTTAAAAAGGTCCAGTGGACCTTTTTAAGTTGCAGATAAAGAAAACAGAGTTTTCGTCAAGATCTGGGAGATTGTTTCAGGTTGCAGATGGGAACTCGCGGCAGCGAGTTTTCGCTTATTAAGGTCCAATGGACCTTTTTTGTTTTCAAGATAAATTTATTTGTTTGGATGAGCCGATAGCTGTTTTTGCTTACAAGCAAAGAGTTGTATTGGCAACTGCATATTTTTTAAAAAAAATTCGCTGGGGCTTTTTTAGATGAGGCTAGGGTTTCGTGGTAGAGTTTTCTTTGATGAAAGTCTCCATTTTTTAGGTGCTGTGGTAGTAAGCGATGTAATAATTTCACACGGCCCTTTCTCTGAATTTATTTCTTCATTTTAAATATCGAGCGAAAATATGGTAAAATATGGGAGAAGAAAATTGCTCGGGTCGAAATAAAGATTGGAAATTTCGGAAATAATTTATCAAAGTATAGGATTTGCTTATTGGTGGTAACTGGCGAGATGGAGAGTAAGTTTAGCTTTTGATTTTGAAGTGAAGAAAGAAGCTTTTTTCTGTTCGTCTCTACACAATTCTCTTACGCAACTAGAATTCAATAGAGATATGCCTATCAGGGATAGAAAATGGCAGTCGAGTTTCTTTGTTTGATGTGCTTGAGCGGGTAATATTAGTTTTTGAAAACATTTAAATAATTATAGAGGATGAAATATGAAACTAGTCAGTGACAGGCTTTTGAAAAAGGTTATTATAAATCGATCGCCAGACAGCCATAAAGGCGACTATGGTCGCCTGCTATTGATTGGCGGGACTTATCCCTATGGCGGGGCCATTATCATGGCTGCCTTGGCCGCAGTAAGGAGCGGAGCTGGTCTGGTGACAGTTGCAACTGAACGGGAAAATATTTTCGCCCTCCATGCTCATTTGCCAGAGGCTATGGCCTTTGATTTGTGGGAGCAAGAGCGACTGATGGAGCAGATCCGCAAGGCTACTGTTATTTTAATCGGACCGGGTTTGGCTGAAAATTCTTTAGAGAAATCGTTGCTGCAGTTGGTTTTACAGCTTGTAAACAAGCAACAAATCTTGATTATGGATGGGGGCGCTATCTCGCTTTTTGCCAAGCAAGCTCTGCCTTTTCCGAACTCCCAGACAATTTTTACCCCTCACCAGAAAGAATGGGAAAGCTTGTCTGGCTTGCCCATCGAGTCGCAGGACGAAAAATCTAGCCAAAAGGCTGTTGACCAATTTCCTAAGGGAACTCTAGTTGTACAGAAAAGGAATGGAACGCGAGTTTTTCAGAGTGGAGAAAAGGATATTTATCAGTTGCAGGTTGGTGGTCCCTATCAAGCAACTGGTGGTATGGGAGATACCTTGGCAGGGATGATTGCTGGCTTTGCAGGTCAATTTCAGCAGGTTTCACTTTTTGAAAGAGTGACAGCTGCGACCTACTTGCATTCAGCTATTGCGGATGAATTAGCCAAAGAGGTTTATGTGGTATTACCGACAGAATTGAGTCAACGAATTCCAACTTGGATGAAAAATTTTAGTCAATAAATCTTGGGAGGCTTGGAAAAATCCGAGCCTCTTTTTGTGGATTAGGAAATCTTGTCTTAGTTAGGAAAAGTCTAAGATTCACCAACTTTCTCACATAATTACTTTTTTAATTTATAGAAAAAAGTTAATACGATAGAAAACTTTTTTGTGCTATAATAAAAATAAAGTATGAGAGTTAAAAGTATAAAAACTAGTAGAAAAGGATAAGTGCGGAAAGTGCCATGTCAGAGCTAAAAGTAGCAATTGGGAAAAAAATTCGAGAACTGCGGGAACAACGTAAAATGACAAGGGAATTGCTGTGTGAGGATGAGACTCGTTTGACAGTCAGACAGCTTGCTCGTATTGAGGCAGGCGATTCGATTCCTAGTTTGCTAACCTTAGAATTCATTGCGCAACAGTTGCGCATTGAAATGTATCAAATTATCAAGGAAAGTACAAAATCTTAGTGATTTTTATCATGAAAATTGGGAACTTGGAAGCACTGACTTCCTACATTTTTTGGTATAATAAAAGTTACGCAAATACTAGAAAATAGAAAGGGAGCGACATGCCAGATTATTTATCGGTTTCTACTTTGACCCGTTATCTGAAGATGAAGTTTGACCGTGATCCTTATTTGGAACGGGTTTATCTGACAGGTCAGGTCTCCAATTTTCGCAAGCGCCCCAATCACCAGTATTTTTCCCTCAAGGATGAGAAGGCAGTTATTCAGGCAACTATCTGGTCAGGTGTTTATAAAAAGCTTGGTTTTGAACTAGAAGAGGGCATGAAGGTCAATGTCATTGGCCGTGTGCAGCTCTATGAGCCAAGTGGGTCCTATTCGATTGTCATTGAAAAGGCCGAGCCAGACGGCATTGGTGCCTTGGCTGTTCAGTTTGAGCAGCTCAAGAAAAAACTGGGAGAAGAAGGTCTTTTCCAAGATAAGTTTAAACAAGCCCTGCCTCAGTTTCCTAAGAAGATTGGGGTAGTGACCAGTCCTAGCGGGGCTGTCATTCGAGATATTATCACGACAGTCAGCCGCCGTTTCCCAGGCGTGGACATCCTGCTTTATCCGACCAAGGTTCAGGGCGAAGGAGCTGCCGCCGAGGTGGCGGCTAATATCCGTCGAGCCAATGAGCGAGAAGATTTGGATGTTTTGATTATTGGTCGGGGCGGCGGTTCCATCGAGGATCTTTGGGCTTTTAATGAGGAAATCGTCGTGCGAGCCATATTTGAGTCTCAGATTCCGATTATTTCCAGTGTGGGGCACGAAACGGACACGACTCTGGCTGACTTTGTGGCAGATCGACGAGCAGCAACCCCTACAGCAGCAGCGGAATTGGCGACGCCAGTCACCAAGCTGGATCTTCTGGGGCATTTGAGTCAGCAGCAAAATCGTCTGTCTAATGCAGCTTCAAATCGTCTGGCTTACCAGCGGGAACGATTGCACAAGCTGGCTTCCTCTGTTATTTTTCGGCAGCCAGAACGGCTTTATGATGGCTATCTGCAAAAGTTAGACCAGCTCAATCTACGATTAAAGCAAAAAATTCGCGAATATTATAATGAAGAAGTCCAGCAGGTCAATATTCTCCAACATCGCTTGGAATCTCTGTCACCTCTGCGGCAGGTGCAGCGCTATCAGGAGCAGGTGCACCAGCAGGAGCGCTTGTTGCGTAGCAATATGGCGGTGATCTATGACCATAAGGTGGCTGAAGCCAAGCGATTGTCAGATGCGCTACTCATGCTGGATACCAGTCGCATTGTGGCGCGGGGCTATGCTATTATCCAAAAAAATGAAACAGTAATCGAGTCCAGTCAGGATATCAAGAAGAAGGACCAGCTGACCATTCTCATGCGGGATGGTCAGGTCCAAGTTGAGGTAAAAGATGTCAAAAGACAAGAAATTTGAAGAAAACTTAGCTGATTTGGAAGCTATTGTCCAGAAGCTGGAAAATGGAGACGTGGCCTTGGAAGAGGCTATCGCTGAATTCCAGAAGGGCATGCAGTTGTCTAAAGACTTGCAAAAGACGTTAGATCAGGCAGAAAAGACCTTGGTCAAGGTCATGCAGGCGGATGGCACAGAAACGGATATGGAATGACAAGAGAGAATAAAATCAGGCAAATTGGTCTGACGATTCAAGAATTTTATCAGAGCAAGGAAGTGTCAGCGGATTTGACTGAGACCATCCTCTATTCTGTCGAGGCTGGTGGCAAGCGGATCCGCCCTCTCTTGCTTTTGGAATTGCTGGAAGGTTTTGGTCTGGAATTAACTCCTGCTCATTTTCAGGTGGCAGCAGCTCTAGAGATGATTCACACCGGTAGCCTGATCCATGATGATTTGCCAGCTATGGATAATGATGACTACCGCCGAGGCCGTCTGACCAGCCACAAGAAATTCGGGGAGGATATGGCCATTTTGGCGGGAGATTCTCTCTTTTTGGATCCTTATGGTTTAGTGGCAATGGTAGAGCTCCCTAGTCAGGTCAAGGTGGATCTGATAGCAGAGCTGTCTTTGGCGGCTGGTTCCTTTGGTATGGTGGCTGGGCAGGTTTTGGATATGCAGGGAGAAGGCCGCAAGTTGACCATGGACCAGCTCCAGACTATCCATGCCAATAAGACAGGCAAGCTCTTGGCCTATCCTTTTGTAGCAGCGGGGATCATTGCTCAGACTAGTCAATCAGTCCTAGGGAAGCTCCGTCAAGCGGGAGAGCTCTTGGGTTTGGCTTTTCAGGTGCGGGATGATATTTTAGATGTGACAGCCAGTTTTGATCAGATCGGTAAGACACCGCAGAAGGATCTGGCGGCTGAGAAATCAACCTATCCAGCCTTGCTAGGCTTGGATGGAGCCAGAGCCTTTTTCGATGAAACACTGGAACAAGCGAAAAGTCTACTGGAGCAACTAGAAAAAGAAAGTGATTTTTCAGCTAAAGAAATTCAAAAAATAATAGAAAGTTTGAGACTGGATGGCTAAGGAAAGAGTGGATGTATTGGCCTATCGACAAGGGCTCTTTGAGACTCGAGAACAGGCCAAGCGTGGAGTAATGGCTGGTCTGGTTGTGTCACTTGCGAATGGAGAGCGTTTTGACAAACCAGGTGAAAAAATCGATGATGCAACAGAGCTCAAGCTCAAGGGAGAAAAGCTCAAGTATGTCAGTCGGGGCGGCCTGAAATTAGAAAAGGCTTTGCAAGTGTTTGACCTTTCAGTGGTAGACCGAGTGGCCTTGGATATCGGTGCTTCGACCGGTGGCTTTACCGATGTTATGTTGCAGAATGGAGCTAAGCTGGTCTATGCTGTTGATGTCGGGACTAACCAGTTGGCATGGAAACTTCGCCAAGATGAACGGGTTATCAGCATGGAGCAGTTCAATTTTCGTTATGCGGAGCCAGCTGATTTTGACTTTCGGCCCAGCTTTGCCAGCATTGACGTTAGCTTTATCTCGCTCAGCTTGATTTTGCCGGCCCTCTATCAGATTTTAGAAGAGGGCGGTCAGGTCGTGGCTTTGATCAAGCCTCAGTTTGAGGCTGGCCGCGAGCAGATTGGCAAGAAGGGAATTATCAAGGACAAGAAAGTTCATTTGGCGGTGTTGGAAACCGTGACAACCTTTATGCTGGAAGCAGGTTTTTCAGTCAAAGGTTTGGATTTTTCTCCGATTCAAGGCGGACATGGCAATGTTGAATTTCTAGCCTTTCTGGAGAAAAGTGAACAGCCGAAAAATGAGCTGGAGCAAGACTTAGTTGCTGTCGTAGAGGCAGCCCACAAGGAATTTAAAGATGAAGAAGAAGGATAGATTAGAGAAAATCAGACGATTTGTCAGCGAGTTTGAGATTGGCACCCAAGAGGAAATTGTAGAACATCTCAGGGAGTCTGGTATTACAGCGACACAGGCAACGGTTTCACGAGATATCAAGGAGCTAGGGATTGTAAAAATCCCTTTTAAAGATAATACCTATATCTATGAGCTTCCTAAAACAGCTAGTAATAGTCTGAAGTTGGCTGAAAATAATATTTTGGCATGTCAAAATCTAGGAAATATGCTCAATCTTAACCTAATACCAGGAAGTGCGGCGGTAGTCAAGCGTCATCTGAGTAAAGAATTTGCTGAGGAAATTTTCAGCATCATTGCGGATAACGACAGTATCCTAATCGTTGCAGTGAGTGAAAGTGCAGCCCAAAAAGTCACGGCTGAAATCAATAATTGGTAGGAAAGCCTATGTTATTAGAAATTTCGATTAAAAATTTTGCCATTATTGAGGAGATTTCCCTTAATTTTGAGCAAGGTATGACGGTTTTGACCGGGGAAACTGGAGCTGGCAAGTCTATTATTATTGATGCGATGAATATGATGCTGGGCAGCCGTGCTACGACGGATGTTATTCGTCATGGGGCACCTAAAGCTGAGATAGAGGGACTTTTTTCGCTAGAAAATAGCAGAGCTTTGCGAGAGATTTTTGAGGAGCAAGGCTGGGAGCTGACCGATGAGTTGATTATCCGTCGGGAAATTCTACAAAACGGCCGCAGTGTCAGCCGTATCAATGGTCAGATGATCAATTTATCTGTTCTAAAGGCTGTCGGTCAGCATTTGGTGGATATTCATGGTCAGCACGATCAAGAAGAGCTGATGAGATCTCAGCTTCATATTGCCATGCTAGATGAGTTTGGATCAGCAGACTTTTTGCATCTCAAAGGCCGCTATCAGGAAACCTTTGACCGCTATCGAAGCCTGCGCAAGCAAGTCCTGACTTTGCAGAAAAACCAGCAGGAGCATAAGGCCAGAATTGAGATGCTGGAGTTTCAGATGGCGGAGATTGAGAGCGCAGCCCTCAAAAGCGGTGAAGATATTGCCCTGCATCAGGAGCGGGATCGATTGCTCAACCACAAGCTCATTGCCGATACGCTGACCAACGCCTATACCATGCTGGATAATGAAGATTTTTCCAGTCTGACCAATGTCCGCTCAGCTATGAATGACCTTGAGTCTATCGAGGATTACGATCCAGCCTACAAGGAGCTTTCAGGCAGCTTGTCAGAGACTTATTATGTTTTAGAGGATGTCAGCAAGCGCCTAGAAGACATTTTAGATGGACTGGATTTTGACGGAGATCGGCTGCTGCAGGTGGAGAGTCGCTTAGACTTGATTAACAGCATCACACGTAAATACGGTGGCCAAGTAGATGATGTGCTGGAATACTTTGCGCAGATTTCCAAAGAATACAGCCTTTTAACTGGCAGCAACTTGTCCTCAGAGGATATGGACCGAGAGCTGAAAGCCTTGGAGAGAGAGCTGGTAGAGCTGGCCCAGGAGCTGAGTCAGGCTCGTCATGGCCTAGCAGCCCAGCTGGAAGCAGAAATCAAGCAAGAGCTGCAGGATCTCTACATGGAAAAGGCGCGCTTTAAAGTGCAGTTCAGTAAGGGCAAGTTCAACCGTGAAGGCAATGAACAAGTAGAATTCTACATCTCGGCAAATCCGGGCGAGGATTTCAAACCTTTGGTGAAAGTTGCGTCTGGCGGGGAGCTCTCCCGTCTCATGTTGGCTATCAAGTCTGCCTTTTCTCGTAAGGAAGGCAAGACCAGCATTGTCTTTGACGAAGTGGATACGGGTGTTTCTGGTCGTGTGGCTCAAGCCATCGCTCAGAAGATTTACAAGATTGGCTCCAACGGCCAAGTCTTAGCTATTTCCCACTTGCCGCAGGTCATTGCGATTGCCGATTATCAGTTCTTTATTGAGAAGATTTCGGATGAGAATTCGACCGTCTCAACGGTTCGTCTGCTGACGGCTGACGAGCGTGTTCAGGAAGTCGCTAAGATGCTGGCTGGCGAAGATGTGACAGAGGCTGCTTTGACGCAGGCTAGAGAATTATTAAAAAAATAAACAAGCGAGGCTGAGACACTAGTGTTTCGGTCTTCTTTAGAAAGTGGCGACTATGACAAAATATTTTGCAATCGGTGATGTCCATGGCAAGGCTGGTATGCTTGATGAGCTGCTCCAGCATTGGGACGGTCGTAGCCAACTTGTTTTTCTAGGCGACTTGATCGATCGTGGCGAGGACAGCCGAGCAGTTTTGGAGCGGGTCAAAGCTCTGGTGGAGCAAGAAGGAGCTGTCTGTCTTTCTGGCAATCATGAGTATATGTTTCTGAGTTGGCTGGACAATCCTGAGAAGTCCTATGACCACTACCGGCGTAACGGTGGAGATACGACGATTAATTCGCTTTTAGGCCGACCACTCAATGCTACTGTCGATGGACTAGCAGATGCGGAAGGCGTCAAGACGGAGGCGACCGATTTGGTAGATTTTATTCGTCAGATGCCTTTCCTGTTGGAGACGGAGCAGTACATTTTTGTCCATGCTGGCCTAGATTTGGAACTGAAAGACTGGCGAGAGACTAGTGATTATCAAAAAGTTTGGATTCGCGCGCCATTTCATGAAGGCAGCAATCAGACTGGCAAAACGATTGTCTTTGGTCATACACCGACATTTTACCTCTTGCATGAGGCACCGGGAACTGACCAGCTATGGATGACTGAGGATGGCAAGATTGGCATGGATGGCGGAGCTGTTTATGGCGGAGTCCTCCACGGAGTTCTCTTTGGCCATAATGGCATCATAGAGCAGTATGCCATCAAAAAAGATGGTTTTGCGGCGGAGGACTGAGAAGGTATCTACAAATGCCAAAATAGTTTAACTTACTAGCGTCTCGAATATTCCCTGCCAATAGAAAGAAATCAAAAAGATTGAAGAAGCGTAGCCTAGCTATCTTTTTCAATTTTTTTGTTTGGATGAGATAATTTTTGCTGAAAAAAATAGGCCAATGCATACAGTTATATAGGTTAAATTTCCTATCCTATAAGTAATCATAAACCCTTAAATAATAATTCAAAATATATGCAATTCCTCTTCTTTATGCTATAATAGTTATCGAAAAAGCAAAAAGGAGGAAAAGATGTTTTTTCAGGATAGAAAGATAAAGTATTCAATCCGCAAATTATCAGTTGCTACTGTATCACTTGCGATTGGATTTTTGTTTGCACCCGCAGCGATTGGAGCGGGTCAAGTAGCCCATGCGGATGAGCTTGTGGCTACAGCTCAAGTAGAAAATAAGTCAGAAAATCAAGTCTCGGTGGGAACTTCTGAACCAGCGAAAATAGAAACTCAAGAGACTGTCTCAGTAACGCCTTCTGCACCCGTGCAAGTAGAAAGTAAAGAGGCTATCACAACAACAGTTCCTGTGCCAGCACAGACAGAAACGCAAGGGGATAACCAAGCCTCATTGAAATCTGCTACGCCTGCTGAGACAGAGGCAAGTCAAGCGACAGATTCGACTACTTTTAAAAAAGCTCAGCCAGCTACAGGCACAAGCCAGCCAGCTGCAGCCACTGCTCAACCTGCTTCAGCAAATGCAAGTCTAAACAAGAGCGCTTTAGAGAACTACCTCAAAAACTTGCGCAGCAAGGACTTTTCAAGTAAGACAGACGATAGTCTAGAAATCTTGAATGGCGTAATGACGGCTGCTGATGGTGTGCTTCAAACTGCAACAAAGCAAGAAGAAATTGATAAGGTTTATCGCAATCTCGTGAACTTTGTCAATTCTGGTCTTCGTGATAAAAATCCGAAGTTCATCCCAGATCAGGATAAAACTCCTCGCTCAGCACTTTATGAGTTTGAAAGTGCTACACCAGGAAAAACAACTCCGCTTGCTCTGAACTACTTGAAGCCAGAAGATACAAAAATCTACAAAAAGGGCGATAAAGTAAAGGCCATCCAGCCAACTGAAACAACTTATGTAGAGTATGATGGAAGTGGTAGATGGACCTTTAAGGGCTATGACCATGATAGTCAGGTGATTGACAAAGATGATGTTTTCTTCACAGGTAAGTGGGAATTTACGCCGACACCATATAAGGCTACCTATAGAGCGGTTAATGGCTCACCTGGAAAAACTCCGCCATCTTATGTTGCAAATTGGAGTCCAGAAGATAGAAGAAGATTTGCTGAGGGTGAAGTAGTAAAAGCACAAGAATTTCACTATGTTTTTTATACTTCAGAAGAATATCCTAACCGAAAAGGCTATTGGGCTTTGACTGGCTTTGATGCTCCAAGTAAAGTGGCAAACAATGGCGATGTAGAGTTCGTAGGAACTTGGAAATACTTTGAGGATGTCACTGTATCCTACAAACCTATGAACCAGCACGATTTTGAGAATTTTTATCATTTACCAAGTAGTCCTAAGACCTCACGTGACGAATATAAATTACCTCTTCCTAAGGAGATAAAAGATCTAGAAAGTAAGCTATACGATTACAAGCTTTCTCTCAATCAGTTTGATAAACGTGATGAGTATTTACCTAAAGATATACTGGACACGGTAGCTGCTTTGCTCCGCTATGATGAAACTCAAAATCTCTACAAACCCTTTTATGATGCGGAAAATGAAGGAAATTGGACCTTTGAGGAAGATGTAGTAGATTTAACCTTCAGTCGTGAACTAGAGCGGGCGGCTACATATGGGGAAATACCAAAAGTTACAATACCATTGGAGTTTGTATTTAAACCAGTTCCTCGGAAACCGACTTATGAGTTTGTCAGTGGAACGGTTGGCAAAGAACTACCTGCTGAGATCAATAATCTGAAGCCTGTTTATATGGATGAGTGGGCGTATGCAGATAGAAAGAAATACCCGAAAGGCAAGGATATAGTTCAGTCTGTTAGACCAATTCAAGAAACCTATGAAGATAAGGACAAGAAGGGGACTTGGCACTTTAAAGGCTACGATTTTACTAAAAAACCAGTGAGCGACTGGGAGCACGATGGATGGAATCTAAAGTTCACAGGTACTTGGACTTTTGAAGAGAAAAAGTACCCAGAAAACTATGAGTATGTCAGCAAAGACCCTAGCCTAGCTCTACCAGATGGACTCAGAACCTTCCCGCCAATCAGCACAGAGACATATGTTGATGGTGCTACTGTTCAGGCAAAAAAACCTGAGAAGACGACTTACATGGACTTTGAGAATAAAGGTATTTGGAAATTTGAAGGCTATGATAAGGATGAAAAGGTAGTCAATAAAGCTGGCGTCCTCTTTACAGGTAGCTGGTCCTTCACTCCACACCGCGATAAGGTTGTTTCCTTTGACTTTGTGAGTGATACTCCAGGGAAGACCATCCCTGATGATTTGAAGGCACAAATCCCTGCTCCTATCACGACTTCTCCATCAGATTATTCTGCCAATGTCTTTAATGAAATTCAATATCTCAGTTCATACGTCGATAATGAAAATGATGGTACATGGGTTGCTCAGCAGATTCCTCAGCAAAAGGAGGAAGTTGAGAAACCAGCTGACGATGAGGATTCTACCTACACGGTTCATTGGAAATTTTTACCGACCAAGCGTAGTGTTTATTATGACTTCTACACAGATTCAAAAGATGATTCTGGTCAAACGATCTATCCGCCATCAACTTTGTATAATCTAATCACTTACGAAAGAGAATTTGTCAAGGGTGAAAAAGCTCGCGTTAAAATGCCATCTAAAACAAGATTTGAGGATCCTGATGGCCGAGGGACTTGGGTCTTTGATGACTACTATGAAGATGATAATACGACTATTTCTCCACGTGTGAAAACAGTCGAGGCAGGAGACGTTATCTTTAGAGGGAAATGGATTTTGGTTCCTACCAATCAGTCTGATACGATCTATAGGGTAGAGTATAAATTTACTAACTCGACTCCTGCTTATCCTCTTCCAAATAAGATTCGCGATATGCTTCCAGCTGGCACTGATTTCGTTGGACGAGCTGACGATTACAAAGATGCAAGCAAGCTTGACACATCTACAGTAACTGTTCCGACAGGTACATGGACCTTCCATGGTTTTGATGCAGATAAATACGGAAAAGCTATTGCAGGTACAAAAGTGAAGACCATCACAGGATCTTGGAGCTTTACGCCAAATGGTATAGACTATGAGTTCCAATCAACTAATCCTGATTTCGTATTACCAGATCATATCACCAAGTTGACTCCGAAAAACCCAATTGATTATAAGATGGGCGGTCTGTTCCTTACAGAAGTAGATGCTGAGCAACCAAGTGAAACGACTTATGTTGATACAGCAAACAAGGTAACTTGGACATTTGCAGGATACGATAAAGAAAAAATCGTTGTAGCAAAAGGCAGACAGACTTTCCTTGGAAGCTGGGTGCCTACTCCAAATCCAGAATATGTATTCAAATCTTCTGACGCGCGTGTTCCATTGCCACAAAGTATTTTGGGAATGCTGCCAAGTGATGAGGCTTCTTATAAGGTTGGTGACACCATTGTAGCCAAACAACCTGCTAAAGAATCAGTAGTTGAAGAAGAAAAAGACTATGTCTGGACCTTCAAAGGTTACGATCAGAAGAATGCGACATATAATGGCAAGCGTGTGACATTTACGGGTATCTGGGAAGCAACTCCTAGACCGCATCATGTAAGCTATACTTTTGAAAGCGAAACGGCTGGTGTTGATTTGCCTGAATTTATCCAGAAGAAAGCACCAAAAGATGGCTCAACTTACTTCAATGGGACGAGAGTTTTTGCAGAAGAGCCGACAACAAAGACTCACAAAGATGATGTGAACGACGGTACTTGGACTTTCGCTGGTTATGATGCCAAAAGTAAGATTGTGAAAAAAGCTGATTTGACTTTCACAGGTAAGTGGGCCTTTGAAGCTAAGAAGTATCAAGCTACTTATCGCTTCGAGAGCGAGACAGTAGGTCAGGCTCTTCCAGCAGCCATCGCCGCATTGACTCCAAGCGACAGTGCAAGATATGTGAATGGTGCCTCTGTTTCGGCTCAACAACCAGCGCAAGCGACCTACACAGATACTGTGAACGATGGCACATGGACCTTCAAGGGCTACGACGCAGCTAGTGCAGTTGTCAACAAGGATAATGTAGAGTTTGTAGGTAAGTGGGCCTTTGAAGCCAACAAGTACCAAGCTACTTATCGCTTCGAGAGTGCAACAGCAGATAAAGCTCTTCCGGCAGCCATCGCCGCATTGACTCCAAGCGACAGTGCAACTTATGTGAATGGTACCTCTGTTTCCGCTCAGCAACCAGCGCAAGCGACCTACACAGATACTGTGAACGACGGCACATGGACCTTCAAGGGCTACGACGCAGCTAGCACCGTTGTTAACAAGGCAGATGTATCCTTCGTCGGTAAATGGACCTTTGAAGCTAACAAGTATCAAGCTACTTATCGCTTCGAGAGTGCAACAGCAGGTAAGCAACTTCCAGCAGCCATCGCCGCATTAACTCCAAGCGACAGTGCAACTTATGTGAATGGTGCCTCTGTTTCCGCTCAACAACCATCCCAAACCACTTACGCCGATAGTGTGAACGACGGCACATGGACCTTCAAGGGCTATGATGCAGCTAGTGCCGTTGTCAACAAGGAAAATGTTGAGTTTGTAGGAAAATGGGCCTTTGAAGCTAACAAGTACCAAGCAACTTACCGCTTCGTGAGCGAGACAGCAGGTAAGCAACTTCCAGCAGCCATCACATCATTGACCCCAAGCGACAGTGCAACTTATGTGAATGGCGCCTCTGTTTCAGCTCAACAACCATCCCAAACGACTTACACAGATACTGTGAACGACGGCACATGGACCTTCAAGGGCTACGACGCAGCTAGTGCCGTTGTTAACAAGGCTAATGTTGAATTTGTAGGTAAATGGACCTTTGAAGCCAAGAAGTATCAAGCTACTTACCGCTTCGAGAGCGAGACAGCAGGTAAACAACTTCCAGCAGCCATCGCAGCATTGACTCCAAGCGACAGTGCAACTTATGTGAATGGTGCCTCTGTTTCAGCTCAACAACCATCTCAAACCACATACACAGACCTAGTGAATGATGGCACATGGACCTTCAAGGGCTATGACGCAACTAGCGCCGTTGTCAACAAGGCAGATGTAGAGTTTGTAGGAAAATGGGCCTTTGAAGCCAAGAAGTATCAAGCTACTTACAGCTTCGAGAGCGCAACGGCAGGTAAACAACTTCCAGCAGCCATCGCAGCATTGACTCCAAGCGACAGTGCAAGATATGTGAATGGTGCCTCTGTTTCGGCTCAACAACCATCACAAACCACTTACGCCGATAGTGTGAACGACGGCACATGGACCTTCAAGGGCTATGACGCAGCTAGCGCCGTTGTCAACAAGGCAGATGTATCCTTCGTCGGTAAATGGACCTTTGAAGCTAACAAGTATCAAGCTACTTATCGCTTCGAGAGTGCAACAGCAGATAAAGCTCTTCCGGCAGCCATCGCAGCATTGACTCCAAGCGACAGTGCAACTTATGTGAATGGTGCCTCTGTTTCCGCTCAGCAACCAGCGCAAGCGACCTACACAGATACTGTGAACGACGGCACATGGACCTTCAAGGGCTACGACGCAGCTAGCACCGTTGTTAACAAGGCAGATGTGGAGTTTGTAGGAAAATGGGAGTTTGAAGCCAACAAGTATCAAGCTACTTACCGCTTCGAGAGCGAGACAGTAGGTCAGGCTCTTCCAGCAGCCATCGCCGCATTGACTCCAAGCGACAGTGCAAGATATGTGAATGGTGGTTCTGTTTCCGCTCAACAACCATCACAAACCACTTACACAGATACTGTGAATGATGGCACATGGACCTTCAAGGGCTATGACGCAGCTAATGCAGTCGTGAACAAGGCAAATGTTGAGTTTGTAGGGAAATGGGCCTTTGAAGCCAAGAAGTACCAAGCTACTTATCGTTTCGAGAGCGCAACAGCAGGTCAAGCGCTTCCAGCGGCCATCGCAGCATTGACCCCAAGCGACAGTGCAACTTATGAGAATGGTGCCTCTGTTTCCGCTCAGCAACCAGCGCAAGCGACCTACACAGACACAGTGAACGATGGCACATGGACCTTCAAGGGCTATGATGCATCTAGCGCCGTTGTCAACAAGGCTAATGTAGAGTTTGTAGGGAAATGGGCCTTTGAAGCCAACAAGTATCAAGCAACTTATCGTTTCGAGAGCGAGACAGCAGGTCAAGCGCTTCCAGCAGCCATCGCCGCATTGACTCCAAGCGACAGTGCAAGATATGTGAATGGTGCCTCTGTTTCGGCTCAACAACCATCCCAAACTACATACACAGACGCAGTGAATGATGGCACTTGGACCTTCAAGGGCTATGACGCAGCTAGCGCCGTTGTTAACAAGGCAGATGTGGAGTTTGTAGGAAAATGGGAGTTTGAAGCGAATAAGTACCAAGCAGGTTACCGTTTCGAAAGTGCGACCGCCGGCAAAGCTCTTCCAGCAGCTATCGCCGCATTGACCCCAAGCGACAGTGCAAGATATGTGAATGGTGCCTCTGTTTCAGCTCAACAACCAGCGCAAGCGACCTACACAGATAGTGTGAACGACGGCACATGGACCTTCAAGGGCTACGACGCAGCTAGCGCCGTTGTCAACAAGGCAGATGTATCCTTCGTCGGTAAATGGGCCTTTGAAGCTAATAAGTACCAAGCTACTTACCGCTTCGAGAGTGAGACGGCAGGTAAGGCTCTTCCAGCAGCCATCGCAGCATTGACTCCAAGCGACAGTGCAACTTATGTGAATGGTGCTTCTGTTTCAGCTCAACAACCAACGCAAGCGACCTACACAGACACAGTGAACGATGGCACATGGACCTTCAAGGGCTATGATGCAGCTAGCGCCGTTGTTAACAAGGCTGATGTAGAGTTTGTAGGGAAATGGGCCTTTGAAGCCAACAAGTATCAAGCTACTTATCGCTTCGAGAGCGCAACAGCAGGTAAGCAACTTCCAGCAGCCATCGCATCATTGACTCCAAGCGACAGTGCAACTTATGTGAATGGTGCCTCTGTTTCCGCTCAACAACCAGCGCAAGCGACCTACACAGACACAGTGAACGACGGCACATGGACCTTCAAGGGTTATGACGCAGCTAGCGCCGTTGTCAACAAGGCAAATGTTGAGTTTGTAGGTAAGTGGGCCTTTGAAGCTAGCAAGTACCAGGCTACTTATAGTTTCGAGAGCGAGACAGCAGGTAAGGCTCTTCCAGCAGCCATCGCCGCATTGACCCCAAGCGACAGTGCAACTTATGTGAATGGTGCTTCTGTTTCAGCTCAACAACCATCACAAACCACTTACACAGATACTGTCAATGACGGTACCTGGACCTTCAAGGGCTATGACGCAGCTAATGCAGTCGTGAACAAGTCCAATGTAGCTTTCGTCGGTAAGTGGGCCTTTGAAGCCAATAAATACCAAGCAACTTACCGCTTCGAGAGCGAGACAGCAGGTAAGGCTCTTCCAGCAGCCGTCGCCGCATTGACTCCAAGCGACAGTGCAACATATGTGAATGGTGCTTCTGTTTCAGCTCAGCAACCATCACAAACCACATACACAGATACTGTGAACGACGGCACATGGACCTTCAAGGGCTACGACGCAGCTAGTGCAGTTGTTAACAAGGCAAATGTAGGGTTTGTAGGTAAATGGGAATTCAAGGCAAATCCGAAAAATGCTGAAATTTATACGCCTCAGGTAACGGAAGAAATCATCAAGGTTGGAGACAAACCAAACTTGATCGATAATGTGACGAACTTGTCAAGCCTTCCAGCTGGCACTAAGGTAGTTGATATCACACCTGTGGGTCAAATAGATACCACAAAACCAGGTACTTATAGCGGTACAGTGCGTGTTGATTATCCAGATGGTTCTTCTACTGAAGTTCCTGTACCAGTTAATGTTTTGCCTGCACCGGTAACTGAAACCTATAAAGTGACTTACCGCTTCGAAAGTGCAACAGCAGACAACAACTTGTCAGCAGAAGTATTGAGCTTACTTCCACAAAGTGGAACATATACTACAAGTTCTTCTGCAGCGATTGCTTTTGTTCCAGAGGCACCGATTCCTGTAGAAGTGGCTGCTGCAAATGGCACTTGGAAATTCCTGGGCTATGAAAAAGTGGAAGAGGGAACAAGTTTGACTTTCGTAGGAAAATGGGCCTTTGAAGCTAAGCAAACTCCTAGTCCGCAGCCGCAACCGGAACCAGCACCGCAACCGGAACCGGAACCAGCACCACAACCGCAACCGGTTCCGAAGCCACAACCACAGCCAAGTCCGGTTCCACCAGTGACTCCAGAAGTGAAGCCAGATCAAGAGACTGATTCAGCTGATAAAGCTCAACCGAATCAGCTAGTGAAACCTGAAAGCAAGCCTGTTTCAAATGATAAGCCAGCTGTTCCAACTCCAGCAGGAGATAAGGCTAAACAAGCGACCTTACCAAATACAGGTAGCACTTCTCCAGTTTCAATAGTGGGAGCAACGACCAGTGCTATTCTTGCGAGCCTAGGATTTATGATTCTTGGTCGCAAGCGCAAAGATGATGAGGCTTAAAAGGGCATCTTCTTGATGCAAGCTTTGGCTAGTGCCTCAATCAACTAGTTAAGAGTCTTCTAAGTAGTGTTTGACTTAGAAGGCTCTTGTTTTTCCGAGATTTATGGATTAAGCTAAGATTGATTCACAAAAATTAGGATTTTTTGGTATAATAGAGTCAATAATAGGATAAAAGTAGGGAAAATATGACAAAAATTAAAATTGTGACAGACTCTTCGATTACGATTGAGCCTGAACTAGCAAAAGATTTGAATATTACAATAGTTCCTTTGACAGTCATGATTGACGGTGTAGTCTACTCGGATTCCAATTTGAAGGAGGGAGAGTTCCTTCAGTTGATGAAGTCTAGTAAAAATCTGCCCAAGACTAGCCAGCCACCAGTTGGAG
The DNA here is from genome assembly GCF_000222765.1 of Streptococcus cristatus ATCC 51100. Classification (GTDB taxonomy): domain Bacteria; phylum Bacillota; class Bacilli; order Lactobacillales; family Streptococcaceae; genus Streptococcus; species Streptococcus cristatus. The sequence continues at coordinate 336,866 of NZ_AFUE01000006.1, read as the reverse complement.
TATTTGCAGAAGTTTTCGAAGATTTGTCAGCAAAAGATGTCCAAATTATCTCGATTCACATGTCTCATGCTTTATCTGGCACCGTAGAGGCAGCTCGTCAGGGTGCTACCTTGGCTAAGGCTGATGTAACAGTTGTCGATAGTTCTTTCACGGACCAAGCCATGAAGTTCCAAGTCGTTGAGGCTGCTAAGATGGCAAAAGCTGGAGCGACTTTGGAGGAGATTTTACAAAAACTTGAGGAAGTCAAAGCCAAGACGGAGCTATATATCGGCGTATCAACCTTAGAAAATTTGGTCAAAGGTGGTCGTATCGGCCGTGTGACTGGTCTGATTAGCTCGCTTTTAAATATTCGTGTCGTCATGCAAATGACAAATCATACCTTGACTCCTATTGTCAAAGGAAGGGGCGCTAAAACCTTCAAGAAATGGCTGGATGACTTGAAAGAGTCTCTGAAAGAGAAGGAAATTGAAGAAATCGGAATTTCCTATGCGGGTGGACCAGAATTTGCCAATCAAATGAAGGAAGAGCTGCAGGAATTTGTTGAAAAACCAATCTCCGTCTTAGAAACAGGTTCGATCATCCAAACGCACACTGGAGAAAATGCATGGGCCGTTCTAGTTCGCTATAAATAGAGTAAATTATTTGTAAAATGTCTGCTTAAGACTTGACCTAGACGCTTTTTTTAGATATGATAATATCTGTTAGGGTTATTAACCCAGAAAAAAATTGGAGGATTTGTTAAATGGCTAACAAACAAGATTTGATCGCAAAAGTGGCAGAAGCTACAGAATTGACTAAAAAAGATTCAGCAGCAGCAGTTGACGCTGTATTTGCAGCAGTTACAGAATACCTTTCAAAAGGTGAAAAAGTTCAATTGATCGGTTTTGGTAACTTTGAAGTTCGTGAGCGTGCAGCACGTAAAGGTCGCAACCCACAAACTGGTAAAGAAATCACAATCGCAGCTTCTAAAGTTCCAGCTTTCAAAGCAGGTAAAGCTCTTAAAGACGCTGTTAAATAAGACAAAAATCAAAAGCCTACTGTATCAGCTTGCTAGCTTGTGCAGTAGGCTTTTTCTTATGTTTTGGCATAACATCAATCATTTTTCCTAAGCTTCTAGAAGACGCAGTATTTGTTTGTTAGAGAAGACAGCAAAAATCAGGATGCTCCTCCTGCTCAACTTAAAATATGATATAATGTAGCTAAGAAATGGAGGTACTATGTATTTTAAAAGAATAATCAGCTTTTTAACCATGCTTGTGGCTGTTATGGCTTTGACAGCTTGCTATTATCCAAGGAAAAGAGTTCCTAGGTCTGAAGCCTCTTCTGTGCGAAAGGGGAAAATACCAAAGAAAGCGGAAGCAGGTAAGGATACAGGCTCTAGTCAGCAAGAAAAATCAAAGAGTAGCCAGACCTCATCATCTAGTGCTCCAGCTTCTGAGAGTAAGGCTACAAGTTCGCCAGATGAAGTGACGGATGGCTTGCCTCAAGATGCACAGTCTGCCAATAAAGACAAAATTTACGCAACAGGCGATGGCAAGGTCTCTTATCGCTCTTTTGAAGGAGGATTTAGTGCTCAAACGCCTGATTTCAAAGGCTATACAGAGGAGCAAGTCAAAAAGGTTCTTGGCGAGCCAGAGGCCGTCATAAAGGATCCGAACTACATTAAGGACACTTTTAAAGCTCAGGAGTTAGAAAATATAAAAGAACTCTATCGAGGTCAGCATGTGACGGAAGAGCAGGCAAAGGCTTTCTATGTAACAGCGGCGGATATTGCTCAGGCAGCTAGCTTGAACCAAGACTATCAGTTGGAGAGTGACTTTATTTTATATAGCTATAAGCAACATAAAATTAATCTGATTTTCTCTAAAGGAGAGTTGTATTATATGACTCCCAATCCTGATTATCTTTATTTTAAATAATCTTGGAAAATTCTTGCGCTAGTTTACTAGGCTTGCTATAATAGCTAAAACGAAATGAGAAGGAGCAAGGATGAAAGCTTATACAAATGTCAATCTGGTGACCTGTGACAGCGCATTTCATGTTTATCGGGAAGGCTTGTTGGTCGTGGAAGATGAACGCATTGCCTACTGTGGTCCCCATGACAAGGCTTGGTTAGAACAATGCAGCGAGCTAGTGGATTATGAAGGAGCTTGGCTCATGCCGGGGCTGGTCAACTGCCATACGCACTCGGCCATGACCTTGCTGCGTGGGATTCGTGATGACAGCAATCTGCACGAATGGCTAGAGGACTATATTTGGCCAGCAGAAAGCCAATTCACATCGGATCTAACAACCAAAGCTGTCCAGCTGGCTCTAGCTGAAATGCTCCAATCGGGAACAACGACTTTTAACGACATGTATAATCCTCAGGGAGTGGAGATTGACCGGATTTACCAGGCTGTGCGGCAGTCCGGTATGCGCTGCTATTTCTCACCAACCCTCTTTAGCTCAGCAGCTGAAACGGCAGCAGAGACTCTGGCACGTACTCGGGCCATTATTGAGGAAATCCTCACTTATGAAGATGAAGATTTTCAGGTCATGGTGGCGCCGCATTCGCCCTATGCCTGTGACGAAGATCTACTCAAGGGCAGTCTTGAGCTAGCTCGTGAGCTGGATTTGAAGCTTCATATCCATGTGGCAGAGACTCAGGAAGAAAATAAAATCATCCTGGAGCGCTATGGTAAACGGCCTTTGGCTTTCTTGAAAGAGCTTGGCTACTTGGAGCAGCCAGCCATTTTTGCTCACGGAGTTGAGCTCAATCCGTCAGAGATTGCAGACTTAGTGGCATCACCAGTCAGCATCGCCCACAATCCTATCAGCAACCTCAAGCTGGCTTCCGGTGTAGCTCCGGTGACGGATTTATTAGCCGCTGGGGTGACCGTTGGCTTAGCGACGGACTCTGTCGCTTCTAATAATAATCTGGATATGTTTGAAGAAGGTCGGACAGCAGCTCTCCTTCAGAAGATGCGAGCAGGAGATGCGACCCAGTTTACGATCGAGCAGGCTTTAAAAGCTTTGACCATTGAAGGAGCCAAAGCTCTGGGCTTAGAGAAGAAAATCGGCAGTCTGGAAGCGGGCAAGCAAGCCGATTTCATTGCCATTCAGCCTAAGGGACGACTTCACCTCTATCCTTTGGAAAATATGCTATCGCACCTAGTATATGCAGTCAAAGGCAGCGACGTTCAGGATGTCTACATTGCTGGGCAGCAGGTGGTCCGAGACGGCCAAGTGCTGACCGTTGATCTAGAATCGTTCCGTTAAAAAGAAAAGCCGAGTTTGTCTCGGCTTTTATGCTAGTCAGGGGAGCTCTTGTCAATTTTTGCTGGCTAACAGATTCTTTGTCAAAGAAAAACTCCGGGATACCCCAGAGTTAGTGTTAGATTTAAGCTTTCTTTGATTTAGAAATATAGAATAATTGTAGAACGATACCAAGGAGTGCCATACCAATAACAATGTAGAAGGCCATTGAATAGTCTCCCTTGTTTGCTTGAGCAAGTCGAGCTCCTAACTGTGGTCCGGCAATAGCTGCAACACCATAAGCCGTAAACATCCAGCCGTAGTTTGTGCCGACATTGGCCACGCCCCAATTTTCGGCTGTAATACCTGGGAAAGATCCAAGGAAGCCACCGAAGGATAGGGCGACAAGCATGACGCCTAAGATTGCAAGGATGCTTCCCTCCCCTTTAAAGAGAGCGGTCAGCGCCAAGCCACCAGCGACGGCGCCAAACATGGCGATTACAGTAGGGTAGCGCCCGATTTTGTCCGATACAGCTCCCCAGAAGATTCGTCCAAAAGTATTGGCAATAGAAACCAGCATAACGAATAGAGTGGCTTCTCCAACTAGTTTATATTGGTCAGAGATAGACGCTGCTGAACCGATAATCATCATACCACCAGTAGCACCTAAAATGTAGATGAGCCACAGCAACCAGAAGTTGCCTTCGCGTAGCATTTCTTTGTGAGTTTTTCCTGTCGGTGAAGAACTTCCTGCTGCTGGAGCAGCTACTGGAGCTTTTTCCATGACAAGAGAAGAGCAGCAGATAACGACAAGTAGGGCAATTCCCAGAACTTTAAATGTAGAATAAACGCCCATTGAAGCGATGAGAGTTTTGGCAAGTGGTCCGATGATTAGTGGTCCAAGTCCAAAGCCAGCAGCGGTTAAACCACCCGCGAGCCCTTTTTTATCAGGGAACCATTTGGTAGCGACAGAAGTTGAAGCGCCATAGGCTGATCCGATACCGAGACCAAGGACAACCCCGTAGGTTAAGTAGAGTACAGGAAGAGAAGTTGCAAATCCTGTAGCAAACATACCAGCACCAAAGAGAATGCCTCCTAGAAAGACAAATTTCTTAGGGCCTAATGAATCGACTTTAGGTCCGAAAATAATCATGCCGATTGGCACCATTGCAAAAGAGATACTGAAGGCTAGAGAGGTTTGAGCTTGCACCCATCCTTGGCTAGCATTGGCTTCCAGCAGCGCTTTTTGAAAAACAGACCAGGCGTATCCAGCACCTAAAGAAAGGTTGGTTAAGATAGCTGCTGCTAAAATGAACCAGCGATTTGGTGTTTTTTTCATAATGATATCCTCATTTATATATTTTTTCTAAAAAGTGATAGAAAACCAGCTGTACCCAAATAGTTGTCCTGCATGTTTCCTGCAAGGCAGGTAAAATAGCAGAAGTTTGGCTACAGAATTTCTTACTATAAAACTGATATATTAAAATTAAGCGCTTACATATTTGTTAACATCTCTATCATATCGTGCTTTGAGGCAAAAATCTACTTAATTAAAATGAATAAGTCTATTAGGCAGATTAATATTTTTCCTTATTTACAATCATTCTTAATAGAAAATCTATGTTTGTCATGATATAATGGAAATAAGCTAGAATGAATGTGGATGGAGTATAGAGAAGATGAATGAAGAGTATGAAAAGAATTACCAGGAAGTAATTGAACATCTGAGGCTGAAAGGTGTTCGAATCACAGAGACGAGAAAGGCCGTGATTGCTTTTATCATCAGCAGTCATGACCACCCTAGCGCAGAGATGATTTACCAAGCCCTCTTGCCTGAATTTCCCAATATGAGCTTGGCGACTGTTTATAACAACCTAAAAGTGTTGATTGATGAGGGCTTTGTATCTGAGCTCAAAGTCCGAAATGACACGACGACCTATTATTATTTTATGGGGCATCAGCACCTCAATGTCATTTGTGAAAAATGTGGTCGGATTGCGGATATGGACTTGGATTTGCCAGACGTTCAGCAGGAAGCAGCAGAGCAGACCGGTTATCAAATCACCAAGAGTCAGATGGTCGTTTATGGTATTTGTCCAGAGTGCGCCCAGCAAGAACAAGTGGCTAGCTAGAAGTCTTGAGTGGAGAATTGATTTTCTTAAAAGTCTGAGCAAGTGGAAAATTTCACAAATATTTCACTGAGACTAGATTTTTGAGAGAAAATTTTGTAAAATAGAATAGATAAACGGGGTAGACCCCGGAAAATAAAAGGAGAATCCATCTAATGGTAAAATTGGTTTTTGCTCGCCATGGTGAGTCTGAATGGAACAAAGCTAACCTTTTCACTGGTTGGGCTGATGTAGATCTTTCTGAAAAAGGTACACAACAAGCAATCGACGCTGGTAAATTGATCAAAGAAGCTGGTATCGAATTTGACCAAGCTTATACTTCAGTTTTGAAACGTGCGATCAAAACAACAAACTTGGCGCTTGAAGCTGCTGATCAACTTTGGGTTCCAGTTGAAAAATCATGGCGCTTGAACGAACGTCACTACGGTGGTTTGACTGGTAAAAACAAGGCTGAAGCTGCTGAACAATTTGGTGATGAGCAAGTTCACATCTGGCGTCGTTCATACGATGTATTGCCTCCAAACATGGACCGTGATGATGAGCATTCAGCTCACACTGATCGTCGTTACGCTTCACTTGACGACTCAGTTATCCCAGATGCTGAAAACTTGAAAGTAACTTTGGAACGTGCCCTTCCATTCTGGGAAGACAAAATCGCTCCAGCACTCAAAGATGGTAAAAACGTATTCGTGGGAGCTCACGGTAACTCAATCCGTGCCCTTGTAAAACACATCAAACAATTGTCAGATGACGAAATCATGGACGTGGAAATCCCTAACTTCCCACCATTGGTATTCGAATTCGACGAAAAATTGAACGTAGTTGCTGAATACTACCTTGGAAAATAATTGATGATGAAGCTCTGCTTAGTAGGGCTTTTTCTCATTGTTGGAGAAAAATTCGGCTCTTTTCTACCATTTGTCAAGTCTATCAAGGCTTTAAGAAAAAAAGAGATAAGACAGTAGCTATTCTGAGGTTACTGTCTTATTTTTAACACTTTTTGATCCATAAAAGGGCATGCTAAAAAACACCTCATCTGGTATTTTTTGAAACAAGGTGTTACCATAATACGGCATAGAAAGCCTTATCGATTTTGGGTCAAAGAATAATCGTAAAGTTTGTTATGCGTAATGGGGTAATACATTGTTCGAATGAGACGATGTATAGAGGCAATCGTATGTGGCTTAGTTGAAGCTATTGTCGATTGTCTTTTTCGTTTCACATAAAAGTCAGCGATATGGCAGGGATTGGTATGACTAGCTGAAGCGATGTTGTGAATGCACTTGAACAAGATTTTTCTGGCATAGGGATTAGCTCGTTTAGTGATGTGTTCCTTAGCGAGAAAGTTCCCAGATTCATAGTGTCTCAGGTCAATGCCGATAAAAGCATTGATTTGATTGGCAGAGTGAAATCGACGAATATCTCCCAATTCGCCAATGATAGATGTCGCTGTGGTTTCTGCGATGTCAGGAATTGACCGTAAGATGTTATACTCTGGTAAAGGCTGAGCTAGAGCTACCATATCGTTTAAGACAACTTGTCTGCGTTCAGAAAGACGAAGCAATTCTTGAGCATAGTAGCGAACCTCTTCAAGCATTGGAGAGGTTTTCTTGACCGCACAAAAAGATTGTTTAGCGAGTGAGGTAGCTGAGCCTTACCTTGATGAGCATATTGCCCAGCGCTGGTCTGACCTAGTTCGATCGGCTCAGACCAACTAAGTAGGATTCAGAAAGAAAGGCATAACCACTATGATTTGTTTGTTTGACCGCTATGATCAAGCAAGTTTTGATTTATTACGTTCATTAAAAGCAACAGGACTTGATTGTCCTGTTGTTGTTGTGCAAGACGATGGCTATCTTTCACCAGATGTCGAGTCTCCTTACAGTTGTTTTACGGGAGATTTGGATACACCAGAAGGCCGTCCAATTTATTTTAATCTTGTCCCCAAACCGCACCTATGGGAGATTCGCTCCAGCAATGTAAATGGGGAAATCTTGGATATGGGCAAGAAGCGTGCGAATATTTTCTATCGCCAACCAACGCATGAAAGACGTGTGCGGGCTGTCGAATGGTTGGATACAGAGGGGCAGGTTCGAGCAGCAGATATCTATAATCGCAAAGGACGCCTTTTCGCACAAATAACCTATGATCAGACACAACGTCCGACCCATACTCGCTATTTTGACCAGAACAATGTCGTGGTGATTATGGAAAATCATCTGACTGGTGATATCATCTTGACACTTGAAGGAAAGCGTCACATCTTTAAATCCAAACAAGAATTTGTCGTCTTTTATCTGCAATATCGTGGATATGATACAGATCGCATTATTTATAATTCTCTAGCGACTCCCTTCTTGGTGGCCTACGCTCTTCGTCCTAAAAATGGTCGTGCAGAAGATGTTCTTTTCTGGCAAGAGCCTATCGGAGAAGCCTTACCTGGAAATATGAAAGTAGCTATGAAAATGCCTCATCGCAATGTCCGCATCGCTGTTCAGGACAGGCAGGTATATGAGAAAATTCAAAGCTTGGCAACACCGGAAGAAAAAGTCTATTTCCACAATATTGGTTATATTTATGATTACCAGCGTCTTAATAATATGAATCCAGAAGCCTTGATTTTGACCAATAGTGATCAGCTTGAGCAAATAGAGCAGCTCTTGAATCAGCTGCCAAATGTACATTTCCATATTGGAGCCATCACAGAAATGTCTGGCCATTTAATGGGGCTCAATCGTTATCCGAATGTTTCGCTTTATCCAAATATTCGTCCGGCAAAGGTTGCAGAGCTTTTTGAGAGATGTGACTTGTATCTAGATATCAATATCAGCGATGAAATCCTTAATGCTTGTCGCACAGCCTTTGAGAATAACATGTTGATTCTCAGTTTCACAAATACTTGTCATAGCCGTCGATTTATTGCGGATGATCACATTTATGCGCCAGAAAATGTCTCAGGCATGGTGGATAAAATTCAAAGTGCCCTTGCCCATTCATCAGAGATGGAAGCAGCACTTACTAGACAGAAGCAGGCTGCTAATCAGGCTAGTTTGGAGCAATATAAGGCCATTCTTTAACCAGATACATGAGAACTTGCTTTCGATGAAGGCAAGTTCCTTTATGCAGATTTAGTAAGGGAGGACAATCATGCCAGAGAAGAAAAAGGGAATTCTGCAGGAACATATCAACGAGCAGCTAGATAATCGTAGAAAACCGTTGAAAAGAGAGAAGCAAGATTTTAGCATGATTGCCGTGCTGGGCGGAGTTCTCTTTCTTATCACCCTCTTGGTCACAATCATCATGCAGTTGGGACACTTTTTCTAGGATTTTTTCTGGATGGAGGAGGTCTCTGGAAAAGATGAACCTTGACGAGCAAATCGTCAAGGTTTTTTTGCCTCTATCTAATTGAACTAGTGTGAAAGGGGGGAGTAGAGGTTCAAAAGATAATAAAACGCTTTCAACAATTTGAAGCTTAAAAGCGGATTTTCTGAAAAAATTAGCTATTTTCATTTGTTATTTTACATATAATTACTTGAAAAAGGGAATCCGTTTTGGTAAAATGATGAGTGGTATATACTGGATAAAAACGGCTGGTATATCCCAGATGGAATCTGCTTTTTCTGAGTCAAAGGGATAAAAACTGAAACTGACTGCAACTTTTATTAACTCTGGTTTTGGGAGGCAGCGCAATCTACACTTTGTTAATGGTCATGAGATTAACAAAGGGTCGCAATTGGATAAAAGAAAGGAATCGAATGTTTCGAAGTAAAAAATTTAACAAAGATTTCGAGATCGTAGATGAGAAAAAGCGTTATAAGCTTTACAAGTCGGGTAAAAACTGGGTAAAAGCCTCGAATTCTCAATTGGATCTCTTCCGTATCGGTGGGATGGGCGAAGTTGTCTCTAGTACCCTGTCAGACACTGAAGAACTTGATCACGCACACCTTAGTTTTAACACGCTAGCGGGTATAGGGGGAATCCTGGCCGCGGGGGCTGCAGGATTTGTGATGACTCAAGAGCAAACTGTTTATGCGGATGAAACATCTGAGTATACAGAAAAGGATAAAACAGTCATCGCAGCTGAACCGAAAGCGGCTGAAACAAGTGCCAACTCAATCATCGCTCAAGCGCAAGCAGAAGTAAAGAAAGCTCAAGCAGAACAAGCATCTGCAACAGCTTCTGTATCAGTCAGTCAATCTGTTGAGGATCAAGCGAGTGCGAGTCAGTCAGTTTCAGTCAGTCAATCTGCCTCAGCAAGTCAGTCAGCTTCAGTCAGTCAATCTGCCTCAGCAAGTCAATCAGCATCAGCTCCTACATCAGTCTCAGCAAGTGCAAAAGCATCTGCATCAGTAAGCTCTACACCATCAGAATCAGCAAGCGCTCAAGCACCTGCCTCTGTAGTTGAGAGTGCATCAGTTGTTAGCGAACCATCAGCTCAGGCTTCTGTGTCTACCTCAGCTTCTGCATCGCTCAACCTTAAGGTCAACCCTGCGGTAAGTCTTGTATCAGGTAGTGCTAACCAAAGTTTGGCAAGTGCAGCTCTTAGCACAAGCCAAGCAGCAACGACAAGCAACAATATCGCAGCTGGTGTGATAGCGGATAAGAACCAAGCCCAAGGCAAGGATACAACCAAGCAAGCTGAGAAAAACCAAAAGGTAGACAATACTGTAGCGACTGCACCAAAGACAGGGTATTCTGGATTTAGAGCAAATCCGATCGATACTGGATCAAAAGAACCTTTCTTTCTAAATACCGATCCATATAGCATCAACTCTCCAGAAACAAGTGGTCGTTTAAATAGACAACGGGTCTTTCTGGGACGAGCAGGTGTTCCTTTCTCGGTAACATATTACATGCATAAGTCTCAATTTGATGCGGACGAATATCCTTACGGTTCATATAAGGATAGTGAGTTTGCAGGACTTTCTGCAAGAACAACTCTAGAGACTCGAAACTGGCAAGAAGCACAAGAGAAATATAATATTACCTCGGAAACAGGTCGTGTGGAAGTGGCTCCTGGACGTTATATTCCATATGTAACTTTCAAGAGTGATAATCCAAAAGCATTTAATAGTAGTGTCAATCTGGATGTGACCTTTGATGGACGTAGCTTTCCTCAAACCAGCATATTCATGAACCTTACTACTACTCAGTTTAAGGGACCTGCTGTAACGTATGATGCTGAGGGGAAAAAAGAAGCATTGGCTCCTCTTGCAAAATATAAAGTAGGCGATAGAGTTAATGAAACTTTATATTTCCATAATGATAAACAGTATAGATATGAGCAAGATGCTAAAAATTCTATGGTTTTGTACACTGGTAATGGTGGTACAACCAAATATAGTGGTTTGAGGTATGTTCCAGGGGTGGAAAGGCGTGCTGATTTCACCTATGTTCCAAAACTCACTATTACAGGGACGGTTTTAACTGAAAATCCTAATATGCTCGTCAGACATACTAATGGATCGGGAGGTAAGGATGCTGATTTCTTTACCTATCTAGGCCGTCCAGAAGAAGTTGTAACTGAGGCTGCGCAGGAGTCAATTATCAACAAGAGCAAAGACTCACTAATTCCTTCCCCTGAACCACTAGTTCCTGAGATTGAAGTCGGTAAACGAGTTAATGAAACTTTATATGTTCATGATGGTAATAACAAAGGAGATAAGTCTGTTGGTTCTTGGCAGAGTTCTTACCTTGCAGATCAAGCGGTTGAACTGATTCATGGCAAGAAAGAACTAGAAGCACTTGGATTAACAGTTACTACTAGAACCGATGAACCAGGGGCTGGTAAAACTGGTTATATCCCATCTATCCAAATTTCTGGGACGCCTACTGGAACAGGAACTGTAACACTTAAATATAAGATTACTGACGAAGCAGGACAGCTTAACTTTAAGGACATTCAAGTAAATGTTAAAGAAAGCGGATCCCTTAGCCAATCAGTTTCAGCTTCTGTATCTGCAAGTCAAAGTGCTTCAGCATCTATCTCAGCAAGCATCAGTGCGAGCCAATCAGCATCAAGCTCAGTAAATGCTAGCCAAAGTGCATCAGCAAGCCAATCAGCCAGCGCATCCGTATCAGCTAGTCAAAGTGCTTCAACATCAGTAAGCGCGAGCCACTCTGCGTCAATTAGTGCGAGCCAAAGTGCTTCAGCATCTATCTCAGCAAGCATCAGTGCTAGCCAATCAGCATCTATCTCAGCAAGTACAAGCCAAAGTGCTTCAGCAAGTGCAAGCGTAAGTGCATCAGTAAGCGCAAGTCAATCGGCTTCAGCATCAGTAAGTGCAAGTCACTCAGCATCTGTATCAGCAAGCCAATCAGCCAGCGCATCAGTAAGCTCAAGCCAATCAGCTTCAGCTTCTGTAAGTGCAAGTCAATCAGCTAGCGCATCAGTATCTGTAAGTCAATCAGCTTCAGCATCTGTATCAGCTAGCCAAAGCACTTCAGCGTCAGTATCTGCAAGTCAATCAGCTTCAGCATCTGTATCAGCTAGCCAAAGCGCGTCAGCATCAGTAAGCTCAAGTCACTCAGCTAGCGCATCAGTATCTGTAAGTCAATCAGCTTCAGCATCAGTAAGTGCTAGTCACTCAGCATCTGTATCAGCTAGCCAAAGCGCATCAGTTTCTGTATCTGCAAGCCAAAGTGCTTCAACCTCAGTAAGCGCGAGCCACTCTGCGTCAATTAGTGCGAGCCAAAGTGCTTCAGCCTCTATCTCAGCAAGCATCAGTGCTAGCCAATCAGCCTCTGTATCAGCTAGTCAATCAGCTTCAGCGTCTGTATCTGCAAGTCAAAGTACTTCAGCATCAGTAAGCGCAAGCCAAAGTGCCTCAGCTTCAGCATCTAACAACCAGAACTCAGCGTCTATCTCAGTAAGCGCGAGCCAGTCTGCGTCAATTAGTGCAAGCCAAAGCACTTCAGCTTCTGTATCAGCTAGCCAATCAGTTTCAGCTTCTGTATCTGCAAGTCAAAGTGCTTCAGCATCTATCTCAGCAAGCATCAGTGCGAGCCAATCAGCATCTGTATCAGCTAGCCAAAGCACTTCAGCTTCTGTATCTGTAAGTCAAAGTACTTCAACCTCAGTAAGTGCAAGCCAAAGCACTTCAGCATCAGTAAGCGCAAGCCAAAGTGCCTCAGCTTCAGCATCTAACAACCAGAACTCAGCTTCTATCTCAGCAAGCGCGAGCCAGTCTGCGTCAATTAGTGCGAGCCAAAGTGCTTCAGCATCTATCTCAGCAAGCATCAGTGCTAGCCAATCAGCCTCTGTATCAGCTAGTCAATCAGCCTCTGTATCAGCTAGTCAATCAGCTTCAGCATCTAACAACCAGAACTCAGCGTCTATCTCAGTAAGCGCGAGCCACTCTGCGTCAATTAGTGCGAGCCAAAGTGCTTCAGCATCTATCTCAGCAAGCATCAGTGCTAGCCAATCAGCCTCTGTATCAGCTAGTCAATCAGCTTCAGCATCTAACAACCAGAACTCAGCATCTATCTCAGCAAGCGCGAGCCACTCTGCGTCAATTAGTTCTAGCCAAAGCACTTCAGCTTCTGTATCTGCAAGCCAAAGTACTTCAGCATCAGTAAGCGTAAGCCAAAGTGCCTCAGCTTCAGCATCTATCTCAGTAAGTGCGAGCCACTCTGCGTCAATTAGTGCGAGCCAAAGTGCTTCAGCATCAGTAAGTGCTAGTCAATCAGCATCTGTATCAGCTAGCCAATCAGCTTCAGCTTCAGTATCTGCAAGTCAAAGTACTTCAGCATCAGTAAGCGCAAGCATCAGTGCTTCAGCTTCAGCATCTAACAACCAGAACTCAGCATCTATCTCAGCAAGCGCGAGCCACTCTGCGTCAATTAGTTCTAGCCAAAGCACTTCAGCATCTATCTCAGCAAGCATCAGTGCTAGCCAATCAGCCTCTGTATCAGCTAGTCAATCAGCTTCAGCATCTAACAACCAGAACTCAGCGTCTATCTCAGTAAGCGCGAGCCACTCTGCGTCAATTAGTGCGAGCCAAAGTGCTTCAGCATCAGTAAGTGCTAGTCAATCAGCATCTGTATCAGCTAGCCAATCAGCTTCAGCTTCAGTATCTGCAAGTCAAAGTACTTCAGCATCAGTAAGTGCTAGTCACTCAGCATCTGTATCAGCTAGCCAATCAGCTTCAGCTTCAATATCTGCAAGTCAAAGTACTTCAGCATCAGTAAGCGCAAGCCAAAGTGCCTCAGCTTCAGCATCTAACAACCAGAACTCAGCGTCTATCTCAGTAAGCGCGAGCCACTCTGCGTCAATTAGTGCGAGCCAAAGCGCATCAGCATCAGTAAGCGCTAGTCACTCAGCCTCTGTATCAGCTAGCCAATCAGCTTCAGCTTCAGTATCTGCAAGTCAAAGTACTTCAGCATCAGTAAGCGCAAGCCAAAGTGCCTCAGCTTCAGCATCTAACAACCAGAACTCAGCGTCTATCTCAGTAAGCGCGAGCCACTCTGCGTCAATTAGTGCGAGCCAAAGCGCATCAGCATCTATCTCAGCAAGCATCAGTGCTAGCCAATCAGCATCTGTATCAACTAGCCAAAGCGCCTCAGCGTCTGTATCTGCAAGTCAAAGTACTTCAGCATCAGTGAGCGCAAGCATCAGTGCTTCAGCTTCAGCATCTAACAACCAGAACTCAGCGTCTATCTCAGTAAGCGCGAGCCACTCAGCGTCAATTAGTGCGAGCCAAAGTGCTTCAGCATCTATCTCAGCAAGCATCAGTGCTAGCCAATCAGCATCTGTATCAGCTAGTCAATCAGCTTCAGCGTCTGTATCTGCAAGTCAAAGTACTTCAGCATCAGTAAGCGCAAGCCAAAGTGCTTCAGCTTCAGCATCTAACAACCAGAACTCAGCGTCTATCTCAGTAAGCGCGAGCCAGTCTGCGTCAATTAGTGCGAGCCAAAGTGCTTCAGCTTCTGTATCAGCAAGCATCAGTGCAAGTCACTCAGCATCTGTATCAGCTAGCCAAAGCGCCTCAGCTTCTGTATCTGCAAGTCAAAGTACTTCAACCTCAGTAAGCGCAAGCCAAAGTGCCTCAGCTTCAGCATCTAACAACCAGAACTCAGCGTCTATCTCAGTAAGCGCGAGCCAGTCTGCGTCAATTAGTGCAAGCCAAAGTGCTTCAGCTTCTGTATCAGCAAGCATCAGTGCAAGTCACTCAGCATCTGAATCAGCTAGCCAAAGCGCCTCAGCTTCTGTATCTGCAAGTCAAAGTACTTCAACCTCAGTAAGCGCAAGCCAAAGTGCCTCAGCTTCAGCATCTAACAACCAGAACTCAGCGTCTATCTCAGTAAGCGCGAGCCAGTCTGCGTCAATTAGTGCAAGCCAAAGTGCTTCAGCTTCTGTATCAGCAAGCATCAGTGCAAGTCACTCAGCATCTGAATCAGCTAGCCAAAGCGCCTCAGCTTCTGTATCTGCAAGTCAAAGTACTTCAACCTCAGTAAGCGCAAGCCAAAGTGCCTCAGCTTCAGCATCTAACAACCAGAACTCAGCTTCTATCTCAGCAAGCGCGAGCCAGTCTGCGTCAATTAGTGCGAGCCAAAGCGCATCAGCATCAGTATCAGCAAGCATCAGTGCGAGCCAATCAGCATCAGTATCAGCTAGCCAATCAGCTTCAGCATCTGTAAGTGCAAGCGACTCAGCATCAGTATCAGCTAGCCAATCAGCTTCAGCATCTGTAAGTGCAAGCGACTCAGCATCAGTATCAGCTAGCCAATCAGCTTCAGCATCTGTAAGTGCAAGCGACTCAGCATCTGTATCAGCTAGTCAATCAGCTTCAGCATCTGTAAGTGCAAGCGACTCAGCGTCTGTATCAGCTAGCCAATCAGCAAGCGCATCTGTAAGTGCATCAATCAGTGCTTCAGTATCAGTAAGCGCAAGCCAAAGTGCCTCAGCTTCAGCATCTAACAACCAGAACTCAGCTTCTATCTCAGCAAGCGCGAGCCAGTCTGCGTCAATTAGTGCGAGCCAATCAGCAAGCACAAGCATGAGCAACAGCGTGTCTGCTTCAATTAGTGCATCTGAATCAGCAAGCATAAGCATGAGCAACAGCGTATCTGCCTCAATCAGTGTGAGCCAATCAGCAAGCACAAGCTTGAGCAATAGCGTGTCCGCTTCAATCAGTGCTTCAGCATCAGCAAGCACAAGCATGAGCAACAGCGTGTCTGCTTCAATTAGTGCTTCAGCATCAGCAAGCACAAGCATGAGCAACAGCGTGTCTGCTTCAATTAGTGCATCTGAATCAGCAAGCACAAGCATGAGCAACAGCGTATCTGCCTCAATCAGTGCTTCAGCATCAGCAAGCACAAGCATGAGCAACAGCGTGTCTGCTTCAATTAGTGCATCTGAATCAGTAAGCACAAGCATGAGCAATAGCCTATCCGCTTCAATCAGTGCTTCAGTATCAGCAAGCACAAGCATGAGCAACAGCGTGTCTGCCTCAATCAGTGCATCTGAATCAGCAAGCACAAGCATGAGCAATAGCGTGTCCGCTTCAATCAGTGCTTCAGTATCAGCAAGCACAAGCATGAGCAATAGCGTATCCGCTTCAATCAGTGCATCTGAATCAGTAAGCACAAGCATGAGCAACAGCGTGTCTGCTTCAATTAGTGCATCTGAATCAGTAAGCACAAGCATGAGCAATAGCCTATCAGCGTCAATCAGTGCCTCAGTATCAGCAAGCACAAGCATGAGCAACAGCGTGTCTGCTTCAATCAGTGCTTCAGTATCAGCAAGCACAAGCATGAGTAACAGCGTGTCTGCCTCAATCAGTGCATCTGAATCAGCAAGCACAAGCATGAGCAACAGCGTGTCTGCTTCAATCAGTGCTTCAGTATCAGCAAGCACAAGCATGAGCAACAGCGTGTCTGCTTCAATCAGTGCTTCAGTATCAGCAAGCACAAGCATGAGTAACAGCGTGTCTGCCTCAATCAGTGCATCTGAATCAGCAAGCACAAGCATGAGCAACAGCGTGTCTGCTTCAATTAGTGCATCTGAATCGGCAAGCACAAGCATGAGTAACAGCGTGTCTGCCTCAATCAGTGCAAGCCAATCAGCAAGCGCGTCAGTATCTGCAAGTCAAAGTACTTCAGCATCTGAATCAGCAAGCACAAGCATGAGCAACAGCGTGTCAGCGTCAATCAGTGCTAGCCAATCAGTAAGCACAAGCATGAGCAACAGCGTATCAGCGTCAATCAGTGCCTCAGTATCAGCAAGCACAAGTATGAGCAACAGCGTGTCTGCTTCAATCAGTGCTTCAGCATCAGCAAGCACAAGCATGAGTAACAGCGTATCAGCGTCAATCAGTGCTTCAGCATCAGCAAGCACAAGCATGAGTAACAGCGTGTCAGCATCAATCAGTGCATCTGAATCAGCAAGCACAAGCTTGAGCAACAGCGTGTCTGCCTCAATCAGTGCAAGCCAATCAGCAAGCGCGTCAGTATCTGCAAGTCAAAGTACTTCAGCATCTGTATCAGCTAGCCAATCAGCAAGCACAAGCATGAGTAACAGCGTATCAGCGTCAATCAGTGCCTCAGTATCAGCAAGCACAAGCATGAGCAACAGCGTGTCTGCTTCAATCAGTGCTTCAGCATCAGCAAGCACAAGCATGAGTAACAGCGTGTCAGCCTCAATCAGTGCATCTATCTCAGCAAGCACAAGCATGAGCAATAGCGTGTCAGCCTCAATCAGTGCTTCAGTATCAGCAAGCACAAGCATGAGCAACAGCGTGTCTGCTTCAATCAGTGCATCTGAATCAGCAAGCACAAGCATGAGCAATAGCGTGTCAGCCTCAATCAGTGCTTCAGTATCAGCAAGCACAAGCATGAGTAACAGCGTGTCAGCCTCAATCAGTGCAAGCCAATCAGCAAGCACAAGCATGAGCAACAGCGTGTCTGCTTCAATCAGTGCATCTGAATCAGCAAGCACAAGCATGAGCAATAGCGTGTCTGCTTCAATTAGTGCATCTGAATCAGTAAGCACAAGCATGAGCAACAGCGTGTCTGCTTCAATCAGTGCTTCAGTATCAGCAAGCACAAGCATGAGTAACAGCGTGTCAGCCTCAATCAGTGCTTCAGTATCAGCAAGCACAAGCTTGAGTAACAGCGTGTCAGCCTCAATCAGTGCAAGCCAATCAGCTAGTGCGTCAGTATCTGCAAGTCAAAGTACTTCAGCATCTGTATCAGCTAGCCAATCAGCAAGCACAAGCATGAGTAACAGCGTGTCAGCCTCAATCAGTGCATCTATCTCAGCAAGCACAAGCATGAGCAATAGCGTGTCAGCCTCAATCAGTGCTTCAGTATCAGCAAGCACAAGCATGAGCAACAGCGTGTCTACTTCAATCAGTGCATCTGAATCAGCAAGCACAAGCATGAGCAACAGCGTGTCTGCTTCAATCAGTGCATCTGAATCAGTAAGCAACAACTCAAGTAGTACTTCAGTTTCAACAAGTACTTCAGTAAGCTTGAGTAACAGCGTAAGTACATCTACATCACTTAGCAATAGCGTTTCAAACAGTTTGAGTACAAGTGCGTTACAACAATCTAACTCATTCAGCTATAGTAAGGGTGAGCCAACAAGCGAATCTAAGCCAGAGTTTAACCTTCCTAGCTACCTTGAATCTGTAAGTGCAAGTGAGTCAGTCTCAACAAGCACAAGCATGAGTGACAGCGCAAGTACCTCAGCTAGCTTGTCCGACAGTGCTTCAATCTCAAGTGCTACAAATCACTCTCAAGCACCTAAGCCACAGCCTGCACAACCAGGACAAGTCAAAGTTACTCCAAACGCTAAGGCTTTACCAAATACAGGAACTGCAAGTAACCAATTTGCTGGTCTTGGATTAGGAGTAGCTGCCTTGGTAACTGCCTCTCTTCTTGGTAAGAAGAAGAGATCAGCAGCTTCTGAAATGGATTTAGAAGACTAAGTTCCAAAAATCGGCTACAATGAAATTTTGTTGATATCATTTTAGCGATGAAAATAAGAACCCCGGATGGCTCAAGGCTATCTGGGGTTTTTCGGCTCTTTTCTACCATTTGTCAAGTCTATCAAGGCTTTAAATAAAAAAAGAGATAAGACAGTAGCTATTCTGAGGTTACTGTCTTATTTTTAACACTTTTTGATCCATAAAAGGGCATGCTAAAAAACACCTCATCTGGTATTTTTGAAACAAGGTGTTACCATAATACGGCATAGACAGCCTTATCGATTTTGGGTCAAAGAATAATCGTAAAGTTTGTTATGCGTAATGAGGTAATACATTGTTCGAATGAGACGATGTATAGAGGCAATCGTAAGTGGCTTAGTTGAAGCTATTGTTGATTGTCTTTTTCGTTTCTCATAAAAGTCAGCGATATGGCAGGGATTGGTATGACTAGCTGAAGCGATGTTGTGAATGCACTTGAACAAGATTTTTCTGGCATAGGGATTACCTCGTTTAGTGATGTGTTCCTTAGCGAGAAAGTTCCCAGATTCATAGTGTCTCAGGTCAATGCCAATAAAAGCGTTGATTTGATTGGTAGACTGAAAGCGACGAATATCTCCCAATTCGCCAATGATAGATGTCGTTGTGGTTTCTGCGATGCCAGGAATTGACCGTAAGATGTCATACTCTGGTAAAGGCTGAGCTAGAGCTACCATATCGTTTAAGACAACTTGTCTGCGTTCAGAAAGACGAAGCAATTCTTGATCATAGTAGCGAACCTCTTCAAGCATTGAAGAGGTTTTCTTGACCGCACAAAAAGATTGTTTAGCGAGTTTTATCAGTTTATCAGTCAGGTAAGCAATACGCTTTTCAGAGATGCGTTTGGAGGTAGATTGACGGATAATCTCATACAAGTCACTTTGAGATAGGCTTAATACAAACTCTTTACATGGAAAAGCTATCACTAAGTTCCAATATTGCTCTCCAGTTGGTGTGGATAAGAGATTTTCCAATTCAGGAAAGGTGACTTGTAGGACCTTGTGCAGACGGTTTTTAGCTCGAACAAGATCTTCAGTCATATTTTGATAGAAACGGCTTAAATCACGCAGGTGTTGATAAACTTCTTCCTGCACGTAAGTTGGTTTACGATTGTGCACAAGCTGAGATTTAGCCAACTTTTCAGCGTCAATTTTATCTGTTTTACGAACTCGCAGACTGTCCAATTGCTAGCCGTATATAAGCGTAACCAGATTCCTCAAGAAAGGCCTGAAGACGCCGAGAATAGACGCCTGTGGCCTCAAATATAATCTCAGGGTTATGAACAGTTTTCAAGTCCCCCAACAGGCGATTGAATCCAATGGCATCATTGAGTATGGTGTAGCCATGAACCTTCTCACCGTTGACTAAAATTGCCACCTCAGAACTTGTTTTACTTACATCCATTCCAAATACTGCACGCATGACATTACCTCTTTTGTCTTGAATAATTCCATGTTTTAGTGATTTTATTTTCAATACGCGACGTTTAGCGTCCCACATACTTTGATCAAACTCCACCTAAAACAAGGTGTCTTGCCAATTTGTCAAGCGACGTCTAGCGCCATAGAGCCCTACGACTTTACAAGACACCACTACTTTAACATAAAGAAAAAGTAGTGAGTACTCTCTTCCGTCGGAGATTTCTTCACTACTAATCTTAGTATGTTTGTCAACTGTAGTGGGTTGTTGAAAAGTTACAACCTGGAGAGGACCAAATTTGTTCTCTCCTTTTTGATATTCAAAGCGACGAGAATTCTAGTTTTAAAGTTGTCAAAGTTCCGAAAGCTAAAAGCGTTGCGTTTGAGTAGGTAAGATCTAAGGCGTTTATAATTTTAGATCCATAATTCCTACAGTGGTTTTACCCACTACAGAAATTATAGATTTTCTCATTATTGGAGAAAAATTCTTTTTCGATCCTTTTAGATTTCCATGCTTCATTGCTGGGGAAATGTGGTAAAATAAAAGATAGATTTTTACGAGAAT
The DNA here is from genome assembly GCF_000222765.1 of Streptococcus cristatus ATCC 51100. Taxonomy (GTDB): domain Bacteria; phylum Bacillota; class Bacilli; order Lactobacillales; family Streptococcaceae; genus Streptococcus; species Streptococcus cristatus. The sequence goes on along the minus strand of NZ_AFUE01000006.1, from coordinate 316,549 downwards.
GAGAGAAGAAATGTCTAAGAGGAAATTTGATAGCCATTCTATCACAGGCCGACTCTACCTTCTATTTGGAATTGTCGGAGCCTTATTTTTGGTGCTGATCGCTCGTCTGGGCTACATGCAGGTCGTCAATCAAGAATTTTATACAGATAAATTAGCTAAAGCAAGTAAAACAAAGATAAAATCGAGTTCGGTTCGTGGGCAGATCTATGAAGCTTCAGGCAAGCCCCTGGTGGAGAACACAACCAAGCAAGTGGTGACCTTTACGCGAGATAATAAACTGACAGCAGAAGAAATCCGTGAAACAGCACAAAAGTTACTGCAGTATGTGTCCGTGTCTGACCTAAAGGTGACCGAGCGCCAAGAAGTTGACTATTATCTGGCGGATAATAAAGTTTACCGAGAAGTGGTTGAAAAATTACCCAAGGAAGAAAAATTTGATACAGATGGAAATCGTTTGCCTGAAGCCAAGATCTATAAGGCAGCGGCGGAGAGTATTGATCCAAGCCAGCTAGGCTATACAGATGAGGAAAAGAGGATTATCGCTCTATTCAGCCAGATGAATGCTGTGCCAAACTTTTCAACAGGGACGATTCAGACAGATGATTTGACGACGGAGCAGGTCGCTACGATTGCGTCCATCGGCAAAGAGCTTCCGGGTATTAGTATTTCAACCAGCTGGAACCGGAAAGTTTTGGAAACATCGTTGGCTTCAATTGTTGGTCAAATTTCAACCGAAAAAACAGGTCTGCCAGCTGAGGAAGCGGATGACTATGTCAAGAAGGGCTATTCTCTGAATGACCGAGTGGGAATTTCTTATCTGGAAAAAGAGTATGAGTCTGTTTTACAAGGAAAACGAGCAGAGAAAGAAATTCGGCTGGACAAAAATGGCAACATGGAGAGCGTTGAGACTATTTCTGAGGGAAGCAAAGGGAACAACCTGAAGCTAACCGTAGATCTGACCTTCCAGCAGGGTGTTGAGGATATTCTTAGAAATGCCTTTAATATGGAGCTAGCCAAGGGCAACGCCACCTATTCAGAAGGTGTCTATGCCGTGGCTATGGATCCCAATACGGGGTCAATCTTGGCCCTGGCTGGTGTCAAGCACGATCTGGAAACAGGCGATATCTCAGCGGATGCGCTGGGTACCATTACAAATGTTTTCGTTCCAGGTTCTGTCGTCAAGGCGGCTACCTTAACCGCTGGTTGGCAGTACGGAGCTATTTCTGGGAATCAATCCTTGGTCGATCAACCGATTCTTTTCGCAGGCTCTGCTCCCATCAATTCTTGGTTTACGGCCTATGGTTCACGTTCTATTACGGCGGTGGAGGCTCTGGAATATTCGTCTAATACCTATATGGTTCAGGTGGCCCTAAATATGCTGGGGACTCCATATAGCCCAAATATGGCTTTAGGAACTAACAATGTCGATGCTTCGATGAAAAAACTCCGTTCGACTTTTGCAGAATATGGTCTAGGGACTGAGACAGGAATTGATTTACCGACAGAATCTACAGGCTATATTCCCAAAAACTTCACAGTCAGCAATTATATTACGGATGCTTTTGGTCAGTTTGATAACTACACACCACTTCAGTTGGCTCAATATGCGTCGACGGTAGCCAATAACGGCAAACGGGTAGCTCCGCATCTGGTTGAAGGCATTTACGCCAACAATGACCAAGGTGGACTGGGAGACTTGATTGAGAAAAAGGAAACAAAAGAACTAAATCAGGTCAATATTTCTGAGGAAAATATGGCTCTGATAAAACAAGGTTTCTATCAGGTGGTTAATGGATGGAGTGGCTTTACAACTGGACGGACGATTGCGCAGGGCGCTATGGTTTCTATCAGCGCCAAAACAGGTACTGCTGAAACCTTTGTCAACGGTGGTACATCTGCTATCAACACCAATGTTGTATCCTATGCACCAAGCGATAATCCTAAAATAGCTGTAGCCGTGGTATTTCCGCACAATACTGACCTTTCCTCAACGGTCAGCCACAGTATCACCCGTGATATTATCAACCTTTATAACCAACAGCACCCTATGAATTAGAAAGGAAAAGCAGTAGAATCGGATCAAGATTTTACTGCTCAACTATTATTATGCTTTATCCAACCCCTATCGCTAAATTGATTGATAGCTTTTCCAAGCTGCCGGGCATCGGCATCAAGACAGCTACTCGTCTGGCCTTTTATACCATCGGGATGAGTGACGATGATGTCAATGAGTTTGCCAAAAATCTACTAGCTGCCAAGCGCGAGCTGACTTATTGCTCCATCTGTGGCAACCTGACGGATGATGATCCCTGTGCGATTTGCACGGATCAAACGCGCGATCAGACTGTGATCCTCATCGTTGAGGATAGCCGCGATGTGTCTGCCATGGAAAATATCCAAGAATACCACGGCCTTTATCATGTCCTCCACGGTCTCATTTCCCCTATGAACGGTGTAGGACCAGATGATATCAACCTCAAGAGTCTCTTGACTCGCTTGATGGACAGCCAAGTGATGGAAGTGATTGTGGCTACTAATGCAACGGCTGACGGAGAAGCGACTTCTATGTATATTTCGCGGGTCCTCAAGCCTGCAGGTATCAAGGTGACTCGACTGGCCCGCGGATTGGCTGTCGGCGCTGATATCGAATATGCAGACGAAGTGACCTTGCTCCGAGCTATTGAAAATCGGACAGAATTGTAAGACGAAAGAAAGATTTCCTGCTGAAAAACAGCTTTGGAAGTCTTTTTTCTATTCAAAAATGCCAGGAAATATGGTATACTGAAACAGTCTGAAAAGAAGATGGGGCAACCCAAAATGAACTTATAGCTAGAAATGTTAGGATAAGATAATGGTCAAACAAACCTTGATTTTAATATACGGTGGCCGCAGTGCGGAGCGAGAAGTTTCAGTCTTGTCGGCTGAGAGTGTCATGCGAGCTGTCAACTATGACAAATTTTCTGTCAAGACTTATTTCATCACAAAAGCAGGCGATTTTATCAAGACACAGGAATTTACAGAAAAACCAGCTGCAGATGAAAAGCTCATGACCAATGCAACGGTTGATGTTTCGCAGCAAGTCAAACCGAGTGATATTTATGAGGAAAATGCAGTTGTCTTTCCTGTTCTTCATGGACCGATGGGCGAGGATGGCTCGATTCAAGGTTTCCTTGAAGTGCTGCGCCTTCCTTATGTGGGCTGCAATATCTTGTCTTCCAGTGTTGCCATGGACAAAATTACCACCAAACGCATTCTGGAGTCTGCTGGAATCCCACAGGTACCTTATGTAGCGGTGATTGAGGGTGAAAATCTGGAAGAAAAAATTGCCGAAATCGAAGAAAAATTGACGTATCCGATTTTTACTAAACCGTCTAATATGGGCTCTAGTGTCGGTATTTCCAAGTCTGAGAATCAAGAGGAGCTGCGGGCAGCATTGGATTTGGCCTTCAAGTATGACAGCCGTGTCTTGATCGAGCAGGGAGTCAATGCGCGTGAGATTGAGGTTGGTCTCTTAGGAAATTATGACGTTAAGAGTACCTTGCCAGGCGAAGTGGTCAAAGATGTGGCTTTCTACGATTATGAAGCCAAGTATATTGACAACAAGATTACCATGGATATCCCTGTAAAAATCTCAGATGGGGTTATTTCAGTCATGCGTACGAATGCTGAGACAGCCTTTCGTGCCTTGGGCGGACAGGGATTGGCTCGCTGTGATTTCTTCTACACCGAAGAGGGGGACATTTTCCTCAATGAGCTCAACACCATGCCTGGCTTTACTCAATGGTCTATGTATCCCTTGCTTTGGGAAAATATGGGACTGCCTTATTCTGATTTGATTGAGAAATTGGTAAATCTAGCTGAAGAGGCCTTTGCTCAGCGAGAAGCGCATCTTTTATAAATATGATATAATAGAGGGACTGAGATGACAGACTGAATATTTAGTCTGGCCTCAATCCCTTCTTTTTTGGGAAAAAGCGGAAAAATGAGTTAAAAACATGAAATTAGATTTATATGAAATAGCAGAAGTCTTGGCTGCGAAAAATGATGTCAGTCAGTTTGAAAATGTGACTTTTAGAAATGCTGAATTTGACAGCCGTTTGATTGAGGCGGGGGATCTTTTTATCCCGCTCAAGGGCGCGCGTGACGGCCATGACTTTATCGCGACGGCTTTTGATCAGGGAGCTACGGCTACCTTGTCTGAACGTCCAGTAGCAGAAGGACCTTATGTCTTGGTCGATGATGTGCTAGCGGCCTTTCAAGCTTTGGCTCAATACTATCTGGAAAAGACAGGCGTAGATGTGCTCGCTGTGACAGGCTCCAATGGGAAGACTACAACCAAGGATATGCTGGCTCAGCTGCTGGCTACTAGCTACAAAACCTATAAGACCCAAGGTAACTATAATAATGAAATCGGCCTGCCCTACACAGTGCTCCACATGCCAGATGACACAGAAAAGCTAGTTTTGGAAATGGGGCAAGACCACTTAGGAGATATCCATCTTCTATCTGAAATTGCCAAGCCTAAAACGGGTATTGTGACCTTGGTTGGCGAAGCTCACTTAGAATTTTTCGGAAGCCGTACGGAGATTGCTAAAGGCAAGATGCAAATTGCGGATGGCATGAAGAAAGGTGGCTTACTCTTGGTCCCAGCTGACAAGATTGTCAATGATTTTCTGCCAGACCAGCAAAAAGTGGTTCGCTTTGGTCCCGATGCAGATATTTGTCTGACTCGTCTAGAAGAGCGCAAGGACAGCTTGACCTTTGAAGCGAATTTTCTTGAGCAGGCGATTGACTTGCCCGTGACTGGCAAATACAATGCGACCAACGCCATGATCGCCTCTTACGTGGCCTTGCAAGAGGGTGTCAGTGAGTCGGCGATCCGTCAGGCTTTTGCCCAGCTGGAATTGACCCGCAATCGAACCGAGTGGAAGAAGGCGGCAAATGGGGCCGATATCCTGTCTGATGTTTACAATGCCAATCCAACAGCTATGCGCTTGATTCTTGAAACCTTCTCAGCGATTCCAGCTAGTCAGGGTGGCCGTAAGGCTGCAGTCTTAGCTGATATGAAAGAGCTGGGTGCAGACTCCAAGCTAATGCACGGAGCTATGATTACCAGCCTCAATCCAGAGGTTATCACTGATCTATTCCTCTATGGAGAGGACATGGAAGCCCTCTATGTCTATGCTCGGGAAATCTACCCACCAAATCGGGTGCATTATTTTGTTAAAAATGCTGACAAAGATCAGTTTGAAGATTTGACCAAGACCGTTAAGACTTGGTTGCAATCCTCCGACCAAATCTTGCTCAAGGGTAGTAATTCGATGAAGTTGGATAAACTAGTGGAGGTCTTGGAGCATGGGGACAAGTGATACAGCTTTAATTTTGCAACGACTGTTAGCTATAACGGATACAGGCTTGTCTTTTGCTGCCAGTGACTTTGATCGAGAACGCTATGCGGATATCAGAGACAATCTGAATCAGTTGCTCAGCGAGACCAGCCATCTGGAACCGGATGAGCTGTCTGACTTGCTCCGGCCGACAGATTTTTATGCGACTCCTTTGGTCGATGTCCGAGCTTTTATCGTTCAGCAGGGCAAGATTTGTCTAGTACGAGGACAGCAAGAGGAGACATGGGCTCTGCCGGGTGGTTTCTGCGAAGTAGGCTTATCTCCTAAAGAAAATATAGTAAAAGAAATTCAGGAAGAAACGGGATTTCAAGCTAGCGTAGTACGCTTGCTGGCTGTCTTTGATAGCAATAAATTTCAGCCACAAAGTAAGCAGTATGTCAAGCTCGTGTTTGAGTGTCAGCTGAAAGAGGGAGATTTTCAGCCCAATTTAGAAATTGCCGAGCTGAGTTTCTTTGCCCCACAGGATTTGCCTCTTCTATCCGAGAAAAGGATAACAAAAGAGCAGCTGCAGCTTCTCTGGGATATTTATCAGAATCAGCAAGAACAATATATAGACTAGATTGAAGTTGATGCTGACTAGATGCTTATATCCAGTAGACCAGATAATCTAGCTCAATCTGTCCAGAGTTGTAATGGCCAGAAGCTATTACTCTAGGAAGTTGAAAACTTTTTGAAAAGGAATTAAGGACTTTGCTAGGAAGAACAAGCCCAGTGTCCTTAAAAATTATTTATTAGGATGAAAATTTGAAAGATGAATTTACTAGATTTTTTTACTAGTCACAAAACAGAACCGCCTGTGATGACGCCTTTTGCTTATATTCTGCTCATGATGAGCCTAGTGTCCGTCATCTATGTTGCTAGTCGTTTTTTTGAGCAAAAGAAAGTACAGACCTTTTTTAAAGTTGCCCAAATCGTACAATTAGTCTCTTTGTATGGCTGGTACTTGGCTATTCAGGAGCCTTTATCGGAGAGTCTCCCTTTGTACCATTGTCGAGTGGCGATGTTTGCTGTCTTGCTACTGCCAGATAAAGTAGCTGTAGCTTATAAACAATATTTCGCCTTATTGGGAGTATTTGGACCGATTTGCGCCATTGTCTATCCGATTTTGGATCCCTATCCATTTCCACATATCACGCTATTTTCATTTTTCATCGGTCATTTGGCTCTGTTAGGCAATTCGATTATTTACCTGATGAAGCATTATGATAGACTTAATTTGTCCTATCGCCGTATTGTAGAAATTACCTTTGGATTAGATTTCCTCATCCTGCTTGGAAATATTGCATTCGGAGGAAACTACGGTTTCTTAAAGGAGCCACCTCTGGTAGGAGATCATGGTATGCTTGGGAACTATATGATCGTGTCAGTGGTCTTAGCGACTGCCCTACTTCTATTTTCTTACTTGTTCAAAGAAATGAAGGAAAGACAGGCAGAGCGATTGACCCAATAAGGATTGGAAGAGAAGCTGATTTCTCTAGCAACTAGGAAAATTCTGCCTAGATTTTCAATCTGACTGGGAGTTTGAACTTACAGATTTTAAAAGTAGAAAGGAAACAGGATGCATCATTTTTTGACTACCAACCAAACTGAACCACCCTTTGTATCAGCTTTGGCCTACTCTTTGATGATGGCACTGCTTTTGCTGTCTGTCTACGCATCGATAAAATACCATAAGAATCCTAGCTTTATCAAAAGCATGAAAATTCTTCAATTGTGCCAACTGGCAGTTCTTTATAGCTGGTATGTGGGTTTTCAGCTTCCTCTTGCAAATAGTCTGCCTTTGTACCATTGCCGTTTGGCCATGTTTGCGGTGGTCTTTCTGCCAGATAAATGGCCCAGCAAGCAGTATTTTGCTCTTCTAGGAGCCAGCGGAGCAGTCTTTGCCCTTGGTTATCCAGTCTTTGATCCTTATGATTTCCCGCACATTACCAGTTTTTCTTTCCTGATTGGTCACTATGCGCTCTTGGTAAATTCCTTGATTTATCTGATGAATCACTACGATAAGACCCAGCTCAAGAAATATACGATTGTCCTCTATACTTTTGTGCTTGATGCCTTTCTTGTCGGTGTTAATCAAGTGACGGGTGGGAATTACGGTCTGCTAAAAAGCCCGCCTTTTATCAGCCAGCACAATCTTTTAGTAAAATATTTAGCTGTGTCGATTATTTTGTCCGCTACCTTGCTTCTTTTTGATGAAATATTTAAGAAACGCTGGAAAAAACAGCTAGAAATTGTTTAATATTGCATTTTATAACTCCTGTCAAGTTTAGTTGGCAGGAGTTTTCTTAAATCTGATTTTAATATTAATCATTGCAGTTTTCCTCTTTAGCAGTGTCATTGTCAGATTTTAAGATAAGTTAGCCAAATATAAAGAATAGAATCGCTGGCAAGGGCGGTTTTTATCTTTCTTATATAATTGAAAAAAAGCGCTAAATCCGCTATAATAGGTAGGTTGAAAGGATTAGAATATTCCAATGTAAAATATAAAAAATACTAACATTCACCATTATCCTAAAATGAAAGAAAGAGAAGAAAATGACTTTACAAGAAGAAATCAAGAAACGCCGTACCTTTGCCATTATTTCCCACCCGGACGCGGGGAAAACAACCATCACTGAGCAGTTGCTCTACTTTGGGGGAGAAATTCGTGAAGCTGGTACTGTAAAAGGTAAGAAAACAGGAACTTTTGCCAAGTCTGACTGGATGGATATCGAGAAACAACGTGGGATTTCGGTAACCTCATCTGTTATGCAGTTTGACTACGACGGCAAACGCGTCAATATCCTAGACACACCAGGACACGAGGACTTCTCAGAAGATACCTATCGGACCTTGATGGCGGTGGATGCTGCGGTCATGGTCGTGGACTCTGCCAAGGGTATTGAGGCCCAAACCAAGAAATTGTTTGAGGTTGTGAAACACCGTGGAATCCCTGTCTTTACCTTTATGAACAAGCTAGACCGTGACGGTCGCGAGCCACTGGACCTCTTGCAAGAATTGGAAGAAGTCTTGGGGATTGCTAGCTATCCGATGAACTGGCCAATCGGGATGGGGAAAGCCTTTGAGGGCTTGTATGACCTTTATAACCAACGCTTGGAACTCTACAAAGGGGATGAACGTTTTGCCAGTCTAGAAGAAGGGGACAAACTTTTTGCCAGCAATCCTTTCTATGAGCAAGTTAAGGATGACATTGAGCTCCTGAAGGAAGCAGGAAATGAGTTCTCAGAGGAAGCTATTTTAGCTGGTGAGCTAACTCCAGTCTTCTTCGGTTCAGCCCTGACCAACTTTGGGGTACAGACCTTCCTCGAAACCTTCCTCAAGTTTGCGCCAGAGCCACATGGCCACAAGAAAACAGACGGAGAAATTGTGGATCCTTATGACAAGGATTTCTCAGGATTCGTCTTTAAAATCCAAGCCAACATGGACCCTCGTCACCGTGACCGTATTGCCTTTGTCCGTATCGTATCGGGTGAATTTGAGCGCGGTATGAGTGTCAACCTACCTCGTACTGGTAAGACTGCCAAACTGTCGAATGTCACTCAGTTTATGGCTGAAAGTCGTGAGAATGTCACCAATGCCGTAGCAGGAGATATTATCGGAGTTTACGATACCGGTACTTATCAAGTTGGAGATACCTTGACAGTTGGAAAAAATAAGTTTGAATTTGAACCGTTGCCAACCTTTACACCTGAAATTTTTATGAAAGTTTCTGCTAAGAACGTCATGAAACAAAAATCCTTCCACAAGGGAATTGAGCAATTGGTGCAAGAAGGAGCCATTCAGCTTTATAAGAACTACCAAACAGGCGAGTACATGCTGGGCGCCGTAGGTCAACTCCAGTTTGAAGTCTTTAAGCACCGTATGGAAGGCGAGTACAATGCAGAAGTGGTCATGAGCCCAATGGGGAAAAAGACAGTTCGTTGGATCAAACCAGAGGACTTGGATGAACGGATGTCCTCAAGCCGCAATATCTTGGCCAAGGACCGTTTCGACCAACCAGTCTTCCTCTTTGAAAATGACTTTGCCCTCCGCTGGTTTGCGGATAAATATCCAGATGTAGAGTTAGAAGAGAAGATGTGATTCAGTACCACCAATTGGAACTAAAGTTCCTAATTGGTGGACGCTAGCCGCTATTTGGCGGACTAGCTAGCTGCCTCACTAACTTATCGGTGAAAAAAGACCGTTTCCGCATCTTCGTGTCGTAGCTAGTGACTTGATTTAGCTAACTTCTTTACAAGCTATATTTAAAAGATGATATTGACTTGCTTGCTTTATTGTCAGGATATGGGAGCTTTGACTATGAGGATAAGTGTGGACGTTAGGCGTGAGCTATTAGAGAATCATTCTAGATCCCAGAAAGGAGTTCTATGTTTCTGGAAAGAAAACTAAAAGATCAATCTGTCTGGATCAACATTGACTCAGATGATGTTAAAAAGAATGGGCAGATTTATCAGGATTATAATATCGACCTTGAAACCATCGAATATGCGCTGGATAAAAACGAGCGGGCTCACATGGACTACAATCGCGAGAATGGAACGGTTCTTTTCATCTATAATGTGCTGAATTTGGCGACAGAAAAGGACTACTATGAGACCATTCCGATGACTTTCGTGGTGCAGCAGGATCGCCTCATCACCATCAGCAATCAAGACAATGCCTATGTGGTCGATATCATGAAGGCCTACACGGAGCATCATGAGCCTGTGTCGGTCTATAAGTTTCTTTTTGCTAGTCTGGAGTTGATCTCCAATTCCTACTATCCGGTCATTGAGCAGATGGATAAGCGCAAGGATGAGCTTAACAGACTTTTGCGTCAAAAAACTACTAAAAAGCACTTGTTTGCCCTCTCCGACTTGGAAACTTCTATGGTCTATCTGGTGGCGGCATCCAAGCAAAATACTATTCTTCTGGGGCACATCAAGAGCCATGCTGTTTATCGTAGCTTTGATGAACTAGAAACCGAGCAGTTTGAAGATGCCATGATTGAGGCACGTCAGCTAGTTTCAATGACGGATTTGATTGCTCAGGTTCTTAGCCAGCTTTCGGGCTCCTACAATAACATCCTGAACAACAATCTGAATGATAATTTGACTGTCTTGACCATTATCTCGGTCCTTCTAGCAGTTCTAGCAGTCATCACCGGCTTCTTCGGTATGAATGTACCCCTGCCTTTGTCAGATGATAAAAATGCTTGGCTTTATATTATCATCATTAGCTTTGTTCTCTGGACTCTTCTGACCAAGCTCCTAAACTGGGTGGTCAATAAAGAGCGATGAATAAAATACATTAAACAATGAGGTTTTCGAGCCTCATTTTTTTGTGGTATTAGTTGGAGTGAGTTTCATATTTTACTTATGAAAAATAGAGGAGAAATTTTTTGTACACTAGGACCAAAGGATGACAAACTGCTTTCAAACTAGTATAATAATCTTAGTATCATAATAGGAGGTTTCATATGCTTCATGTAGAAAAACTAGAAAAAAGTTTTGGGCAAAAGCAAGTCTTGTTCGGCATTGATTTTGAAGCCCAGCCGGGGCATATCCTTGGTTTGATTGGGAAAAACGGTGCTGGGAAAACAACGATTTTTCACAGTATTTTACGCTTCCTAGACTATAGTGGAGAGATTCGTTTCGAAGGGCAGGCGATTGAGCAGGAGACCTATAGTAGGATTGGCTATCTGCCTGAGGAAAGAAGCCTGATGCCCAAGCTGACGGTCTTTGAGCAAGTGCGCTATCTGGCAAATCTAAAGGGTGTGCCGACAGCTGTTGTCAAAGAAAAACTGCCCCAGTGGATGGAAAAGCTTCAGGTCAAGGGGAAATTAACAGACAAAATCAAGAGCTTGTCTAAGGGGAACCAGCAAAAGGTTCAGCTGATTATCACGCTTCTGCATGAGCCAGACTTGATTATTTTAGATGAGCCCTTCAGCGGTCTGGATCCTGTCAATACTGAAATCCTGAAAGAAGTCATTATTGAAGAGAAAAAGCGCGGAGCGACGATTATCTTCTCAGACCATGTCATGACAAATGTGGAAGAGTTGTGCGATGACGTCTTGATGATTCGTGACGGGCAAGTAGTCCTAAATGGGGATGTTCAGGCAGTCCGCAACCAATATGGCAAGACTCGTCTTTTCGTTTCAAGTGACTTGTCACAGGCTGAATTAGAAGCCCTGTCCCATGTTGTCAAGGCGACGCAGACCAAGCAAGGCATCTGGAAATTGATTTTGGATGATGAAACAGCTGGCCCTGAATTGTTTGATCGCTTGACTCAGGGAAGCTATGTGGCAACTTTCGACCAGCAGGCACCGACAATTGATGAAATTTTCAAATTAGAATCAGGGGTGGAAGTATGAAACAAATGTTAATCGTAATCAAAGAAACCTACCTGCGTCATGTCAAATCTTGGAGTTTTGTCTTTATGGTCTTGTCTCCTTTTCTCTTTCTTGGGTTGAGTTTGGGAATTGGCTATCTGCAGGGAAGCTCTATGTCCTCCTCTAAAAAGGTGGCAGTGCTGACCCAGCTTGATTCTGTCCGAGAAGTATTAAGAGCTGAAGATCAGCTGAGCTTTCAGTACAAAGATGAAGCAGCAGCCAAGCAGGCTGTAAAAGATAAGAAAATCGCAGGCTATCTGACGGTTGAGGAAAAAGACGGACAACTTTCTGCCACCTACTATGCAGAAACCAGTATGAATACTGCAACGAAAATGGCTTTGTCCAATTCCCTTATTCAGGTCCAGCAGGCTTTAAACTTGGCTCAGGCCCATTTATCAGATGAGCAGAGTCAGATTCTTGCGCGGACAGTCCAGTTTGAAGAAAAAATCGATGAAAATAAAGAAAGCAAGAAGATGGTTCAGACCTTTGCTGCAATAGGACTGGGCTTCCTGCTCTATATGATTCTGATTACTTATGCTAGCGTTACTGCCCAAGATGTGGCTAGTGAAAAGGGCACAAAAATCATGGAAGTCATCTTCTCCAGTATTAAGGCGACCGATTATTTCTATGCCCGTATGATTGGGATTTTTGCAGTGATTCTTAGCCATCTGGGTATTTATGTGCTTGGTGGACTGGCAGCCTTTCTCTTTGTGGACAGCATTCCTCTTGTATCCCAAGTCTTGAAGAGCAATCCAGCCATTCAGCAGTATATCGGAGAAGCTGTGTCTTTGAATACCCTAGCCTTTGTAGCAGTTAGTATCTTTATGTATGTTGTCTTGTCGGCCTTTCTTGGTTCAATGGTGGCGCGAGCAGAAGATACAGGAAAAGTCCTTTCGCCCGTTATCATGCTGATTTTAGTTGGCTTTATGGGGGTTTCTTCGCTAGGGGCAGCAGGAGACAATGTGATTTTGAAGGTTGGTTCTTATCTTCCTTTCATCTCAACCTTTTTCATGCCCTTCCGAGCTATCAATGGTTATGCGACCAGCTTGGAAGCTTGGATTTCTTTAGGAATTACAGCTGCTTTTGCGGTAATGATGACAGTTTTCATCGCGCGAATCTACTCCAGCCTTGTCCTGCAGACGGATGATTTGGGAGCTTGGAAGACCTTCAAACGTGCTTTAAAATATAAATAAATCACAACTTCACTGGAGTCATCTGGTGAAGTTTTCTTTTTGTATTTTAATTTAATATTTTGAATAATAGGGCTAGGTAAAAAGTGGAATTTATGGTAAAATAGTACAGATAAAACAAGGAGTGGAAAAATGGTAGAACCTAAATATAAGCGTATTTTGATTAAACTATCTGGAGAAGCTTTGGCTGGCGAAAAAGGTGTAGGGATCAACATCGCTACTGTACAAAAAATGGCTGAAGAAATCAAGGAAGTCCATGAACTGGGCATTCAAATTGCCTTGGTTATTGGTGGCGGTAATCTTTGGCGAGGCGAGCCAGCAGCAGAAGCAGGTATGGATCGCGTTCAAGCGGACTATACTGGCATGTTGGGGACAGTTATGAATGCACTTGTAATGGCAGATTCTCTGCAACAAGTGGGCGTTGACACCCGAGTTCAAACAGCAATTGCCATGCAACAGGTAGCTGAGCCTTATATTCGTGGACGTGCTCTTCGTCACTTGGAAAAAGGTCGGATCGTTATTTTCGGTGCTGGTATTGGTTCACCATATTTCTCAACAGACACGACAGCTGCTCTGCGGGCTGCAGAAATTGAGGCAGATGCTATCCTCATGGCTAAAAATGGTGTGGACGGGGTCTACAATGCCGATCCAAACAAGGATAAAACAGCTGTGAAGTTTGATGAATTGACCCACCGTGACGTTATTAACAAAGGCTTACGCATCATGGACTCGACTGCTTCTACCCTTTCTATGGACAATGACATTGACCTAGTCGTCTTTAACATGAATGAACCTGGCAATATCAAACGAGTGGTCTTTGGCGAGCAAATCGGGACAACTGTCTCAAATAATTTATAAAAATCAGGAGAAAAGAAAATGGCAAATGCAATTGTAGAAAAAGCAAAAGAAAGAATGACCCATTCGCACCAAAGCTTGGCGCGTGAATTTGGTAGCATCCGTGCAGGCCGCGCTAATGCTAGCCTTTTGGATCGTATCCATGTGGAATACTATGGAGTAGAGACACCGCTTAACCAACTCTCTTCTATCACAATTCCAGAAGCGCGTGTTCTTTTGGTGACACCTTTTGATAAGTCTTCTATCAAGGATATCGAGCGTGCGATCAATGCCTCTGACTTAGGTATCACACCATCTAGCGACGGATCTGTCATTCGTTTGGTCATTCCAGCTCTGACAGAGGAAACTCGTCGTGAATTGGCTAAAGAAGTGAAAAAAGTCGGTGAAAATGCTAAGATTGCGATTCGTAACATCCGCCGCGACGCGATGGACGAAGCTAAGAAACAGGAAAAGGCTAAAGAAATCACTGAAGATGAATTGAAGGTTCTTGAAAAGGATATCCAAAAAGTCACTGATGATGCAGTGAAGCATATCGATGATATGACAGCGACTAAAGAAAAAGAACTTCTAGAAGTTTAATATTTTAGCAGAATCAAAACTCAGTTGGCCTTGGCTGACTGAGTTGTTTTAACATAAAAATCCTTGCGATTAGAAGAGGCAAGGTAGAAGTAGGACTATATGAACACAAATCTTGCTAGCTTCATCGTGGGGATTATCACTGATGAAAACGATCGTTTTTACTTTGTCCAGAAGGATGGACAAACTTATGCCCTTTCTAAAGAAGAGGGGCAACATGAGCTCGGTCAATCTGTTAAAGGCTTTGCCTACAGCGATATGAAGCAGAAACTTCGCCTGACGACTCTTGAGGTCACAGCAACCCAGGAGCAGTTTGGCTGGGGAACAGTGACGGAGGTTCGCAAGGATCTAGGTGTCTTTGTCGATACCGGTCTGCCTGATAAGCAAATCGTCGTGTCACTTGACATCTTGCCAGAAATCAAGGAACTCTGGCCTAAGAAGGGTGATCGCCTTTATATCCGTCTGGATGTGGATAAGAAAGACCGCATCTGGGGACAGCTGGCCTATCAGGAGGACTTCCAGCGCTTGGCTCGTCCTGCCTACAATAATATGCAGAACCAAAATTGGCCGGCCATCGTTTATCGACTCAAGCTTTCTGGCACCTTTGTCTACTTGCCAGAGAATAATATGCTGGGCTTTATCCACCCGAGCGAGCGTTATGCAGAGCCACGTCTGGGGCAGGTCTTGGACGCACGGGTAATTGGCTTCCGTGAAGTAGACCGCACCCTTAACCTCTCCCTCAAGCCTCGCTCCTTTGAAATGCTGGAAAACGATGCCCAGATGATTCTGACCTATCTGGAGAGCAACGGTGGCTTCATGACTTTGAACGATAAATCTTCACCAGACGACATCAAGGCCACTTTTGGCATTTCCAAAGGTCAGTTTAAAAAAGCTCTAGGTGGGCTGATGAAAGCTGGTAAAATCAAGCAGGATCCGACTGGAACGGAGTTGGTGTAAATGAGAAAATCTTTTTACAGCTGGCTAATGACGGAGCGAAATCCCAAAAGTAATAAGCCCAAAGCTATTTTGGCGGATTTGGCTTTTCAGGATACTGCCTTTCCCAAGCATACGGATGATTTTGATGAGGTCAGTCGTTTTCTGGAAGAGCATGCAAATTTTTCCTTTAACTTGGGCGAGTTCGATGCGATTTGGGAAGAGTATCAGGCTCATTAAGTGGATAATGGCTAGGGATAGTTATTTTCTGCTTGCTTTGATATAATAAATGTAATTCATTCAATAAATTAAAATAGAGAGGTTCTTTGTTTGCAGGAACATTCAGTAGAATTGAAACTGGGCCATCCAGATGATGCCTTTCATCTCTTTGGCTCTAATGAACGCCATCTGCGCCTAATGGAGCAGGAATTGAAGGTCACCATTCATGCCCGAACCGAGATTGTGCAGATTTTGGGGACGGAGACTGCCTGTGAGGAGGCGCGTCAGGTCATTCAGGCTCTCTTGGTCTTGGTCAATCGTGGCATGACCATCGGTACACCCGATGTGGTGACAGCCATTACCATGGTCAAAAATGATGAAATTGATAAGTTTGTAGCTCTTTACGAAGAAGAGATTATCAAGGACAGCTATGGCAAGCCAATTCGGGTTAAGACATTGGGTCAGAAAATCTATGTGGACAGTGTTAAAAATCATGATATTGTCTTTGGGATTGGTCCAGCTGGAACAGGGAAGACTTTTCTGGCGGTGACCTTGGCTGTGACAGCTCTCAAACGCGGTCAGGTCAAGCGAATCATTCTGACAAGGCCAGCGGTTGAAGCTGGTGAGAGTCTGGGCTTTCTGCCTGGTGACCTTAAGGAAAAGGTGGATCCATATCTTCGTCCGGTCTATGATGCCTTGTATCAGATTTTGGGTAAGGATCAGACGACGCGCCTTATGGAGCGAGAAATCATTGAGATTGCACCTTTAGCCTATATGCGGGGGCGGACGCTGGATGATGCCTTTGTGATTCTGGATGAGGCTCAAAATACGACCATCATGCAGATGAAGATGTTCCTGACACGTCTGGGCTTCCAGTCTAAGATGATTGTCAATGGAGATATCAGTCAGATCGACCTGCCTCGCAATGTTAAGTCCGGCCTCATTGATGCTCAGGAGAAATTAAAGAACATCTCCCAGATTGACTTTGTGCATTTCTCAGCTAAGGATGTGGTTCGCCATCCAGTAGTGGCGCAGATTATCCGTGCCTATGAGCCACCAGATCCTAAGAAAGAGGATCGTGAAGTAGCTGAGGACGAAAGCGCTAGCTGATGATAATTGATAAAAAACGACTAACTTGCTCATCAAGTTAGTCGTTTTTAGTGTCTGAAAATTATTTGGTTAAACCGTAGTTGTAGTCATCGTCTTGCATGGCTTCAACTTCACCAAGAAGGTAACCATTTCCGACTTGAGAGAAGAAGTCGTGGTTGGACGTTCCTGTTGAGATCCCGTTCATGACGATTGGGTTGACATCGTCTGCTGAATCTGGGAAGAGTGGATCTTGTCCTAGGTTCATGAGAGCCTTGTTGGCATTGTAACGAAGGAAGGTTTTGACTTCTTCGGTCCAACCAACACCGTCATAGAGGCTTTCCGTATAGCCTTCTTCGTTTTCGTAGAGGGTGTAGAGCAGGTCGTACATCCATTCTTTGAGTTTCTCTTGCTCTTCTTCAGGCAATTCATTGAAACCAAGTTGGAATTTGTAACCAATGTAAGTTCCGTGGACAGACTCATCACGGATGATTAGTTTGATGATTTCCGCAACGTTGGCTAGTTTGTTGTTACCGAGATAGTAGAGGGGCGTAAAGAAACCAGAGTAGAAGAGGAAGGTTTCAAGGAAAACGCTGGCAATCTTCTTTTCAAGGGGGCTACCATTGAGGTAGATTTCGTTGATAATTTCAGCTTTTCTCTGTAGGTATGGGTTTGTGTTAGTCCATTCAAAGATTTCTTCGATTTCAGCCTTGGTATTCAAGGTCGAAAAGATAGAAGAGTAAGACTTGGCGTGAACAGACTCCATAAATTGAATGTTGTTGAAGACAGCTTCTTCGTGGGCAGTACGGACGTCCTTACGTAGGGCATCTACACCAGATTCAGACTGGAGAGTATCCAGCAGGGTCAATCCTCCGAAGACTTTGCCGACCAAGTCTTTTTCCTTGTTGGACAATTTTCTCCAGTCATCCAGGTCATTAGACAAGGGAATCCGTGTATCGAGCCAGAATTGCTCCGTCAGCTTTTCCCAAGTTGATTTGTCGATGACATCTTCGATAGCATTCCAGTTTATGGCTTTATAGTATGTTTCCATGATAATCTCCTATGAACTAATTTTTAAAGTGACGAGAGTTATATAACCAGTTTATATTCTTAAAACGATTATAAATATACATCTGTTGTGTAATATTAAATGGCTTATTTGATATTACATAATAGTTGGCAGTATTAATAGTAGCTTCATTGATATAGCGTAATTTCTCATTTGTCATTTTTACCCATAATTTATCAGAGCAATTCATTTCATTATTTTGAAATTCAAAACACAGATATGGGGAAATAGGCATTAGGATTTGAAATCCATTTGGAATGTTTGGAGGTCCGAATGTTGAAACAACTGGATTATCACTAGTTAGAAAGCCATTGCCAATAGAAATATGAAAATTCATTTGTTTAGGCTTTTTAAAAAAACTGAGAAAACTCTCTAAATTTTTATCTTTTTTCATTACTTTATTAAAAATATTTATATTTTCTAGATTGTTCTTTATTTCAGCTAATTCAATTGGGAACTCCCGTGATTCTGAGAAATGATTAATAAAATTAGATACCAACCTTACTCTGCCAGAGTCAGTTCTGATTTCTTGGAGAAACATATATTTCCAGATTGTTTCGATTTCGTTTTGATTTAAGATACATGGTTTTCTTGATGATACGATATGTTCAACTATTTCAGAAATCTCTCCTTCAAATCTACTAAGCTTATTTTCAAGAATATTATCAACAATAATGCGGTCATCCGATATTTTTTCTTCGTAGGTATATTTTTTATAACATATACTTTCATAGTGGACATATTGTTCTAGATTAGCGACACAATTATAAACATAAAACTTGCTTGTGCTATCAGCAAAATGTTTAAGTAAGCTTCTTGGATAATAATGTTGTTTTTTGGTAACCATAAATAATCAAATCACACAGCTTTCACATTGGTTAGCGCCTACTTCACTGCCATCGTCAGTGAAGGTGCGGACGTAGTAGATGGACTTGATTCCCTTGTTGAAGGCGTAGTTACGCAGGATAGAAAGGTCGCGAGTTGTCTGCTTGCTTTCTTTTTTCCATTCGTAGAGGCCTTTAGGAATATCACTACGCATGAAGAGTGTCAGTGAAAGTCCTTGGTCCACGTGCTCAGTTGCGGCTGCATAGACATCGATCACTTTGCGCATATCCATGTCGTAGGCAGAAGTATAGTAAGGAATGGTCTCAGTTGACAAACCTGCCGCAGGATAGTAAATCTTACCGATTTTCTTTTCTTGACGTTCTTCGATCCGTTGAGTAATTGGATGGATTGAAGCAGAAACATCGTTGATGTAGCTGATAGAGCCATTTGGTGCAACGGCTAAGCGATTTTGATGGTAGAGACCGTCAGCCTTGACCTTGTCGCGCAACTCTGCCCAGTCAGCAGCGGTTGGGATAAAGATATCTTTGAAAAGTTCTTTGACACGGTCAGACTTAGGTACAAATTCACCCGTCAGGTATTTGTCAAAGTAAGTGCCGTTAGCATAGTCAGATTTTTCAAAGTTATGGAAGGTCACACCACGCTCGCGAGCGATATTGTTAGACTCAACCAAGGTCCAGTAGTTCATGAGCATAAAGTAGATGCTGGTGAACTCGACAGCTTCCGCTGATCCATAATCGATCAACTGCTGAGCCAAATAGCTGTGCAGTCCCATAGCTCCCAGACCAAAGGTATGCGCCAGACTGTTACCGTTGTCGATAGAAGGCACAGCTGTGATGTGTGAGCTGTCTGTAACAAAGGTCAAAGCACGTGTCATAGTCCGGATAGATTTGCCAAAGTCAGGCGAAGTCATCATGTTGACAACGTTGGTAGAGCCTAAGTTACATGACACATCTGTTCCCAAGTGGATATACTCTTGCGCATCATTCAAGAGGCTAGGCTCTTGAACTTGCAGGATTTCTGAGCAAAGGTTACTCATGATAATTTTGCCGTCGATTGGATTGGCACGGTTAGCTGTATCGATATTCACGACATAAGGATAGCCAGACTCTTGTTGCAGTTTAGAAATTTCTGTTTCCAAATCACGGGCCTTGATCTTAGTCTTGGTGATCTTAGGATTGGCAACTAGCTCATCGTATTTCTCTGTGATATCGATATAGGCAAATGGTACACCGTATTCACGTTCGATTGAGTAAGGGCTGAAGAGATACATATCTTCATTTTTACGCGCTAATTCGTAGAACTTATCTGGAATGACAACACCGAGTGAGAGGGTTTTGACCCGAACTTTTTCGTCAGCATTTTCTTTTTTGGTAGAAAGGAAAGCGATGATATCTGGGTGGAAGACATTGAGGTAAACAACTCCAGCTCCCTGACGTTGGCCCAGCTGGTTAGAATAGGAGAAGCTATCTTCAAACAGTTTCATAACAGGAACAACGCCAGATGCAGCTCCTTCATAACCCTTGATAGGCGCTCCAGCTTCCCGCAGATTGCTAAGGGAAATACCGACCCCGCCTCCGATACGAGACAATTGCAGGGCAGAGTTGATGGAGCGGCCGATTGAGTTCATATCATCAGTTACTTGGATGAGGAAGCAGGAAACCAATTCGCCACGACGAGCCCGGCCAGCGTTGAGGAAGCTTGGTGTAGCCGGTTGATAGCGCTGGTGGATGATTTCATTTGCAATATCCTTGGCAATGGCTTCATCTCCGTTGGCAAAGTAGAGGGCATTAAAGAGCACCCGATCTTCCATGCTTTCCAGATAGTATTCACCATCATTTGTCTTCAGTGCGTACTGGTTGTAGAATTTATAGGCTGCCATGAAAGATTTGAACTTAAAATCTTGAGCATGGATAAAAGCAGACAACTCTTCAATATATTCAGGAGAATAGAGTTGGATAAATTCTTTTTCCAGGTAGTTCTCTTCGATTAAGTATTGAATTTTTTCAGTAATAGAAGCAAACTTCATCGTGCTTGGTTCAACATTTTCTTTAAAGAAGGCTTCCAAGGCTTCTTTGTCTTTGTGAAGCATGATTTGCCCATTGACTGGACGGTTGATTTCGTTATTTAGACGGAAGTAAGTCACATCTTCTAAGTGTTTGAGTCCCATAATTTTCCTTTTTCTAAAATGTCTTTTGCTTTTACAAAATAAACGGCTCCTACGAATGATAGGAGCGGCAACAAAGCTCTAAATACTGGTGAGATTATGATAATTTTTTAAGTTTACCAGGCTGGAAACCAGAGAATGCTTCAGTTGGCGTTTGAATAACAGGCGCTGCATTGAAACCGAGGCTTTTAACATGGTCGATGTATTCTGGTTGCTCATCAAGGTTTATTTCGCGATATTCCACATTGTTGGTATCAAGAAAACGCTTGGTCATCTTGCATTGAACACAATCGTTTTTAGAGTAAATAGTTACCATTAGATGATTCCTCTATACTTTCATTTTCTTAAATTTTAATCTGAAACTAGTATATCTAAAAGCGAATTCGATGTCAACAGTTTTGAACTAAATATTGTATGATATTTTCTTATAGCAACTATAGAGATACAATATATAGTGTATAAAACATCGAAACAAAGAGAAATAACCACAAGAAGTAACAGCGCTTACTGTACTTTAAGCGAAGCTAGACCAAGAAGAATTCATTATAAGGAAGAAAGCCTTGAAACTATTTCGGAAAGAGAGGGAGTTGATGATTGAATCTACTATAATTAAAACAGAATTCATTTTCAAACTCTAACGAAATATTTTGTAAGCGGGCTATAAAATTCTTGAAAAAGATTTCAAAAAGTGATATAATATCAACTTGTAAGGGTTATCACTTTAACTCAAAAAGAATTATTTTAAAGGAGAGTCTAACTATGGCTTCTAAAGATTTCCACATTGTGGCAGAAACAGGTATTCACGCGCGTCCAGCAACATTGTTGGTACAAACAGCTAGCAAATTTGCTTCAGATATCACTCTTGAGTACAAAGGTAAATCAGTAAACCTTAAATCAATCATGGGTGTTATGAGTCTTGGTGTTGGCCAAGGTGCTGACGTTACAATCTCAGCTGAAGGTGCAGACGCGGATGATGCTATCGCTGCTATCTCAGAAACAATGGAAAAAGAAGGATTGGCATAAGAAAATGACAGAAATGCTTAAAGGAATTGCAGCGTCTGATGGTGTTGCTGTTGCTAAGGCATATCTATTAGTTCAACCGGATTTGTCATTTGAGACTGTTTCAGTCGATGATACTAATGCAGAAGAGGCTCGTTTGGATGCAGCTCTTGAAGCTTCACAGAACGAGCTTTCTGTTATCCGTGAGAAAGCAGTAGATAGCCTTGGTGAGGAAGCGGCTCAAGTATTTGACGCTCACTTAATGGTACTCGCTGACCCTGAAATGGTTGGTCAAATCAAAGAAACGATCCGTACTAAGAAAGTAAATGCGGAAGCTGGTCTGAAAGAAGTTACAGACATGTTTATCGCTATTTTTGAAGGTATGGAAGACAATCCATACATGCAAGAACGTGCGGCAGATATTCGTGACGTAACGAAGCGCGTTTTGGCAAACCTTTTGGGCAAGAAATTACCAAATCCAGCTTCTATCAATGAAGAATCAGTTGTCATTGCACATGACTTGACTCCTTCTGATACAGCTCAATTAGACAAGAAATTTGTTAAAGCTTTTGTAACTAATATCGGTGGACGGACAAGCCACTCTGCGATCATGGCGCGTACGCTTGAAATCGCAGCGGTATTGGGAACAAATAATATCACTGAACTCGTTAAAGATGGCGATATCATTGCAGCAAATGGTATCACTGGTGAAGTAATCATCAACCCAACTGAAGAGCAAGCAGCAGCATTCAAGGCAGCTGGTGAGGCTTATGCTAAACAAAAAGCTGAATGGGCTCTCTTGAAAGATGCTCAAACAGTGACTGCCGATGGCAAACACTTTGAACTCGCTGCTAATATCGGTACACCAAAAGACGTTGAAGGTGTCAATGCAAATGGTGCTGAAGCCGTAGGTCTTTACCGTACAGAATTCCTTTACATGGATTCACAAGACTTCCCAACAGAAGACGAGCAATACGAAGCTTACAAGGCTGTCTTGGAAGGCATGAATGGAAAACCAGTGGTTGTCCGTACGATGGATATCGGTGGAGATAAGGAACTTCCTTACTTCGATATGCCGCATGAAATGAACCCATTCCTTGGTTTCCGTGCATTGCGTATCTCTATCTCTGAAACTGGTGACGCTATGTTCCGTACACAGATCCGCGCTCTCTTGCGTGCTTCTGTACATGGACAATTGCGTATCATGTTCCCGATGGTTGCTCTCTTGACAGAATTCCGTAAGGCTAAAGCAGTTTACGAAGAAGAAAAAGAGAAATTGCAAGCGGAAGGTGTTGCTGTAGCGGACAATATCCAAGTGGGTATCATGATTGAAATTCCAGCGGCAGCAATGTTGGCGGATCAATTTGCCAAAGAAGTTGACTTCTTCTCTATCGGTACTAACGACTTGATCCAATACACAATGGCAGCTGACCGCATGAACGAACAAGTTTCATACCTCTACCAACCATACAACCCATCTATCCTTCGCTTGATCAACAACGTTATCAAGGCAGCTCACGCTGAAGGCAAATGGGCAGGTATGTGTGGAGAAATGGCCGGTGACCAAACAGCTGTGCCGCTTCTTGTCGGAATGGGCTTGGATGAGTTCTCTATGAGTGCAACTTCAGTTCTTCGGACTCGTAGCCTCATGAAGAAATTGGATACGAAGAAGATGGAAGAACTTGCACAACGCGCATTGACTGAATGTGCAACGATGGAAGAAGTTCTTGAACTTGAAAAAGAATATCTTGACTTCGATTAATCTGAAAATTAAGATCAGGAAATTTTCCTGGTCTTTTTTTAGTTTTCTTCAGCGTCATAGTGGACCTAGTGTAGAAAGTGAGAATTGATAAAAAAGAGAGAAATATAGAGGGTTAATATGAGCAAAAGAAGATAATTCATGAAATTTGTGAAAATTTTCTTTAAATTTACAAAATTAGGTTGAAATTTTCAGAAAATTTGGTAAAATGATACTTAATAAGATGTTGGAGGGGACACGTGAAGCAATATAAGAACTACATAAATGGTGAGTGGAGCGTTTCTGAAAATGAAATTACTATCTCATCTCCTATTAACAATGAGACTTTAGGAACTGTTCCTGCCATGACACAGGTAGAAGTAGACGATGCGATGGCGAGCGCTCGTGCGGCTTTGCCAGCTTGGCGCGCTCTTTCAGCCGTTGAACGTGCGGCTTATTTGCATAAGGCTGCGGATATTTTGGAGCGTGATCAGAAGAAGATTGGCGAAATTCTGGCAAAAGAAGTTGCTAAGGGCATCAAAGCGGCAGTCGGAGAGGTAGTCCGAACAGCAGACTTGATTCGCTATGCGGCTGAAGAGGGCATTCGTATTCACGGTCAGGTTATGGAAGGTGGTGGCTTTGAAGCTGCCAGCAAGAAAAAACTGGCTGTAGTCCGGCGTGAGCCTGTAGGAGTTGTACTGGCCATTGCGCCATTCAACTATCCAGTTAATTTGTCAGCTTCCAAAATTGCTCCTGCTCTTATCGGCGGAAATGTCGTGATGTTTAAGCCACCTACTCAAGGCTCCATCTCTGGTCTGCTCTTGGCTCAAGCTTTTGCTGAGGCTGGTCTGCCTGCTGGTGTTTTCAATACCATCACAGGTCGCGGTTCAGAAATCGGAGACTACATCATTGAGCATAAGGAAGTAAACTACATTAACTTTACGGGCTCCACTCCAATCGGTGAACGCATCGGTAAGTTGGCTGGTATGCGTCCAATTATGCTTGAATTGGGTGGTAAGGATGCTGCAGTTGTGTTGGAAGATGCTGACTTGGAGCATGCAGCTAAGCAGATTGTTGGCGGGGCATACAGTTATTCTGGCCAGCGCTGTACGGCTATTAAGCGTGTCATTGTCATGGAGAGTGTAGCAGATAAATTAGCGGCGCTGCTTCAGGAAGAGGTAGAGAAACTGACGGTTGGTGATCCCTTTGATAATGCGGATATCACACCAGTCATTGATCATTCATCAGCAGATTTCATCTGGGGCTTGATTGAAGACGCTCATGAAAAGGGAGCGTCAGCCTTGACAGAAATCAAACGTGAAGCAAATCTCATCTGGCCTGCCTTGTTTGACCATGTGACACTGGATATGAAAGTAGCTTGGGAAGAGCCATTTGGTCCTGTTCTTCCGATTATTCGTGTGACTTCCCTTGAAGAGGCTATCCAGATCTGTAATCAGTCAGAATTTGGTCTGCAATCTTCAGTCTTTACAAATGATTTTCCGAAAGCATTTGAAATTGCTGAAAAACTGGAAGTGGGTACTGTACATATCAATAATAAGACTCAGCGTGGTCCAGATAACTTCCCATTCCTTGGTCTTAAAGGGTCTGGAGCTGGAGTGCAAGGGATTCGGTACAGTATCGAAGCGATGACACAAGTGAAATCTATCGTGTTTGATGTGAAATAATGAGAAAGGCGGCTTTGTGCGGCCTTTTTTCTTACCATAATGAACTTGTAAATCTAACATGTGATTGAACAATTTGAAAAGAAATAAGTATTTATATTTTTGATTACTTATCAATTTAAAATGTAAATTTACATATTGGTCTAGATAAATTATTTTAGGAATCCTAGTACAGGGATTGATTTTTAGCTACAGATATTAGCCTCAAACTCTTTGAAATCAGTATTTTATCAGATATTTTCCACAAAAACCTTGATACAGCAACTCATTCTTTTGAAGAAATTGGGCTTTTGAAATTTTTGAGATTGTTTTTGGAAATTTGCTTGAAAAATATAAGAAAATGAGGTAAAATAGAAACATAGAAAACGCTTACAAATAGAAAGGTGACTAAATGGACAAAAAAGAAGCATTAAGAACCTTTACAACAGGTGAAAACTTTCATTTGCAGCATTATTTAGGAGTGCATCAGGATGTGGTGGATGGCAAAGCTGGCTACACCTTTAGAGTCTGGGCTCCAAATGCGCAGAATGTGCATCTGATTGGAGATTTCACCAATTGGTATGGAGAGCAGATTCCTATGACTCGCAATGAAGGCGGTGTCTGGGAAATCTTCACGGATTTGCCTAAGGAAGGAGATATTTACAAGTACAATATCAAACGCAGTAGCGGTCAGGAAATCTTGAAAATTGATCCGCTGGCTATCTATTTTGAAGAGCGCCCTGGTACGGGAGCTATTGTTCGGACTATTCCAGAGAAGAAGTGGCAAGATGGACTTTGGCTGGCTCGGAGAAAGCGTTGGGGCTTTTTCTCAAGACCGGTCAATATCTATGAAGTACACGCTGGCTCTTGGAAACGAAATCCTGACGGCAGTCCATATTCTATGGCTCAGCTTAAGGAGGAGTTGATTCCTTATCTGGTAGAAATGAACTACACGCACGTTGAGTTCATGCCGCTCATGGCCCATCCTTTGGGACTCAGCTGGGGTTACCAGCTCATGGGTTACTTTGCCTTTGAACATACTTATGGAACGCCAGAGGAATTTCAGGACTTTGTCGAAGAATGTCATTTGAATAATATTGGTGTCATTGTGGACTGGGTTCCAGGCCACTTTACCATCAATGACGATGCCTTGGCCTACTATGATGGAACACCAACCTTTGAGTACCAGGATCATGACCGAGCTCATAACTATGGCTGGGGTGCTTTGAATTTTGACCTAGGAAAAAATGAAGTGCAATCCTTCTTGATTTCTAGCATCAAGTTCTGGATTGATTTCTACCATCTAGATGGGGTTCGTGTGGATGCGGTTAGCAATATGCTTTATCTAGACTATGATAGTGGTCCTTGGCAGCCAAACAAGGACGGCGGTAATCGTAACTATGAAGGCTATTATTTCTTGGAACGCTTGAACACAGTTATCAAGCTATTTCATCCAGATGTTATGATGATTGCTGAAGAGAGCTCGTCCGAAACCAAGATTACGGGTATGAGAGAGATGGGCGGTTTGGGCTTTGACTTCAAGTGGAATATGGGTTGGATGAACGATATTCTCCGGTTCTACGAAGAAGACCCGATTTACCGCAAGTACGATTTTAATTTGGTGACCTTCAGCTTTATGTATTCATTTTCTGAAAATTTCCTCTTGCCTTTCTCTCACGACGAAGTCGTTCACGGCAAGAAGAGCATGATGCATAAGATGTGGGGTGACCGCTATAATCAATTTGCTGGTCTACGCAACCTCTTGACCTATCAAATCTGCCATCCAGGCAAGAAATTGCTCTTTATGGGTTCAGAATTTGGTCAATTCCTAGAGTGGAAGTCAGAAGAGCAGCTGGAATGGTCAAATCTGGACGATCATATGAATAAGCAGATGCAAACCTTCACTTCTGAGCTCAATGCGTTCTATAAAGACAATCGTCCGCTTTGGGAGATTGATTTGAGCTATGATGGCATCGAAATCATCGACGCAGACAATACCGATCAGAGCGTCCTTTCCTTTATCCGTAAGACGGAAAAAGGAGATATGTTAGTCTGTGTATTCAACATGGTGCCAGTAGAGCGCAAAAACTTTACCATTGGTGTGCCAGTTGCAGCCGTTTATGAAGAGGTATGGAATACTGAATTAGAGCAGTGGGGAGGTGTTTGGAAGGAACACAACGAAACAGTGCAGTCTCAAGAGGGACTATGGAAAGATTATCCGCAGACCTTGACCTTTACGCTACCAGCTTTGGGAGCAAGTATTTGGAAAATCAAGCGTCGTGTGAATGTTCGTAAAAATGCTAAAAAAGATTCCACAAAGGAGTAGGATATGAAGAATGAAATGCTAGCTTTGATTCTTGCCGGTGGGCAAGGAACTCGTCTTGGAAAGCTCACACAAAGTATTGCAAAACCAGCAGTACAGTTTGGTGGTCGTTATCGTATTATTGATTTCGCGCTGTCAAACTGTGCCAACTCTGGGATTAACAATGTCGGTGTGATTACCCAGTACCAACCACTTGCTTTGAATAGTCACATCGGGAACGGTTCAAGCTGGGGCTTGGATGGTATCAATACAGGTGTATCCATTCTTCAGCCTTACTCTGCCAGTGAAGGAAATCGTTGGTTTGAGGGAACAAGCCACGCTATTTTCCAAAACATCGACTATATCGACAGTATCAATCCTGAATATGTTTTAATCCTATCCGGTGACCATATCTACAAGATGGACTACGATGATATGCTCCAATCCCACAAGGATAACAGCGCTAGTTTGACGGTTGCAGTCTTGGATGTGCCTCTCAAGGAGGCTAGCCGTTTTGGTATCATGAATACCGATGCCAATAACCGGATCGTTGAATTTGAAGAAAAACCAGAAAATCCTAAATCAACCAAGGCTTCTATGGGGATCTATATCTTTGACTGGCAACGTCTCCGTAATATGCTAATTGCTGCTGAAAAGAGCAATGTAGATATGTCCGACTTTGGTAAAAATGTTATCCCTAACTATCTTGAATCTGGCGAAAGCGTTTATGCTTATGAATTTAACGGCTACTGGAAAGACGTTGGTACGATTGAGTCACTTTGGGAAGCGAACATGGAATACATTAGTCCAGAAAATGCTTTAGATAGTCGTGACCGTCAGTGGAAAATTTACTCACGTAACTTGATTTCACCACCAAACTACCTTGGTGCGAATGCTCATGTTGAAGATTCTTTGGTAGTTGACGGCTGTTTTGTAGATGGAACTGTTAAGCATTCTATTCTTTCAACAGGCGCTCAAGTTCGTGAGGGTGCAGAAGTCATTGATTCTGTCATTATGAGTGGCGCTATCATTGGCCAAGGAGCTAAGATTAAACGTGCGATCATTGGTGAGGGTGCTGTTATTTCTGATGGTGTAGAGATTGACGGAACAGATGAAGTGCAAGTAGTCGGATATAATGAAAAAGTGGGGGTACCAACAGATGAAGATTGATAAATATTCAGCGATTTTAGGAAATACGGTCGGTTTCCACGACATGTCAACCTTAACAGACCATCGTCCAGTTGCTAGTTTGCCATTTGGTGGGAAATACCGTTTGATTGACTTCCCACTGTCTAGTCTTGCTAATGCTGGTGTTCGTAGTGTCTTTGGTATCTTCCAACAAGACAATATCAGCTCTGTCTTTGACCATATTCGTTCAGGTCGTGAGTGGGGCTTGTCTACACTTTTGAGCCACTACTATCTAGGCATTTACAATACTCGTGTAGAAAGCAGCACAGTTGGTAAGGAATATTATGAACAGTTACTGACTTATCTGAAGCGCTCAGGCTCTAACCAAACTGTAGCCCTGAACTGTGATGTGTTGATCAACATTGACCTAAATCAGGTCTTCCACTTACATAACACAACCCAGCAACCGATGACAGTGGTTTACAAGAAATTGCCATCTAAAGATATTTCAGATGTCAATGCAGTTCTGCAAGTCAGTGAAACAGACCATGTCCTAGGACACAAGCTACATAGTGATAGAGACGAGGGCGAGCTCTTCAATATGTCTACAGATATTTTTGTAGTAGATACGCCTTGGTTGATTGAAAAATTGGAAGAAGAAGCCCAAAAAGAATTCCCACAAAAACTGCGCTATGTTCTTCGGGACTTGGCAGCTGAAGTTGGAGCTTTTGCTTATGAGTATACAGGCTATTTGGCAAATATTTACTCTGTTGAATCATACTATAAGGCCAATAAAGATATGCTTGATCGGCAGAAATTCTACTCTCTCTTCTCACCAAATCAAAAGATTTATACAAAGGTGAAAAACGAAGAGCCGACTTACTATGCAACAGGATCGAAAGTAAATCGCTCTCAGTTTGCGTCAGGTAGTATTGTAGAAGGTGAAGTTGTAAACTCTGTTATTTCGCGGAATACAAGAATTTTAGCAGGTAGCAGTGTCAAAGACAGTCTCCTCTTCCCACGCGTTGTCGTTGGAAAAAATGCAGTGGTAGAATATGCAATTGTGGACAAGGGCGTTGAGATTGCTGAAGGAGTAGTCGTTCGAGGGACAGCTGAACATCCAGTTGTACTGAAGAAAGGTCAAAAAGTTACAGAGGACATCGTTTCATGAAAATTTTATTTGTAGCAGCAGAAGGGGCACCTTTTTCCAAGACGGGTGGCTTGGGAGACGTTATCGGCGCTCTCCCCAAATCCTTGGTCAAAGCTGGTCATGAGGTTGGAGTCATTCTGCCCTATTATGATATGACGGATGCTAAATTTGGTGATCAAGTTGAAGACCTCTTCTCCTTTGAAGTCAGTGTCGGCTGGCGTCGGGAGTATGTCGGTGTCAAAAAGATTGAGTTGGAAGGTGTCAGCTTCTACTTTATTGACAATCAGCATTATTTCTTCCGTGGACATGTCTACGGCGACTTTGATGACGGTGAACGTTTTGCTTACTTCCAATTAGCAGCAATCGAACTGATGGAGCGCATTGACTTTATTCCAGATGTTCTCCATGTGCACGATTACCATACAGCTATGATTCCTTTCTTGGTCAAGGAAAAATATCGCTGGATTCAGGCCTATAACAATATCAAGACAGTGCTGACGATTCACAACTTAGAGTTTCAGGGACAATTTCCGGATAGTATGCTTTGGGAACTCTTTGGTGTCGGCTATGAACGTTATGCGGATGGCACTCTCCGTTGGAATGACTGTCTCAACTGGATGAAAGCGGGCATTCTCTATGCGGATCGCGTGACAACTGTTTCACCGAGCTATGCCAACGAAATTCGGACAGCTGAGTTTGGCTGCGGTCTGGATCAGGTTCTTCGGATGGAGTCTGGCAAGCTGGTCGGTATTGTCAATGGTATTGATACAGATATCTACAATCCAGAAACAGATAAATTGCTGGCTTACCACTTTAATAAAGATGATTTGACTGGGAAATTGGAAAATAAACGAGCTCTTCAAGCAAAAGTAGGCTTGCCAGTTCGGGACGATGTTCCTGTCGTTGGTATCGTCTCTCGATTGACACGTCAAAAAGGTTTTGATTTGGTGGTGGAAGAGTTGCATAATCTGCTTCAGGAAGATGTGCAAATTGTGCTACTTGGAACAGGTGACCCTGCATTTGAACGGGCCTTCGCTTGGTTTGGCCAGGCTTATCCTGAAAAGTTATCCGCTAATATCCTTTTTGATGTTACTTTGGCTCAGGAAATCTATGCAGCTAGTGATATTTTCCTTATGCCGAGTCGCTTTGAACCGTGCGGTCTGTCTCAGATGATGTCCATGCGCTACGGGACACTGCCACTTGTTCACGAAGTTGGTGGTTTGCGCGATACGGTTGAACCTTTCAACGTCTATAGTGGACGGGGAACAGGCTTTAGCTTCAATAACTTCTCTGGTTATTGGTTAACATGGACTTTCAAAGAAGCCCTCAATCTTTACTGGCATGACCAAGAAGCTTGGCATAATCTGCAAATACAGGCGATGGAAAGAGATTTCTCTTGGGATACAGCCAGTCGAGCATATAGTGATTTATATGAGTCACTGCTCTAGAATATTGCATTAGAACAGCAATCCTCTCTTGTTTCTGACAAGAGAGGATTTGTCGGGTAAGTGGTCTTTCTCATGTTGATATCTTATCCAGACGGATGCTTTTCCCTAAAAGAAAGGAAGTTGATTGGTAAAAATGGAATTAAATAAAGAACAGTTTATCCGAGATTTCAAGGATACTTTGCACGAACGACAGCTGATTAAGATTGCGGATGCTACGCCTGCCGAGCTTTTTCAAGCCCTCGCTAGTACCATTCGTAAATATATTACGCCACTGTGGCTGGAGCGTCGCAATAAACTCGTGGAACAGCAGCAAAAGACAGCCTATTATTTCTCAATTGAGTTTCTGCCGGGACGTATGCTAGAAACCAACCTGCTCAATTTAGGTATTCTTGATACGGTCAAGGAAAGTTTTGCTGAGTTAGGAGTTGACTTTGAGGATGTAAAAAATGCTGAGCACGACATGGCCTTGGGAAATGGAGGCCTTGGCCGCTTGGCCGCAGCCTTCATGGATTCGCTAGCTACAACTGGCTATCCAGGTTTTGGAAATGGGATCCGCTATCGCTACGGTCTTTTCAAGCAAAGAATCGTAGATGGCTATCAGGTGGAAATTCCAGACGATTGGTTTGGCAGTCTGGGCAATGTCTGGGAAACCCGTAAGGATCACGGCATTGTGGATGTCAAGATCTTTGGTAATGTTTACCTCCGTGCCAATGAAGAAGGCCGTATTGTGCCGGTTTATGAGCATTCTAAAACACTGCGGGCCGTTCCTTACGATGTGCCGCAGATTGGCTTTGGCAATGACAACATCAACAATCTCCGTCTATGGGATGTTGAAATCCCAGAAGAATATGAGTTGGACTATCCAACCATTGAAGCCCGTCGACGGGTACAGGATATCACTGCCATTCTCTATCCAGACGACTCTAGTTACAAAGGAAAAGAACTGCGCCTGATTCAGGAATACTTCATGACCAGCGCAGGGCTGCAAACCATTATCAAATCTTATCTCAAGCAAGGTCGTCCGCTCAAGGATATTCATGAGAAGGTTTCCGTCCATATCAACGATACCCACCCAGCAGTTGCGCCAGCTGAGTTTATGCGCCTTTTGCTGGATGACTATGGTCTCGAATGGGCAGATGCTTGGAATGCGACGGTCAAGACCATGAGCTACACCAACCACACCATTTTGTCAGAAGCCTTGGAAAAATGGGATGCGGAGCTCTTTAAGAATGTCCTGCCGCGGGTTTATCAAATCATCCTAGAAATCGACAACCGCTATGTGGCTGAAATGGCTGGACGTGGCCTTGATCCGAAGGTCATCGAAAACACTCGGATTGTCAAGGACAATCAAGTCCACATGGCTCACTTGGCTATCATCGGTGGTCATTCAATCAATGGTGTTGCCAAACTCCACACAGAACTGCTCAAAGAAGACACCTTGCGTGATTTCTACAGTATTTACCCAGAGAAGTTTAATAACAAGACCAATGGGATTATCCAGCGCCGCTGGCTGCAGATTGCGGATGAACCTTTATCGACTGAGATTGATAAGTTAATTGGTAAGGGGTGGAGAAGTGATATCCATGAGCTGCGCAAGCTTTTGGAATTCAAGGACAATCAGCAAGTGCTGGGCGATTTCTACCGAGTGAAGCAAGAAGCCAAGGCTCGTCTGGCTGACTTCATCAAGGAATCAACAGGAGTAGAAGTTTCTACAGAAGCTATCTTTGATGTGCAGGTGAAACGGCTCCACGCCTACAAGCGTCAGCTGCTCAACCTGCTTCATATCATCAAGCTTTACTGGGATCTCAAGGACAATCCTGACAAGGACATGGTACCACGCGTCTTTATCTTCGGTGCCAAGGCTGCTCCAGGCTACCACTTTGCTAAGTCTGTTATCAAGCTAATCAATGAAGTAGCCAATCTGGTCAACAAGGATGAAAGTCTGCAAGGCAAACTCAAGGTTGTTTTCCTAGAAAACTATCGGGTCAGCCTGGCTGAGCTCATCATTCCTGCGGCAGATGTATCTGAGCAGATTTCCCTAGCTTCCAAGGAGGCTTCTGGCACTTCCAACATGAAGTTCATGATGACAGGTGCCATTACCCTAGCTACACTGGACGGAGCCAATATCGAAATCAAAGACGAGGTCGGTGACGACAACATTGTCATCTTTGGGATGGACAAGGACCAAGTTTACGAGCATTATGCTCGCCATGATTACTACTCACGCGGTGTCTATGAAAGCAATCCAGATATTCGCCGAGTGGTCGATACCTTTGTCAACGGCACCATTCCAAACGTCCGTGAAGAAGGATCTGAAATCTACGAAGCCCTCATTACCCACAATGACGAATACTTCCTCTTAGAAGACTTTCATGCCTATGTAGAAGCTCAAGAGAAGATTGATGCTCTCTATCGTGACAAAGAAAAATGGGCCCGCATGAGCTTGATTAACATCGCTACATCTGACAAGTTCACCTCAGATGATACCATTGAGCAATATGCCAAGGAAATCTGGAACTTGGAGAAATAAACCTTTTCTGAAAACATGAATACTAAGAGATTGGGGCTGGGGTCTCAGTCTCTTTTGTTATCCATCTACCATCTTGTCTAGAAATATGCTATAGTAGAGAAAGTATGAGAGTCCAACTTTTAGAAAAGCAGGGTAAGCAAGCATGAAAGACTACGAGATTTTTTATCAACAATTAACAACTCCCTTTCGCAGTCGTCCTAGAATAGTGAAAGGGATGGCCTATTTTAATAGGGGGATGACTGTTTTTATGCCTCTGGTGTATGGATTGGTCTTGATTGATGCCTTTCTGATGGAGGGTTGGAAAGGGCTACTTGCTTTTTTTCTCCTTCCAGCTATTGGATTTGGTCTCTTGTCAGCGATTCGTAAATGGCTGAATCAAGCACGGCCTTACGAAAAATGGGCTATTCAGCCCTTGCTGGCCAAGGATACATCAGGCAAGTCCATGCCCAGTCGCCATGTCTTTTCGGCAACTGTCATTTCCATGTGCCTGCTCTACTTTTTTTGGCTGCCGGGGCTTCTCTGCCTCTTACTTTCGGCAGGGCTGGCTCTAGTGCGCGTGATTGGCGGAGTGCACTATCCAAAGGATGTAGTGATAGGATACCTTTGCGGCATTTGCTGGGGAGCTTTAATCTTTTTATTATAAATGTCTGGCGAGAGCCAGATTTTTCTTTGTAAAGTAAGTTGAGGAGTAGACAAAGTGCCCGAGTCTATATTATAATGTAAGCAGTACCAAACTTTTATCATCAAGGATTGCCTGATTTTGGAAGATGAAAAATATGTAAGGAGACTATTATGTCAGAACCGTTATTTCTAGAGTCTGTGATGCAGGAGAAAATTTGGGGCGGCACTAAGCTGCGTGATGTTTTTGGCTATGAAATCCCCAGCGACCATGTGGGCGAGTATTGGGCAATTTCGGCTCATCCAAACGGTGTCTCAACCGTCAAGAATGGCCGTTTTGCAGGTCAGAAGCTAAATGCTCTCTATGCTGAGCACCGTGAGCTCTTTGGTAATCGCCTGGAGCCTGTCTTTCCACTTTTGACGAAGATTTTGGATGCCAATGACTGGCTCAGCGTTCAGGTCCATCCAGATGATGCCTATGGACTAGAGCACGAAGGGGAGCTTGGTAAGACTGAATGCTGGTATGTTATCGCTGCAGACGAAGGGGCAGAGATTATCTACGGTCACAATGCCAAGAGCAAGGAAGAGCTGCGTCAGCAAATCGAGAGCAAGGACTGGGATCATCTTTTGACCAAAATTCCAGTCAAGGCTGGTGACTTCTTCTATGTACCAAGTGGCACCATGCATGCCATTGGTTCAGGCATTCTGATTTTAGAAACTCAGCAGTCTAGCGATACTACTTATCGGGTCTATGACTTTGATCGTAAGGACGATGCTGGCAATCTTCGTGAGTTGCATTTGGAGCAATCGATTGATGTTTTGACTATCGGAGAGCCTGCTAATAGCCGTCCCGTTACTATTCAGGCAGACGATTTGACCTCTACTCTTTTGGTAGCCAATGACTTCTTTGCTGTTTACAAGTGGGACATTGCTGGTTCTGTTGAATTTAAAAAGACAGCAGACTACAGTCTGTTCAGCGTTTTGGAAGGTGCTGGCGAGCTGACAGTGGATGGACTAGTGTATCCTATCAAAAAAGGATCTCATTTCATCCTGCCGAGCGATGTCACAGAGTGGACCTTGTCTGGCGACTTGCAACTGATTGTCAGCCATCCATAGTGAAAAAACAAATGAGAGTGGGACAGAAATCGGTAATTCGTTAGAATTCGATTTCGTCGTCCCACCTCCGCACAGTTGAGTAGGGCTGTAAAAGCTGATGAAATCAGCGTAGTAGAGCCCACTCAACCACTGCGTCTTGCTCGACATTCCAAAGACAATTGAGAGGCTAGGATTTTTGTCCCAGCCTCATTTTTCTTTATTTTCGAAGAATGAATAGAGAAAACAGGACTTTAACTTCAATCAGTGAAAAAGTCCGATAAATGAGGCATTTCATCATGGTTGCTTGAAGAATTTTTTTTGAAAAATGGTACAATGAAATGGAATATCCAAAGGAGTCGAATATGGAACACAAAGAAAAAGATTTTAGTTTATCCTGGTTTTTTAGATGGTTCTTGGATAATAAGGCCATTACCGTATTTTTGGTGACCTTGCTCATCGGTTTGAATATTTTTATTCTTAGCAAAATTAGCTTTATTTTTACACCGGTGATTGAGTTTATTGGTGTTATCATGCTGCCAGTGATTTTGGCTGGACTGCTTTACTATCTGCTTAATCCCATTGTCGACTGGATGGAAAAGCGCAAGATTAACCGTGTGGCTGGGATTACAATTGTCCTTGTCTTGATTGGTGTTTTGATTGTGTGGGGCTTGGCGGTCGCTATTCCTAACTTGCAGCATCAGGTAGTGAGTTTTTCAAAAAATGTTCCCGCTTATCTCAAGCAAGCCAATAAAATGATTGATGATGTTTTGACCAATCATATTTCAGATGATTTGAAGCCACAAATCGAGCAAGTTACGAATAAGCTTTCGACTCAGATCACTTCATGGGCTAGTAATTTTTCATCAAAGGCAGTCAATTGGGCTAGCAATCTGATTAGTACGGCTTCACAAATCATTGTGGCTATTATCATCATGCCTTTTATTCTTTTCTATTTATTGCGCGACGGGAAGAATCTCAAAGGTTATGTGGTTCAGTTCTTGCCAACGAAATTCCGCGAGTCATTTGGTCAGGTCATGACAGATGTCAATACCCAGTTGGCCAATTATGTTCGTGGTCAAGTGACCGTAGCGATTATTGTGGCCTTTATGTTTATGATTCTTTTCAAGATCATTGGCTTGCGTTACGGTGTAACTCTAGCCGTTGTCGCAGGAGTTTTGAACTTAGTGCCTTATCTGGGAAGCTTCCTTGCTATGTTGCCAGCCTTGGTTCTTGGATTGATTGCTGGTCCGATCATGCTGTTGAAAGTCATTATCGTCTTTATTGTGGAGCAGACCATTGAGGGACGCTTCGTGTCTCCATTGATCTTGGGAAGCCAATTAAGCATCCATCCGATTACGATTTTATTTGTTTTGCTGACTTCAGGAACCATGTTTGGTATCTGGGGTGTCTTGCTGGGAATTCCAGCTTATGCATCAGCCAAGGTTGCCATCACAGCGCTCTTTAAGTGGTACAAGAAGGTTAGCGGTTTGTATGAAGAAAGTGTTCAAGAATTAGGAGAAGGCAGTGAATAAGAGTGAACAAATGTTAACAGCCCTGCAAAATCAAGATTTAGCGCAGGCTGAGAAATATTTTGAAGAGGCTTTGAGCCAAGATACCGATCAAAAGTTATTAGAATTAGCCGATTACTTAGAAAGTATCGGCTTTTTCCCTCAAGCCAAACGAATTTATGAAAAATTGGCTCCGCTCTTTCCGGAATCCTATATCAGTCTGGCAACGATTGCTGCTGACGATGGTGACTTGGAAGAAGCTTTTGCCTATTTAGAGGAAATTGACTCAGAAAGTGAATGGTATGTGGCTGCTCTCTTGACCAAGGCTGACCTCTATCAGCTAGAGGGATTGCCAGATGTGGCGCGGGAGAAATTGCTGGAAGCTGCCAAACTGTCGGACGAACCTTTGGTGACTTTTGGTTTAGCAGAAATTGAGTTTGAATTGGAAAATTTTGCCCAGGCCATCAAGGAATATGCTCAGCTAGATAATCGCTCTATCTACGAGCAGACAGGAGTGTCCACTTATCAGCGTATTGGCCTTTGCTATGCCAGTCTGGGGAAAATCGAAGCAGCCATTGAATTTTTGGAAAAGGCCGTGGAGCTGGAGTACGATGAAGAGACGGTCTATGAATTAGCAGCTATCTTGTATGAGCAAGAGGAATACCAAAAAGCTAATTTGTACTTCAAGCAGCTGGATACGATTTCGCCAGATTTTGAAGGATATGAGTATGCCTATGCGCAGTCTCTCCATGCGGAGCATAAGACGGAGGAAGCTTTGGAAATGGCAGAGCAAGGTTTGACCAAGAATCCTTTCGAGACTCGCCTCTTGCTTCTTGCTTCGCAACTATCTTACGAACTGCATGATGTGGAAAAATCTGAAAACTACTTGCTGGCAGCTCAGGAAAATGCAGATGATTTGGAGGAAATTGCTCTACGCCTGACCAATCTCTATCTGGAGCAGGAACGCTACGATGAGGTTTTAGCTTTTGAGGAACAAGAGCTAGACAATGTCTTGACTCGCTGGAATCTGGCGCGTGCTTATCAGGCCTTGGAAAATCTGGAGAAAGCTGGGGAGCTTTATCAGGAGCTGGCAGTTGACTTGCAGGAAAACCCTGAATTTCTGGAAGAATATGTTTATTTATTACGCGAACTAGGGCGTGTGGAAGAAGCGAAAATACAGGCTGGTAAGTACCTGCGTTTGGTTCCAGATGACACTGCTATGGCAGATTTGTACGAAAGTTTGTAAAGTTTTCTTACGGACACGATAGTTTGATTAAAGAAGGAGTAGAGATATTGTCCCAACTGAAACGAATCCAAGAAATGGAAGAGCATTTGAATAAATACGCTCAGGCTCTGGCTGCAGCTCAATCTGCTTTGGCTGTGCTGGAGGCCAGCCAGAAGAATTATATCCAGCTCCGAGATTATTACACCAGCCAAGTTTTCTTTGACGATTTGGAATTTTCCAATCGACCAGACTTTCCTAAGGATGTGGCCTGTGGCGTTTTGAGCGAAGATGCTGTTTATGACCTGATGGGAGAGCACTTTGAGACGGCGCTGCAGCTGCTAGACCTATCCAGTGCTATGCTGAAAGAAAGGTAAAGGCCTAGGAGGATTTTTGAAATAAAATGGCTTCTGTCGAAAGGCAAGAGCATGGATAACGTCAACGAAAGGATAGGAAATGTGGGAAATCTAAAACAAAGGTCGATCAACCGTTGACATTATTAAAGGAACACAAGATTTGCAGAAAGGCGGATGAGCATGCGCGACAACCATCTTCATACCTATTTTTCCTATGATTCTGAGGCGGATTTTTCTGACTATCTGGACCATTACGAGGGCGAGATTGTCACCACCGAGCACTATGACCTGTCCAATCCCTACCCTTACCAAGCTGCCTCGCCCCATGATGATGTGCCTGACTATGCGGCTTATTCAGTAAAAATAGCAGAGCTGAACCAGCAATATGGCAACCGCATCAAAAAGGGCATTGAAATTGGCTATTACGCTCCGCGTAAAGAGGATATCCTAGCTTTCCTAGCGGACAAGGAATACGACATCAAACTCCTATCTGTCCACCACAATGGCAGTTTTGACTATCTGGAAGAGCCTGTCTTGCAGCTGGACAAGATGGAGTTAATTCCTCGTTACCTGAGAGAATTAGAAGAGGCAATCGAGGCTGTTCCGGCGGATGTCCTAGCCCACTTTGACTATGGCTTTCGGAAATTCGACCTTACCGTAGAGGAGTTAAAAACTTTTGAACCGCAGCTGCGACAGCTTTTTCAAAAGATGAGTGATCATGGTTTGGCCTTTGAACTCAACTGCAAGTCTATGTATCTCTACGGTCATGAAGATCTCTATATCTACGCTCTTGGTCTGGTCAAGGAGCTGGGTGGTCAGCGCTTTTCAGTTGGCTCCGATGGTCACAAGCTGGAGCATTTTCGACTTAAGTTTGACCGTGTGGCTCAAATCCTAGCTGATGCCGGTATTGAGGAAAGTCAGCTGATTTAGGTATCCCGTGCGGTTTTTCAAATTTCCATTAAACGATTTTTTTGAATTTCGACCAGAATATGATATACTTAATTATCTTAGAAAATACAGAAGTTTATTGATATAGGAGAAAAAATGGCAGAGCCAGTGAAATTATTTCAGTATAATACCCTAGGAGCCTTGATGGCTGGACTTTATGGTGGGAGCATGACGATTGGGGAGCTCCTGAAATACGGCGATTTAGGGATTGGTACACTGGATTCCATTGATGGGGAGTTGATTGTTCTTGATGGTAAGGCCTATCAGGCTAAGGGATCTGGCGATGTGCCTGAAGTTGTAGAGGTTTCAGATGATGTAACAGTGCCCTACGCTGCGGTTGTTCCACATCAAGCGGAGGTCATTTTCCGCCAACGCTTCGAAATGACAGATAAAGAACTGGAAAAGCGAATTGAATCCTATTACGATGGGGAAAATCTATTTCGCTCCATCAAGATTCATGGAGAATTTTCCCACATGCATGTGCGAATGATTCCAAAATCAACCTCAGAGAAGAAGTTTGCTGAGGTGGCCGTGAGTCAGCCTGAGTACCATGCGGACAATGTTTCTGGAACTATTGTTGGCTTTTGGACACCCGAAATTTTCCACGGTGTCAGTGTAGCCGGCTATCATCTTCACTTTATTTCAGACGACCATACCTTTGGTGGTCACGTTATGGACTTTGTTATCAAGGAAGGGATTGTGGAGCTAGGTGCTGTCGATCAGTTGGATCAACGTTTCCCAGTTCAAGACCGTAAGTTCCTCTTTGCAAAATTCAATGTCGATGAAGTAAGATCAGATATGGACAAGGTTGAGTAGTCAATTACTGTGACAATTGTCTACTTCTGATAAAAAAAGAGGCTAGGACTCTGCTGTCCCAACCTCTGAAAGATAACTAGATTTTTAAATTCAGTAAGTTTGAGGAGCCGAAGCTCCTCTTTTGTTTTTCAATATCCGCCAAATCGATATTTTAGAAACTGATTAGTTTACATTTTCATGCTTTTAATC
Source organism: Streptococcus cristatus ATCC 51100 (assembly GCF_000222765.1). Classification (GTDB taxonomy): domain Bacteria; phylum Bacillota; class Bacilli; order Lactobacillales; family Streptococcaceae; genus Streptococcus; species Streptococcus cristatus. The sequence goes on along the minus strand of NZ_AFUE01000006.1, from coordinate 276,125 downwards.
TTTTCTTCATCTGGTGTGACGCGCAGGGTTTTCTGGCCCGTATAGGTGACAAATCCCGGCTTGCCGCCAGTTGGCTTGTTGAGTTTTCTGACTTCAATCATGTCCACTTGGACAAGGTTTGAGAGTCTAGCTTTGGAAAAGTAAGCAGCTAGCTCGGCAGCATCTGTCTTGACTTCATCGCTGGGCTGAAGATTACCGGTGATGACCACATGGCTACCCGGAATATCCTTGGCGTGGAACCAAAGCTCGTCCTTCTTAGCCATCTTAAAAGTCAGTTCGTCATTTTGGAGGTTGTTGCGGCCAACTAGGATAATGGTTTGGCCATCTGTTGCCAAATATTTCTCCGGTTTCTGTCTTTTCTGGATTTTCTCTCTCTGGCGTCGGCGGATAAAGCCAGTCTGGATTAGTTCCTCCCGAATTTCTGCAATCTCAGTCAGGCTGGCCTGAGCAAGGGCAGTTTCCACGCTCTCTAGGTAGAGAATCGTAGCCCGAGTCTCCTCGATCAAGCTGGTCAGGTGTTTGACGGCCTCCTTGAGCTTCTGGTAGCGTTTGAAATAGCGCTGGGCATTTTGATTTGGGGTCAGGGCCTTGTCAAGTGCGATGATAATCTTCTCACCCGTGTAGTAATTGTCCAGCTCTACCTGATCTTGGTCGTTGGGAACTTGATGGAGAAAGGTGGTCAAGAGTTCCCCCTTTTGACGGAATTCTTCTGCATTCCCCGTTGCTAGGAGTTCTTCCTCTTGCTTGCCCAACTTTTTCCGGTTCTTTTCCAACTCGTTTTCTACTCGGCGAATCAGTTCGCTGGCCTGCTGGTTGACCCGATCGCGCTCAGCCTTGTCCTTATAGAAAGTATCCAAAAGCTCGGATAGCGTGGACATTTGGGTCTTGCTGTCGGAAAATAGCAGAGCAGAGAAGGATTTTTCGGTCAGGCTAGGTTGAGTCGGACTGGCAAAAAATGCTCGAAAGTTTTTGAGCTTGTCAGCTGTCAAACGGCCACTGAGTTCAGTAGCCGTATCCCGACCCAAGCCCTGAAAAATCTGCTGCAGGCGTTTGGGCTCTAAGTCCTCTGTCTGTAGGATTTGGAAGAGCTTTTCATTATCCACAGTGAAAGGATTGAGGCTACCTGTCTGAGGCGGAGCAACATAAGTTGAACCCGGCAGGATCGTTCGATAGCTATTTTGTGAAAATCCGACATGTTTGATGGCTTCAATAATCTTACCGCTAGATTTGTCCAAGAGAATGATATTACTGTGCTTGCCCATAATTTCGATGACCAGAGTCACAGCCACGCTGTCACCGATTTCATTCTTATTCGAAACACTGATTTCCAAAATCCGGTCATTCTCCACTTGCTGGATTGCTTCAATGACGGCGCCCTGCAGGTATTTGCGCATGACCATGATAAAGGTATTTGGAACAGCTGGATTTTCAAACGTGGTCTCTGTCAGCTGGACGCGCCCAAAGACCGAGTGGGCTGATAGGAGCAGCTTGTGGCTTTTACGGTTGCTGCGAATCTGTAAAACCAGCTCCTGTTCAAAAGGTTGATTAATCTTTTGGATGCGGCCGCCTAACAGTTCGCGGCGCAGCTCCTCTGCCATGTGGTGTAAAAAAAATCCGTCGAAAGACATGTTTTTCTCCTTGAAAGTTGCTAAAGAAGATTATAACAAAAAACCAAGCCAAAAGCTTCTAAAGTCTCATCAAAAAGAAATTTATTTTTTTCAATGATTATCGATATAAACAAAAACCGAACATTTTATAAAAATTTTTAAAAAAGCCTTGACATCCCTTCAGGAAAAATTTACAATATAGGAAATTAGAAAAGTAGTAGATGCATTTGTTTTTAGCGAGCTTGTGGTTGGTGGAAATGAGCAGCAAATCTTTACGAAATTGGGCTAATTGATAAAATGAATTTGAAACAATAAGAATTCGGTAGGCACACCTTACAGTGCAGCTTGTTTGATGACAAGACAGAGATATGGAGAATACTATCTATTTCCATAATTGAGGTGGCACCGCGATTTACGCCCTCACACAGAATACCTGTGTGAGGTTTTTTTGTTGTTTATTATAAAAAACAAGGAGAATTGCCTATGTTTAAACGATGGCGTCCCTAGGGATTGAATAGAAAAATTGAAATAAAGAAATGGAGAAAAAATATGAAAAATAAACGTTTAATGACTATTTTAGGCCTCTTGGCTATTTTGGTAATCGGTGGGATGGCTTATTCCAGCTTGAGCGGAAAGAGCAACGGATCTAAGACTGCCGACGATAGTAAGACAGTCAAGGTTGGTGTCTTGCAGTATGTCAGCCACCCTTCGCTTGATTTGATTTACAAGGGAATTCAAGATGGTCTGGCTGAGGAAGGCTACAAGGGCGACAAGATTAAGATTGACTTTATGAATGCAGAGGGAGATCAGAGCAAAGTTTCTACTATGAGTAAGCAGCTGGTGTCCAATGACAATGATGTGCTGATTGGGATTGCCACTCCATCTGCGCAAGGACTAGCTGCAGCTACTAAGGACAAGCCTATCGTCATGGGAGCTATTACAGATCCAGTCGGAGCAAACCTAGTGAAAAATCTGGAAAAGCCAGGTGGTAATATCACAGGTGTTTCTGACCACAATCCAGCTAAGCAACAGCTAGAGTTGATTAAAAAATTGACGCCAAATGTGAAAACAATCGGTGCCCTTTATTCTAGCAGTGAAGACAACTCTAAAGCTCAGGTAGAAGAGTTTAAAAAATTGGCCGAAGAGGCAGGCTTCAAGGTAGAGGAATACTCTGTTCCTTCAACCAATGAGATTGCTTCAACCATGAATGTCATGACTGGTAAGGTTGATGCTATCTGGATTCCAATTGACAATACTATTGCGTCAGCTTTTGCGACAGTTGTGTCCAGCAATAAAGAAGCTAAGAAACCGATTTATCCAAGTGCGACGGCTATGGTAGAAGAAGGCGGTCTTGCCTCTGTCGTTGTAGACCAATATGACCTCGGTGTTGCGACAGGTAAAATGGCTGCTAAAGTCCTTAAAGGTGCCAAACCTGCTGACACTGCAGTAGATATTTTTGATAAAGGTAAATCTGTTATCAATACTAAAAATGCCAAAGAACTCGGTATCACTGTACCAGAAGATACTCTCAAAGAAGCAGGACAAGTGATTAAATAGAAAGAAAGGAAGTCTGTTGCTCAACGGACTTCTTTTCCTTCTTGTAAATTCTATAACTGAGCTTGCGAAATGTTGGGAAATCTGTTAGAATGAAATATAATTGAATAGCAATCCGCAAGACCAGTAACCTAGGGGAAGTTTAACAGGGAGGGGAGCCAGCGACTGAGAGCTCTCTAGATGAAAGCTGGGCGAATTCACTTGCTTTGGGATTGGTAATTAAGGTCTGGCTTGCCAGATAAAAAACGGATGGTACCGCGTGTCAACGCTCCGCTTCGGTGTGAGTGAGACCGCGGTTTTTATTTTGGAGGAACTATGTCAACAATTGAAGAACGATTGCAGAGTCTGCGTGAGGAAACTTTAGCCCAATTGCAGACCATTACTCTGGAAAATGCTAAGGATATGCAGGAACTGAAAGTATCTGTCCTAGGGAAAAAAGGAAGTCTGACTGAGATTCTCAAAGGGATGAAGGATGTTTCTGCTGAGATGCGACCTATTATCGGGAAGCACGTCAATGAGGCACGAGATGTGCTGAATGCAGCCTTTGAAGAAGCAGCTCAAATCTTGGAAGAACAGAAAGTTGCAGCCCAGCTGGCCAATGACGCCTTGGATGTAACCCTGCCAGGACGTAAGATTCCGGCTGGAAATCGCCATATTTTGACCCAAACGAGTGAAGAAATCGAAGATATCTTTATCGGTATGGGCTATCAGGTTGTGGATGGTTTCGAGGTTGAATCAGACTACTACAACTTTGAGCGTATGAACCTGCCTAAAGACCACCCTGCGCGAGATATGCAGGATACCTTCTATATCACTGAAGAGATCCTCTTGCGTACTCACACTTCTCCTGTTCAGGCTCGTGCGATGGATGCCCATGATTTTAGCCAAGGGCCACTTAAGATGATCTCTCCGGGACGTGTTTTCCGTCGTGATACAGACGATGCGACTCACTCACACCAGTTTCACCAGATTGAAGGTCTGGTCGTAGGGGAAAATATCTCTATGGCTGATTTGCAAGGAACCTTGCAGCTGATTATTCAAAAAATGTTTGGTGCGGATCGTAAGATTCGTCTGCGTCCATCTTACTTCCCATTCACAGAGCCATCTGTCGAAGTGGATGTCTCTTGCTTTAAGTGTGGTGGTGCCGGCTGTAATGTCTGCAAGAAGACTGGCTGGATCGAAATCATGGGAGCCGGAATGGTGCACCCAAGTGTCTTGGAAATGAGTGGCATTGATTCAGAGAAATATTCTGGCTTTGCCTTTGGGCTTGGTCAAGAGCGGGTGGCTATGCTTCGCTACGGTATCAATGATATTCGTGGCTTCTACCAAGGCGATGTGCGCTTTTCAGAGCAATTTAAGTAAGAGGGAAGTAGAATAGACTTGATTTGAACAATTCCACCACGACAAGTCTGATTAGCAATATTTGCGAGCTTGAAATGCGTAGAAAAGGTGTTCGGCAGTTTAGTTGTTTATAAGGCCATTTTAGCTGGGAATCTTACTCTCAGCCGCTTCTGAGAAAGGGGTGCCCTATGTTAGTTAGAGTTCGGCCAGAGGATCTGGATATTTTGCGGGACTTGGAAGTGCAGACCTACCAAGAAACTTTTGGTCCTTTCATCAAGCAGGAAGATTTAGAGCATTATTTTGCCCATGAGTTGGCGCGTGAAAGGCTGGATTTGGAGTTGGTGAATCCTGAGTCTGAGCATTATTTTGTGCTGGACAAGGAGCAGAAAATCGCTGGTTTTCTCAAGTGTAACTGGGGTCAGGCTCAGACAGAGCAGGAGTTGGAAGCTTCCTTTGAAATTCAACGGATTTATGTGCTTGCCTCCCATCAGGGCCTCGGCTTGGGCAAGGAAATGTTTGAATTTGCCCTAGAAGAAGCTGAGAAACGTGGCTTTAGCTGGGCTTGGCTAGGTGTTTGGGAAAGAAATTTTAAGGCGCAGAATTTTTACTTTAAATATGGCTTTGAAAGATTTAGCCAGCATGAATATATCACTGGTGATACGGTTGATATTGACTGGCTTTTAAGGAAGAAATTAAATTAAAAAGACGATAGTATCACTACTTATTGGGCTTTTAGTGAAAACAGAAATTTATAGAGAGGAATCAAATACGACCGAAGAGACGAATGGACTGGCTTTGTCTATGAAGTCAGAGTTAGGTCTGGTCGGTCGTAAAATCATACATATGTTAGTTAGTTATAAATGGTTAAAAGAACTGGTTGATTTGGATGTGACGAGCGCTGAGCTGGCGGAGAAAATGTCCACAACTGGTATTGAAGTAGAAGGAGTCAGCTCGCCAGCTGAAGGTCTTTCGAAAATTGTTGTCGGAGAAGTTCTGAGCTGCGAGGATGTTCCAGATACCCACCTGCACCTCTGTCAAGTCAATGTTGGTGAAGACGAGCCTCGTCAGATTGTCTGTGGTGCACCGAATGTTCGCGCTGGGATCAAAGTTATGGTGGCTGTACCAGGCGCTCGCATTGCAGATAATTATAAGATTAAAAAAGGAAAAATCCGTGGCTTGGAGTCACTGGGAATGATTTGCTCTCTCGGTGAGCTGGGCATTTCTGATTCGGTCGTGCCAAAGGAATTTGCGGATGGCATCCAAATTTTGCCCGATAATGCTGTACCAGGAGATGAGGTTTTCTCTTATCTGGACTTGGATGATGAAATTATCGAGCTTTCTATCACGCCAAACCGGGCTGACGCTCTGTCTATGCGTGGAGTAGCGCACGAAGTGGCTGCCATCTATGACAAGTCAGTACAGTTCAAAGAATTTCCTTTGACTGAAGGGGATAAAGAGGCTGCGGCTAGCTTGTCTGTTGCCATTGAAGGCGAAAAAGCACCGTTTTATGCAGCTCGTATTTTGGACAATGTGACCATTGCTCCGAGTCCTCAGTGGCTGCAAAATCTCCTCATGAACGAAGGGATTCGTCCGATTAACAATGTAGTGGACGTGACCAACTACATCTTGCTCTACTTTGGTCAGCCCATGCATGCCTTTGATCTGGATACATTTGAGGGCGACCAGATTGTCGTCCGAGAAGCGCGTGCTGGTGAGAAATTAGTGACGCTGGACGGCGAAGAGCGTGATCTGGAAGTCGGTGATTTAGTTATCACTGTGGCAGATAAGCCAGTGGCTTTGGCTGGTGTCATGGGTGGAGCAGCAACCGAAATCTCTGACAAGTCGACTCGTGTCGTTCTGGAAGCAGCAGTCTTCAATGGCAAGTCAATCCGTAAGACAAGCAGTCGTCTGGGCTTGCGTTCCGAGTCTTCTTCCCGCTTTGAAAAAGGGATTAACCTTGCAACAGTACCCGAAGCTCTAGATGCTGCAGCAAGCATGATTGCTGACTTGGCAGGTGCAACTGTTCATGCTGGCATTGTTCAAGCAGGACAGTTAGATACGACTGACAAACAGGTTTCGACTAGCCTTTCTGATGTTAACCGAGTTTTGGGAACAGATTTGACTTATGCGGATATTGAAGATATTTTCCGTCGTCTAGTTTTTGGTCTTAGCGGATCTGCGGACTCCTTCACAGTCAGCGTGCCTGCTCGTCGCTGGGATATTAGTATTCCAGCAGATCTTTATGAGGAAATTGCTCGTATTTATGGCTATGACCGCTTGCCAGTTTCCCTGCCTCAAGATGCTGGAACAGCTGGTGAATTGACGGCCACTCAGAAGCTACGTCGCAAGGTTCGGACGGTGGCTGAAGGAGCAGGTCTGACCGAGATTATTTCCTATGCCTTGACCACGCCAGAAAAAGCTGTTGAATTTTCGCTTAATCCTACAAATCTGACTGAGCTTATGTGGCCTATGACAACAGAGCGCAGTGTTCTTCGCCAAAATATGCTCTCAGGCATGTTGGATACTGTCAGCTACAATGTTGCTCGTAAAAATAAGGATTTGGCCCTTTATGAAATTGGGAAAATCTTTGAACAAACAGGTAATCCAAAGGAAGAATTGCCTAACGAAATCAATAGCTTTGCCTTTGCCCTAACTGGCTTGGTAAGTGAAAAAGATTTCCAAACGCCAGCGACTCCTGTGGACTTCTTCCACGCTAAGGGAGTGGTTGAAGCGCTCTTTGACCGCCTAGGATTAGAAGCTGATTATCAAGCAACTGATCAACTTAAGAGTCTGCACCCGGGTCGGACAGCGCTGATTTCGATCAAAGGTCAGCCAGTGGGCTATGTGGGGCAGGTTCATCCAGTGACGGCCAAGGCTTATGATATCCCAGAAACCTATGTGGCAGAGCTCAATCTGACGGCTATTGAGGCGAGTCTTGAGCCAGAACAGCCGTTTACAGAAATCACCAAATTCCCAGCTGTTACTCGCGATGTGGCCCTGTTGCTCAAAGCAGAGATCAGCCACAGACAGGTTGTTGAAGCGATTCAAGCTGCCGGAGTGAAACGTTTGACGGATATCAAGCTCTTCGATATCTTCTCTGGTGAAAAATTAGGTGTTGGCCTTAAGTCTATGGCCTACACACTGACCTTCCAAAATCCAGAAGACAGCCTGACTGATGATGAAGTCGCTAAATACATGGAAAAAATCCAAAAATCCTTGGAAGAAAATGTCGGCGCAGAAGTGCGCTAGTATATACAAAGAGAAGCAGTCCTTGAGGGCTGCTTTTATCTAATAGTAGGACTTTATAAAAAACTTGATTTATGGTATCCTAGTCTCAATAAATATTTTACAGAAAGAATATTTTAATGGGATATAAAAGAAGTTATGCAGCTGAAATTGTAGCTATTATTATTGTTATTATTGGAACCTTCATATTCATTGGAGTAATGCAATCACCAAATAGTAGTGGTGGGAACCACAGTGATCGCTTAGAACAGCTAGAGTCTGAACGAAAAGATGCAAAGTTGAATGAAAGCCCGATGACTATTGAAAAAGCCAAAACCTTGGTTAATTCGGATTTTGCACCTGAGAATGAAACACCAGAAGAAGAGCAAAAAAGACTGCAAGCTTTTGTAGAGACCTATAATAAACAATTAGAGTCCGAACAAGCTTCTATCCGAAGAGAAAAGGAATCTGAGCAAGAAATTCTCAATCAAAATAATGAATATGTGGGTCCAATTCTAATTGGTGCAGGTATTATAGTTACTATTTTAGGTGTTTCGGCTTATAAGAAAGCTCATGAGCCTGCAGCTTTTACTATTTCTGATGATAAGATTGATGTTAAACCCTCTGTTTTCCAAGATATAAATCACATTAATTTAACAAATATTAAGCAAATCGAGTATGAAATTAGACGTGCTTATTCTAAAAATTCGAGATCAACTTATCGCATACTTTATTTTAAAGACGAAGAAGGAAAAACACTGGAAGAGATTGACTTGAATGATCTTGTTGATGCTGATTTCAATACCATTTATAAAGAAATCAGTAAACGTGCTCCGCATATTGAATGGATTTTTCCAGAATAAAAGAAAAGATTGTAGGAAAAGTAATTATGGAAAATTTGAACCAAATCTCCCAATGTCAGACTCTTTGGGCTAAAAATAAATATCTGGTTCTCAGTCATTCCAGTAATATTTATCTGGAAATCCGTCAGTATCTGAAAAGTGACTTGGTGGAAGCAGCACATGTCCAAGACTTGATTGACCAGGCGGTAGCCCTGCCTGAAAATCGCGGTCAGGTCTGCAATGCCTTTCAGCATATTTGGGGCTATTTTAAGAAAAAAGCCAGCCCAGCTGAAAAGAAAATTTTATGCTTCTTTTAGAGCGATACCAAGTAGGTCAGGTGGAGCAGAAGGTTTTGGTAGAAGCTGTAGAAGATTTGCTTAGAAAGTACCCCAATCCCTATCTGCAACAGTCAACCTTGATATTTGGGGATGATGCAGAAGGCTCGTCCATTAAGGATGACTAGCTTTGATCCTCTAGAAGAAGCAATAGATTTTACATCTCCAGTCAAGTTAGGCTGGAGAATTTTCTATTTTTAGATAAAAAATGCTATATGATTGACAAACAAAACAGACAATTGTAGAATATATATGTAAACTACAAATGTAGAAAAAAGGAGAAAACACTATGACTATTTCGAAAAAAGCCTTTACTGGAATCTTATCATTAACAGTCGCAGTTCTATTGACTGCTTGCTCAGGCAATGCTAATCAGGGAGGAAATGCTAGCTCATCACAGAATACCCAAAGCCAAACATCACAGCCTGCGCAAGAACAGACTTCTTTATCCAATGCAGGTCAGACCAGCAATCTAGACGGACGCTACCAAGCAACCGACCATGATGGTGACCAGCATGTCCTAGAAATCAACGGTAGGACTGGTACTTGGACTGAAACCGAGGTCGATGGCAGTAAGGAAATCAAACAGGTTCAGGTAGATACGGCTAGTCAAAGATTGATTGTCGGTGACGATGTCAAAAGTTACCGACAAAATGGCAATCAGCTGATTGTGGACGAACTAGATGATGATCCAGATACTCTGACCTTTACTAAGCAGTAAAGCGTTTCTCAATCTGCTCAGAAAAAGAGTGTGCGAAGCGTAAAGAAAAAGAAACAAGAACGGTTTCGTTATATGAACTGAAGCCCTTGTTTCCTTTATTTTGCGATTTTCTTTCACGGAATGTTTCTGACTTAGTGAGTGACTATACGGATTAATGACCGTTTTTTGCCTGAATCTAGTCATTATTAGTCTTATATGTTTTTCTAGCTTGCTTCTTTATGATATAATGGTCTTCAATATCTCAAAGGAGGATAGCTTTGTTTTTAGCTTTTAAAGAGATTGTCTACAGCCGCGGACGCTATCGTTTAGTGGTTTCTGTGGTCTTTCTTATTACCTATATGGTTTTCTTTTTATCCAGTCTTTCCGTCGGCTTGGCTAGGCTCAATCGCTTGGCTTTGGACCAATGGCAGGCTGAATCAATCGTCTTGTCAGAGTATGCCAATAAGAATCTGGTTGCTTCGACTCTCAAGGAAGAGGAGTATAGTAGCCTGCTTCAAGGGGACTCAATTGCGGCTTTGGGACAGACGTCAGCAGTGGCCAATTATGAAGATGGGACGGATAAACTCAATGCTCAGGTTTTTGGTCTCTCTTGGGATAGTTTTCTAGCGCCTGACATTATTGAGGGACGTCCTGCTGAGAATGCTCATGAAGTCATTGCGGATAAGCGTCTGCAACAAAAAGGTGTGAAACTGGGCGACCAGCTCCAGCTCAATGGTAGTGAGCACCTTTATCAAGTTGTTGGCTTCACAGAGGATAATAGCTTCTTTACGCAACCTGTAATTTTTATGGATCTAGATGATTTCAGGGAATTAAAGTACGGCTCTAGTCAGGTTAAGAATATCAGCGCACTTGTGGTCAAGGATGGTCAGAAGATTGAAGAAACTGGGCTTAGTCAGCTCTCTATGAGTGATTTTATAGAAAATATCCCTGGTTATCAGCCTCAGGTACTGACTTTTTCCTTTATGATTGGGGCCATGGTTCTGATTACCTTTTTAGTATTGGGGATTTTCATGTACATTATCACCATTCAGAAGACCCAACTTTACGGTATTATGCGTGCCCAAGGGATTGCCAGTGGGAAGATTATTGCTTCTATTTTCTGGCAGATTTTCATCCTGTCTACTCTGGGGATCAGCTTAGCTGTCTTGGCTCTCTTGGGAACCCAGCTAGTCTTGCCGGCTTCTATGCCTTTTTACAGTGACTGGCGAGCTTATGCTGGATTGATTGTCCTGATTGTTTTCATGTCACTGGCTGGCGGGCTCTTGTCCATTCACCGGGTTCTGAAAATTGACCCTATCACAGCGATCGGAGGTGAGTAAATGTCAATCATAGAACTAAAAGGAGTTACAAAAGAATATGGCCAGGGGCATACGCTGGTCCAAGCCCTGAAACCAACTGATTTCCAACTGGAAGCAGGGCAGTTTGTAGCTATTATTGGTCCCTCAGGCTCGGGTAAAACAACTTTTCTGACCTTGCTGGGGCATTTGCAAACTCCTTCAAAAGGACAGATTCTGCTGCATGGGAAAGATACTTCCCAGCTTAAGGAAAAGGAACGAGCTGCTCTACGCTTCAATGATTTTGGCTTTATTTTGCAGGCTTCCAATCTCATTCCTTTTTTGAAAATCGAAGACCAGTTCCAGCTGATTGACCGCTTATCTAAAAAGGAAAGGACGGATCTAGACAGTCTGATTGAGTTGCTAGATTTAAAAGGAACTCTCAAGCAGTATCCGAAAGAATTGTCCGGCGGAGAACGGCAGCGGGCTGCTATCGCCAGAGCGCTTTACAATAGCCCAGATATTATCTTGGCTGATGAGCCGACAGCTAGTCTAGATACGGAGCGGGCCAAGCGCGTGGTTCATCTGCTCAAAGAAGTGACTCAAAAATTTAACAAGAGCGTGGTCATGATTACCCATGATACCCGCCTACTGGACGAGGTTGACAAGGTCTATGAAATGCAAGACGGAGTGCTGACTCAAGTCCGATGAAGATGTAGCCAAACAAAAAATAGTTTGGGACAAGGAGAATACCGCAATTCATGATCAGGCAAAGCATCAGCTTGATTGAATAGACAACCAAACACGGCTCCATGTTCAGGAACCGTGTTTCGTTTTCTTCATTTTCTGGTGATTTTCAGGATTTATTTTGGTGGTGCGGGCTTTGTGGAGGAGGACCACCAACCAGCTGCGTTTTTGGATGCGCTCTCTGACTTGCCCATTCTTTCGACTTTCTAGGTATTCGCCTAGATTTTTTGCTTTGATAAACTCTGTGATTCCCATATTATTTTCCTAGGCAGAATTGGCTGAAGAGTTGGGTGATGAGTTCGTCTGGTGCGGCGTCACCAGTGATTTCTCCTAGGATTTCCCAAGTGCGGGTCAGATCGACTTGGAGGAGATCCACAGGCATGCCTAGTTCCAGTCCTTGATTGACGGCTTGCAGGCTTTCGACAGCCTTTTTGATGAGAGAGATGTGACGGGCATTGGACAGATAGGTGGCGTCTTGCTCGAGAATTCCAGCATTTTCAAAGAAGAGCTGGTTGATACGATCCTCTATTTTATCAATATTTTGGTTGTGGAGGACGGAAATCTTGATAGCATTTGCTGGCAGCTGGTCTAGCTCAATCTTTTCTTCAAGGTCAGTCTTGTTAAGCAGTACGATGCGATTGCTATCTTGACTGATTTCAAGCAATTGTTTGTCTTGGTCGGTCAGGGGCTCACTGGCATTGAGAACCAAGAGAACCAAGTCAGCTTCCTGTAAGGCTTTTTTAGAGCGCTCAACGCCAATCTGCTCCACAAGATCATCTGTTTCCCGAATGCCTGCAGTGTCAATGAGCTTGAGCGGTACGCCGTTGATATTGACGTACTCCTCAATCACATCACGAGTTGTCCCCTCAATATCGGTCACAATGGCCTTGTCCTCACGCAGAAGGTTGTTGAGTAGGCTGGATTTGCCGACATTAGGCCGACCGATGATAGCAGTCGAAATACCCTCGCGAAGAATCTTTCCGCGTCGAGCAGTTTTGAGGAGATGGGTCAGAAGTTGCTCAAATTCTAGCGTTTTTTCACGAATGATTTCCGTCGTTGCTTCCTCAACATCGTCGTACTCAGGATAATCAATATTGACCTCTACCTGAGCCAGTGTATTGAGGATTTCCTGACGGGTGCTATTGATAAGGTCGGAAAGAGAGCCGTCCAACTGCTTGACAGCATTGTTCATAGCTTTATCTGTCTTGGCCCGGATGATATCCATGACAGCCTCAGCCTGAGTCAAATCCACGCGCCCATTGAGAAAGGCCCGCTTGGTAAACTCGCCAGGCTCTGCCAGTCTAGCCCCCTCGCGGATAGCCAGCTGCAGTATTTCATTGGTCACCGCAATCCCACCGTGGGTGTTGATCTCGATGATATCTTCACGGGTGAAAGTCTTGGGAGAACGCATAGCCCCGACCATGACCTCATCCAGAATCTCTTGATTTTGAGGGTCAACGATATGGCCGTAGTTGAGTGTGTGGCTGGCCACTTTGCTTAAATCCTTACCTCTAAAGATTTTTTGGGCAATAGCAAAGCTGTCAGTCCCGCTTAGTCTGACGATACCGATGGCTCCTTCCCCAAGAGGGGTCGAAATCGCAGCGATGGTATCAAATTCTCGTGTTATCATGTATATCCTTTCAAATAGCTTATATAACAAGCTTTTTCTAATATTCCGCCCAAAATTCACCCAAAAAGTTTTTGAGAGTTGTGCATCATTTTGTCCTTGCTTTGCATTGATTAATAAGTATAGTGGGAAAGTGGTAGTTAAATCCTTGTGTCTTAGTAAAATGCGATTGATGGCTAGAGTTCTTTCCAATATTGGTAGAAGATAAACAGCTGTCAGGTAGGAAATTTATTTTATTCTAAACCTGTTCCTATCTTGCTAGTCAGTAGGAAAGAACCGTCTTCGTTTTTTGAAAAAGTTAGGACGACGGCTTGATACTTGCTTCCTCCTGGTAAGTAGGTGATGGTTTTTAATTCAGAGCCGCTGACAGTGGAAGTAGTTTCGTCAGTTGGTTTGCCGTGGTCGCGAATGACGTCGTCGTATTTTGTTCCGCCTGCACCTCTTTTCAAAATATCGCCCTCTTTGAGTGCATCAAATTCTGCTTTTGTCCATGTAAACTTCGTATTTTCTTCTTTTTCCTTTTCTTCTTCTCTTTCTGACGAACCAATATAGGAACGGTAAGAGCTCGAAAGAGTATCAAACCTTTTTCCCATTTCATTGAACATACGGGAATAGAATGATAGAGTGACCAGTGCGATGATTAAGGAGAAAAAGGAAATGACAGAGCCAATTATAGCCAAAGTTTTCGGTTTCTTTTGGTTAATAATGAGACCGATAATAGCAAGGATAAGAGCAATAGTACCGATAAAAAAAGATAGATAATTGATGATTGGTATCCAGGAGCCAAGTAAAGCGATTGCTCCAAAGACAATGGCTAAAATACCTAGAACTTTATTTTCTTGCTGCATCATAACAACCTCCTCAGATTTTCTATAGCTTACTACTTGAAATATGTATTTCTTTTAGTAATTTCCCTATCTTCATTGTAGCGTAAAATAGAACTAGGAGCAAGATTTTAAGGAGATTTTCGTGAAATGGAGCACTGTTTAAACGCGAAGAACCGTTTAAAGATCTGAAAACACTTTCAAATTTCAAAGAATTGTGATATACTAAACATAGTTGATTTGAGGAGGTGCTATGGAAACTCTAAAGAAACTAGCAGGCATCAAGGCTGCTGAATTTGTCGAAGACGGGATGGTGGTCGGTCTGGGAACAGGTTCGACTGCTTACTATTTTGTCGAGGAAATTGGTCGACGTATCAAAGAGGAAGGCTTGCAGATTACTGCAGTCACAACCTCTAGCGTGACTAGCAAGCAAGCAGATGGCTTGGGCATTCCGCTGAAATCCATTGATGAAGTGGATCAGGTCGATGTGACCGTTGATGGAGCTGATGAAGTGGATCCTCAGTTCAACGGCATCAAAGGCGGAGGCGGGGCCCTGTTGATGGAGAAAGTTGTCGCGACACCTTCCAAGGACTACATCTGGGTGGTTGATGAGAGCAAATTGGTTCAAAAGCTAGGTGCTTTCAAGCTACCAGTCGAAGTAGTGCAATATGGTGCGGAGCAAGTTTTCCGTCACTTTGCTCAAGCAGGCTACAAGCCAAGTTTCCGTGAAAAAAATGGCCAACGTTTTATCACGGATATGCAGAACTTCATTATTGATCTAGATCTAGGTGTAATCGAAAATCCAGTCGAATTTGGCCGAGAATTAGATCATATCGTGGGCGTTGTTGAGCACGGCCTTTTCACCAAAATGGTCAACAAGGTGATTGTCGCTGGTCAAGGTGGCGTGAACATTTTAGAAACAGACAACTAGAAAAGAGGTTTTCATGTCAAAATTTAATCGTATTCACTTAGTCGTTATGGACTCAGTCGGCATTGGGGCGGCACCAGATGCTAACAATTTTGTTAATGCAGGGGTGCCAGATGGAGCTTCCGATACGCTGGGACATATTTCCAAAGCAGTCGGCCTAGAAGTGCCAAACATGGCTAAGCTGGGCTTGGGCAATATCGAGCGTGAGCAGGCGCTGAAAACTGTACCAGCTGAGGAAAATCCAAGTGGTTACTATACTAAATTAGAAGAAGTTTCTTTAGGTAAAGATACCATGACAGGTCACTGGGAAATCATGGGTCTGAACATTACTGAGCCTTTTGATACTTTCTGGAATGGCTTCCCAGAGGAAATCTTGACTAAAATTGAAGAATTTTCTGGTCGCAAAGTTATTCGTGAGGCGAACAAACCTTATTCTGGCACGGCAGTTATTGACGACTTCGGGCCTCGTCAGATGGAAACTGGCGAATTGATTATCTATACTTCTGCAGATCCAGTTCTTCAAATTGCGGCCCACGAAGAAGTGATTCCTTTGGAAGAGCTCTATCGTATCTGTGAATTCGCCCGCTCTATTACCTTGGAACGCCCTGCGCTTCTAGGACGGATCATCGCTCGCCCTTATGTAGGTGAGTCAGGCAACTTCACTCGTACAGCCAATCGCCATGACTATGCAGTTTCTCCATTTGAGCCAACTGTTTTGGACAAGCTCAATGAAGCTGGCATTGATACTTATTCAGTTGGTAAGATTAACGATATCTTCAACGGCGCTGGTATCAACCACGACATGGGTCACAACCAATCCAATAATCATGGAGTGGACAATCTAGTCAAGGCTATCCAGTCTGAGGACTTCAAGTACGGCTTCTCATTTACCAACTTGGTGGACTTCGATGCTCTTTATGGTCACCGTCGTAATCCGCATGGCTACCGTGATTGTCTGCAGGAGTTTGACACTCGCTTGCCAGAAATCATTGAAAACATGCGGGAAGACGACTTGCTCATGATTACCGCTGACCATGGTAATGACCCGACCTATGCCGGAACAGATCACACTCGTGAGTACATTCCGCTCTTGGTTTTTGGTAAATCACTCAAGGGGAATGGTCACTTGCCTGTTGGACATTTTGCGGATATTTCAGCAACCATCGCTGACAACTTCGGTGTGGACAAGGCCATGATTGGTGAAAGCTTCTTGGACAAATTGGTATAAGCATAAGAGAGTGAGGAATATATTTTATGACAACATTATCTGAGAAAATCAAAGCAACGGCAGCCTTTCTGAAAGAAAAAGGCATGGCAGAACCTGAGTTTGGTCTGATTTTGGGCTCTGGTTTGGGAGAATTGGCTTCTGAAATTGAAAATGCTGTTAGTCTTGACTATGCGGATATTCCAAACTGGGGCCGCTCAACTGTCGTTGGTCACGCTGGTAAATTAGTCTATGGAGACTTGGCAGGCCGCAAAGTCTTGGCACTGCAAGGTCGTTTCCATTTCTATGAAGGAAATCCATTAGAAGTCGTTACCTTCCCAGTGCGCGTGATGAAGGCTCTCGGTGCGACAGGTGTTATTGTGACCAATGCTGCCGGTGGTATCGGCTATGGCCCTGGTACGCTTATGGCCATCACTGACCACATCAATATGACTGGTCAAAATCCTTTGATTGGTGCAAATTTGGATGAATTTGGTCCACGTTTCCCCGATATGTCTAAATCTTATACACCAGAATATCGTGCAACTGCTCATCAAGTCGCTGATAAGCTTGGCATTAAGCTGGATGACGGTGTCTATATTGGTGTTACCGGTCCAACTTACGAAACGCCAGCAGAAATCCGTGCTTATAAGACGCTCGGAGCAGATGCAGTTGGCATGTCTACTGTTCCCGAAGTGATCGTGGCTGCCCACTCAGGATTGAAAGTCCTCGGTATTTCATGCATTACCAATCATGCTGCTGGATTCCAAGAAGAGCTTAATCACGAGGAAGTGGTTGAAGTGACAGAGCGTGTCAAAGGTGATTTCAAACGATTACTTAAAGCCATTCTTGCTGAATTGTAATCATGTTAATAGAATTGAGGAGAATTTTTCGAAAAATCCCTTATAATTTTAGATTATTCATAGCAGTAATTCTGCAAGGAATAGTTTCGGGTTTATCTGGTATATTTCTCCATTATCTTTTAGAGATGGCGGAGGGGCTAGCTTTTGGTCAGTCAGAGCATCATAATGGATTTTTGACAGATGGAGTTTCCTCCTCACGGATAGGACTAAGTTTAATAATCGTGGGTCTTAGCTCGTCCTTAGTCTGGTACTTCTTGCAAAAAAGGTCGAAGATTTATTCCATCAAAGCTCAGATGAAGGATGAGACTTCACAATACAAGCTTCATTTTTTAAAACAGCTATTTCATTCAATTTGGCAGATTATTGCAGTTGGAGGGGGAGCACCTATTGGTAAAGAAGCTGCACCACGAGAGATTGGAGCCCTATTTGCAGGTCCAATTGGAAAAATATGTATACTGTCTATGAAGGATCGTATCTTTCTCCTTGCTTGTGGTGCTGGTGCTGGTTTAGCAGCTGTCTATCAGGTTCCATTAACAAGTGTTTTCTTCGTTTTTGAGACTCTAGGAATTACTTTATCTATCAAGCGATTTGTCTTAGTCGGTTTGACTACCTATGTGTCTACCTATATAGCAGGCTTGGTTATTTCAGATAATGCTCTTTACCAGCTTCCAGCTATCGCATGGTCATTAAAGGAAGTGTGGATTGTCCCTTTATTACTTCTTTTCTTAACTCCCCTAGCTTGGCTTTTTGGTCGCTTAAGTAAAGAAGTGTCTTCAAACAAGATAAAAGATCAACGAATACTTCTCACTTTGCCCTCAGCTTTTCTGTTTCTTGTTGGTATGGCAAGTTACTTTCCACATCTACTTGGCAATGGACGCATGATGGCTCAGGAAATTTTAAATGGTAGCGATGGTAAAACAGTGCTTCTCATGTTTTTCCTAAAAGCAGTGGTCGTTCTTATTATCCTTTGGGCAGGGGCCTATGGTGGTACTCTTACGCCATCTTTTGCCTTGGGGATGGCTGGAGCTGCTCTCTTGGGCATGATTCTAGGTTTGGACAGCCAGCCAAGCATTTTGCTTTTGGGATCGGTTTGCTTTTTATCTGTGACCTTGAGGGCGCCCTGGTCTGCAACTGGATTAGTAATAGGTTTCACTGGGTTAGGGTTAGATTCTCTTCCTTATCTCTTAGTAACAGCTTTCCTAGCTTATGGTTTTGCAAAAGTGTTAGATCGCTTTCCTTGGGCTAGTATACTGTGTAAGATGTCAAAGAATGATGTCAAAGAATAAAGTAATTAGGTAGGAAATGCCCGTTTCTTCTAATCAAGGATTTATCTTAAAAGATTAAAAACTATTGTCAGTTTATCAATAACTGTTTTAAATAAAAATGTAGTAGGCTCATCGGAGTCATGATTGAATACGATTTTTCCTAGCTATGAAATATAAAAATAAAAAAGAAAGGTAGAGCGCGTGTTTTGATTTGAACACGAGCGGAAAACTCGGAAAATAGATAATCTGACTGAGAAATCAGGATTTCTCGTCAGATTCCTAATTTTCAGTCGTTTTCTTGTCGCTCTTTGTATCATAAATTATGTCTATCCATATTGCTGCTAAACAAGGTGAGATTGCTGATAAAATTCTCTTGCCGGGTGATCCGCTTCGTGCTAAGTTTATTGCGGAAAATTTCCTAGAAGATGCCGTTTGCTTTAACGAAGTGCGGAACATGTTCGGCTACACTGGTACCTATAAGGGTCAGCGGGTTTCTGTCATGGGAACAGGGATGGGAATGCCGTCTATTTCCATCTATGCGCGTGAGTTGATTGTGGACTACGGTGTGAAAAAGCTAATTCGTGTGGGAACGGCTGGTTCCCTCAATGCAGATGTTCACATTCGTGAATTGGTTCTAGCTCAAGCGGCTGCGACTAACTCAAACATTATCCGCAATGACTGGCCTCAGTATGATTTTCCGCAGATTGCCAGCTTTGACCTGCTGGACAAGGCTTATCATATCGCTAAAGATCTGGGCATGACGACCCATGTCGGAAATGTTTTGTCGTCAGATGTTTTCTATTCGAACTATTTTGAGAAAAATATCGAGCTAGGCAAATGGGGTGTGAAAGCTGTTGAAATGGAAGCTGCAGCCCTTTACTATCTGGCTGCCCAGCACCAAGTAGATGCTCTAGCTATCATGACCATTTCTGATAGCTTAGTCAATCCTGACGAAGATACGACAGCAGAGGAACGGCAAAACACCTTCACTGATATGATGAAGGTTGGTTTGGAAACCTTGATTGATTAAGCATGAATCTAGATTTAAAAGAGGAAATTCTCTTTGCGATTTTCCGTTATGACTATGCTTATGCCTATAAGCTGGCGCAACAGTTGATGAGCGGCTCACCAGTTTTGACAAAATTGTTGCATATTCTGGCAGAGCGCAGAGAGCTCAATATTCTGCCAGCCATGGATGAAGAGTTGAAGACTGCCTTGCAGACGCAAAGCGGTTTTCAGCTTTTTTGTCATACCGATTTGCCTGATGAGCAACTGGCCAACTATCTCTATGATTTGGAAGCCAAGCTGCGCAATGAGCAGATTATTGACTTCGTTCGAGCGGTCAGCCCAGCGATTTATCGGATTTTCATGCGCTTGATCAAGCTAGAAATTCCTGATATTGAGCACTTTATCCATAATTCTCGTGAGGCCAGCTATGACCATTGGAAGTTTGAGCGGATGCGGGAGTCGGATTATGCTGCCTTACAGGTATTTCATGCAGAAAGCACGGTCAATTCATCCAGTCTGACAGAGCTGATTTTGCATTTGGATCTGCCAGAGTCTGTCAAGGAAGAGGTCAGACAGCTGCGGGAATTGGAAAAGTCAGTCCGAAATCCGCTGGCTCATCTGATTAAGCCCTTTGATGAGGCAGAATTATATCGGACAACGGGCTTTTCCTCCCAGCATTTTATGGAGATTTTGGTGGACTTGGCACGTTTCACAGGGATTGTCTACGATCGGGAACATTTTTATTTTGATGAGGCAAACCGCTTGGTTAGAGCTTTATTGACAGGAGAGGAAAATGGATAAAATACAGCAGTTGCAAGACATGATTGACCAAAGTCAGAATATCGTCTTTTTCGGTGGGGCGGGTGTCTCGACCGAGTCTAATATCCCTGACTTTCGCAGTTCGGATGGGATTTACAGTGTCAAGCTGGGTCGGCATTTTACAGCAGAGCAGCTGGTTTCGCATACCATGTTTGAGCGCTATCCGCAGGAGTTTTTCGACTTTTACAAGAAATACCTGCTCTATCCAGATGCCAAGCCCAATGCGGCTCACGCCTATCTGGCTCATTTGGAGAAGACAGGTAAGCTCAAGGCTGTGGTGACGCAAAATATTGACAGCCTGCACGAAATGGCTGGTTCAAAAAATGTCCTCAAGTTGCACGGCAGTGCGGATAGAAATTTCTGTCTAAACTGTCAGCGATTTTACGATTTGGAGGCATTTCTAGCTCTGTCTGGGACGGTGCCCTACTGTCCTGACTGCGGCGGCGTGATCAAGCCCGATGTCACCCTCTATGAAGAGTCCTTGGATATGGAGACCTTCCAGCAAGCTGCGCAGGCCATTCATCAAGCCGACCTGTTGATCATCGGGGGCACCTCCTTGGTGGTCTATCCTGCGGCTAGTCTCATCCAGTACTTTGCTGGCAAGCATCTGGTCGTTATCAACAAGACCAGTATTCCACAGGATAAGCAAGCTGACCTCATCATCGAAGGTAAGATAGGGGAAGTTTTGGAGAAATTACGACAATAAAAAGAACACCTGATGTGAGCACTGGATGCTTGTTTCAGGTGTTTTACTTTATTTATCAAACTGTACTTCCTCAATCAAATACTCGATAAAGCGCTCGCCCATCTTGGACAGGCTAGCCTTTTCGTGCTGGATATAGACCAACTCGATTGGGTCATCGATGTCCAAAGGGATGGAGACGATATTATCACCGTTGAGGTTGCTGTTGAGAATACCAGTCGCAATCGTGTAGCCATCCAGACCGATCAAAAGGTTAAAGAGGGTTGCGCGGTCGCTGACAACGATGGACTTTTTATGGTGCTCCTGTGAGAGAATTTCCTCAGAAAAGTAGAAGGAGTTGTGAGTACCTTGGTCATAGCTGAGATAAGGGAAATCTTCCAAGTCTGACAGTTGTACCAGCTTTTTCTTGGCCAACGGATTGGACTTGCTGACAAAAATATGGGGCTGTGCTGTGAAGAGATGGGTCGCAATCAGATGGCTATCATCCAGCATTTTAGAGAGGACATCACGATTGTAGCTGTTGAGGAAGAGGACACCGATCTCGCTGCGGAAGTTCTTCACGTCATCAATGATTTCCCAAGTCCGAGTTTCCCGCAGAAAGAGCTCGTATTTCTCCATGTCGCTTTTTTTGAGCAATGAGACAAAGGCATTGACCACAAAGGCATAGTGCTGGGCAGAGACGCTAAAAAGCTCGCGGTGGGCGACAGGATTTTTGTATCGTTCCTCTAGAAGCTGAGTCTGCTCAACCACCTGCCGGGCATAAGAAAGAAACTCCATGCCGTCTTTGGTCAAGGTGATTCCTTTAGGATTACGAATGAAAATCTCGATGCCCATTTCATTTTCCAAATCTCGCACAGCGTTGGACAAACTAGGCTGGGTGATAAAAAGTTGCTTGGCAGCTTCGTTCATGCTGCCTGTCTCGACGATTTTGATAATGTAGTGTAATTGTTGAATTCTCATAGGTCTATTTTATCATAAACTGGGGATTTTTTCCTGATAAATCAGAAGTTTAGCAAATGTTTGCCTGCTAAAGTTTCCTATGCTAAAATGAAGGAAATAAGGAGGGCGATATGGCCAAAGATGATGACTATAAAAATCGTTCGGTAGGACTACCCATCACTATTTTTATAGTATTTTTGACAATTTGCTTAATGATTCCACTTGGGAAGGTGATGATCATGTGGGGACTTAAATCAGCTTATGAGGGACTTGGGCGAAGCAGCATGTCTTCATCTGTTCGTCAAAAGTCATCAGAGGAGCTTAGGCTAGAAGAGAAAGTTTTAGAGAGAGGAAACCATCGTTTTACATGGACAACTGATGACATCATCAATCTGCAAATTAAGGAGACTGCAGCTGGTCAAAACGGAGCTTCTCTGGATCAAATCCTTGAAAAGCATGGCAAGGCTTCAAGCTTTTTTTATACTGAGAGCAATGGGAATATTGAATTAAGCTATGTCAGTGAGAGTATTCAAGGCCGTCATAGTAGTTTAAGGTTGACATTTGAAAAAGATGGAGCAGGCTATCATCTCATTGGGAAGAGAGCGAATATTTTCGATGAGGCCTATCCAACTTTGTCTCAGGGAGATAGTCCCCATCTCTGGACCAAGGATGAAATTGCTGGTTTACAAGTTCGTGACGAGAGCACAGGCAATCCTGGTATGTCCTACGAAGAAATCATTCAATTATTTGGCCAACCTAGAGAATCAGAAGTTTTTATTTCGCGCTTGGATGCGGCAGATAGCCAACATATTGGCTTGGAACTCCAATACTTAACTTCAGATGAAAGATATAATAATGAATGGGTTCATTTAATCTTACACCGTCAAGAAGATGGCGTCTTTCGGTTGACGACAATTACTAGTCATATCGATAGAAGAGAAAGATAGGAGGACTTATTGCCTCCTTAGGCAGCCAAAGCAAGTAGAAAAGACGAGGAATTTGTGCTTTCCTCTATATAAACAGACTGAGGTACATTTTGCAATCTCGATCTATTCATGATATGATGAGTTTTTAGACTGATAAGGAGCAGTGATGAAGAGACAAGAAGATTCGTTTGAAGATATTGCTTTCGAGTTAGAAAAGCAAACCTATAAATCTAAGTTTTTACCATTCATGGTAGTAGCTATTGTTGTATTTTCTATTATTGGAACAGTTTTTTTAACACTTTCTCTATCAGGAAAAAGCAAAGCCAAGCAGACGCCAACTCCGTCTAGCCAGATTAGTTCGTCATCAAATAGTTTGGAAGATGAGAAAGCTGAAGCAGAACAATTCGCTAAAAGTCTTATCGTTTCTCCAGAAAAAAGCGGTCCCTTTCTTTGGACAGTTGAAAAGGCAGTCGCGCTTCCCATGAACAAATACAAGGGCGGAGCCGTCTTGGAAGATGTTTTAAAGGAATTTGGGAAACCAGTTCAAGGTGGGGCTTGGATTGATTTTTTGCCAAATCATAAAGTTCAAAAACATATTCGCCTTATCTGGAAATCGAAAAATGGTAGTATGGGCTATGTATCTTTAACCTTTGCTGAATTTGATGGTGTCTATAAGCTCATTTCAAAATACCATTTTAGCCTTTCAAGTGATAAAATTCAGGTGGATAACAATCCTAATAGATCCTTTTTATGGACGCAAGAATACATCGATAGTCTTGTTATTGGTGCTAGAGAAGGAACAGCTAAAGGTACACCATATGATGAGATTGTTTTAAAAGTCGGCTTACCTCTACATCAGACGATTTCTGGAGACGACAATCAACTGAAGATGCGGGTTGATTATGTTAATCCGCATTCTTGGCAAAATCCAGAACAATTGAAAAGAGTTCATTTAGAATTCTACAAGCAAGGAGATGGTAGATGGCGTTTGGTGTCTAAAGAAAGTGAGTAAACTAAATCGATAAGAAAGAGGAGGAAAATGAGGAGAAGTAGCAAGAAAAAACGTGATCTTCATTCGTTTAGAGAGATCAAAAGAGACCTTTATCGTCAACAAAAGCTAAAACGAGAAGAGCTCAGAATGATGACGATGAAGGAGGAGAAAAAAAGAATTAGCTTGGCTTTTACCCTTCTTTGTTTGGCAATCTCTTTTGCTTTGTTCTTTGGCTTCTATTATTTATCGCAACAGGTTCCTAATAAAGCTGAATTGAAGTACAAATATGACGATAGAGCCTCGTCAGTTAGTAGAGACAGCTTGGCTAGTCAGCAAAATGATGATGAATCAACATTGACCCAAGAACAAAAGGAGCTGAAAAAGAAAATTGTTGAGGAAGATGAAGAGAAGTTTGCTTTTAATTGGACATTGGATAATTTTGTAGAACTCAAAGTGGGAAATGGGGGGACTAATAGCCCAACTTTAGAAGAAGTCATTGCGAAATACGGTAAGGGTTCAGATGTGAATTTTGCTACAAAAGAATTGATACTAACTTATAAGACAAGAATTATAGATGTTCCGAGATATGGCTCATCGGGACATCCTCAGGAAATCAATTTGGTTTTTTATGACCCTGATTCGAATGGCAAGAACTATTATTTGATAAGTAAAAGTGCAGTATATTTAGATGACAGTAACTATCCTTCAGCGACGAAAGACGAATTTGTTTTTAAGTGGAAGCCAGAAGATATGGATACATTGACAGTGGGTGATAGTCAATATGGAAAAGGTGGAATGACATATCAAGAGGTTGTTGAGCGTTTTGGACTTCCTTCAGAACTTAATATTTATGGAAGTGGCATGAGCAATAGCCCCTTATCACTACAGGCCAATTATAGAAACTTTCGAAACATAGAACGAAAATATGATTCAGTAACCTTGATTTTCAAGCGGCAGGAAGATGGCAGTTTTTATCTGGCAAATGCAAATAGTGAATTTGACAAGAGCTGGTAAGACTGTGATTCCTTAGAGAACATTTGAAAATTCTAATATTTTTTATGCCTTGACATTCCTCATCTCTAACGATATAATGTTTACAATTTAACCTTTAATCAAGTCCAGTGAGGCTGCAAGGTAGGAAAAACGGTATAAGGGGCAATTTGACTGCCTCGTTTTTTGCAAAACCTTGCTGTGGCGAGGTTTTTTCTTGTAGAAAGTGAGGTTGTCATGGTTAGTGACAGTTGTAAAAAGAGATTTGGCAAGATTATGCTGGAGCAAATGGAGCTGCTGGAGCAGGTAGAAATTGCGCCTCAGATTTTTTCGATGCGCCTGAAAGGCCAGATGGTGAGCCAGATGCAGGTCGGGCAATTCCTGCATATTCGAGTGCCAGATGATAACAAGCTGCTGCGACGTCCGATTTCTATATCGGAGATTGATCGGGAGAAAAATATCTGTCGAATTATCTATCGGGTCGAAGGTGGCGGGACTGCCATTTTCTCTCAGCTTCCTGTCGGTAGCTATCTTGATGTCATGGGACCTCAGGGAAATGGTTTTGATTTGTCTCCAGTAGAAAAGGGTGACAAGGTCTTGATCATTGGTGGTGGTATCGGTGTGCCTCCTCTCTTACAAACGGCCAAAGAACTGCATGCTAAGGGTGCCCACGTTACAGCAGTATTAGGATTTGCCAATCAATCTGCGGTTATTTTGGAAGAAGAATTTCGTGAGTGCAGTCAGTTGTTTATCACTACAGATGATGGCAGTTATGGTCAAAAGGGCTATGTATCAACCATTGTTGACGAGCTGACAGAAGAGTTTGCTGCGGTCTATTCTTGTGGAGCGCTCGGTATGCTCCAGTATGTGGATCGGACATTTCATGATCATCCCCATGCCTATCTATCAATGGAGTCTCGGATGGCTTGTGGTATGGGTGCCTGCTATGCCTGCGTCGTTCATGTGGCAGGCCAGGATGAAGCGGTCAATAAGCGGGTTTGCGAAGACGGTCCAGTTTTTGAGACTGGGACCATCGTGCTTTAGGAGGATAAGGAAATGCCTGAAAATCGTTTAAAAATTTCTCTGCCAGGATTAGAGCTGAAAAATCCAATCATTCCAGCTTCAGGTTGTTTTGGCTTCGGTCAAGAGTATGCCAAATACTATGACTTGGATCTACTGGGTTCTATCATGATCAAGGCGACGACGCAACATCCCCGCTTTGGCAATCCAACGCCCCGTGTGGCTGAGACGCCAGCTGGTATGCTTAATGCTATCGGTCTCCAAAATCCAGGGGTCGATGCAGTTTTGGCTGAAAAACTTCCTTGGCTGGCTCAGCACTATCCGGACTTACCGATTATTGCCAATGTGGCCGGTTTTTCCAATGAAGAATATGCTTATGTATCTGGAAAAATTTCCCAAGCTCCCAATGTCAAGGCGATTGAGCTCAATATTTCCTGCCCCAATGTGGATCATGGCAATGCGGGTCTTTTAATCGGGCAAGTTACTGATCTAGCCTATGAAGCGGTAAAAGCAGCAGTTGCTGCCTCCCAAGTCCCAGTCTATGTCAAATTGACCCCCAGCGTAGCAGATATTACCCAAGTGGCCAAGGCGGCAGAAGATGCGGGCGCGAGCGGACTGACTATGATCAATACCTTGGTGGGAATGCGTTTCGATCTGAAAACGAAGCGGCCGATCATTGCTAATGGAACAGGTGGCATGTCTGGTCCAGCTGTCTTTCCTGTAGCACTCAAGCTGATTCGTCAGGTCGCTCAGTTCACCAAACTACCAATCATTGGCATGGGGGGAGTTGACTCGGCAGAGGCAGCGCTGGAGATGTTTATCGCTGGCGCATCAGCTATCGGCGTCGGAACAGCGAATTTTACCGACCCTTATGCCTGTCCTAACATTATAGAAAAGCTTCCGCAAGTCATGTATAAATACGGCATTGAAAGCTTAGAAAGCTTGAGAAAAGAAGTCAGAGAAAATTTACTTTAAGCTTGAT
This sequence comes from Streptococcus cristatus ATCC 51100, assembly GCF_000222765.1. Lineage (GTDB taxonomy): Bacteria > Bacillota > Bacilli > Lactobacillales > Streptococcaceae > Streptococcus > Streptococcus cristatus. The sequence continues at coordinate 249,390 of NZ_AFUE01000006.1, read as the reverse complement.
TTTCTCTTGACAAACTTCCCAGTAAATTATAGAATGTTTAAGACAAAACCTTTAAAGAAGTCCAGAGAGGCTCTAAGGCGCATACGTTTAAAATGGCAGATTTTGCCACATTTTCGTGTAACCTTGCTCTCGGGCAAGGTTTTTTCTATGATTGTAATCATCTTTATAGTAAGTAACAAGCAAGGAGAAGAACTGCATGCGTGAAGAACGTCCTATTATCGCCCTAGACTTTCCATCTTTTGATGATGTCAAAAACTTTCTGGAGCATTTCCCTGAAGATGAAAAACTGTACGTCAAAATCGGCATGGAATTCTTTTATGCTATTGGTCCAGAAATTGTGCATTATCTGAAAGGCTTGGGACATAGTATTTTCCTCGATTTGAAATTGCACGACATCCCTAATACCGTGCGTTCAGCTATGTCTGTTTTGGGAACATTTGGTATTGATATGGTGACGGTTCATGCGGCTGGCGGCGTTGAGATGATGCGGGAGGCCAAAAAAGTTCTCGGTGACAATGCGAAGCTGGTAGCGGTAACCCAGTTGACTTCGACCAGTGAAGAAGATATGCGCGACTGTCAAAATATCCAAACAACCGTGCAGGAATCGGTTGTTAACTATGCCCGCAAGGCCAAGGAAGCTGGGCTGGATGGGGTTGTTTGCTCAGCTTTGGAAGTTGAACTCATCAAGGCAGCTACGGCGGACGATTTTCTTTGCGTGACGCCAGGTATCCGGCCAGCAGGTGCTGAAATAGGTGACCAAAAACGGGTCATGACGCCGCAGGAAGCTCATCAGATTGGCAGCAATTATATTGTGGTTGGTCGCCCGATTATTCAGGCTGAAAATCCTTGGGATGCTTATCACGAAATTAAGAAACAGTGGAATAGCTAAATAAGAATTTCAAATGAAACGAATAACAGATGTATAAGGAGTGAAAAATGACTTTAGCCAACGATATTGCACGCGACTTGTTGAAAATCAAAGCGGTTTACTTGAAACCAGAGGAGCCTTTTACTTGGGCTTCTGGGATTAAATCACCGATTTATACAGATAACCGAGTGACTTTGGCCTACCCAGAGACTAGAACTTTGATCGAAAATGGCTTTGTTGAAAAGATTCGTGCGGAATTTCCTGATGTGGAAGTGATCGCGGGGACAGCAACGGCGGGTATTCCTCACGGTGCTATCATTGCCGACAAGATGAATCTGCCTTTTGCCTATATCCGCAGTAAACCAAAAGATCACGGGGCGGGCAATCAGATTGAAGGCCGGGTAGCTCCTGGTCAAAAGATGGTTGTGATTGAAGATTTGATTTCCACTGGCGGCTCTGTCTTGGATGCTATTGCGGCAGCTAAGCGTGAAGGAGCAGATGTAATCGGTGCCGCAGCCATTTTCACCTACGAATTGCCAAAGGCGGATAAGAACTTTGCGGATGCAGGCGTGAAGTTGGTGACCTTGTCTAACTACACAGAGCTTATCCACTTGGCTGAGCAAGAAGGCTACATCAATGCAGAAGGATTGACTTTGCTGAAGAAGTTTAAAGACGATCAAGAAAACTGGCAAAATTAAGAAGGTACGAGGAGGCGGGACTAGCATGTTTCTGTCTCCTTTTTAGGATTTACTTGGCCTCTGCTCACTTTTTAAAATAGCAAAAAGTGGCTGATTTTGTTATAATAAAGCCATGTCTAAGATTTATCATATCACTTTTTTGATTCTGCAAAAAATCATGCTGGTATTGAGTCTTCATTGGCTGTTTACAGCTATTTTTCATGTGTCGCAGTTAAGTAGCTTGGCTCTGATTTTGTTTGGAGTCTTGGCAATCCTAGCGAATCGCTATCGGTTTCAGCTTAAAAAGTCTTATCATTTTTTGATGAGGCACAAGCTGGCCATTGCTTTAGCAGCTCTCCTTTTTCAGCTCATCATGCTCCTATCGGCTGAGCTTTTGATTCGACGGGACGCAGCGGTGGTTTTCACAGGGGCTTTCAAGTACCTGAAGGAGTCCTCTATTTCCAGCTATCTAACGCGCAATCCTAATAATCTGCCCCTCTTTCTCTATGAGCGCTTTTTCTTTAATCTTTTTGGTGAAGCGGCTCTTTGGATTATGCAGGGACTCAATCTTTTTTACGTCAATATTGCGTCTTGGATCCTCTACAAAGGCTGTCAACGGTATTTTTCGCAGGCTACAGCCGATGCGGTTTTTAGTCTTTATGTGACCTTGGTCGGATTTTCGCCTTACTACATGTCTATGTACACGGACATTCCTCCCTTGCCTTTGATTAGTCTACAGATTTTTCTGGCTCTGAGTCTGTTGGAAAATAAGGGGAATAGTCGCCAAATCATTTCTAGAGGCCTTTTATTAGGGATTCTGACCAGTCTTGCCTTTTTGATTCGTCCGACAGTGATGATTCTATTGATTGCTGTTTTTGGAGTTTTGTTTTTGAGACAAAACTGGAACAAGTTTTTCTTGACTGCGGCGGTCTTTGCTCTAAGCTTTTCAGCAGGCTACCTTCCACTTCATTATAGTCTGGCTCACCAGACAGAAGTGCCGATCATCCAAGGCCAAGGACTGGCCAAAGGGCCACTACTTTTCATCAATCTGGGCCTAACCAATATCGGTCACGATCAGGAAGACATGAAGGAAGGGCTCTTGCAATACGTCGAACCTGACAAGCGAGCTGACTACAATAACGGCATGTTTGCCAAGGAAAATGTCATCAAAGAAATCAAGCGCCGTCTGAAAGAATACACCCCGCTGACCTTTCTACAACACCTGTATTATAAACACTCTTTGACAGTTGCTGAAGGAAACTTGGGTTGGCTCTATCGCAGTGTTGAAAATGAAAAGACACCTTATATTTCACCGCTTTATGAGTTCACAAAAGACAATGCATTCGCCCAGTTTATCCGTGACTTTTTCCTCAATTCTGATAAGAATAGTTTTCGATTTTATTCGCTACTCAAGCAGGCAGTTTGGATTGTCATGGCTTTGGGGCTGGTCTTTGCCCTTTGGAAATATCGACCAAACGATTCCTTGAATTTTTTAAGCTTGGCAGTTTTCGGTGGCCTGCTCTTTCTGCAGATTTTCGAAGGAGGCAAGACGCGATACCTGATTCAGTTTTTGCCACAGATTTTGATTTTATCTGCTGTTGGCTTGACCCAATATCCGCTCGACTTGACTCGCATGAAATTTTGGGAAAAGAAGGTCTAACTAGACTTGTCAGCTTAGTTGCCTATAGGTATGGAATGTAAAATAAAAAGGAGACAGATATGCAGCATTCAGCTTGGCAACCAGAAAAAATCATCCTAGCCCATGGTTCTTGTTTTCTAGAAAATGGCACCACAGAACTAAGAAGAGCGCTTAGATGGATTAGATAGAAAAAGAAATGCTTATTGCCTTGTTCCAAGGAGGTTGTCTCTAAAATATTATGATAAAGAGAAGTTTATTTTTAAATTTTATATATAAAATTTTCTTTCTATTACTTTTGATCTTGCTGACTGTTTTTGCTTTTTCCTATTTGAATTATATAGGAAGTGGATTTGTATGGGAAGCAGCAAGTAAGAGCGAGAGAAAAAGTGCTTTTGTAGAGGTTGTTTGTGGAATTATTATTTCTGGTTTCGCTTTTGTTCGATTTCTTGAATTAACTGAGCATATCAGCAGGCATAGAAAATATCTTAAGAGAATGACGGAGGAATTATCCCCAACTCCTGATTTTGAAACAATAGAAGAGGAGGCTGACTTTTATGACAAAGAATTAAAGCTTTTGACTTATAAGAATTGCCTCATTACTTATCACAACTATTTCTGTTTTAGGAAGATGGATTCTCAAATTTGGCAGATTTTCTTGAATAAATATCAGAAATATAGTCGATACAAGGGCAAGAAATCCAAGTCTTTTTTGCCACCGAAGTTCTTCCTTATTGTCAGAAATCAAGACTATAGGGAACAGTTTATGCCACTTAAATATAAAGAGAAAAATTGGAGTCGCTTTAGATCTTATCTAGCTGACCATTATTCGGCCATAGAGCTAGATGAACAAGTTCGTGAAATTGAGACGTAAGGAGACAGATATGCAGCATTCAGCTTGGCACGCTTTGATTAAGGAGCAGCTGCCAGAAGGTTATTTTGCAAAAATCAATCATTTTTTAGACGAAGTGTATGCTTCGGGAACCATTTACCCACCTCGGGAAAAGGTGTTTAATGCGATTCAGACGACAGATTTAGCAGATGTTAAGGTGGTTATTTTGGGGCAGGATCCCTACCACGGACCGAGACAGGCACAGGGCTTGAGTTTTTCGGTGCCTGATGACATTCCAGCTCCGCCTTCTTTACAGAATATTCTCAAAGAACTGGCCGATGATATCGGCGTGAAGGAGTCGCATGATTTGACGTCTTGGGCTCAGCAAGGTGTTCTCTTGCTCAATGCTGGGCTGACAGTGCCTGCTGGTCAAGCCAATGCGCATGCTGGCTTAATCTGGGAGCCTTTTACAGATGCTATTATCAAGGTTGTCAATGCAAAGTCAGATCCAGTTGTCTTTATACTATGGGGGTCTTACGCCCGCAAGAAAAAAGCCCTGATTATCAATTCCCAACATTTGATTATCGAGTCGGCTCACCCAAGTCCGCTGTCTGCCTACCGTGGCTTCTTTGGCAGCAAACCCTTTTCACGGACTAATGATTTTTTAGTGGCTAATGGCTTGGAACCTATTGATTGGTTAGCTTAGGAGGTAGTATGGTTCAGTTAGCAACGATTTGTTATATCGATAATGGCCGGGAGTTTCTCATGCTGCATCGCAACAAAAAGCCCAACGATGTTCATGCTGGGAAATGGATTGGAGTCGGTGGTAAGTTAGAGCGAGGAGAAACCCCGCAGGAATGCGCGGCACGCGAGATTCTAGAGGAAACAGGACTAAAGGCCAAGCCTGTCCTAAAAGGTATTATTACTTTTCCAGAATTCACTCCCGACTTGGACTGGTACACTTATGTTTTCAAGGTGACGGAGTTTGAAGGAGAGTTGATTGATTGCAATGAAGGTACTTTGGAATGGGTGCCTTACGATCAGGTTCTTTCAAAGCCGACTTGGGAAGGAGATCATACCTTTGTTGAGTGGCTACTGGAGGATAAGCCCTTCTTTTCAGCCAAATTTGTTTATGATGGTGATAAACTGCTCGACACGCAGGTCGATTTTTACGAATAAAGGAGATACAAAATGCTACTAATCAAGAATGGCCGTGTAATGGATCCTAAGTCTGGTCTGGATCAAGTGTGCGATGTGCTGGTGGAGGGCAAGAAAATTGTCAAAATCGGCCAAAATCTGGAAGCGGCTGATGCCCAAGTCCTAGATGCTAGTGGTTTGGTCGTTGCCCCCGGTCTGGTCGACATTCACGTTCACTTCCGGGAGCCAGGTCAGACTCATAAAGAAGACATTCACACGGGAGCCTTGGCAGCAGCAGCAGGTGGCTTTACGACAGTTGTTATGATGGCCAATACTAATCCGACTATCTCTACGGTTGAAACTCTGAAAGAAGTACTGGAGTCGGCTAGTCGGGAAAATATCCATATCAAGTCGGTTGCAACAATTACAGAGAATTTTGATGGCCAGCATTTGACAGACTTCAAAGATCTCTTGGCAGCTGGTGCAGTAGGTTTCTCAGATGACGGAATTCCGCTGACCAATGCTGGCATTGTCCGCCAAGCCCTCGTAGAAGCGCGTAAAAATAACACCTTTATCAGCTTGCACGAGGAAGACCCTAATCTCAATGGCATACTCGGTTTCAATGAGCATATCGCCAAAGAGCATTTTCATATCTGTGGCGCGACAGGTGTGGCAGAATACAGCATGATTGCCCGCGATGTCATGATTGCTTATGATGCCAAGGCTCATGTGCATATCCAGCATTTGTCCAAGGCTGAGAGTGTAAAGGTGGTCGAATTCGCTCAGAAGCTAGGTGCTCAAGTCACTGCTGAAGCAGCACCTCAGCACTTCTCTAAGACAGAAGCTCTGCTATTGACCAAGGGTAGCAATGCTAAAATGAATCCGCCTCTGCGCTTAGAATCGGACCGTCTGGCAGTTATCGAGGGACTCAAGTCTGGTGTCATTTCTGTTATTGCGACGGACCATGCTCCGCATCACGCTGATGAGAAAAATGTAGCAGATATCACTCAGGCGCCTTCTGGTATGACTGGTCTTGAGACTTCGCTTTCTCTGGGACTGACCTACTTGGTAGAGGCTGGTCATCTTAGCCTCATGGAGCTCTTAGAAAAGATGACGGTCAATCCAGCTAGTCTCTATGATTTTAATGCTGGTTTTCTAGCCGAAGAAGGCCCTGCTGATATCACTATTTTCGATCCTAAGGCTGACCGTCTGGTTTCCGACCATTTTGCCTCCAAGGCAGCTAATTCACCTTTTGTTGGAGAAGAGCTGAAAGGCCAAGTCAAATATACTATCTGCGATGGAGAAATCGTCTTCCAAGCCTAGCAGACATTCATATAAACTCAACGTTCCATTTCATTTTGGAACGTTTTTCGTATTAAGAAGAAGGATTCTTTGAAAAGGCATTCCCTTTTTACAATAAAAACAGTATAATAGTAGAAAAAACATAGACTGGAGCTTTTATTTATGAAAAAGAAGCATCTTATTTTACCTGTTTTGTCGACGGTTCTGTTGGCACCTGCCTTTTTGGATCATCAAGTTGCTGCGGATGAGGTTCAGCCAGCAACTGCTGTGGCAAATGTGAACGAACCAGCTCAAAAACCGGCTGAAACGGATTTGGCACAAGCAGGTGGAGTTTCTGCCGATGAAGCTAGTGTTAATGCGGCCATCGCAGCTAATGCTCAAGATGTATCAGGAGCGTCCGACGCAAGCTTGCCTGAAGCTACCATTCTTCATACAAACGATGTGCATGGTCGTATCGTCGAAGAAAAAGGTGTTATCGGAGATGCCAAACTCGCAACAGTTATCAAGGAAGAACGTGCGAAAAATCCTCAAACGCTGGTTGTAGATGCAGGAGATGCTTTCCAAGGTCTGCCAATTTCAAATAGTTCAAAAGGGGAAGAACGTGCGAAGATCCTCAATGAAATCGGCTATGATGCTATGGCGGTCGGTAACCATGAATTTGACTTTGGTTTGGATGAGGCTAAAAAATACAAAGAAATCCTCAATTTCCCCCTTCTCAGTGCTAATACTTATGCCAACAATGCCCGTGTCTTCCAAGCATCCACTATTGTGGACAAGGATAAGAATGTAGAAGGTGATGAATTTGTCGTAATCGGGGTAACTACTCCTGAGACAGCTACAAAAACTCACCCAAAAAATATTCAAGGTGTGACTTTCGCGGATCCAATTACAGAGGTTAATCGGGTGATTGACGAAGTTGAAGCGCGTGCAGCAGCTGAAGGCAAGACTTACAAAAACTATGTCGTTCTGGCTCACTTGGGTGTGGATACTACGACACCAGTTGAATGGCGCGGTTCTACCTTGGCTGAAGCTCTTTCTAAAAATGCCAAGCTGAAGGGCAAGCGCGTAACAGTGATTGACGGCCATTCTCACACAGTAGAGTCCACTACTTATGGTGAAAATGTAACCTACAACCAGACTGGTAGTTATTTGCATAATATCGGTAAAGTTACTTTCAAGGCCAACCAACTTCTGGGCAATCCTCAGCAAATCCCGGCTGAAACAGCTAAAAAAGCTAATCCAGACCCAGTTGTAGCAGAGATGGTTAAGAAGATTAAGGAAAAATACGATGCAGAAAATGCCAAGGTAATCGTGTCTAATAGCCCTGTGGAGCTTAATGGTGACCGTGAAAATGTCCGTGTTCGAGAAACCAATCTGGGAAATGTAGTAGCAGATGCCCTTTACAAATACGGCCAAACAGGCTTTGCCAACAAAACAGACTTGGCTGTGACCAATGGTGGCGGCCTACGGGAAACCATTGCCAAAGACAAGCCCATCACAAAGGGAAATGTCATCGCTGTATTGCCATTCGGTAACACCATTTCTCAAATTAAGGTAACAGGTCAGAATATCGCAGATATGTTTGCCAAATCTTTAGGCTCAATCCTGCAAGAAAAAGATGGAAAACCTGTCTTGGATGAAAACGGCCAACCATTGCTAGAGCCAAGCGGCGGTTTCTTGCAAGTCTCTGGTGCCAAAGTTTACTATGACACAACTCTGCCAGCAGAGAAACGGATCCTTCGCATTGAAATCAAAAATAAAGAAACAGGTGCTTATGAAGCCCTTGACTTGGCTAAGACTTATTACCTGACAACCAATGACTTCCTAGCAGCTGGTGGTGATGGTTATACCATGCTGGGTGGTGCGCGTGAGGAAGGGCCATCTATGGACGTGGCCTTTGCAGAATATCTGGAAAGTGCAGATTTGACCGCTTATGCAGCAATCAATCCAAATTCTCGCACGATTTCTATGTCTGCTAGCAAGGATACAGATGGAGATGGTTACACAGATATCGAGGAAATCCAGCAGGGCACTGATCCAAAAGATGCTGCCTCTAAGCCTGGACAGAGCAATCCAGCAAACCCAACCAATCCGACTAACCCAACTAACCCAACTAATCCAAAAGTTCCAACAAGACCAAGCAGTCCAGTAGTTCCTAGCCAACCTAATCATCCAGTTGTGCCTGAGACAAAACCACAAGAAGAACCTTCTGTTGAGAAGCCAAATACAGCTCAGCCAGCAGCAAATAAGGCAACCTATCAAGCTCCAGCACAGGTTCGTCCGACAGAAGTAGCAAGCAAACAAGGAACTCTTCCAAAAACAGGAAGCAAGAATCCTATCCTTCTTTCCCTCTTCGGACTGGTTCTGGGAACCTTAGGCGTATCAAGCCTGAAAAAAATTCAAAAAGATTAAAAAAATGAGGCTGGGACAAAAGTCCTAGCCTCTCAATTGTTTTTTTGGATTGTCGAGCAAGACGCAGTGGTTGAGTGGGCTATACTACGCTGATTTCATCAGCATTTACAGCCCTACTCAACTGTGCGGAGGTGGGACGACGAAATCGAATTCTAACGAATTACCGATTTCCGTCCCACTCTCATTTTTTTGGATTTTGCTTGGTCAAGTTGATGCCCCAAGGGATTAGGTTTTCAGTTTTATTTCGAATCCGCTGGATATTGTCCCGATGACGAAGGATGATAATAGCCGCTAAGAGAATGATAATCAGGGTAAAGAGGAAATCATAGCTAGGTAGGATAAAGCCTAAAGCAGGAAAAATCAAGACAGACAGGATAGCCACGCTTGCAGAAACCACGCTGGCTAGAGAAATCATACTTCCCAGATAGAGAGTTGTCACAAAGACAAATATCAGGTAGATAAAGAAAGCGGGCGAGAAGCCCAGAACAGCTCCTGCACTGGTCGCCACGGCTTTGCCGCCTTTGAAGCCAGCAAAGATTGGAAAGGTATGGCCAATCACGGCCAAGAGACCAAAAATCAGTGGTGAAATCCCTTCAATATGTAGGAAAAGCGGCAGCAGCGTTGCCAGTGTACCTTTGAAAAAGTCGATAGCAAAAGTAGCCGTCCCCGCCGTCTTTCCCAAGATACGGAAAGTGTTGGTCGTGCCAGTATTGCCACTGCCATATTCGCGGAGGTTCTTTTTAAAGAAAATCTGCCCAATCCACAAACCTGTCGGGATGGAGCCCAGTAAATATGCTAGTACTAATCCAATTATCGTGTTCATCATGATTTTATTATACCATGATTTGGAACTTGGACAAAGAACTATGATAAGAATATTTTTATAGAATTGTCTAGTCTGACGCTTGCAGCTAGGCTGCCTTTCTCCAAAATCACTTGAAATCCAGATTCTATCAGCCTTTTAAAGGGTATTTTTTAGAAAAAAACTTTGCAAAATTTATCAAAAACTTGTAAGATAATAAGGATGACTATCATGCAGGAGGTTCCTTGTGGCAAAAAAGGAAATCAATATTAACAATTACAATGATGATGCCATTCAGGTATTAGAAGGGTTGGATGCGGTCCGCAAACGTCCAGGGATGTATATCGGATCGACCGACGGAGCGGGACTCCACCATCTGGTTTGGGAGATTGTGGATAATGCAGTCGATGAAGCCTTGTCAGGTTTCGGTGACCGGATCGATGTGACGATAAACAAAGACGGCAGTCTGACCGTCGCAGACCACGGACGCGGGATGCCGGTCGGCATGCACGCGATGGGCATTCCCACAGTTGAGGTTATTTTCACCGTTCTCCACGCCGGCGGTAAGTTCGGCCAAGGCGGCTATAAGACTTCAGGCGGTCTCCACGGTGTAGGCTCCTCTGTCGTCAATGCCCTGTCCAGCTGGCTGGAAGTGGAAATTACGCGCGACGGGGCTGTTTACAAGCAGCGCTTTGAAAATGGCGGAAAACCTGTCACCACGCTCAAGAAAATCGGTACGGCTCCTAAGTCTAAGTCTGGGACCAAAGTGACCTTTATGCCGGATGATACGATTTTTTCAACGACGGACTTTAAGTACAACACCATTGCAGAGCGTCTTAAGGAATCAGCTTTCCTACTCAGGAATGTCCGCCTGTCGCTGACAGATGAGCGGACTGGCGAAGAAGTAGAGTTTCACTATGAGAACGGAGTTGAAGACTTTGTCAGCTATCTCAACGAAGACAAGGAAACCCTGACGCCTGTCCTCTATTTCGAGGGGGAGGAGAGTGGCTTCCAAGTTCAGGTTGCCCTCCAGTACAACGACGGCTACTCAGACAATATCCTGTCCTTTGTCAATAACGTCCGCACCAAGGACGGTGGTACCCACGAGACGGGACTCAAGACCGCGATTACCAAGGCCATGAACGACTATGCCAGAAAGACCGGCCTGCTCAAGGAAAAGGACAAGAATCTGGAAGGCTCGGACTACCGCGAGGGTCTAGCTGCTGTTCTTTCTATCCTAGTTCCAGAGGAGCACCTGCAGTTTGAAGGCCAGACCAAGGACAAGCTGGGCAGCCCTTTGGCTCGTCCTGCCGTGGACTCCATCGTCTCTGACAAGCTGACCTTCTTCCTCTTGGAAAATGGTGAGCTAGCATCTAACCTTATCCGCAAGGCTATCAAGGCCAGAGATGCTAGGGAAGCGGCCCGCAAGGCGCGTGACGAAAGCCGCAATGGCAAGAAGAATAAAAAAGACAAGGGCTTGCTCTCTGGTAAGCTGACCCCTGCCCAGTCCAAGAATCCAGCCAAGAACGAACTCTATCTGGTCGAGGGAGACTCTGCCGGTGGCTCTGCCAAGCAAGGCCGTGACCGTAAGTTTCAAGCTATCCTGCCTCTACGCGGTAAGGTTATCAATACTGCCAAGGCTAAGATGGCCGACATTCTCAAGAACGAAGAAATCAACACCATGATTTACACGATTGGAGCGGGTGTTGGGACAGACTTTACCCTTGAGGATGCCAACTATGATAAAATCATCATCATGACCGATGCGGATACTGACGGTGCCCATATCCAGACCTTGCTGCTGACCTTTTTCTATCGCTATATGCGCCCGCTGGTCGAGGCTGGCCGTGTCTATATCGCCCTGCCCCCTCTCTACAAGATGTCCAAGGGCAAGGGCAAGAGCGAAGTTGTCGAGTATGCCTGGACCGATGGTGAGCTGGATGACCTGCGCCGCAAGTTTGGCAAGGGTGCCATGCTTCAGCGCTACAAGGGGCTCGGTGAAATGAACGCCGACCAACTCTGGGAGACCACCATGAATCCCGAAACCCGCACCCTCATCCGTGTCACCATCGAAGACCTGGCCCGCGCCGAACGCCGCGTCAATGTCCTCATGGGCGACAAGGTCGAACCACGCCGCAAGTGGATTGAGGATAATGTCAAGTTTACGCTTGAAGAGAGTGGGGAGATGGTGTTTTGAGAGAGTAAATTGTAAAAATTAAAAGATTATTATGAAAAAATTGTTTGTTATAGGAAATGGATTTGATCTTGCTCACGGCTTAAAGACAAGTTATTTACAGTTTAAAAGATTTGTATATCAGCAAGCTTATAACTATAAAGAAATTGAAGAAGAGGAAAATATTCCTGAAATAGATGTACGTTTTTTTATGATTTTGAAATTCCGGACTATTTAACTGGCAATCATGGAGAGATTGTATACAATGATCAAGAAGTTGCAGGTAAATATTTTGAGCTAATATCATCGATTGTTAAATACAAAGAAGATTGGAGAGATTTTGAAAATTCTTTAGCAAAGATAAGTGATATCGAATTTGAACTGAATAGTTTCTATGATTCTGAAGAAGATATAGATTATTTTAGAACAGCAAACTATATAGAGGATTTCTCAGAAACTTTAAAAAACTTTTATCAATATGCAACGAATAGTTTATTTAGTGAATGGATTAATACCATCTCAAAATCGGAAGAGTATAAAAGTCTTTTACCTATCAAGGAAAGTGTTTTAAAATCAAAAGGAATTGCACTATATCTAACTTTCAATTATACAACGATATTGGAAGATAAATACGGTGTTGAAGAAGAGGATGTTTTTCACATACACGGAAGTATTATTACAGGTGAGTATCTGGTAGGTCATAATGTAGAAAAGGATGTTGAAGAGGATTTTAATCCGCTTTCTTTAGGTTCTTACATAAATTCTGTCATTGAGGCGGTTAGAAAGCCTGTAAAGAATAGACTAGAATCTAAACAAATGAAAAAATTTTTAGAAAGAATTTCTGATGTTAGAGAAATTTATTTTATTGGTTTTAATCTTAAAGATCAAGATTCTCCAGATAAATTATACTTCCAAAGGATATTTGAAATATTGCCAAACGTAAAAGTTTATATTGATGAGTTTAGCAAAAACGATGAAAAATCCATTAAAAATACTCTTAAAGAATGGGGATTAAAAAATTATCACTCTATAGAATTTATAAAAACTTAAGAAAATTAATAATTAAACGGGAAGTAATACAGAGATTGAAGAAAATAAATCAATATTTTGTAATCAAATTGTTTAATATCGAGAAAAATCTTAACAAAATTGGAAGTAATAGGCAGGTATTCCCATGAGAACTGAAACCGATATGTTTGATGTGATTTTGCAAACCGCAAAAGTGCTACAGGTTGATGCTGTCGCTATGTCCGGCTCGCGGACAAACCCAAAGGCTCCAAAGGACGAGTTCCAAGACTATGATGTGGTCTATATTGTGGAGAATTTTGATAGTCTGATAGCTGACCTTGCTTGGTTGGAAAGGTTTGGCAAGCGCATGATCGAGCAGCATGTCCTACTAGGCCATCGCCGCCTCTATCTCATGCTCTTTGAAGATGGCAATAGGATAGATTTGACCCTTTGCCCAAAGGAATACATCAAAGAATGGGTGGATAGCGAAGCGGATTTCACGGTGCTGGATGACCCGCAGGGACTGTTTGCTCCTTATGCACCGACACCCAAGCGCTATTGGACGGCACCAGCCAGTGCGACTGACTTTGACAAATCCTGCAATGAATTCTGGTGGGTGTCAGCTTATGTAGTCAAGGGCATTCATCGAAACCACCTTGTCTATGCGACGGATCATCTATATGGAATCTGCCAGCAAGAATTGCTCAAGCTTTTAGCTTGGCAAGTGGCAGCAGATAAGGGGACGGTCGATGTTGGCAAGAACTACAAGTACCTCTTTCAGTATTTGCCTGCTGAGAAAGAGAAGGAATTTACAGCCTTGCTTGACTTTTCCGACCAGAAAAAAATTACCCAGTCTCTCTTAGATACCATGGACTTTTTCCACAAAGAAGCCCAAGCCTTCTCTCTCAAAATCGGCTTCCCCTATGACAAAGCAACTGCAGAGAAGATGATTGAGTATGCTGAGGAGAGACTCGAAACAAATGAAACATTTACAAAATAATAAGATAACAAAATTTTTACTGATTAATTTTCTCATTTCTTGGGGATTTGGTTGGGGATTGCTCGCTTTTCTGACACAAATGAGCCTCTTAAGTCTAACAAGTCCACTAGGAGTCTTTCTCCATTTACTGGGAGGTTTCGGTCCAACCATTGCAGCCATTTCTTGTTTGCCTCAAAAATCCATTAAAAGCATAGTATCTTTTATCTTAGGGGACTCAAAGAAAGATATTTTGTTATTTCTTTTACTAATTTTCGTGCAGACAGGTGTCATTGCTTTCTCATCTAAGGAGCTTAATCCGGCTTTTCCACTAGGAAATTTGTTTGTTGTTTTTTTGAGTGCAGTCTGTGTTTATGGTGGCGAAGAAGAATTGGGATGGCGAGGCATCTTGCAACCAACTTTGGAAACTAGATTCTCCTTTTGGATTTCCGGTTTGATAACAGGTTGTATTTGGGCAATATGGCATGTACCTTTATGGTTTGTGATTGGAAGTTCCCAAAGTAGGATGCCTTTTATATTATTCAGTCTATTTGCAATTTATCTCAGTATTCTTCTAGCAGCTGTTTTCAAAAAGACTAAGTCGATCCTTTATTGCGCCATTTTTCACGGCCTAATTAATACCCTACTTAGCTTATTTGTTATTAAAATTAATCTTTTATTCATTCTAGGATTAGTAGGATTGCTCTTCTTTTCTCACTACCTACAAAGAAACAGTTAAATTTATAAAATATAGATTTACTTTACAATAAAACACTAAAAAGAGAATTATTATGTCTAACATTCAAAACATGTCCCTTGAGGACATCATGGGAGAGCGTTTTGGTCGCTACTCCAAATACATCATTCAGGAGCGGGCCTTGCCGGACATTCGCGATGGCTTGAAGCCTGTTCAGCGCCGTATTCTTTATTCCATGAATAAGGACGGCAACACCTTTGATAAGGGCTACCGTAAGTCTGCCAAGTCAGTCGGGAACATCATGGGAAATTTCCACCCCCACGGTGACAGTTCTATCTACGATGCCATGGTTCGCATGTCTCAGGACTGGAAAAACCGTGAGATTCTCGTTGAGATGCACGGGAACAATGGTTCCATGGACGGTGATCCACCGGCGGCTATGCGTTATACTGAGGCGCGCCTGTCTGAGATGGCTGGCTATCTGCTGCAGGATATTGAGAAAGATACCGTTCCTTTTGCTTGGAACTTTGACGATACTGAAAAGGAGCCGACTGTTCTGCCGGCAGCCTTTCCTAACCTCTTGGTCAATGGAGCAACTGGGATTTCCGCTGGTTATGCGACTGATATTCCACCTCATAACCTAGCAGAAGTCATTGACGCGGTTATCTATATGATTGACCATCCGTCTGCCAAGGTGGACAAACTCATGGAGTTTCTGCCTGGACCAGACTTCCCGACAGGAGCTATTGTCCAAGGTCGTGATGAGATCAAGAAAGCCTACGAGACTGGTAAAGGTCGCGTCGTGGTGCGCTCCAGAACTGAGATTGAAAAGCTGAAAGGCGGAAAAGAGCAAATCGTCATTACCGAGATTCCTTACGAGATTAATAAAGCGGTCTTGGTCAAGAAAATCGACGATGTGCGGGTCAACAATAAGGTGGCTGGCATTGCTGAGGTACGGGACGAATCGGACCGGGATGGTCTTCGCATTGCCATCGAGCTTAAGAAAGACGCCAATACTGAGCTAATTCTCAACTATCTCTTCAAGTACACTGATTTGCAAGTCAATTATAACTTCAACATGGTGGCGATTGACAATTTCACGCCTCGTTTGGTGGGGATTGTGCCAATCTTAACCAGCTATATTGCCCACCGCAAGGAGATCATTCTGGCTCGCAGCCGGTTTGACAAGGCCAAGGCTGAGAAACGGCTGCATATCGTGGAAGGACTGATTCGGGTTATTTCTATTTTGGACGAGGTGATTGCCCTGATTCGTGCTTCCGAAAACAAAGCAGACGCAAAGGAAAATCTTAAAGTTAGCTATGATTTCACTGAGGAGCAGGCTGAGGCTATCGTCACTCTCCAACTCTACCGTTTGACCAATACAGACGTAGTGGTTCTGGAAGAGGAAGAAGCAGAGTTGCGCGAGAAGATTGCCATGCTGGCAGCCATTATCGGTGATGAGCGAACTATGTATAATCTCATGAAGAGGGAGCTCCGCGATGTCAAGAAGAAGTTTGGCAATCCGCGTCTCAGTGAGCTGCAGGATACAGCAAACGCCATTGAGATTGATACAGCTAGTCTTATCGTTGAGGAAGAAACCTATGTCAGCGTGACTCGTTCTGGTTATATCAAGCGGACCAGTCCGCGTTCTTTCTCTGCTTCAACCTTAGAAGAGATGGGCAAGCGTGACGATGACCGACTGATTTTCGTTAGTCCAGCTAAGACGACTCAGCATTTATTGATTTTCACCAGCCTGGGAAATGTTATTTACCGGCCAGTTCATGAACTGTCGGACATCCGTTGGAAAGAAATCGGAGAACACCTCAGCCAGACCATCAGTAACTTTGATACCAAAGAAGAGGTTATCTATGCAGAGTTGTTGGACAGCTTTGAGGAGGGTACTTACTTTGCAGCGACCAAGCTGGGCCAAATCAAGCGTGTAGAGCGCAAGGAATTCAGTCCTTGGCGGACCTATAAGTCTAAGTCGCTCAAGTTTGCTAAACTGAAAAATGAAGAAGATCAGGTTATTGCTCTGGCGCCGATTAAGCTGGATGATGTTATGCTCGTGACCAAGAATGGCTATGCTCTCCGCTTCAATATTGAGGAAGTACCAGTTATCGGAGCTAAGGCAGCTGGGGTTAAAGCCATCAACCTCAAGAAAGACGATGTCCTAGCGGCAGCCTTTATCGCCAATACAGACTCGCTCTACCTCCTGACTCAGCGCGGTTCGATCAAGCGTATGGCAGTCGCAGATATTCCTGTTACCAGTCGGGCAAATCGCGGTCTTCAAGTTCTGAGAGAGCTTAAGACCAAGCCGCATCGTGTCTTTGCAGCTGGACCAGTCTATGGCCAAGCAGTGGACTTCGACCTCTTTACAACAGAAGCTGAAGCCATTGAAGAGCAGATTTTGCAGGTGCTTTCTAATAAAGGAACGGTCTATGAAATCAATCTAGTTGATCTTAGCCTGTCTGAGAGAACCAGCAACGGCAGCTTCATCTCTGATACTATTTCAGACGAAGAAGTCTTCTCAGCTTATATCAAGTAATCACCAAACCAGTTCATACGAACTGGTTTTTTAAAAAATAAATTTTCAGAAAATTGAAAATAATGATTGAATTTTTCAGAAAAAGGTGTACAATAGGGAGTATCTATAAATTGAAAGATAAGGAAAAGAGGAAAAAGACTATGACAGTAAATCTTGATTGGGAAAATCTTGGCTTTTCATATATGAAATTGCCCTATCGCTATATCGCCTATTATCGGAATGGTCAGTGGGAGGAAGGCAAGCTGACAGAAGATGCGACCCTGCATATTTCTGAGTCTTCACCAAGCCTTCACTATGGCCAGCAGGCTTTCGAAGGTCTAAAGGCTTATCGGACTAAGGATGACAGTGTTCAGCTTTTCCGTCCAGATGAGAATGCTAAGCGCCTGCAACGCACTTGCGATCGTCTCTTGATGCCACAAGTTTCAACTGAAATGTTTGTGGAAGCTTGTAAGGCTGTTGTTCGCGCAAACGAAGACTATGTACCGCCATATGGAACAGGAGGAACTCTCTACCTTCGTCCCCTTTTGATTGGTATCGGAGATATCATCGGGGTAAAACCAGCAGAGGAGTACATTTTTACGATTTTTGCTATGCCAGTTGGAAACTACTTCAAGGGTGGTTTGGTTCCAACCAACTTCTTGATCCAAGATGAATATGACCGTGCAGCTCCACATGGTACAGGTGCTGCTAAGGTGGGTGGTAACTACGCAGCTAGTCTTCTACCAGGTAAGATGGCTAAGTCTCGCAACTTCTCTGACGTTATCTACCTAGATCCGTCAACTCATACCAAAATTGAAGAGGTTGGATCAGCCAATTTCTTTGGAATTACCAAGGGCAATGAATTTGTGACACCGCTTAGCCCATCTATTCTCCCATCCATTACCAAATATTCTTTGCTTTACTTGGCAGAGCACCGCTTGGGCTTGACGCCAATTGAAGGTGACGTTCCAATTAACAATTTGGATCGCTTTGTCGAAGCAGGAGCTTGTGGTACGGCAGCCGTTATTTCGCCAATCGGGGGTATCCAGCATGGCGATGATTTCCATGTATTCTATAGCGAAACAGAAGTCGGGCCAGTGACTCGCAGATTGTATGATGAGCTGACTGGTATCCAATTTGGTGATGTGGAAGCTCCAGAAGGTTGGATTGTAAAAGTAGACGAATAACTTTAAGAGCCCTTTGAGGCTCTTTTTATTGAGGAAATCACTTGCCAGCTTTGCTATTTTTGTGTAAAATAGAGACTTGAAAGAGGTAAAAGAATGAGTAAAAAAGATAAAAAAATTGAGATTCAGATTTCAGATAGTAAGGTGAAGCTTGGCGCTGATCAATTTGCTGGCTACACCCTTTCTATTGGGAAAAAGGTCATTGGCGAGATTGCCGAATTTGACGGCCAATTTGCTATTATTAAAAATGGCAATGTTGAAAGTTTATATAAAAAGCTTGAAAAAGCGGTGGAAACTTTGATTGAAACCTACAATTTAGGAAAATAAGGGCTTGCGCTTTTATTAGATTAATGATATAATTGATATCGTTGATTGTCGGAGAGATAGCGAAGAGGCTAAACGCGGCGGACTGTAAATCCGCTCCTTCGGGTTCGGGGGTTCGAATCCCTCTCTCTCCATTTCATCATTGGGGTATAGCCAAGCGGTAAGGCAAGGGACTTTGACTCCCTCATGCGTTGGTTCGAATCCAGCTACCCCAGTTCTTAGGTAATATATCAGATAAAGGATAAAATATCGTCGGATATTTTATTTCTTTATAGGGTGGAAAACGTTAAAGATACATCAAATGTCGTTTGCGGGTGCTTAGGAAAATAATTATAAGTATGTCAAGTATTATACTTGATTGTTGGAGGATTTTTTTAGATGAATGAATTTGAAGATTTGCTAAACAGTGTTAGCCAAGTCGAACCAGGTGATGTCGTTACTGCCGAAGTATTGACAGTGGATGCTAACCAAGCTAATGTTGCCATTGCTGGTACTGGTGTTGAAGGGGTTTTGACTCTGCGTGAGTTGACAAATGATCGTGATGCTGACATCAATGACTTTGTAAAACCAGGTGACACACTTGAATTGCTTGTTCTTCGTCAAGTAGTAGGTAAAGATACAGATACAGTTACTTACCTAGTATCTAAAAAACGTTTAGAAGCTCGCAAAGCATGGGACAAATTGGTTGGTCGTGAAGAAGAAGTCGTTACTGTTAAGGGCACTCGTGCTGTTAAAGGTGGACTTTCTGTTGAGTTTGAAGGGCTTCGTGGATTTATTCCAGCTTCAATGCTCGATACTCGTTTCGTTCGCAACACTGAACGTTTTGTAGGTCAAGAATTTGACGCTAAGATTAAAGAAGTAGATCCAAAAGAAAACCGCTTCATCCTTTCACGTCGTGAAGTTGTGGAAGCAGAAGCTGCTGCAGCGCGTGCAGAAGTATTTGGTAAATTGAATGTTGGTGATGTTGTAACTGGTAAAGTTGCTCGTATCACAAGCTTCGGTGCTTTCATTGACCTTGGTGGTGTTGATGGTTTGGTTCACTTGACTGAACTTTCTCACGAGCGTAACGTTTCACCAAAATCTGTTGTTTCAGTTGGTGACGAAATCGAAGTGAAGGTTCTTGATTTGAACGAAGAAGAAGGCCGCGTGTCTCTTTCACTTAAAGCTACAACCCCTGGACCATGGGATGGTGTTGAACAAAAACTTGCTGCTGGCGATGTAGTTGAAGGTACAGTAAAACGTTTGACTGACTTCGGTGCTTTCGTTGAAGTATTGCCAGGTATCGACGGACTTGTTCACATCTCACAAATTTCACACAAACGTGTTGAAAATCCAAAAGATGCTCTTAAAGTTGGTCAAGAAGTAACTGTTAAAGTTCTTGAAGTGAATGCTGCTGCTGAGCGTGTATCACTTTCTATCAAGGCTCTTGAAGAGCGTCCAGCTCAAGAAGAAGGCCAAAAAGAAGAAAAACGTCAATCTCGTCCACGTCGTACACGTCGTCAAGAAAAACGTGACTTCGAGCTTCCAGAAACTCAAACTGGTTTCTCAATGGCTGATCTTTTCGGTGATATCGAATTGTAATTTACTTAAGAAGAGGCTGAGTTTCTCAGCTTCTTTTTTCGTCTTTTTAAGTGGGGCTTGTGTCGTAGCCATTTATTTACGAGATATACCTCTCAATCGTATTTAGTTTTGTTTAAGCCAAAAATGCTAGACTGAGTCTCTCGTGCATTCTATGAGAAAGGAGCTTGCCATGAAGTTTATTTTCAATTGTATTAGATTTATATTTCGCTTTATTTGGCGGCTTATCTGGGGGCTTGTTTGGTCTGTGGCACTTAGTTTTCTTGTTCTTGTAGGTGTTTTTTATTTTACTACTTCGACAGAGACGGGGACAGAGGGGCTTTCGAAGGCTGTTAAAACTGCGGTTACTCAAGTGGATCAATTTTTAACGCATCAAGGACTTTCCACTGGTTTTCAGACTAGTGAGGGAATTCAGCCCCATCAGCTGACAGATGAGCATAAAGGGACGGGAGCTCGCTGGGAGAAGGCTAGTGCTACGGTATATATTGATACCACGAATGAAACTTTACGTTCAGCATATCAGGAGGCCATTAATTCCTGGAACCAGACAGGAGCTTTCACCTTTCAAATTATCAATGACAAAGAAGAAGCGGATATCGTTGCGACGGAAATGAATGATGGCAGTGTCAGTGCAGCTGGTGAGGCAGAGTCCAAGACCAACCTGCTGATCAATCGTTTCAGCCATGTGACTGTTCGCCTCAATAGTTACTACTTGTTGGACAGACGCTATGGTTATTCTCATGAGCGGATTGTCAATACAGCAGCGCACGAATTGGGCCATGCTATCGGATTAGACCATAATGAGGAGGAATCAGTGATGCAGTCGGCAGGCTCATTTTATAGTATTCAGCCAGCAGATATCCAGGCTGTAAAAGACTTGTATCAATCATAAAGGTATGCTAAAAACGATTTTTAATTTTATTAGACGCTTCCCAGAGCAAGTTTTCCTCTTTCTTTTTAACTCAGGAATTTTTGCTTGGCTGTGGAAAAGCGGCAGCGATATTGCTAACCAGCTAGGTGTGACAGCGGCTTGGGAAACTCATGTTCCAGCGCCCATTCAGGCCTTCTTTGGAGAGAATGTTGAGATAATTCAAGGATTTTTCCAGCATTCAGCCATTATGTGGTTGATTGGTTCCATGATTATGCTATGGATTGTTCGTTTTGTCAAAGGGATGATAAAGCTAAGCCTTTTTGTTTTATTATTTTGCTGGGTATCTATCTGATTTTGCAGAATCAATCTATTCTCAATAGTTTTCTTTAGAGGCTGGGACAAAAGTCCTAGCCTCTAAATTGTCTTTGGATTGTCGAGCAAGACGCAGTGGTTGAGTGGCTCTACTACGCTGATTTCATCAGCTTTTACAGCTCTACTCAACTGTGCGGAGGTGGGACGACGAAATCGAATTCTAACGAATTACCGATTTCTGTCCCACTCTCTTTTTCTTTTGGGGAGCTGAGTTCGCTTTCTCTTGAATTCTGATAGCTGTAGTTCTGGAAATCTGCTATAATGGTTTTATGATTATTTTACAAGCAAACAAGATTGAACGCTCTTTTGCAGGGGAGCTACTTTTTGATAATATCAACCTGCAGGTGGATGAGAGTGACCGGATTGCTCTGGTCGGTAAAAATGGAGCTGGTAAGTCAACCCTGCTCAAGATTTTGGTGGGCGAGGAAGAGCCGACGTCTGGTCAAATCAATAAAAAACGAGATCTTTCCCTGTCCTATCTGGCTCAGGATAGCCGCTTTGAGTCGGAGAATACTATCTACGACGAGATGCTGCTGGTCTTTGATAGTCTGCGCCAGCAGGAGAAGCGCTTGCGGCAGATGGAGCTGCAAATGGGAGAGTTGTCAGGAGAAGAGCTGACGGCTCTCATGACCCAGTATGACCAGCTGTCAGAGGACTTTCGCCAGAAAGGTGGGTTTACCTATGAGGCCGACATTCGAGCGATTTTGAATGGTTTCAAGTTTGACCAGTCCATGTGGCAGATGAAGATTTCTGAGCTGTCGGGCGGGCAGAATACCCGTCTAGCTCTGGCCAAGATGCTCTTGGAAAAGCCAGAGCTGCTGGTCTTGGACGAGCCAACTAACCACTTGGATATCGAGACCATTGCTTGGCTGGAGACTTACTTGATTAACTACAGCGGTGCCTTGATCATCGTCAGCCACGACCGCTATTTCTTAGACAAGGTTGCAACTATCACGTTGGATTTGACCAAGCATTCATTGGATCGCTATGTGGGCAATTACTCTAGCTTTGTGGTCCAAAAGGAGCAGAAGCTGGCTACTGAAGCCAAGAACTACGAAAAGCAACAGAAAGAAATCGCTGCGCTGGAGGACTTTGTCAATCGCAATCTGGTTCGGGCTTCCACAACCAAGCGGGCTCAGTCCCGTCGTAAGCAGCTGGAAAAGATGGAGCGTTTGGACAGGCCGGAGACCGGCAGTCGATCGGCTAATATGACCTTCAAATCTGATAAAGTTTCGGGCAATGTTGTGCTGACCTTGGAAGATGCAGCTATTGGCTACGGTGAGGAAGTCCTGTCGGAGCCGATTAACCTTGACATTCGCAAGTTCAATGCGGTAGCTATTGTCGGGCCAAATGGGATTGGAAAGACGACCTTGATTAAATCACTAATCGGTCAAGTGCCCTTCATCAGAGGCGAGGAGCAGCTGGGGGCTAATGTGGAAGTGGGCTACTATGACCAGACCCAGAGCAAACTGACTGCCAGCAATACGGTACTTGATGAGCTATGGAATGACTTCAAGCTGACGCCAGAGGTCGAAATTCGCAATCGCTTAGGCGCTTTCCTCTTCTCGGGAGACGATGTCAAGAAGTCTGTCGGCATGCTGTCGGGTGGAGAGCGGGCGCGGCTGCTTCTAGCCAAGCTGTCTATGGAAAACAACAACTTCCTCATCCTCGACGAGCCGACCAACCACCTAGATATTGACAGCAAGGAAGTGCTGGAAAATGCCCTGATTGACTTTGACGGCACCCTGCTCTTTGTCAGCCATGACCGCTACTTTATCAACCGTGTGGCCACGCAGATCATCGAGCTCTCAGAGACAGGCTCTACCCTTTATCTAGGTGATTATGACTATTATCTGGAGAAAAAGGCAGAGCAGGAAATCTTGCGTGAGGAGGCGGAGCAGGCCAGTCCTGACAATCCGGCACCTGCCAATGACTATCAGCTTCAAAAGGAAAACCAGAAAGAACAGCGCCGGCTGGCCCGCCGCTTAGAACAATTGGAAGCGCAAATCGAGGACTTGGACAGCCAGATCAATCAGCTTCAGGAAGCCATGCAGGCCACTAATGATGCCGCCGAACTCATGGAGAGCCAGCAGCAAATTGACCAGCTGACCGCTGCCCAAGAAGAAGCCATGCTGGAATGGGAAGAATTGGCGGAGAAGGTGTAGGAGTATGCAGTTTCTGTGAGAAATGAGCTTCTTAGAGCTCAGAATGCTTAATTCACATGTGAAATCAGCCAAAAAAGAGTAAAAAACGAATTTTCTTATGCTAAATCTTTCGTTTTTGTAAAAAAAATTTGATTTTTCCTGAAGACTCATCTCGCCTAGAGCAAGTTTTAAACTTTCTCATGCGTGCTGAGTCCTTTTTAGGAGACGCTGTTAGGGCTTTCTCGAGCGGGTGGAAATCTATGACATATGGGTTTGGAGATTAGAAATGAAAAAGAAATCGATTTTTAAGGCTAGTTTTGAAGAGAGTTTAAATCTGGAAGATGATGGATTTTTACAGTATCAGAAAGGAAATGTTTTCTCTAAGTTAGAAACATATTATAGGGAAGGAAAGTCTAAACTAGTTCTTCATATTCAGAATATTGTTTTCACTCTTATCGGTCCTGTCATTATAAACTTTATGATTCTTGTTTTCTCGCTGTCCTTGCACGACTCTGATCCTAAAGATTTAAGATTGCCTATCTATCAACATCCATTACTAACAGCTGAGGTATATCTAGTCTGTTTCTTAATTTGGGTATTTATCATATTGATTGGTAAAGTTTTTAGAAAAGCTTTTATACTGCCTTATCGTAATCATTTTCATGTCATCACATTTCTAATTTGGCTTAGTCTTGAATTTAATCTGTTAGCGATTGATATGTCATTACCAACTTTATCTATTTGGATGGTTGCTGCTATTTTTGTTTTTATCTCTATATTAGCCTATTTTATGTTTAGCCTTGAAATTGAAAGTCTTAAAAAACTGATGTATGGTAATGGAAGTGGCTCCTCTCTTCGCAACAAAATTGCCAATAAGATAGCGATTTATGGAATGAGTTTTTTTGGAATTGGAGTAATTATAAACTTTATTATAAAAAGTTTTTCCATAAAATTTTCAACTTCATTGGAAGGATTAGGTCTTTTGATAACATGGATTATCCTAAATATTGCTGTGATTGCTATGCTAATTTACATCGAATTTCCTAGTTATTTACAAGCATTCTACAAATGGAAATATCCTGAAGAGTATCGCGACTGGGAAGGGAAAACCGTAGAAGAATGGTATGGAAAAAAATATTTAAAAAAACACAAGGAGTTATTAAAATAGGATTTGGGTGAAAAGTATGAAGAAATCAATTTTTAAAGCAAGTTTTGAAGAGAGTTTAAATTTGGAAGATGATGGTTTTTTACAGTATCAGAAAAAAGATTATTATAATAAGCTTGGGAAAGCCTTTAAGAAAGGGAAACCCTCTTTACAAGATAAGATTGCTAAGGGAATTTCTATTTATGGAGCAGGTCTATTGGGCTTGGCTGTGATTGTTAATTATATTTTCAAAGCTTTTTCTATTAATTTTTCATCTTCCATAACTGGTTTTGGTCTCTTTATATGGTGGATTCTGATAAATATTGGTGTAATCGCCATGATTGTATTTATGGAGTTTCCTTACTTTCTAGAAGGATATTACAAATGGAAATATCCCGAAGAATACCGTGAGTGGGAAGGTAAAACTGTGGAAGAATGGTATGGGAAAAAGTATCTAAAGAAACACAAGGAGTTATTGCAAAATAGGTAAAAAGAACGATTGGTGTGGGCAATAGAGATAAGTGAATAGAGTTTTTAGCAGAACAGCAATTAAAGAAATTAAAGTGGTAAACAAATGGAAGATTTAGGTAAAGTTTTTCGCGATTTTCGTTTAAATGGGCATTATTCTTTGAAGGAAGCGGCGGGTCAGGTTTGCTCGACTTCTCAGCTGTCTCGTTTTGAGCTGGGGGAGTCGGACATGACCCTCTCGAAATTTTTAGATCTTTTGGATAATATTCATGTGACTCTTGAAAATTTTATGGACAAGGCTCGGAATTTCCAGCAGCATGAGCACGTGGCCATGATGGGTAAGATTATCCCTCTTTACTACTCAAATGACATCAAGGGATTTCAGGACTTGCAAGCAGAGCAGTTGGAAAAGGCCAAAGCCAGCAGTGCGCCTCTTTACTATGAGCTGAATTGGATTTTGATGCAGGGCTTAATTTGTCAGCGAGACGGTCAGTTTCGCATGAGGCAAGAAGATTTAGATAAGGTGGCTGATTATCTCTTCCAAGTGGAAGAATGGACTATGTATGAGCTGATTCTCTTTGGAAATCTCTATAGCTTCTATGATGTGGACTATGTCTACCGTCTGGGCAAGGAAGTTATGGAGCGGGAGGACTACTACAAAGAAATCGGTCGCCATAAGAGACTGGTCTTAATTTTAGCGCTCAATTGTTACCAGCATTGTTTGGAAAGTTGTTCTTTTGATAAGGCTAGTTATTTTGAGGCTTACGTGGAGAAAATCATTGGTAAGGGCATCAAACTCTATGAACGCAATGTCTTCCTCTATCTCAAGGGTTTTGCGGCTTATCAGAAGGGACAGAAGAAGCAGGGAATCAAGCAAATGCAGGAAGCCATGCATATCTTTGAAGTGCTGAATTTACCAGAGCAAGTTGCCTATTATCAAGAGCATTTCGATAAGTTTGTGAAAGTATAATTTCCCAAATATGGGAAAAATAAAGAGCCTCCCTCCATTCCTGATACAATAGTTTCAGAAATGGAAGGAGGTATTTTTATGAATCGACATGCAGCACAGCTGATTACACGGGCTGCTATTAATAAAATTGGAAATATGCTCTATGACTATGGGAACAGCATCTGGCTTGCTTCTTTGGGAGCTCTGGGACAGACGGTCTTGGGCATTTATCAGATATCGGAGCTAATCACTTCTATCTTATTCAATCCTTTTGGAGGAGCCATTGCGGACCGCTTTTCCAGACGGAAGGTGCTGATGGTAACAGATTTGATTTGTGCCGGTCTTTGTCTGCTGATTTCCTTTATCTCTAATGAGCAGCTCATGATTGGAGCGCTGATTTTTGCCAATGTGGTTCAGGCCATAGCCTTTGCCTTTTCTCGACCAGCTAATAAATCCTACATTACCGAGATTGTGGACAAGGAAGACATCGTGGCCTACAATTCTCATCTGGAACTGGCCTTGCAGGTTATCAGTGTCTCAGCTCCAGTTCTGTCTTTTATCGTGATGCAGTATGCAAGTCTGCGCATCACTCTTCAGCTGGATGCTCTTAGCTTTTTTCAGGCTTTTGCCTTGGTTTACTTTCTGCCCAATCATGAGCCGAGTAAGCAGAAGTCTCCCATCAATCTTGGAAATATCCTGAGAGATATCAAGGAAGGTTTAGTTTATATCCGTCAGCAAAAAGAAATCTACTTTCTGCTCTTGGTAGCTTCTGCAGTCAACTTTTTCTTTGCGGCCTTTAATTATCTATTGCCTTTTACTAATCAGCTCTATGAAAAGGCAGGCTCTTATGCAACTATTCTGAGTTTGGGTGCGATAGGCTCAATCATCGGAGCCATTCTAGCTAGCAAGGTTAAGGCTAGTATGGGAAATTTACTTGTAGCTCTGCTATTGACTGGTGTTGGGGTAGCAGTCATGGGTGTCTCTGCCTTGCTACCGGTACATCCCTATTTTTCTTATTCTGGTAATCTAATCTGCGAGCTCTTTATGACTGTTTTCAACATTCATTTCTTCAGCCAGGTTCAGACCAAGGTGGACAAGCAGTATCTAGGCCGCGTTTTCTCAACAATCTACACGCTGGCAATTCTTTTCATGCCTCCTGCGACTTTTCTGATGACGCTGCTTCCGAGTGTCCGCACCCTTTCCTTTCTCCTGATTGGTTTCGGAGTGATGGGATTGGCTTTGATTTCCTACTTTTATCAAAAGAGAATACAAAAAGACTAGGCTGGAGCGATTTCCAACCTAGTTTGATGTTTTGTCTTGCGAATCTTCAGCTGAGAATTTTTAAATTCATTACCAGCCTAATTTGGATCAGAACTCTATTTCCAATCTACCAGCTCAAATCGGCTGATAGATTAGGAGTGCTGGAGATTTGAAGAGCTGGTAGAAAAAATTTTTCCATTGGAATGTACATATAATCATTGTTCCTTGCTAGTAAAAGTAGTATGATGAAGTATAAGCAAAATTAATGGAGTGAGGAATGAAAGATTTTCATTTTGATGCAATTTCAGCATTTGAAAACTATAAAATTGAGGAGGCCAAAGATGGCCATGTTTTAGTAACGACAGAGGTCGTCCCCTCTTCTCTAAACTATTATGGCAATGCACATGGAGGCTACTTGTTCACCTTGTGCGATCAGATAAGTGGTTTGGTTGTCATTTCACAAGGAGCTGACGCTGTGACCTTGCAATCTTCTATCAATTATCTAAAAGCGGCTAAACTAGGCGATACTCTGAGCATTGAGGGGAACTGTATCCATGCCGGCCGGACGACTAGAGTGGTGGATGTGGATATTGTCAATCAAGATGGGAAGAATGTCTGCAAGGGGACCTTTACCATGTTTGTCACTGGCGAAAGGGGCGAAAATGCACAAGTTAGAATATAAACATTATCTTTTTGACTTTTACGGAACACTAGTAGATATCCGGACTGACGAAGATGAACCGACTTTATGGCTGTATCTTTCCCGCATCTATGCAGCATATGGAGCAGATTATCAGCCAGAAGACTTGAAAAAGAAGTATGGACAATTAATAGTAGAGCAGGAAAACAAGATAGCTCAAGAGAAAGGCGTTGTCTATCCAGAGGTTGATTTGGTGGCGGTTTTCATTCAGCTTTTGCAGGAAGCTCCAACTAAGCATGAAACCCAGACTCCGCTTCCTAACTTGCAGGCTTGGGGAGAGCAGTTGGCCGTAACGTTTCGGAGTTTGTCCCGTCGTCAGCTCCATGCCTATCCCAATACCCTGAAAGTTTTAAAGGCCATTAAGGACCAAGGAGGCGATGTTATATTGCTCTCTAATGCTCAAAAGGCTTTTACAATGCCAGAAATTGAATTGACGGGTTGTGCTGCTTATCTGGACAAAGTTTATATTTCTTCGGATTATCAGATCAAAAAACCACAAGCAGAATGGTTAGAGCTTGTGTTGGAAGAGAATCAGTTCAATCCAGAAGACACGGTGATGGTTGGCAATGATTTTTCTACGGATATGGCTATCGCTGAAGCTGTTGGGATTGATGGCATTTTGCTGAACACTTTCCCATACTCAGCTGCAGAGATAAACAGGCTCAATAAAATGCAGGCCAGAGTCATTACAGATATAGAAGAACTGCTGGAAAATAGGCGGTAAAGGATGTCGCAAGGTCTTTGAATGGTTTATTCACAGCCAAAACTGTGGATAACTCCTAGAAACATTACGATTTGATGAAAAATTGTGGATAACCTTTATTAATTTGCTTACTTATGATATAATAGCCCATATAAATAAAAATAGAAGAGGTATGTGAAATGTCACGTAAACCATTTATCGCTGGTAACTGGAAAATGAACAAAAATCCAGAAGAAGCAAAAGCATTCGTTGAAGCAGTTGCATCAAAACTTCCTTCATCAGACCTTGTTGAAGCAGGTATCGCAGCTCCTGCAGTTGATTTGACAACTGTTCTTGCTGCTGCAAAAGGTTCAAACCTTAAGGTTGCTGCTCAAAACTGCTACTTTGAAAATGCAGGTGCTTTTACTGGTGAAACTAGCCCACAAGTTTTGAAAGAAATCGGTACAGACTACGTTGTTATCGGTCATTCAGAACGCCGTGACTACTTCCATGAAACTGACGAAGATATCAACAAAAAAGCAAAAGCAATTTTTGCAAATGGTATGCTTCCAATCATCTGTTGTGGTGAGTCACTTGAAACTTATGAAGCTGGTAAAGCTGCTGAATTCGTAGGTGCTCAAGTATCAGCTGCATTGGCTGGATTGACAGCTGAACAAGTTGCTGCATCAGTTATCGCTTACGAGCCAATCTGGGCTATCGGTACTGGTAAATCAGCTTCACAAGACGACGCACAAAAAATGTGTAAAGTTGTTCGTGACGTTGTAGCTGCTGACTTTGGTCAAGAAGTTGCTGACAAAGTTCGCGTTCAATACGGTGGTTCAGTTAAACCTGAGAACGTTGCTTCATACATGGCTTGCCCAGACGTTGATGGTGCCCTTGTTGGTGGAGCGTCACTTGAAGCTGAAAGCTTCCTAGCTCTTCTTGATTTTGTGAAATAAGAATAACAATAAATGGCTTGTTGCCCTAAAGGTGGCAAGCTTTTTGAAAGTTTGGAGAAAAAAGGTGAAATCAAAGGAACTTATCTATTTAGCCAGCACTGCCATATTGCTAGCAGCAACGGCTAACGTGGTACAGGCAGAAGAAAATACTCCGACAACCACAGCCCCTGAAGTAGCTAAGGCAGAACTTCAAGTAGAAAAGGATCATCAACCTCAGCAGGTATCCTTACCAGAAGCGGTATCCACAGATCGTCAAGTCAAACAAGAAAGCTCGGCCGAAAAATCTGAAGCTAGTACAGTATACAAGGCACCAGAAAATCTGGCACCTGCTGCTAGTCTGGTCAAGGAAAATGTACCAGAAAATAAAGCGAGTGAACAAGCAAAGATAGCTACTTCTGAAGCGATTCAGAATCCAGTAAAGGCTGAGCAGACTTCCCCAGCGATCAGCGCCAGTCCTGCATCCAAAAAAGGCAGTACTTCTTTTTATAATGCAGCTTCTTTATCTGGACAAACAGCGCGTGGGAATTCACAAGCAGAAATCAAGGGCTCTACCTTTGTGGATGTGAGTAGTCATAACGGCCATATCAGCGTAGAAGATTATCGCCAATTAGCATCCAAAGGTGTTGGCGGTGTCGTTGTCAAACTGACAGAAGGAACCCACTATACTAATCCTTTTGCTGAGTCGCAGGTTCGAAATGCGCAAGCAGCTGGTTTGCAAGTATCAACCTATGCCTTCTCGCATTATACAAATGATGCAGAAGCGAGAGCAGAGGCCCGTTACTATGCTGCTTTTGCTAATAAACTGTCCTTGCCTAAAAATACAGTCATGGTCAATGATATGGAAGACCCTAAAATGCAAACGGGGATCAACCAGCATACTCAGGCTTGGGCAGATGAAATGCGCAAGCAGGGATATGCAAATCTGATGTATTACACGAGCGCTAGCTGGGTTGACCAGAACAACCTACGCCACAAAGGTTCAATCAATACATCTCTCTTTGGCCTTGATAATTTTTGGATTGCTCAGTATCCAGCACCGAAGCTAAGTGCAAATGATGCTAAAAGTTTGAAGTACAATAGCAGAGCAGGAGCTTGGCAATTTACTTCTCAAGCGCAGCTGCTTTCTGGTAAGCATGTTTTCGATCAAAGTATTGACTACTCTGGTAGATTTACTGCTAGAGCTACTTTGGTTAAACAACCGCTGACAGGTAAGATTAGTATTCAAAATAATAATCCAAAAACTGGTACATTTGATGTTGTTGTTTCCGAAGTTTCCGCACCACATGGAGTTCAGGAAGTTAAACTTCCGACTTGGTCTAGTGAGCGTGGACAAGATGATATTGTTTGGTACACTGCAACGAAGCAAGCCAACGGAACTTATAAGCTGACAGTGAATTCTGCCAACCATAAAGGCTCTATGGGCGAATACAATGTTCATTTGTATTACGTTCAAGGTGACGGCAAGTTGGTTGGCGTTGGTGGTACGACGACTAAGGTTAGTCTTGCTTCCGTTGCGAAACCAGAAGGTAAGTTGACTATTGCCAACAACAATCCCAAGACCGGTACATTCGATGTGATTGTTTCTGAGGTTTCTAGCCCACAAGGCGTTCGTGAAGTCTTACTTCCCACTTGGTCAAATGAGCAAGGTCAGGATGACATCATCTGGCACAAGGCACAGAAACAGTCAGACGGTACATATAAATTCACCGTTCGTGCTAGCGAGCATAAGAATTCCGTTGGTGACTACAGTGTCCACTTGTACTATATCCAAAACGACGGTAAGTTAGTCGGTGTCGGTGGTACAACAACTAAGGTTTCAGTTGCGAAGCCAGAAGGCAAGCTGACTATTGCCAACAACGATCCCAAGACCGGTACATTCGATGTGATCGTGTCCGAGGTTTCTAGCCCACAAGGGGTTCGTGAAGTACTGCTTCCAACTTGGTCAAATGATCAAGGTCAGGACGACATCATTTGGCACAAGGCGCAGAAACAGTCAGACGGTACATATAAATTCACGGTTCGTTCTAGCGAGCATAAGAATTCTGTTGGTGACTACAGTGTTCACTTGTATTACGTTCAAGGTGACGGCAAGTTAGTCGGCGTTGGTGGTACAACGACTAAGGTTTCAGTTGCGAAACCAGAAGGCAAGCTGACTATTGCCAACAACAATCCCAAGACGGGTACATTCGATGTGATCGTTTCCGAGGTTTCTAGCCCGCAAGGTGTTCGTGAAGTCTTGCTTCCAACTTGGTCGCATGAACAAGATCAGGATGACATCATCTGGCACAAGGCACAAAGACAGTCAGACGGTACATATAAATTCACCGTCCGTTCTAGCGAGCATAAGAATTCCGTTGGTGACTACAGTGTCCACTTGTACTATATCCAAAACGACGGCAAGATGGTCGGCGTTGGTGGTACAACGACTAAGGTTAGCCTTGCTTCAGTTGCGAAACCAGAGGGCAAGCTGACTATTGCCAACAACGATCCTAAGACCGGTACATTCGACGTGATCGTATCCGAGGTTTCTAGCCCGCAAGGTGTTCGTGAAGTCTTACTTCCAACTTGGTCAAATGAACAGGGTCAGGATGACATCATCTGGCACAAGGCACAGAAACAGTCAGACGGTACATATAAATTCACTGTTCGTGCTAGTGAGCATAAGAACTCTGTCGGCGACTATAGTGTCCACTTGTACTATGTCCAAAACGACGGCAAGTTAGTTGGCGTTGGTGGTACAACGACTAAGGTGTCCATTGCGATAGGGGAGAAACCACAGGGCAAAATCAGTATCCAAAATAAAAATAATGAAACTGGTGAATTTGATATTGTCGTTTCTGGTGTTGTAGCTCCAGAAGGGGTCAAAGAAGTCTACCTTCCAACTTGGTCCAGTGAAAACGGACAAGATGATATTCAATGGTATACGGCGGAACGCCAAGCTGATGGTACTTATCGCAAGCATGTTTATGCAAGAGACCATAAAAATAGCCAAGGCGAGTACAATGTTCACCTATATTACTTGAACAATCGCAATCAGCTGCAAGGAGCTGGTGGAGAGAAAACTACGGTTTCTATTAAACATCCTCAATCGCCTAGCAGTCAGCGTGATCGTGTTCTTGCAGCAGCAGCAGCGATGGTTGGCGTCAAGGGAGGCAGTGCTGAGCACCACCGTCTGGTCAATGACTATAATAGCGTTAGACCTCTACCAGTCGGTTATGCTGTGAAGAATTCAGATGACTGGTGCGACATTTTCACGACAGTTATTTTCCAAAGAGAAGGCTTGAGCGATCTTATTGGTCGTGAATGCGGTGTTGAGCGCCATATTCATATCTTTAAACGTCTAGGTATCTGGAATGAAGATGGTAATTCTACACCTAAAGCGGGCGATATCATCACCTTTAACTGGGATCAAAATAGCCAGCAAAATGATGGCTGGGCTGATCATATCGGTATTGTCGAAAAAGTCGAAAATGGCATCATTCACACGATTGAAGGCAACAGTAACAACGAAGTTAAACGTAATACTTACCGTATTGGTCATGGAAATATCCGTGGTTTTGCGACACCTCGTTATAAATAGACACACAAAAAACCAAGGGGAACCTTGGTTTTTTAACGTCTTAGAATTTTCTTTATGAGCTGAAGCAGCTTAAACTTGAGTGGGTTGGGATAATAACGGAAAGTTCCCATTTTTCGAACGATGAAGCCGTTGAAGTTCTGTTTGAAGCGCAGAACACCGTCAGAACCGTCGAAAATTCCTATAATACCGAGGAAATTATAAAATGGAATACCTCTCTTGATGCTTTCAGTCATAACGTATTCCTGCAGCAGGGCAGGGGCGTAGAATTTATTAAACTCAGGATAGGAGCCGCTGAAGAGATAGGTTGCTTCCTGAGGGGTGTAGATAAAGAGGCTGGCAGCCAGAATTTGGTCTTGGTCACCATACTTGTCAATCAGCTCTTGGGCCTCTGCTTTGCGAGTTTCGAAGCTATCAAACTGGCTGGAAAGCTCTCGCAGCTGGTTTTGCTTCTTTTCAGATTGAGGAGTCTTTTCCAAGTCTGCCTTCAGTTTCTGAATTTTCTGGCCCAGTTTTTCTTGATCTTTTTGTAAGTTGTAAAGATAGTCCTTGAAGTTGAGACTGGCTGTCATAAAGTCTGCTTGCTGACCAAAGCTATCATAAAAATCTTGATAGTAGTCTAGTGACTTGTCATCATATTCTCGTCGGTCAGAGGTAGCAGCCGTGATATCTTTGAAAATGCTGAGTTGGTCGCGTTCCAGTCTTTTAAGCTTGATACCAAAGGTGTTCGCCTTTTTGACTGTCGCTTTACCGCTTTTACTGAAGGACTTGAGCAAGTCTTTCTCCGTCAGACCAGCTAAGTCTTTGACATAATGCCAATCAGGCTCCCCGCCTGGATAGCCCGTCTGTAGGCCGTCAAAGGCAAAGCCCAAATCAGTCAGTTGCTGGATAAGCTCGACTTTTTCTTCAGATGTAGGCTGGCCATTGCTGTCAAAGGTCTGATAAGTCTCATAGGGCTTGATGATCAGCTCTAGGGCACCTTCTTTTTTAGCATAGGCTTGCAAAGCTTGATAGAAAGGAGTCAGGTATTGAGCATCAGTAGAGACAGGACCGCAGTTGATTTCCATATGAAGGCCGCCAGTCATAGGCATACTATAGAGGACAGCAGACACCATTACCTGTCCCTGCGGGTCGGTGTAGCCGACATACTGGGTACTGAAGCCCCGCTTGCTCAGTAGCTCTGCCATTTCTACGGTCTGCATAAAAGAGCGTTGGGAGCTAGCTGAGGTATGCTGGATGAATTCTTCTTGGCTGAGAAGTTTAAAGGTCATAGGCTTCCTTTCTTTTAATGCTTGCTACGCAGTTTCTTTCTGAGAGTGTAGGCCAGATTGGAGAGGTGGTAGAGGGGATTAGTTGGTAGGTTAAATTCACCAGCGAATTCTTCAATGGTCGGATTGAACTTGGATTTAAAGCTATAGAGACCACCCTTGAGGTCGTTTTCGATTCCGCCCATATTTTGCCAATCTGCTCCGCGCTCAAAAGCATGTTTGGCCGTTTCGTACCAAGTGATGATGGCAGGCTGATAACGACGGTATTCCTCGTCCATTCCGGCATAGATATTTTCCGAGGTTTTGCCGTATTCCAAGACCAGTGTGCCAGACAGGGGAACGACAGTAGCACCTTGGCTGATTTTGTCCTGCAGAAAGTCAATCTCTTCTTGGAGGCGTTTCTGTTCTTGCTGGTTATTCTCAATCTTGCCAGGCTTGGTTTTTTCGGTAAATTTCTCTGCTTCCTTGAGTGTCTTGGTCAGCTGAGCCTGCAAGTCTTCCAATCGTGCCTTTAGATCAATGCTGGACAAGGTGATGTAGGAGTGATCAGGATAAGTATCCAAGAGTTTTTGATAATAGTCTTTGCCGCGTAGGTGGATGTTTTTTCTGTTTTCTGTCTTCTTCATCAGGGCTGAAAAGTCATCCAGTAATTCTGCTCCGCCAAATTGGATTTGGATGCCTTTGTTTCGGGCTGTACGAATAGCCTGGCGAGTACTCTTAGAAAGCAAATCCTCGCTGAAATCTTCTTTATGGATATTGGCCTGCAAGCGAGGCTGGATGGTTTCATCCAGAGACTCAGTCCGTCCGACCCAGACAGCGCCTGCCTGCTGCAACTGTTGAATAAGCTCAACCGTCTCGGCTTTGTCTTGCAATTCGCCACCCATCTTGCTTTCTGCCAGAAAGAGGCTAGGGTCAAACTTGACAAAGAGCGCTTTTTTCTCCTTGGCAAATTTCTTGAGCGACGCCAAAACAAAGGTCAGCAGCTCCTTGTCACTATAGTCCATAATAGGACCGCGAGGGATATAAAGCATGGTCATCCCCAAGGGCAGTGGTTTAATCAGGACACTGGCTGCAGCAACCAAGTGGCCGTCTTTGTAGAAGCCCAAGCGTTCATTTCCCCAGTTGTCCTTGATTTGAGCCCAAGCAGAGCTCTGCAGGAGATTGGCCTGCGGATGAGCCGTGACAAAATCATCGTGTTCCTGAGCTGAAATTCCAATTTTGTAGCTAAACATTATTTTAAAACCCACTCTCTAATAGCGTGTGCTACGCCGGATTCTTCGTTCGACTTGGTGATGTATTTGGCGATTTTCTTGAGTTCTTCTCTGCCGTTTTCCATGACAACAGGAGATCCGACTGCTTCCAGCATGGCACGGTCATTTTCTTCATCACCAATAGCCATGGTCTGCTCCTTGCTCAAGCCAAGTTTTTCAGCTAGATGGAGGATAGCAGCTCCTTTATTGACAGTTTTTTTGACAATTTCTAGATAGAAAGGAGCGGATTTAACCAGTGTATATTTTTCGGCCAATTCTGGTGGAAGCTTGGCAATGGCCGCATCCAGAATTTCTGGCTCATCAATATACATGCACTTGACGATTTCTTTATCAGTCATTTCTTCAGGCGTGCGGTAGAAGATAGGCATGTTAACAAGATTGGACTCGTAAACAGTGTACTTGCCGATGTTGCGATTGGCAGTATAAATGCCGTCCTTGGTGATGGCATGCATGTGAACGCCTAATTTTCGCCCGAGCAGTTCGATATCGAGATAGTCGTCATAAGTCAGTGTTTCCTTGATTAATTCTTGACCTGTAACAGTATCCTGCACCAGTCCGCCGTTGAAGGTAACGACATAGTTGTCTGGCTGATTAAGCTCTAGCTCCTCGAGAAGCTTTTGAACTCCTGCAATAGGACGGCCGGTTGCAATGACGATCTTGACACCAGCAGCCTTGGCATCCTGAATAGCGCTGAAGACTTCAGGAGTGATTTCTTTTTGGTTATTTAAAAGGGTGCCGTCAATGTCGACGGCAACTAATTTGATAGACATATTATTCTCCGTAGGTAAATTGGTCGTTTTTGATATAGTGCATAAAGGTCTGGTTTTTTTCGCTGAAAAGTCCGGTCTCTGCTAGCATTTCCTTGGGGAAGTAGAAGCGATTATCGCCTTGTCTGGTCCCGGCTAGCGAATGAACGATAGGAGACAGGCTGGACAGTTCTGCTAGGCTGCCATCTTTTTGCAGAATTTCAATCTGGGTCCGGGGTTTTTCAACGTCAGGTCGGTAGAAATCATAAGGCAAATCAAAATTACGATGAATAGCAGTATAGTAATCAGGGTCAAAGCCAACCTGTCCAACTAGGTCTCGCATGATATCCAAATGTGTTTCGTTTTCCTGAGAGAAGACGATAGACTTAAAGACCTTGCGGTTGATAAAACGCTGAGCCAAGTCAGATAAAATCTTGTCGGGACTCGTCATCCAAACTTGGAAATAGGTATTCATAACACCATCATCCAAAGCCAGATAATCCTGCAGGGTCACTCTGTTTTCAAAGAATGGAATGAGATTGGGCGATGACAGCGCAAAATAATCCTTCTGAGCCGGATAGAGAAACTTGGCCCGCTTGAGCAGATTTTGCAGCAAAACTTCCATAGCCCTGCTGGCCGGGTGGAAATAAACCTGCATGTACATCTGGTAGCGGCTGACAACGTAATCTTCTACCGCATGCATGCCATTGCGCTTGAAGGCGATGCCATTTTCTACTGGACAAATCACTCGTAAAATTCTGGTTAAGTCAAATTGCCCATAGGAAGCACCAGTAAAGAAGGAATCCCGCAAGAGATAATCCATCCGATCCACATCAATCTGGCTGGAAATCAGCTGGACCACCTGCTTATTGGGATAGGTATGGTTAATAACACTAGCTACCTTTTCTGGAAAATCTGGCGAAACCTGCACCAAGGCCTGATGAATCTCTGTTTCAGGACTGGTGATGATTTGCCGCGTAATGTCCTCATGATCGGTATCAAAGAGACGCTCAAAAGTATGTGAATAAGCGCCATGTCCCAAGTCATGCAGGAGAGCGGCTGTCATGGTTAGCAGGCTTTCGTGACTATCCCAGACATCGCTATATTTTTCATTGAAAATCTTGGTGATGCGTCGGGCAATCTCGTAAGCTCCCAGACAATGCGAAAAACGGCTGTGCTCCCCGCCGTGAAAAGTATAGCCAGAAGTGCCCAGCTGTTTGATGCGACGCAGCCGTTGAAATTCTTTGGTATTGATTAAATCATAAATGACCTGATGATCCACATGCACATAATTATGGACGGGATCTCGAAATACTTTTTCAATCATAGTCCTATTATATCATAAATGCTCAGTGGACGACATTCAAAGCCTGAAGTAGAAAGGAAGAATTCTCAAGAAATTTTTGGTAAAATAGAGGAAAGAAACAAGGAATGTGAGAAAATCATGAAAATTAGAATGAGAAATCAAATCAAATTAGATGAGCAAATGGAGTTGATTGACCAAGTCTATGATGTAGAGTGGACAAAAAAAGGAAGCAATCACTATTTGGTTTATCAGAGTGAAGAGCAGGAAAAGGTCGTTCTGAAATTTAATGAAGACAAGCTGACCATGACCCGCTTTTCTGAGCCGAAAACCATTCTTCATTTTATCAAGAATGGTCAGCATTTAGTATCTATCCCGACTCCGCTGGGGGCTCAACAGTTTGTGACAGACACTCAGCACTATCAGTTAGATGTAGAAAATCAGGCTTTGGAACTTCATTATGATTTGAAAAGGGCCGACGATGATCAGCTTTTTGCTTCCTATCAGATGAAAATCGAATGGACGGAAGAAAAGTTTGAAAAATAACAGCTCTGCCTTGAAAAATACAAAAATTTTGGTATAATAAATACACTCAAGGGAGTAGCTAACGGTTTTACCGTTACAAGGTCGTCAATACGAAAGAAATTTCCGGCCTTGTATGAAATAGCGAGACTTGTTAATAAACAGGTCTCTTTTTTGTTTATTTTGAAAGAGGCCCATCAAAAGGAGGAGACATTTTGTCAAAAGAACAAAAGCGCCAAGCTTTTTATACGCAAAGTCCTGAGGAAGTTTTGCAAGCAATGGAAGCTTCCGAACAAGGGTTGACCAGCAGCCAAGCCCAGCAACGTTTGGCGGACTACGGCCGTAATGAATTGGAAGAAGGGGAGAAAAAGACTCTCTTGATGAAATTCATTGAGCAGTTCAAGGACTTGATGATTATCATCTTGTTGGTAGCGGCTATCTTGTCTGTTGTGACGTCAGGTGGTGAGGATATTGCGGATGCTGTGATTATCTTAGCTGTTGTCATCATCAATGCTATCTTTGGTGTCTACCAAGAAGGTAAGGCTGAAGAAGCCATTGCGGCTCTCAAATCTATGTCCAGCCCAGCTGCGCGTGTCCTGCGTGATGGCCATGTCACAGAGGTTGATTCTAAGGATTTGGTGCCTGGCGATATTGTCAGACTGGAAGCCGGCGATGTTGTCCCAGCAGATATGCGACTGTTGGAAGCTAATTCCCTGAAGATCGAAGAAGCCGCTCTGACAGGTGAGTCTGTGCCAGTTGAGAAAGATTTGACTGTCGACGTAGCAGCAGATGCTGGTATTGGCGACCGTGTGAATATGGCCTTCCAAAACTCCAATGTCACTTACGGTCGAGGAGTAGGGGTTGTTGTCAATACAGGTATGTACACAGAAGTCGGTCATATCGCAGGCATGTTGCAAGATGCAGATGAGACTGATACGCCACTCAAGCAAAATCTCAATAGCCTGTCTAAGGTTCTGACCTATGCGATCCTAGTGATTGCTGCGGTGACCTTTGTAGTCGGTGTTTTCATTCAAGGAAAAGATCCGCTTGGTGAATTGATGACTTCGGTTGCTCTTGCAGTTGCAGCTATTCCAGAAGGTCTGCCTGCTATCGTTACTATCGTCTTGGCTTTGGGAACACAGGTTCTGGCTAAGCGAAATTCGATTGTCCGTAAGTTGCCAGCAGTAGAAACGCTTGGTTCAACTGAAATTATCGCTTCAGATAAGACCGGTACCCTGACCATGAATAAGATGACGGTCGAAAAAGTCTTTTATGACGGAGTTCTGAATGAAGCTGGACAAGATATTGAACTTGGCTTGGAACTGCCACTCTTACGTTCTGTTGTCTTAGCCAATGATACCAAGATTGACCAAGAAGGGAAGCTAATTGGTGACCCAACAGAAACAGCCTTCATCCAGTATGCTTTGGACAAGGGTTATGATGTCAAAGGATTTTTAGAGAAATATCCTCGTGTAGCTGAGCTGCCATTTGACTCAGACCGTAAGCTCATGTCTACTGTCCATCCATTGCCAGACGGGAAGTTCCTCGTGGCGGTCAAGGGAGCTCCTGACCAACTCTTGAAACGCTGTGTTTCTCGTGATAAGGCTGGAGCTATTGCGGCGATTGATGATGTTACTTCACAGTTGATCAAGTCTAATAACTCAGAAATGGCTCACCAAGCTCTGCGCGTGCTGGCTGGTGCCTACAAGATTATTGATAGCATTCCAGAAAACCTCACTTCTGAAGAACTTGAAAACAACTTGATCTTCACTGGTTTGATCGGTATGATTGACCCTGAACGTGCCGAAGCGGCAGAAGCGGTTCGTGTTGCTAAAGAAGCGGGAATCCGTCCAATCATGATTACGGGTGACCACCAAGACACAGCAGAAGCGATTGCTAAGCGCTTGGGAATCATTGAAGCTGGAGATACGGAAGACCATGTTTTGACTGGTGCTGAACTCAATGAACTTTCAGACGAAGAATTTGAAAAAGTTGTTGCCCAATACTCTGTCTACGCCCGGGTTTCTCCTGAGCATAAGGTTCGTATCGTGAAAGCTTGGCAAAACCAAGGTAAGGTCGTTGCCATGACAGGTGACGGTGTTAATGACGCGCCAGCTTTGAAGACAGCTGATATCGGTATCGGTATGGGAATTACAGGCACAGAAGTTTCTAAAGGAGCTTCTGACATGATTCTCGCAGATGATAACTTTGCGACCATTATCGTTGCTGTTGAAGAAGGACGGAAGGTCTTCTCAAACATTCAAAAGACCATCCAGTATCTCCTTTCAGCTAATACAGCTGAAGTGCTGACCATCTTCCTAGCTACCTTGTTTGGTTGGGATGTCTTGCAACCAGTTCACCTGCTTTGGATTAACTTGGTAACGGATACTTTCCCAGCTATTGCTTTGGGTGTTGAGCCTGCTGAGCCAGGTGTCATGACTCACAAGCCTCGTGGTCGTAAGTCTAGCTTCTTCTCAGGTGGTGTCATGAGCTCCATCATCTATCAAGGATTGCTGCAAGGTGCTCTGGTGTTGGCAGTTTATGGCTATGCTATTGCCAATCCTGTACATATTGGTGATGTAAAAGCGATCCATGCGGATGCCCTTACCATGGCCTTTGCAACTCTTGGCCTTATTCAGCTCTTCCATGCTTACAATGTGAAATCTGTTTACCAATCTATCTTTACAGTTGGGCCATTCAAGTCTAAGACCTTTAACTGGTCTATTCTGGTTTCTTTCATTCTATTGGTTTCAACCATTGTGATTGATCCGTTGGAAAAGATTTTCCATGTGACCAAGTTAGATGTGACTCAATGGGCTGTTGTCCTGATCGGCAGTTTCTCTATGATTGTCATTGTTGAAATTGTTAAGTTCATCCAACGCAAGCTAGGTATGGACAAGAATGCTATTTAACAGCAAAAAGTCATCTACGGATGGCTTTTTTTAGTACAAGGGGTTATAATCAATTTCAAAGAGTTCAACTCGAAAGGACGGTGAAAGAATGTATCAAAACTTACGAAAGAAGTTGGAAGAAGCTTCTCCTTTATATTGTGAGGAAGAAATCTTATGGTTGCTGGATCATATTGGTCATCCAGAAGCGACAATCCGTGATGAGTTAGTCTTTTCGTCCTTAGCAAGGGGACTTCAGGCCGACCTGTTTTCAGTTGACCAGTTTCATTTCTTGACTCAAGGAGCAGTCAAAAGACAAGGACTTTTTTACAAGAGTGACGAAAATGGTCAAGCCACCTTAACACGTTCCTTCACGGCTTTACTTTATGCTAATCTCTTAAACTGTGATGGGAATCCAAACTCTTCGTATTATCAGGCTTTATCAGTGCAAGAAAGAACCTATTTACTAGATAAGGGGCTAAGCTATTTGTCAGTAGAAAGAGACACAAGAGGTTACTCCAGGAAATACGGTTGGGTTCATGCCTTCGCTCATGGAGCAGACTTATTGACAGAAGTGGCTTGTCATCCGGACTTTCCCTCCAGTAGGATGCCAGAGGTTTTAGAGGTCATTTATCAAGTTTTTAAAAGAGTTTCGGTCCGTTTCGGAAATGATGAGGACTGGCGCTTAGCCCAGGTGCTCTATCAAGCTGTTTTAAAGGAAAAACTGTTGCAGCATGAATTCAGACTGTGGCTTCAATCACAGAATTTCCCATTGGAAAGCAAGCAAGACTTCATTGCTTTTTCCAATTTTCGTTCCTGTTTATTAGAAGTCTACGTGCAGTTGGACAGCAAAAAACAGCTCTCAGATGAGCTGAGAACTGCTATTCAAACATTCCATTACTGAACTTCAATCACCGTTAAAGCATCTCGCAATTCGTCTGCTAGGTGTTTTTTCTTATAGTCTCGAAATTCGACTAAATCTTTAACAGCATTATAACGCTTGTGCAGGCGGTACATCTGGGGAATCTTATACTGAGGAAAGTCATTAAAAAAGTTCCGAGTCAGTTCCCATTCACGGATGTAGCCTAGAGGACGCATATGGTAGCGGACGCCTTCGATAACACGGCTTTGGTGGCGGTGATGAAGATGGCCGAAAACAACCTCTTTCACCTTGTATTTGACAAAGAGCCAATGAAAAGCTTGGCTTCCTAGGAAGGCGTTGAAGCGCTGAAAATAGGGATGGTCGTATAGAAAGTCTTGATGGGGGACAAAATGCAGAGCAACGATAATAGGGCCATCTAAAGTCGCCAGCAGTATTTCTAACTCTTGCAGCGTCTGAGCTGTAATGCTAGGGTCGTCGAGTTGACGTTCCAATCTGCGGTCAAACCAGAAATTAGTCTTAGTTCTCAGATGCTCTTCCTTGCTTTTTTCTGGAACAAAGCTGTAGTCATACCAGCCAGAAAAGCTGACGAGCTTGGTCTGACCAAACTGCTGGACCTGAAAATCGTAGTCTCCAATTTCTTGCTCAGAAAGTCCCAGCATATCGTGGTTTCCCAGATTAAAAGAAAGGGGAATCTCTTGCTTCAAAGTTTCAAGAAAGGGCAAACTAATCTTGGTCAGGTCGTTGGACAAATCTCCTGCAATGTGTAGGTGGCCAACCCCTTCCTCTTTTAAAAGCTGGAGAAGAGTTTGCCGCTCAAAATCTCCAAACTGATTGGAGTCCAGATGGAGGTCGCTCATAAATCCGATTCTTGTCATGATTTTAGTCTAGCATATTTTGCAAAACTTGAAAATATTTAAGCGTCTTATGGAGAGTCTCACCTCTATTCGAATACCTAATAGATTATTAGAACCTTGTAATCTGGGATACTTCTTCCAACCCCATGTCATTATATTACTTTTTTAACAATTCCGTAACAAGCCGCTCCCATTCTTGCCTATCTACTAAAAATTGTATAAAATGAAGGTGCTTCATTATCCGATTAGGCAAATGTCTGAAAATGTGTTATAATAAAACGATATATGAAAAGAGGTATTTATGGACATTTCAGAAATTCGTCAAAAGATTGACGCAAATCGTGAAAAATTAGCTTCTTTCAGGGGGTCTCTTTGACTTAGAAGGTCTGGAAGAAGAAATTGCTATCTTAGAAAATAAGATGACGGAACCCGACTTTTGGGACGACAACATTGCAGCCCAGAAGACATCTCAAGAGCTCAATGAACTCAAGCAAACCTATGAAAATTTCCATCAGATGACCGAGCTTTTTGATGAATCGGAAATCTTGCTTGATTTTCTTGCTGAGGATGACTCGGTTCAGGAAGAGCTGGAAGAAAAGTTGACCGAGCTTGAGAAGATGATGACTAGCTATGAGATGACTCTCTTGCTGTCAGAGCCTTATGATAATAACAACGCCATTCTTGAAATTCACCCAGGTTCTGGTGGAACAGAGGCTCAAGATTGGGGCGATATGCTGCTGCGGATGTACACACGCTTTGGCAATGCCAAGGGCTTCAAAGTAGAAGTCTTGGATTATCAGGCTGGTGATGAGGCTGGGATTAAGTCAGTGACTCTTTCCTTTGAAGGGCCGCATGCTTATGGTCTGCTTAAGTCAGAAATGGGTGTTCACCGCTTGGTTCGGATTTCGCCATTTGATTCAGCGAAACGCCGTCATACTTCCTTTACTTCAGTAGAGGTCATGCCAGAGTTGGACGATACTATTGAAGTAGAAGTCCGTGATGATGACATTAAGATGGATACTTTCCGTTCAGGCGGAGCCGGCGGACAGAATGTCAATAAGGTATCAACTGGTGTGCGATTGACCCATATTCCGACAGGAATTGTCGTACAGTCTACCGTTGACCGGACCCAGTATGGCAACCGTGACCGAGCTATGAAAATGCTGCAGGCTAAGCTCTATCAGTTGGAGCAAGAGAAAAAAGCAGCAGAAGTCGACTCGCTCAAGGGAGATAAAAAAGAGATTTCTTGGGGCAGTCAGATTCGTTCTTATGTCTTCACTCCTTATACCATGGTCAAAGATCATCGAACCAGCTATGAAGTAGCTCAGGTAGATAAGGTTATGGACGGAGACTTAGACGGATTTATTGATGCCTATTTAAAATGGAGACTCAACTAAAAACAGAGTGAAATCGCTAGATAAAAACTCTGATGAAAGGAATTGTACTAATTCATGTCAATGATTGAAATGAAAGACGTTGTTAAAAAGTATGACAACGGGACAACTGCTCTACGTGGTGTATCTATACATATCGAACCAGGTGAATTTGCCTATATTGTAGGACCATCAGGAGCAGGAAAATCAACCTTTATTAGACTC
The DNA here is from genome assembly GCF_000222765.1 of Streptococcus cristatus ATCC 51100. Classification (GTDB taxonomy): domain Bacteria; phylum Bacillota; class Bacilli; order Lactobacillales; family Streptococcaceae; genus Streptococcus; species Streptococcus cristatus. The sequence continues at coordinate 204,801 of NZ_AFUE01000006.1, read as the reverse complement.
CTCTATCGTGAAATTAAAATCGATAAAGGAAACCTTGCTGTAGCAGGGTTTAACTTGGGAAAAATCAAGAAACGGGATATTCCAATGCTACGTCGTAGAGTTGGAGTGGTTTTCCAAGACTATAAATTACTTCCTAAAAAGACCGTTTATGAGAATATTGCCTATGCTATGGAAGTTATCGGTGAGCGTCGTAGAAATATCAAGAAACGCGTCATGGAAGTTTTGGATCTGGTTGGCCTTAAGCACAAGGTTCGCTCCTTCCCGAATGAGTTATCAGGGGGAGAACAGCAACGGATTGCAATTGCGCGTGCCATTGTTAACAACCCTCAGGTCTTGATTGCTGACGAGCCGACTGGTAACTTGGATCCAGATAATTCATGGGAAATCATGAATTTGCTGGAGCGCATTAACCTGCAAGGAACTACAGTCCTGATGGCGACTCACAATAGTCAGATTGTAAATACCCTACGTCACCGCGTCATTGCTATCGAAAATGGTCGTGTGGTGCGTGATGAGGCGGAAGGAGAATACGGATACGATGATTAGAAGGTTTTTCCGTCATTTGATTGAATCGCTTAAGAGCCTTAAGCGGAATGGTTGGATGACAGTCGCAGCTGTGAGTTCAGTTACGATTACTCTCAGTTTAGTTGCTATCTTTGCCTCTGTTATTTTAAATACCGCAAAGCTAGCGTCTGATATTTCAAACAACGTTCGTATTGTTGTCTATATGCGCAAAGACATCGCTGACAACAGCAAAACAATCGTTAAAGAAGGTCAGACAGTTAAAAATAATGATTACCACAAGATTTATGACGCCCTAACTTCGATGGATCATGTCTCAAAGGTTACTTACTCAAGTAAGGAAGAGCAGTACGAAAAGCTGACAGAGACGATGGGAAGTGAATGGAAGGTTTTTGAGGGGGATTCAAACCCACTTTATGATGCTTACATTGTCGATACGACAGAGCATAAATACGTAGATTCCGTTGCGGCAGAAGCCAAGAAACTGGAAGGCGTTTCGGAAGTGCAGGATGGTGGAGCTAATACGCAAAAACTCTTTGCCTTATCTGATTTTATCCGAGTATGGGGACTGGTAGGGGCAGGCTTGCTCATCTTTATTGCAGTCTTCCTGATTTCCAATACCATTCGGATTACTATTATTTCGCGGAGTCGTGAGATTCAGATTATGCGCTTAGTGGGTGCAAAAAATAGCTATATCCGCGGTCCCTTCCTATTTGAAGGCGCTTGGATCGGTTTGCTAGGTTCAGTTTTGCCAGTAGTTTTAGTTTATTTTGGTTATAATATGGCCTATCAAACCATGAATAAAAATCTCGTTGCGCAAAATCTTTCCATGATTGAGCCACACCTGTTTGTCCCTGCTATGATTGGGGCTGTATCAGTCTTGGGAATCTTTATCGGTTCACTTGGTTCATCCATTTCTATGAGACGCTTCTTGAAGATTTAATAAAAAAACAGCCTACAAAGGCCGTTCGGATTGAAAACAAACATCATTTGGTGTTTGTTTTTTTTATTGCACTAACAAATTGGAGAGAGGGGCAAGGAGTAAAGTAGCATAATTTTATTCATACAAATTACTACTATCGCTTTGTTTTCGATAGGGCAAGGCTGATTATAATGAGGGTAAAAAAGAATGCAGACAAGAGGCCTTTTGTGGTACTGTTTAGAAAAGGCTTGTCAAAAACATAAAAAATATAAGCAGAAAAACCTAATCCAAGGAGGGTTAGTATAGCTGAAATAGCCAGCAGAATTAACAAAATTTTTCTTTTATCCATCATGAAGACCATCCTTTGTTTTCTATGGACTAAGTATATCATAATAAGCAAAAAGCGACAAGACATGGAAGTCAGATTGTAGAGCCTATTTCCTGACTTTTTCTAAAAGCCCTTTTTTCATTCTTACATAGAAACAGTTATTTACTATATAAAAAAATGAGGCAGTCTTGATTTCTGCCTCATTATCAGTTTATTGGAAAAATGGATTGAAATTCTTTTCGTGGCCAATCGTTGTGTCATTTCCATGGCCGGGATAGACACGATAGTCTTTGGGCAAGACAAATAACTCTTCGCGGATGCCAGCAAGGAGCTGGTCCATATTACCAGTCGGTAGATCTGTACGGCCGATGGTTTCACGGAAGAGAGCATCACCAGTCAGGACGACCTGATCTTCTGGGAAAATAATGGAAACTCCTCCAATAGAATGACCAGGTGTCTGAACAGCATAGAAATGAAAGTCGTCTAGTTGGTAGTCTTGGTGATAGGTGAAATAATGTTCGGCAGGTCTGAGAATGACGTCTTCCAAATCTGCATGGCGGTCAAGGCCAGATAGATTATCAGTAGGAGTATAGAGCCAGCTTGCTTCGCTCTCCGCTACATAGACGGGCGGATTGGCAAAGTTATCTCGGACCTTATCCAAACTCATAATATGATCGTAATGCGTATGAGTCAGCAAAATAGCAGTGATGGGCTTAGCAATTTCTTCTAGCTTGCGTTGGATCTTCCGCCAGTCGCTGCCTGGGTCAACTACGATAACATGACGGTCATTTTCAAGGAGATAAGTGTTTTCAAAGGCGATGAGATTGACAATTTTGTGAACTTTCATTGGGCTTCCTCTGTGTATGTTTTCTCAATAAAGAGTGTAACAAAAAAGCAGAAATTTTGCACAAAATTAATTTTGGGGCTCAGCTTATTTTCAGATGTCTCAGGCTAGCATTTGTGATATAATCATAGCAGTATGGCACAATCGAACTATAAATATGCTGTTATCGACTTGGAGGCTACAAGTGCGAGCAGCAATGCAAAAATTATTCAAATCGGCATTGTCATCATTGAAAACGGGGTGATTTGCCAAACGTATGAAACAGATGTGAATCCGCATGAGGACTTGGATGAGCATATTAAACAGCTGACAGGATTGGATGATCAGCGCTTGCGTCAAGCTCCGGATTTCTCACAGGTTGCACGTGAAGTTTACGAGCTGATTGAGGATGCGATTTTTGTCGCCCATAATGTCAAGTTTGATGCCAATCTATTGGCAGAAGCTCTCTTTTGGGAAGGCTTTGACCTGCTGACTCCGAGAGTGGATACGGTTGAACTAGCTCAGGTTTTCTATCCGACTTTTGATAAATATGCCTTAGGCAATCTGTGCGAACTTCTGGAGATTCCTCTGGAAAATGCTCATACCGCTTTAGCAGATGCTCAGGCAACAGCTCAGCTATTTCTAAAAATCCAAAAAAAGATGGCACGACTGCCAAAGGCTTTGCTAGAGAAGGTGCTGGAATTTTCCGATAGTCTCATCTATGAGTCACGGCTAGCGATCGAAGAGATTTTTCAGTCGATGCCAGACTATTCTGGTCAGGATTTGCAGGAGACGCATGGTATCTTTTTGAAAAGGCCGAAAATCTTGCCGTCTGAGAAGAAACTTTCACAGGACTTTCTGACCAACCTTTATCTGCTGGGGCTGGACGAGCGCCCTGACCAGCTGAGATTTGCACAGTATGTTAGTGAGGCGCTTAGTCAGACTGCGGCTAGCTTTTTGGAGGCCCAGACAGGGCTTGGCAAGACCTTTGGCTATTTATTGCCTATTTTGGCTCATGGTCAGGAAAGGGTCTTGGTAACCGTTCCGACGAAAATTTTACAGGATCAGCTGATGCAAAAGGAAGGCCGACTCTTAGAGGAAGTCTTTCATATTTCTTTTCATAATCTCAAAAGTCCAGAAAATTATCTGAAATTAGATCATTTTTATCAAAGTCTCTCGGTCTTGGATGATAATCGGCTTGTTAATCGTTGCAAAATGCAGCTTTTGGTTTGGCTGACAGAAACGGAGACTGGTGATTTAAATGAAATCGGCCAGGCTTATCGTTTTGAGTCTTATTTTAGCCAGATACGCCATGATGGGAAATTAGGTAAGCATTCACTCTTTTATGAAGAGGATTTTTGGCGACTGGGGCAGGTCAAGGCGGCTAGCAGTCGTGTCGTGATTACCAATCATGCTTATCTTTTGACGCGCCTTGAAGATGACCAGTCTTTGCTGGACAATCGGATGCTGGTGGTGGACGAGGCTCAAAAAATGTTTTTTGCCTTGGAAAGTTTCTCGCAGGCCAGTATCAATTTGACCAAGCAATTGCAAACTATCAGCCAAGCTTTGCAGACAGAAAAACAGATTTTACAAGAACGCCTTTTGCAAAGTATCCAATTTGAACTGGCGGATGCTGCTGAAAAGCAGCGGGGTAAGACCAGTGAATTGGATTCACAGAAGATAGCCAAGCTGCGTCAGGATGTGTCTGAGCTGGATGAGAGTTTATTGCCAGAGCTCAGGGAATTGTTTTCAACCAAGTACCAATACTATTGGCTAACGGAAGAACATTTTGCAGATCATCGGCTAATTAAGCTTCATGCTGGGCGCTCAGAACTCATGAGATTTAAGGATTTCCTGCCTGAGACAGTTAAGGTGATCTTGGTTTCTTCTACTTTGGAGATTAGTTCCAAGGTGAATTTGCCTCAATTACTAGGTTTTGAGGATTATCATTTTTATAAACTTCCTCAGCAAAAGAAGCCCCTGCAGAAACTTTTCTTAGATCTAGATTTTCCAGATGTGGTGGAGTTATCAACGCAGGAATACGCTGAGAGGATTGTTGCAAGCTTGGAAAATTTAGCTCCACTGGATTTGCCGATGGTGGTTCTCTTTACCTCCAAGGATTTATTGCTGGCCACTTCAGACCAGCTGACCATGCCGCATTTGGCCCAGTATAAGAACGGCGAGCCAGCCAATATCAAGCGGCGCTTTGACAAAGGAGAGGCGCCTATCTTGCTAGGAGCGGGCAGTTTCTGGGAAGGAGCGGATTTTGCTCAGCAAGAGCAAATCATTCAGCTCATCACGCGGATTCCTTTTGATAATCCCAAAGATTTCTTTGTGCAAAAAATCAATCATCATCTGAAGGCAGAAGGCAAAAATCCTTTTTACGATTATCAGTTGCCGTCAGCTATTTTACGATTGAAGCAGGCCATGGGGCGAACCCGTCGCAATGAACACCAGAAGTCGGCTGTTATTCTTCTGGACAAGCGTATTTCAACCAAGCGCTACGGCCGTCAGATCCAGCAAAATCTAAACCAGCTGGCATCTCTAGAAATGCTTTCGGAACAGGATATTTTAAAGGAATTAAGAGAATTTTTCGACTAAAACTGCTTTAAAACAGTCAATTTATCTGGCTGTTTTTCTAAATGATTGCAAATTTTCTGGGCTACTGATGTCAAAAATCTGCTATAATGAAAAGAATAGGAAGAAGGTTATGACGTGAAAAAGAATCTACCAGGAATTGCTCTATCGTTTGCGATAGCAGCTCTTTCCATTTGTTTAGGGAATTGGTTTCCGCTGATTGGATCCAGTGTGTTTGCCATTGTTTTAGGAATTTTGCTTAGTAATTTATGGAAACTTCCAGATGCCTTTCAGCCGGGCTTGACCTATTCAGGAAAGAAACTACTTCAATATTCTATTATCTTTTTAGGTTTTTCTATGTCAATCGGAAAGGTCTCTGCAACGGGCTTATCCTCTCTGAAGATTAGTATTTTGACTATTTTGATCGCTTTCTTGGCGGCCTATGCAGCTGGAAAGTTCTTTAAGATGAGACGCGTTTTAACCATTTTGATTGGCTTTGGAACGGCTATCTGCGGTGGTTCAGCTATTGCAGCAGCTTCGCCCATTTTAGAAGCAGAAGAAGAGGAGATTGCACTTTCTATTTCAACTATCTTCTTTTTCAATATTTTAGCCGTTTTCATCTTTCCTTTTTTAGGGCATCTCATGCAAATGTCCGATGGATATTTTGGAACTTGGGCAGGGACGGCCATCAATGATACTTCGTCAGTCGTTGCGGCAGGTTATACTTACAGTCAAGCGGCGGGAGATTTGGCAACCATTGTCAAACTAAGCCGAGCCTTGATGATTGTACCAGCCTGCCTCATCTTTGCAGGCTATCGATATGTCCGAGATAAGCGGTCAGCTCAAAAAGTAGACCTCAAGAAGATTTTTCCCTGGTTTATTTTGTGGTTTGTCTTGGCTTCTGTGGTGAGCAGCTTGGGAATTTTCCCATCAAATCTAGTCCCTTACACAAAGCTGTTGTCCCAATGGCTGATGGCTATGGCCTTAGCCGGGATTGGAGCCAAGGTTTCATTCAAACAGTTCAAGGAAGCTGGAGCGGGACCTTTATTAACCGGAGCTTTTGCTTGGTTCTGCGTCGCAGTTTCTAGCTTGATTATCCAATATTTTTTGTAAGAAAGGAAAATTATGCCTTCACAGCGAAGAACATTTGAGTCTCGGATTGATTACAGCTTGCTTTTACCTGTCTTGCTCTTACTATCAATCGGAGTTACGGCTATTTATATAGCGGTTAGTCATGATTACCCAAATAATGTCTTGCAGATTGTTGGTCAGCAAGTGGTTTGGATTTTATTAGGCTTTCTGATTAGCTTTATCGTTATGTTTTTTAACACTAAGTTTCTTTGGAAAATGACGCCTTTTCTGTATGTTTTAGGCTTAGGACTTATGGTTCTTCCACTTGTATTTTATAGTGAGAGCTTAGTGGCTTCTACAGGGGCGAAAAACTGGGTATCTATTCGCGGTGTTACCCTCTTTCAGCCATCTGAATTTATGAAAATTTCATATATTTTGATGCTGTCGCGAGTTGTAGTAAAGTTTCTGCAGCAAAATAAGAACTATGAGCGGACTATTGCTTTAGATCTCTTTTTGATTGTAAAATTAGCATTATATACCTTGCCGATTTTGTTGCTTTTGGCCTTGCAGAGTGATTTGGGGACAGCTCTAGTATTTGCTGCAATTTACTGCGGCATTGTTCTCTTATCTGGTGTTTCGTGGAAGATTATTCTACCGGTTTTCTTGACAGTATCCCTTCTTTTTACTGTCTTTATGTTGATCTTTATCTCAAATGGTGGCCGTGCTTTTCTCCATGGTTTAGGGATGCCGACTTACCAGATCAATCGAATCTCAGCTTGGCTCCATCCTTTTGAATATGCTCAGACAGTAACCTATCAGCAGGCACAAGGACAGATTGCTATTGGAAGTGGAGGTTTATTAGGTCAAGGATTTAATGTCTCAAATCTTCTAGTACCTGTCCGTGAAAGTGATATGATTTTCACCGTGATTGCAGAGGATTTTGGTTTTCTTGGTTCGAGTTTGGTGATTGTTATTTATCTGTTCTTGATTCATCGTATGCTTCAGATTACTATTAAGTCCAACAATCAGTTCTACACCTATATCTCGACCGGTCTCATTATGATGCTGCTCTTTCATATTTTTGAAAATATTGGTGCTGTGACAGGGATTTTGCCTTTGACAGGGATTCCACTCCCCTTCATTTCCCAAGGTGGCTCCTCCATCGTCAGCAATCTCATCGGAATCGGTCTCCTACTGTCTGTCTCTTATCAAAATAGCCTAGAAGAGGAGAAGCATGCGGTGACTCCGCCTGTTCGTAAAAAAATTGTACTTAGAAAAATAAAATAAAATAAGAAGTGGATACCTTGTATCCTAGAAAGGTGTTTTACATGAAAAAAGTAGCTCTCATGTTAGCCAATGGCTTTGAAGAAATTGAAGCCCTCACTGTTGTCGATGTCTTGCGTCGTGCAGGTTTTATCTGTGATATGATTGGTTTTGAGAAGTCTGTGACAGGCTCTCACCAGATTACTGTCAAAGCCGATCAAGTCTGGAATGGGAATCTATCTGCTTATGATATGGTTGTTCTTCCAGGCGGTATGCCAGGATCAACAAATCTGCGAGATGATGAGCGCTTGATGGAAGTTCTACAGGAATTTCAAGCAGAAGATAAATTTGTCGCAGCGATTTGTGCGGCTCCGATTGCCCTTGACCGCGCAGGTCTGCTAAATGGCAAGAACTTTACTTGCTACGATGGAGTGGAAGCCAACATTGAGAACGGTAGCTATCAGAAGCAGACCGTTGTCGTAGATGGAAAGTTAATCACCAGCCGTGGCCCATCTACAGCCCTACCTTTTGCCTATGAGTTGGTTCACCAGCTAGGCGGAGATGCGGATCAATTGGCAAGTTCTATGCTTTTTAAAGATGTTTTTGAGAAGTAAAAAATTCACTCGATTTTCGAGTGAATTTTTTCTGTCTAAGTTGGATGAAAAATCTATGAAAATATGCTATTTCATCATAAATAAAAGCCCTTTTTTTCAAAAAATATGATATAATAAAGGGTATGAATTATCAAGATTACATCTGGGATTTGGGTGGGACTCTCTTGGATAATTATGAGACTTCAACCGCAGCTTTTGTCCATACATTGCAGGACTTTGGTCTGACTGGGAGTCATGATGAAGTTTATAAGGCTCTCAAGGTCTCAACAGATTATGCAGTCCGCCAGTTTGCCCCTGAAAATAAGGAATTTTTAAAGGCTTATAAGGCGAATGAGGCCAAGGAATTAGAACATCCGATTTTGTTTGAGGGAGCTTCAGAATTATTAGCACAAATTATTCAGCAGGGTGGCAGAAACTTTTTAATTTCTCACCGAGATGATCAGGTGTTAGAGATTTTGCAGAAGACGCAGATCAGTGGTTATTTTACAGAAGTAGTGACAGCTACTAATGGTTTTAAACGCAAGCCAGACCCTGAGTCTATGCTGTATTTAAAAGATAAATACCAGATTGAGTCTGGGCTGGTTATCGGAGATCGGCCGATTGATATCGAGGCTGGTCAGGCGGCAGGATTTAGCTGCTATCTCTTTGATAATATGAGAAATCTTGAAGAATTTGTAGATATTGAACTAGAAAAGGAATAACATGACAGAAGAAAAGCAACAAGACATACAAGCGCAAGAATATGACGCCAGTCAGATTCAGGTCTTGGAGGGCTTAGAAGCCGTTCGAATGCGCCCTGGTATGTATATCGGTTCGACCTCCAAGGAAGGTCTGCACCACTTAGTATGGGAAATTGTTGACAACTCGATTGATGAGGCCTTGGCTGGCTTTGCCACTCACATTCAAGTCTTTATTGAAAAAGATAATTCGATTACAGTTGTTGACGATGGTCGAGGCATTCCCGTTGACATTCAGGAGAAGACAGGCCGTCCGGCTGTAGAAACCGTCTTTACTGTCCTTCACGCAGGAGGAAAATTCGGCGGTGGCGGCTACAAGGTTTCAGGAGGTCTTCACGGTGTGGGATCTTCCGTTGTAAATGCCCTGTCCACTCAGCTGGATGTCCGCGTTTATAAAAACGGTCAGATTCATTACCAAGAATACCGTCGCGGTCAAGTCGTTGCTGACTTAGAAATCATTGGTGAGACTGACCGTACAGGTACGACCGTTCACTTTACGCCAGATCCAGAGATTTTCACTGAAACAGTAGAATTTGACTTTGAGAAGCTTAATAAACGGGTGCAGGAATTAGCTTTCCTCAATCGTGGTCTCAGAATTTCCATCACAGATAAGCGAGATGGAATGGAGCAGGTCAAGGATTACCACTATGAGGGTGGGATTGCCAGCTATGTCCAATACATCAATGAAAACAAGGATGTAATCTTTGAAACGCCGATTTACACTGATGGCGAAATGGACGACATTACGGTTGAAGTCGCTATGCAGTACACGACCGGCTACCATGAAACAGTCATGAGCTTTGCCAATAATATCCACACCCACGAGGGTGGAACACATGAGCAAGGCTTCCGGACAGCCCTGACACGAGTCATCAATGACTATGCCAAGAAAAACAAGCTTCTCAAAGAAAATGAGGACAATCTGACTGGGGAAGATGTGCGTGAGGGACTGACAGCAGTTATCTCTGTTAAGCATCCCAACCCACAGTTTGAAGGTCAGACCAAGACCAAGCTGGGCAATAGTGAAGTAGTCAAGATTACCAACCGCCTCTTCAGTGAAGCCTTCTCAGATTTCCTTTTAGAAAATCCTGCGGTGGCTCGAAAAATCGTTGAAAAGGGAATTTTGGCTTCTAAGGCTAGAATTGCTGCTAAGCGAGCTCGGGAAGTAACCCGCAAGAAGTCTGGTTTAGAAATCTCTAATCTACCAGGAAAATTGGCTGATTGTTCGTCCAACAACCCACAGGAAACAGAACTCTTCATCGTGGAGGGAGACTCAGCGGGTGGTTCAGCTAAATCTGGGCGTAACCGTGAATTTCAGGCTATTTTGCCGATTCGCGGTAAAATTCTCAACGTTGAAAAAGCCAGCATGGATAAGATTCTGGCTAATGAAGAAATCCGCAGTCTCTTTACTGCTATGGGAACGGGCTTTGGAGCTGACTTTGATGTCAGCAAGGCTCGCTATCATAAATTAGTCATCATGACTGATGCGGATGTGGATGGAGCTCACATTCGGACTTTGCTCCTAACTTTGATTTACCGCTACATGAAGCCGGTTCTGGAAGCAGGATATGTCTACATCGCCCAACCACCAATCTATGGTGTCAAGGTCGGCAGTGAGGTAAAAGAATACATCCAGCCAGGTGCTAATCAAGAAGAAGAACTGCAAGCTGCTCTCGAGCACTATAGTGAAGGTCGCTCTAAGCCGACGATTCAGCGCTACAAAGGTTTGGGAGAAATGGATGACCATCAGTTGTGGGAAACGACCATGAACCCAGAACACCGTTTAATGGCGCGAGTTTCTGTTGATGATGCTGCGGAAGCTGACAAGATTTTTGACATGCTGATGGGGGACCGTGTTGAACCTCGTCGTGACTTTATCGAAAAAAATGCGGTATATAGCACACTTGATGTCTAAAAAGTTAGAAAAAACAACCATTACAAATGAATTTGTGATATAATCAATATGTTTGCTTTTTAGTAAAAGAATGAAGGAGTTTTATATGTCTAATGGACTGATTATTCTCATTATTGTAGTAGCAGCACTATTAATTTTAGGCTATTTTACTGCTATCTATATGAGAAAACGAAATGAAGCGAAGCTTCGAAGTTTGGAGGAGAAAAAAGAGGAGCTTTACAATCTTCCCGTGAATGATGAAGTGGAAGAAGTTAAAAATTTACATTTGATTGGGCAAAGTCAAGTGACTTTCCGTGAATGGAATCAAAAATGGGTAGATCTCTCTTTAAATTCATTTGCTGATATTGAGAACAATCTCTTTGAGGCAGAGGGCTACAATAATTCTTTCCGTTTCCTCAAAGCCAAGCATGCGATTGAAAACATTGAAAGTCAAATTGATTTAATCAGTGAGGATATTCATGCGATTCGTCAAGCTTTAGAAGATCTGAAAAAACAAGAATCTAAAAATAGCGGACGAGTTTTACACGCCCTAGATCTATTTGAAAATTTGCAGCATACTGTGGCTAGCAATCCTGATGCTTATGGACGAGCTCTTGCAGAAATTCAGAAGCAAATGGAAAATATTGAGTCTGATTTCTCTCAATTTGTTACTCTCAATTCTTCAGGGGATCCTGTGGAAGCGGCAGAGATCTTAGACAAAACAGAAGATCGCATCCTGGCACTGACACAGATCGTCGAAAAAGTTCCAGCAATTGTAGAAGACTTGACTGAGAAATTACCAGATCAATTAGAAGATTTGGAATCTGGTTACCGTAAATTATTGGAAACCAATTATCATTTTATTGAGACTGACTTAGAGGCGCGTTTCCAACAACTTCGTGCTAGTTTGAAACGAAATGAAGAAAATCTTGCGGCTTTGGAGTTGGATAATGCCTTGTATGAGAATGAACAAATTCAAGAGGAAATCGATGCCCTGTATGCCATCTTTACTCGAGAAATTGAAGCTCATAAAGTCGTTGAGAAGTTGGTGAACTACCTTCCTGACTATCTAGAACACACTAAAGAGAATAACCAACATCTTCAAAGTGAAATGGAACGTTTATCACATTCCTTCTTGCTACCAGAACCTGAAATTAATCATATCAAGGATTTGAAATCTGAATTATCTGCTCAAGAAGCAGTCGTTCACTCTTCACTTGAAGATACAGCTGAAATGAAGAAACCTTTCTCATTGGTTAGAGAAGAGTTGGAAGCTATTCAAGACCGATTGAAAGAAATCGAAGATGAACAGATTGAACTTGGTGAGCAGCTAGAAAAGATCGAAAAAGACGATGTCAATGCCCGTCAAAAAGTTACGATTTACGCCAATAAATTGCATACGATTAAGCGATTTATGGAAAAACGTAATTTACCAGGTATTCCAGAGTCCTTCTTAACAATTTTCTTTGGAGCAAGCGACTATATTGAGGAGCTGGCAAGAGAGTTGGAGGCAACTCGTGTGAATATCGAATCTGTTAACCGCTGGTTAGAGATTCTGGCAAATACAATGAATGAATTGGAAGAAGAGACATATCGAATCGTTCGAAATTCTACCTTAACAGAGCAGTTGCTACAATACTCTAACCGTTATCGTTCCTTCGATGATAATGTGCAGGCAGCCTTTAATGAATCCCTTCATGCCTTTGAAGTTGAATTTGATTACGCAAAATCTTTGGAAATTATTTCAAAAGCCTTGGATGTTGTTGAGCCTGGAGTTTCAGCTCGTTTCATCAACTCATATGAAAAAACACGCGAAAATATTCGCTTCTAAGAAAGTTCCTTCGGGAACTTTTTTCTTTGCAATCTAGCTTGTTTTGCACTTAAAAATCCTGTATAATACAACAAATCACAGAAAATATGAGGTGAACAGATGAGTCAGGTCAAAGGTTTATTGGTTATGGATGTAGATAGCACTCTTATTATGGAAGAGGGTATTGATTTGCTAGGCGAGGAAGCTGGAGTTGGGCAGCAAGTGGCTGCTATCACCGAGCGAGCTATGCGAGGGGAATTGGATTTCGAGGCCGCCTTACGGGAAAGGGTTTCACTTTTAGCGGGGCTTCCAGAAACTATCTTTTCGCGGATAGCTGACAAGATTCATTTCACACCTGGTACTAAAAAATTAGTAGATGAGCTGCATGCCCGCGGCTACAAGGTTGGCTTGGTGTCAGGTGGTTTTCATGAAACAGTGGATAGACTGGCTGAGGAGCTAGGAATTGACTATGTAAAGGCCAATCGCTTAGAAATCAAGAATGGCTTGCTTACAGGTCATGTTTTGGGAGATATTGTTAGTAAAGATACTAAAGTTCAGATGCTGAAAGCATGGGCTCAAGAAAATAATTTGGAATTAAATCAAACCATTGCAATGGGGGATGGCGCCAATGATTTGCCTATGATTCAAACAGCAGGCATTGGAATTGCTTTTAATGCTAAGCCAATTGTAAGAGAGCAAGCGCCCTATCAAATCAATGTTTATGACCTCTATCAGGTAATGGATATTTTAGATGGGAAGTAAAAATAGGAGGTACGATGCATATCTTGTTAGCACCAGATTCTTTTAAGGAAAGTTTGTCTTCTGTTCAGGTAGCAGAAGCCTTGAAAGAAGGCTTTTCCCAAGCCTTGCCAGAGGCGACTTTTGACTTGCTGCCTATTGGAGATGGCGGCGAGGGGACTGTGGCTGCCTTGATTTCGGCTATGAAGCTAAAAGAGTTTCGCCATTGGGTGACCGGACCTTTCGGCCAGCCAGTCGAAATGAAATATGCAAGACAAGACCAGCTAGCTCTTTTTGAAATGGCAGATTTAGTGGGACTGGCTTTAATTCCTAAGGAAAAACGCAATCCCTTAGGCTTGGAAACCAGAGGCCTGGGAGAGCTGATTCTTCATTTGGCAGAAGATGGAGTCAAAAAGATTTTAGTCGGTGTTGGAGGCTCGGCAACGAATGATGGGGGAATCGGTATGGCAGCCGGTCTGGGCTATGAATTTTTTGATGAAAAAAATCATCGACTGCGGCCTGTCGGCTCTTCTCTAGGGAGAGTTGCCCGAATTTCTGGGGAACGTGTTCCAACTTGCTTGGATGATATTGACATCGAAATTTTGACAGATGTTTCCAATCCTTTATGTGGGCAGCAGGGAGCAACTCAGGTCTTTGGACGACAGAAAGGCCTGTCTGAATGGCTTCTTTCATCTGTCGATCAGGAAATGAGGAAGTTCTATGAACTGGCCAATCCGCAGATTTTCACCCAAGCTGGTGCTGGTGCAGGAGGAGGCATGGCAGCAGGGCTGGTCACATTTGCCAAGGGGAAAGTCGTGTCAGGAATTGATACCTGTCTGGATTTGCTGGATTTTGACCGCAGGGTTAAAGAAGCGGACTTGGTTGTTGTTGGTGAGGGGCGCATGGATAAGCAGTCTTTGGCAGGAAAGGCTCCAGTCGGAGTAGCAAGGAGGACGCCAAAAGAGATTCCCGTTCTTGCGATCTGTGGCAGTTTAGCTGATGACTTGCCTCCATTTCCTAGGGAGAATATCCATGCAGCTTTTCCCATTATCTCGCAAGTGGCAGATTTGGACGTAACCTTAGCTCAAGCGAGGGAAAATCTGGTTCGTACAGCTTGCAATATTGGCAACCTATTAGCCATCAAAAAAAGAGAGTGGGACAGAAATCGGTAATTGGTTAGAATTCGATTTCGTCGTCCCACCTCCGCACAGTTGAGCAGGGCTGTAAAAGCTGATGAAATCAGCGTAGTAGAGCCCGCTCAACCACTGCGTCTTGCTCGACAATCTAAAGACAATTGAGAGGCTAGGACTTTTGTCCCAGCCTCTTTTTCAGTAAATATTCGATTTCTTTGACAATTAAGCCGTTTGCAAATTCAAATAGATCGCAGGAAAGTTCCCCATGGTCATTGACCAAAATTGTTAGAATCCGACTTTGCTCGGAATTGCAGTGATAGTATTGGCAACAAAACTGTGCGGAACTGTTCTGATAGGCTTCCTGTATCCTGTGGAGATAGGCTTCTTTTCCCTGAATGATTTCTGAGGATTCTCCATGTAGCTCCCAGACGATATGCTCGTCTAAAAAAGTTTGATAAATGTCCCAGTCGCGCTGATTTTCTGCCTCGAAAAAGATAAATAATTTCTCTAAATTTGTCATTTATGAAACATTTTTTTCCAAAGGGAGGTTTTCTTGCGGATAGATGGTTTATTCTCTGATTGGTGGAGGACGTCAGCAAATTGCTTGCTCAAGTCCTTTTCTTCTATGGTCACAGGATGATCGCTATGAATCACCAAACCGAAAGGAGAGGATTGGCAAAAAGCAGAGACGATGGTGGCCTCGCAGCCTAAATCTTTGGCGGTTTTTAGGTAGAAAACCTGCTGGCTGGATATGACTTCAGGCGATATTTTGACTGTGACGGGATGGTAGCTTTCAGTGATGTATTCGACTATTTCTTTAAAATGCTTCTTTAGAAGCGAGGAATTGGCATCCGAAATAGAGCAGTAAGCAATCACCCGCTCTTCAAAAGTTTCCAAAAATTTGCGCTGTTCATCAGGATTGAGCTTAGCATTTCCCTGAGATTTTTCCATGATAATATTATTAAGATCTGTCATATTTCTAGTATATCATAAATAAAGGATTTCTGATTTTCAAACTGTTAAGAAAATGATAGGATGTAACCGATTGCATTTCAAAAATTGTGATTTTTCAAGCAAAGCTGCTGTTTTTCCTTGAAAAAAAAGCGCTTTTGAGGTATCATAGACTAGTAAATAATTTTAAACAATAAGGAGAGTCAAAATGTCAATTATTACTGATGTTTACGCTCGCGAAGTCCTAGACTCACGCGGTAACCCAACACTTGAAGTAGAAGTTTATACTGAATCAGGTGCTTTCGGACGTGGTATGGTTCCTTCAGGAGCTTCTACTGGTGAACACGAAGCAGTTGAACTTCGTGATGGTGACAAATCTCGTTACGGCGGTCTTGGTACACAAAAAGCAGTTGACAACGTGAACAACGTTATCGCTGAATCTATTATCGGTTACGATGTACGTGACCAACAAGCTATCGACCGTGCAATGATCGCTTTGGACGGTACTCCAAACAAAGGTAAATTGGGTGCGAACGCAATCCTTGGTGTGTCTATCGCCGTAGCTCGTGCTGCTGCTGACTACCTTGAAATCCCACTTTACAGCTACCTTGGTGGATTCAACACTAAAGTTCTTCCGACTCCAATGATGAACATCATCAATGGTGGTTCTCACTCAGACGCTCCAATCGCTTTCCAAGAATTCATGATCGTACCTGCTGGTGCACCATCATTCAAAGAAGCTCTTCGTTGGGGTGCTGAAATCTTCCACGCTCTTAAGAAAATCCTTAAATCACGTGGTTTGGAAACTGCTGTTGGTGACGAAGGTGGATTTGCTCCTCGTTTCGAAGGAACTGAAGATGGCGTAGAAACTATCATTGCTGCTATCGAAGCTGCTGGTTATGTTCCAGGTAAAGACGTATTTATCGGATTTGACTGTGCATCATCAGAATTCTACGATAAAGAACGTAAAGTTTACGACTACACTAAATTCGAAGGTGAAGGAGCTGCTGTACGTACTGCTGCAGAACAAATCGACTACCTTGAAGAATTGGTAAACAAATACCCAATCATCACTATCGAAGATGGTATGGACGAAAACGACTGGGATGGTTGGAAAGCTCTTACTGAACGTCTTGGTGGTAAAGTTCAATTGGTTGGTGACGACTTCTTCGTAACAAACACTTCTTACCTTGAAAAAGGTATCGCAGAAGGCGCAGCTAACTCAATCCTTATCAAAGTTAACCAAATCGGTACTCTTACTGAAACATTCGACGCTATCGAAATGGCGAAAGAAGCTGGTTACACTGCCGTTGTATCACACCGTTCAGGTGAAACTGAAGATTCAACGATCGCTGATATCGCAGTTGCAACAAACGCAGGACAAATCAAGACTGGTTCACTTTCACGTACAGACCGTATTGCTAAATACAACCAATTGCTTCGTATCGAAGATCAACTTGGTGAAGTTGCTGAATACCGTGGATTGAAATCATTCTACAACTTGAAAAAATAATTCCTTCTAATGGAATGAAGCAAATCCCTTGAGGTCAACTCAAGGGATTTTTAATAAATAAGGGGAGACTTTTGGGATGTTTTATTTCATTTTGTATATCCTAAGCAGAGAGTGGCTAGCTCTTACTGTTTTATTTATAGGCCTCTTTTTGGCTTATAAACGCAAATCAAGCTCTCTGGCGCTTTTGGCAGTTCTTTTATTTCTTACAATCACCAGTATATTCTGGTATCCTCAGTTCAGCCCATGGTTTGCTTTTCCCTTTTTATTTCTTGTTTTCTATTTATTGGTCAAAAGATATAGGTGGGTTCTTTATCCTGCTCTTGCTCTAGGAGCCTTGTTAGTGGCATTTTCTCCTATTCTTGGGATATTTTTTACTGTTTATGTTCCGGTGAACCATTATGCCTATCTTGAGGAAAAAGGGCAGACAGTAGTGGTTCGGGAAGATTACTATGGAGCATTTTTTAGTGAAAGCGATATAGAAATCACGACCTATGTAAATGGTCAACTCCCTCTTGCCAATAAGATAGTTTATAAAAAGGTTGCTTTACATGATTTTAATAAGAATAAAGATGTCAATAAAGATATTTTTCTTGCTCAACCCTTGACAAGGGAACGACTGGAAGAATTATATGATTTTATGAATAGGAAATGGACTAGATAAGGCCTAATCAAATAAAAAAGCTGTTGGAATTTTATCCAACAGTTTTTTAAATAATATTTTAGAAAATAGACTTAACTTTGTTGATGACGTCGTTGAGCCCTTTTGAATTTGCCACTAAATCTTTTGCCTTATCTAAGTATTCGCCCAGCTCATCCTTGTGGTCTTCGACAAACTTCTTAGCTGCATCAAAATCTTTCTTTTCGATCAATTCTTTTACTTGGTTAAACAATTCTACTGGATTCATCTTAAATGCTCCTTTGATAATTTTCTTTTGATACTATTTGATCAAATATATAGGTTTAAAGCAAGCTATTTGCTCATCGGAAGGTCACGCAGACAGCTTCTGGCACATAGAAATCATGAGAGATTTCTGTTAATCGACCTGTTTCAGGATCGCGTTTGAAGACAGTTGCATTGTCCGAGTCTTGGTGGACAGCGATGAGGTAGTTTTGGTCAGGTGTAATATTGAAATCGCGTGGATTTTTGCCCTTTGTTGGCGTGATTTCAACGAGCTGTAAACTTCCATCAGCTAGAATTTGATAAACAGCTATTGAGTCATGGCCGCGGTTAGAGCCATAGAGGAATTTTCCGTCATCAGAGATGCGGATGGCTGCAGTGCCGTTAAAATCTTCAAATCCTGCTGGGAGAGTTGAGATGGTTTGCAGGTGTTCAAACTGACCAACGCCATCATAAATCAATACTTCGATGGTAGAATTTAGTTCGCAGATAAGGTAAGCAATCTTATAGTGGTTATGAAAGAAAATGTGGCGTGCCCCGGCTCCAGCAGCACATGTGTAGGTGGCCAATTTGTTCAGTTGTCCGTCTTCCGTCACATCGTAGGTAGTGACTTGATCTGTTCCGAGGTCACAAGTAATCAGATATTGATCGGGAGTCAAGTCAGCATAGTGGACATGGGCAGAGGCTTGATTGGCGTGAGGTCCTTGCCCGACATGAGTATCTGAATCAGCCAGTTTTAGACTGCCATCTTCTTGCTGCTTGTAGACCAGCACTTGCCCCTTGTGGTAGTTAGCTCCGTAGACAAGTCCTCTTTCGTTATCTACAGCAACATAGCAAAGCGGTGCGCCCTCTTCAACCACATGATTGAGAAGCTGTCTCTTTTGGTCATAGGCTGCAATCCCCCCTTGTCCGTCTTTGGCACCAACGGTGTACAGATGATCAGCTTGGTCAAAGGCTAGATAAGTGGGACTTGGTTCTTCGACTACTAATTCTAAGTTTGAGAGCTCTCCCTTTTCAGTATCAAACTCTGCCTTGTAAATTCCTTTGGAAACTCGTCGGGTGTATGTTCCAAAATAAACTGTTTGAGTCATGTTTCCACCTCATTCTTTTAAAATCAATCTATTATACCATAAAACGACTTAAGAAGCTGTTTGGATAGGAAAAGTCCTGCATCTAGAGGAAAATTCCAAATTTTATCAAAAAATAGATAAAAAACAGATGGTAGGTAGGAAGGGGATAGACCACTTTGATAGAATGGAATTGTTCAAAAAAACAAATACGATCAGGAAAGCTCAAAATTCCTGTTTTCTAAAACAAAGGAGAAATCAAATGAACGTAAAAAAATTCGCTATGCTTGTAACTCTTATCGGAATGTCTGTCTTCTTCCTAGCTGCATGTGGTTCTAAGAATGCTGATAATAAAGAAATTAGCGATGGGAAAAAAGTAGATTTTAAGAAAGATGCTGTTGATCAAAAAACGAAAACAGTAGACGGCAAGGAAGTGACAGAGTATACCATGCCGGACGGAAATGTGATTCAAATCCCAGCGGATGGAGAAGAATTACCAACAGATGAATCTGAATCAACTGATAAATAAAAGTTAGAACTTGTAGGTTGGAGGCAATATGTTTCAAATAAAAAAAATGAATCGTAAAACCATTCTATTGGGAAGCACGGTCATTCTTGCTTGTGCAGGGCTGGGAGGCTATGTACTTCTTCATCAGGTTAATCAACAACAAGCCATGAAAATGGTCGATAATAAGATTGATTCACTGACGGTCCAAGATGCTGTTAATAACAGTAAAAAAACAAGCCTAGTTTTATCTGGAGAAGTAGTTGCTAACAATAGTAGTAAGGTCAAGATTGACCCATCAAAAGGTGAAGTTAAGGAAGTATTCGTTAAAAATGGCGATACTGTTACACAAGGCCAGCCCCTCTTTTCCTATGTGACCTCTCAGGAATTGACAGCTCAGTCTGCTCAGTATGATGCTCAAGCTAAGGCCAATAGCATTACGGCTGCACAAACTAGCGCATCTATCAAATGGGAAACCTATAACCGAAAGCTAGCTAATCTCAATACTCTTAAGAATAAATACAATTCTAGTAAGGATGAGTCTCTGTTGGATCAGATAAAGTCTGCTGAAGATGAGCTGGCTCAAGCGCTAAGTGACGCTAAGACTGCTGACAATGAAGTAACGAATGCGCAGATTGAGGCTGAAAAGGCTCAGGTGACAGCTCAGACGGAATCAGACCGTATGAAATATGATACTGTGACGGCTGATACAGCGGGAACCATTACCTCTATGAACGAAGATCTTCCAACTCAGTCCAAGGCTAAAAAGGAAGAAGAAACCTTTATCGAAATCATGGACAAGTCCAAAACTTTGATCAAAGGGAGCGTTAGTGAATTTGACCGTGAGAAGCTGAATGTGGGTCAGAGAGTAGATGTTGTGGACCGCAAGGATCCTAAGAAACGTTGGAGTGGTACCGTGACGCAAGTCGGCACCTTGACAACTGCAAATACCGGAAATAGCAATGGTGGAAATAAACAACAGGAAAATCCCAACCAAGGCAAGTATCCTTATACTGTCGAACTGGACCAAGGCGGTGAAATGCCGCTTGTAGGCTCCCATTCTTATGTCAATGTCGTAGAAAATGCTCCTGAAGCCGGCAAGGTTGTCGTCAACAAGGCCTATACTTTCAGCAAAAATGGTAAGACCTATGTCTGGAGGGTAGAAGGTAAAAAGGTGAAAATGAAGGAAGTCAAGACCAGGAAAGTCTCTGACCGTTTGGTAGAGATTACAGAGGGTCTGACTATGCAGGATACCATTTCGACGCCTAGAGAAGGCATGAAAGACGGAATGGAGGTAGGACAGAATGTTAAAGCTTAAGAACATCCACAAATCTTATCAACAGGGCAGTCAGGAATTTCCGATTTTGAAAGGAATTGATTTGCATGTGAAAGAGGGGGATTTTCTAGCGATTATGGGGCCGTCTGGATCAGGTAAGTCCACTTTGATGAACATTATCGGCTGTTTGGACAAGGCTAGCGCAGGTTCATATCATATCGAAGGAACTGACGTCTCTGACTTATCCGACAACCAACTATCTGATTTGCGTAATCAGAAAATTGGCTTTGTTTTCCAGAATTTCAACCTTATGCCTAAGTTGACAGCCTGTCAGAATGTTGAACTGCCTCTGACTTACATGAAAGTCCCTAAAAAAGAGAGACGCGAGCGTGCTTTGGAAATGCTGCGACTGGTCGGTCTGGAAGAAAGAAGCGACTTTAAGCCTATGGAGCTGTCCGGTGGTCAAAAGCAACGGGTAGCCATTGCGCGTGCCTTGGTAACCAATCCCAGCTTTATCTTGGGAGACGAGCCGACTGGGGCGCTGGATACCAAGACCAGTGTTCAGATCATGGAGCTGTTCAAGCAGTTTAACGAACAAGGCAAGACCATTGTCATCATTACCCACGAGCCGGAAGTGGCTCAGCTTTGCAAACAAACGGTTGTCTTGCGGGACGGTAATATAGAGACTCGGGCATTAGGATAGAAGGGGGCTATATGGAAGATATTTTTGTAGCTCTAAACTCCATCCTGTCCCACAAAATGCGCTCTATGCTGACCATGCTAGGAATTATCATCGGGATTGGCGCTATTATTGCTATCTTTTCCATCATTGAAGGAAAT
The DNA here is from genome assembly GCF_000222765.1 of Streptococcus cristatus ATCC 51100. GTDB lineage: Bacteria > Bacillota > Bacilli > Lactobacillales > Streptococcaceae > Streptococcus > Streptococcus cristatus. Next base: position 183,319 of record NZ_AFUE01000006.1, on the reverse strand, counting down.
ACAGAAAATACCAAGCGCCAGCTGATCGGTGGCACTAATAATACCATTAAGGTTGTTTACGATAAGAAAAGCGCCATCGATCCCTCTATCCCAGAGAAATCCCAAGCGCAGAAGCCTTCCTACATTCCCTTCATGGGAGAGGATGTCTTATCCAAAATCAAGGAAATTCCTGGAGTTAAAAATGCTTTGATGACCTATGGGGCGGACGAAAAGATTTACTATCTCAGTCAAAAGTCATCTGGCAAGGTTCAGGCAGTTTCCCAGTCAGTAGCTGATATCAAGCAGCAACGACTGTTGGAAGGGGAGGGCTTTGACTCTGAAGCCTTCAAAAATCAAGAGCAAGTAACCTACCTAGAAAAGACCCTTTATGATACCCTCTTTCCAAAGGGAGATGGTATCGGCAAGTATGTAGAAGTCATGGGCAATCCTTTTAAAGTTATCGGCGTCTTTGAGTCGACTGAGCAGAGTGGCTTAACCTCTGGTTCGGAAAAGATGGCCTATATTCCTCTACAACAATGGCATCGGATTTTTGATACCATCAATGTCAGTCCAGAAGTAACCGTTCAGACCCACAAAGCCGATGATTTGAAGAAGGTGGCCAAGAAAGTTAGTGATTATCTCAATCAGCAGATGCCTCAGTCAGACTATATGTTTGGTGTACTAAATCTGCAAGAATTTGAACGTCAGTTGGATAACCTCAACCAGTCTAACTTTGTTTTGCTAGCGGGTATTGCCAGCATCTCCCTCTTAGTCGGAGGTATTGGGGTTATGAATATCATGCTGGTTTCAGTGACAGAGCGGACACGTGAAATCGGGATTAAAAAGGCTCTGGGAGCTCGGCGAAAGATCATTCTCAAGCAGTTCCTGATCGAAGCGGTCATCCTGACTCTGATGGGAGGAATTATTGGTGTGGTAGCAGGTATCGCCTCTGGCTTTGCTATTACCCAGTCTCTGGCCTACCCATATATTTTATCTCTATTTTCGGTCTTTGTAAGTTTGCTCTTTTGTTGTATAATAGGAGTAGTATTTGGGCTCTTGCCGGCTGTGAAAGCATCCAAGCTGGATCCAATTGAAGCCCTGCGATTTGAATAAATAAAGGAGAATCAAGCATATATGCACAAGATTTTAGTAGTGGAAGACGATACTACGATCAATCAAGTCATTTGTGAATTTTTAAAAGAAAGTAACTATGCGGTTACACCAGTCTTTGATGGAGGCGAGGCTTTGCTTCAATTTGAAGCAGAGTCTTTTGACTTAGTTATTTTAGACATGATGTTGCCAACCATGAGTGGACTGGATGTTCTCAAGGAAATTCGCAAGACTTCTCAGATTCCGGTCATGATCCTGACAGCACTAGATGATGAGTACACTCAGCTAGTCAGCTTTAACCATCTCATCAGCGACTATGTGACCAAGCCTTTCTCACCACTGATCTTAGTCAAACGAATTGAGAATATTCTGCGACGAAATACGGTTTCTTCAGAGATTACTGTCGGTGAATTGACCGTCTCTATCGATGATTGTACTGTTTATTGGCAGGAAGAAAAGATGCCACTGACTAAGAAAGAGTACGAAATCTTGCAGGCTCTAGCCAAGAGAAAGGATCACTTAGTGACCCGCGATCAGCTCATGAATACCATCTGGGGCTATAGCGAGCTGGACAGCCGGGTGCTGGACAATCACATCAAGAACATTCGTAAGAAAATCCCAGGTATCCCTCTAAAAACCATTACAGGTATGGGCTATCAGCTTGGAGGAGAAGACACGTGAAGATTGTCAAAAAGAACTTCCTCTTGACGACTTTCATCATCTTTGTCGTTGTGACGATTGTTCTATCCACTCTCTATTTTGCCATGCCGGTTTACTACCAGCAGGTCAAGGGAGGAGAAGCCCAGCGTGAGTTTGCTCAGGTAGCCAAGCAGGTCAAGGGGAAGTCCAGCCAAGAAATCAGTGAGCTCTTGAGCAATTATAGCAAAAAGAGCAATCAGATCTGGTTCACCTTGCTGGCGAAAGACAATACGATTCTTTACCCAGCACTTGAAACGAATGGAGAAAGTTCTCTCCAGCTGACAATTGTTCCGACCATTGCCAATAGCAATTATGAAAGCAAGACTCTGTCAGAAAGTTTTCGGACGTCGGACGGCAAAGAAGTGGTCTTACGAGGCGAGTATTCTCTGCAGCCCGTTTCGGATGCCAGTCGAATCTTGCTCAATCTCTATCCTTTTGTATTATTCTTGTCGCTGAGTCTGGGTGGGCTTGCCGCCTATCTCTATAGTCGGACCTCTAGTCAGAGAATTAAGGATATCTCCTCTAGCACTCGGCAAATGACAAGTCTGCTTCCAGACGTTTCCTGTCAGGTGAAAGGGCATGACGAGATTGCTGATCTGGCTCAAGACATCAATCACTTATATGCTAACCTCCTAGCAAGTATGGAAGCTCTGCGATTAGAAAATGAGAAAGTCGCAGAAAGCGAGCGCGAAAAGGCAGAATTTCTTCGAATGACTTCCCACGAACTCAAGACCCCCATCACTAGCATGATGGGAATGATTGACGGGATGATTTATGGAGTGGGTGATTTTAAAGATCGGGACAAATACCTACAGAAGTGCCGCGAAATATTGGAAGAGCAATCAGGCTTAGTTCAGTCTATCCTAGCCATTTCAAAACTAGAAATGACCATGGAGACAGAGCGGGAAATCTTCTCTCTCAAAGAGTTGCTTGAAGCAAATATCAGTACCTACAAGGTTCTGGCTGACCTCAAGCATTATCAATTTAATGTCCAACTTTCAGAAACAAAAGTCCGAGGAAATAAGACCTATTTACTGAAAGCTATTAAAAATCTGATTGACAATGCCTTCCATTATACAGTAGAAGGCGGAGAAATCTTGGTTCGTTTAGAAGATGGGCTATTAATTGTAGAAAATGAAGCTGAGCGAGTGCTGGATGACTCACAGATCCAGCAGATTTTCCAGCCATTTTATCGACCAGACTACAGTCGCAATCGCAAGGATGGTGGTACGGGGCTGGGGCTCTTCATCGTGCAGCAGATTTTAGAAAAGCACCATCTCGCTTATCGCTTTGAAGCAGTTGAGAATAGGTGGATGCGCTTCACGATTTTTTTACCTCAAATGGAACAGATATGAGGCTGGGACAAAAGTCCTAGTCTCTTAATTGTCTTTGGATTGTCGAGCAAGACGCAGTGGTTGAGTGGGCTCTATTACGCTTATTTCATCAGCTTTTACAGCCCTACTCAACTGTGCGGAGGTGGGACGACGAAATCGAATTCTAACGAATTACTGATTTCTGTCCCACTCTCATTTTTGCTTGGATTTTTATAGGATAAATGTTTGAAAAGCACTTTTATTCAAGTTTTGTTTTAAATTTAAAAGAAAAGTGCGAAAAACGCTTACAATATCACAAAATAATTGACTATTAACTTTATTAGGAGTAAACTAATGGGGTACATTTAAAAAATATAAAAGGAGAATTCATCATGAATTTAACATTTTTAGGACTTTGTATTGCCTGTTTTGGCGTCTCATTAGCTGAAGGTTTGATTATGAGCAATCTGTTTAAAGCAGCTTCACGTCAGCCAGAAATGGTTGATCAATTAAGAAGCTTGCTCATCATGGGTGTCGCTTTTGTTGAAGGTACTTTCTTCGTTACTTTGGTTATGTCCTTCATTATCAAATAGTTTTTTCTATTTTAGAAAAGGGGGTGTCAAACCTTGGAAGAAAGTCTTAATCCGACTATTCAGCTAGGCCCAATATCCTTTGATTTGACCCTGCTTGCTATGTCACTTGTGACCGTTTTGATGGTCTTTGGCTTTATCTACTGGGGCAGTAGAAAAATGTCCATCCGACCTCAAGGAAAGCAAAACTTATTAGAATATGTCTATGATTTTGTCATTGGTTTTACAAAAGATAATATCGGAGAACGGTATATCAAGGATTACTCTTTGTTTATGTTCTCTCTATTTCTCTTTATTGCAGTTGCCAATAATATCGGTTTGATGGCTAAAGTTCAGACCACCAATGGCTATAATCTCTGGACTTCTCCGACGGCAAATTTGGGCTATGACCTAGCCTTATCCTTTATCATTACATTGATTAGTCATGTTGAAGGAATCCGTCGTCGTGGTTTTAAAGATTACTTAAAAGCTTTTGCAACACCTGGATTTATGACTCCAATGAATATCTTGGAAGAATTTACCAATTTTGCTTCTCTGGCTCTGCGGATTTTCGGAAATATTTTTGCAGGGGAAGTTTTGGCTGGCTTGTTGCTTACCTTGTCACAACAAGCATTTTATTGGTATCCAGCTGCTTTCCTAGGTAGTATGTTATGGACAGCCTTCTCGATATTTATTTCATGTATCCAGGCCTATGTCTTTACCATGCTGTCTTCGATGTATATCGGCAAGAAAATAAACGGTGAAGAATAGTAAGTAGAAAGGAAGAAAAGGAATGCACGTAACTATCGGTGCCATTATTGGTGACTTTATTCTCATCGCTGGTTCCTTCCTTTTATTAATTTTTTTAGTAAAGAAGTTTGCCTGGGGCAATATTACCAGTATCTTAGAAGAACGTTCTAAAAAGATTACGGATGATATTGACGGGGCTGAGTCAGCCCGCAAAAAGGCTGAGGAACTTGCGCAAAAACGTGAGAATGAATTAGCAGGAAGTCGTCAGGAAGCAACGACGATTATCGAACATGCTAAGGAAACAGCTGAAAAAAATAAGGCTGGAATTTTAGCGGATGCAGCTGAAGAAGCTGGACGTTTGAAAGCAAAAGCCAATCAGGAAATTGCTCAAAGCAAGGCAGAAGCCTTGAATAGCATTAAAGACGATGTGGCTGACCTAACAGTAAGTCTTGCAAGTAAGATCTTGAGCCAGCAGCTTGATACAAAAGCACACAGTGAGCTTATTGATCGTTATATTGATAAATTAGGAGATGCTTAATGGACAAAAAGCACTATGCGGTAATTGAAAAATATACCTTGCCTTTTGTTCAATTAGTATTTGAAAAAGGTCAGCAACAAGATGTTTTTGAAAAACTAAGCCAAATTAAGGCTGTGTTTGAAGAAACAAATCTTGCTGACTTTTTATCACATATTGGCGTTGATGAGGGAGAAAAGGAGAAGGCTCTTCGACTTTTTCAAAACTCAGATTCACAGCTGATTGATAACTTTATCGAAGTCGTTATTCTCAATCATCGAGCAGATTTATTCTACGATATGTTGATAGAAATTCAGCATCAGATTGAGAAACAAAGCAATGAATTTGAAGTGACGGTTAAATCTGTTCAAGCATTGACAGAAAGTCAAAAAGAAAGATTGAAACCAATGATTGAGCAAAAAATGGGCCTCAAGGTTCGCTCGCTCAAGCAGGAATTAGATGCTAGCCTGATTGGTGGCTTCGTCATTTCAGCCAATAATAAGACAATTGATGCAAGTATAAAACGTCAATTACAACTCGTAAAAGAAAATTTGAAATAGAAAGTGGTGTGAATTTTGGCGATTAACGCACAAGAAATCAGCGCTTTAATTAAGCAACAAATTGAAAATTTCCAGCCAAATTTTGACGTCACAGAAACTGGGGTCGTCACTTATATTGGTGATGGAATTGCTCGTGCCCACGGCCTTGATAATGCCATGAGTGGTGAGCTCTTGATTTTTGAAAATGGTTCTTATGGTATGGCCCAAAACTTGGAGTCAACCGATGTCGGGATCATTATCTTGGGTGATTTTACAGATATTCGTGAGGGCGATACGATTCGCCGTACGGGTAAAATCATGGAAGTTCCTGTCGGAGATGCTTTGATTGGTCGTGTCGTAGATCCGCTCGGTCGTCCTGTTGACGGCTTGGGTGAGCTTGCTACAACTAAAACACGCCCTGTAGAAGCACCAGCTCCAGGAGTTATGCAACGGAAGTCTGTATCAGAACCATTGCAAACAGGTTTGAAAGCTATTGATGCCCTTGTACCGATTGGTCGTGGTCAGCGGGAATTGATTATCGGTGACCGTCAGACTGGTAAAACTAGTATTGCCATCGATGCGATCCTCAACCAAAAAGGGCAGGATATGATCTGTATCTATGTTGCCATTGGTCAAAAGGAATCTACTGTCCGGACACAGGTGGAAACTCTCCGTCAGTATGGAGCCTTGGATTATACTATCGTGGTAACAGCATCAGCTTCACAACCATCTCCATTGCTTTTCTTGGCTCCTTATGCCGGTGTAGCAATGGCTGAAGAATTTATGTACAATGGTAAGCACGTCCTTATCGTTTATGATGACTTGTCTAAACAAGCGGTAGCTTATCGTGAGCTTTCCCTCTTGCTTCGTCGTCCGCCAGGTCGTGAAGCCTTCCCAGGGGATGTTTTCTACCTTCACAGCCGTCTGCTTGAGCGTTCAGCTAAGGTTTCTGATGAGCTGGGTGGTGGTTCAATCACAGCCCTACCATTTATCGAGACACAAGCAGGAGATATCTCAGCCTATATCGCGACCAACGTGATTTCAATCACGGATGGTCAGATTTTCCTTAGTGATAGCCTCTTTAATGCAGGTATCCGCCCAGCTATTGACGCCGGTTCTTCTGTATCTCGGGTAGGTGGGTCTGCACAAATCAAGGCCATGAAGAAGGTTGCAGGAACTCTGCGTATTGACCTTGCTTCATATCGTGAGCTGGAAGCCTTTACCAAATTTGGTAGTGACCTTGATGCAGCAACTCAGGCTAAGTTGAACCGTGGACGCCGTACGGTAGAAGTATTGAAACAGCCAGTTCATGAGCCACTGCCAGTTGAAAAACAAGTTGTGATCCTTTATGCACTGACTCATGGTTTCCTAGATACAGTACCAGTGGATGAGATTCTTCAGTTTGAAGCAGAGCTTTTCGCTTACTTTGATGCTCATCATGAAGACATTTATGAAACAATTCGTCAGACAAAAGATTTGCCGAGCGAAGAAGTGCTGGACGCCGCTATTACTGAATTTATTAATCAGTCTAACTTCAAATAAGAATAGAGGTGTCAGATGGCAGTTTCATTAAATGATATCAAAAATAAAATTGCATCCACAAAAAACACCAGTCAAATCACTAATGCGATGCAGATGGTTTCTGCATCTAAGTTGGGAAAATCCGAAGAAGCAGCAAAGAACTTTCAAGTCTATGCTTCTAAGGTTCGGAAACTCTTGACCGACCTTTTGCATGGTCATGAGGAAGAAAATGTTAGCCATCATCCACTTTTAAAGAGCAGACCGGTTCAGAAAACGGCTTATATCGTCATTACATCTGATCGTGGTTTGGTCGGTGGCTATAACGCAACCATCCTCAAATCCATGATGGAATTGATTTCGGAATACCACGAAAAAGATGACTATGTCATTATTTCGATCGGTGGAATGGGAGCGGATTTCTTCCGAGCACGGGGCATTCAGCCAATTTATGAATTGCGCGGCTTAGCCAATCATCCGAGTTTTGATGAAGTTCGGAAAATCATTTCCAAGACGATTGAAATGTATCAGAATGAGCTTTTTGATGAACTTTATGTGTGTTATAACCACCATGTCAACAGTTTGACCAGTCAGATGCGGGTAGAGCAGATGTTGCCAATCGTCGATTTGGATCCTAGTGAAGCGGATGAGAATTATATTCTCAATCTAGAATTAGAATCTAGTCGAAACGCGATTTTAGATCAGCTCTTGCCTCAATTTGCTGAAAGTATGATTTACGGGGCGATTATTGACGCAAAAACTGCTGAAAATGCTGCTGGTATGACAGCCATGCAAACAGCAACAGATAACGCTAAAAAAGTTATCAATGATTTGACCATTCAGTATAACCGTGCTAGACAAGCAGCTATCACGCAGGAAATTACTGAAATTGTGGCGGGTGCAAGTGCACTGGAATAGTGTCACAGAAAATAAATAGTATAAAGAGGAGAAAAGAATGAGCTCAGGCAAAATTACTCAGGTTATCGGACCGGTTGTAGACGTAGCGTTTGCAGCTGGCGACAAGCTACCTGAGATCAATAATGCACTTGTAGTCTATAAAAATGACGAAAAAAAATCAAAAATCGTCCTTGAAGTAGCTCTTGAGCTTGGTGATGGAGTGGTTCGGACCATCGCTATGGAATCAACGGATGGGTTGACTCGTGGCATGGAAGTGCTAGATACTGGCCGTCCAATTTCTGTGCCAGTCGGCAAAGAAACACTTGGTCGCGTCTTTAACGTTTTGGGAGATACCATTGACTTGGATGCTCCTTTTGCGGATGATGCAGAGCGCCAGCCAATCCATAAGAAAGCTCCAACCTTTGATGAGTTGTCTACTTCTTCAGAGATCTTAGAGACAGGTATCAAGGTTATCGACCTGTTAGCCCCTTATCTGAAAGGTGGTAAAGTTGGACTCTTCGGTGGTGCCGGAGTTGGTAAGACCGTCCTGATTCAAGAATTGATCCACAACATTGCCCAAGAACACGGTGGTATTTCTGTATTTACTGGCGTTGGGGAACGTACCCGTGAAGGGAATGACCTTTATTGGGAAATGAAAGAGTCTGGTGTTATCGAGAAAACAGCCATGGTCTTCGGTCAGATGAATGAGCCGCCAGGAGCGCGTATGCGGGTTGCTTTGACTGGTTTGACGATTGCAGAATACTTCCGTGATGTGGAAGGTCAAGATGTCTTGCTCTTCATTGACAACATCTTCCGTTTCACGCAGGCAGGTTCTGAAGTTTCTGCCCTTTTGGGTCGGATGCCGTCAGCCGTTGGTTACCAACCAACACTTGCGACAGAAATGGGGCAATTGCAAGAGCGTATCACATCGACTAAGAAGGGTTCTGTAACCTCTATCCAGGCCATCTACGTGCCAGCCGATGACTATACTGACCCAGCTCCAGCAACGGCTTTCGCCCACTTGGACTCTACAACCAACTTGGAACGTAAATTGGTTCAATTGGGGATTTATCCAGCCGTGGATCCACTTGCTTCAAGCTCTCGAGCTCTTTCTCCTGAGATTGTTGGTGAAGAGCACTATGCAGTAGCTGCCGAAGTGAAACGCGTATTGCAACGTTATCATGAGTTGCAAGATATCATTGCCATCCTAGGTATGGATGAGTTGTCAGATGAAGAAAAGACTTTGGTTGCGCGTGCGCGTCGGATTCAATTCTTCCTGTCTCAAAACTTCAACGTTGCGGAGCAATTTACTGGCCAGCCAGGATCTTATGTGCCTGTAGCTGAGACGGTTCGTGGCTTTAAAGAAATCCTCGAAGGCAAGTACGATAAGTTACCAGAAGATGCCTTCCGTGGTGTCGGTTCGATTGAGGATGTCATTGCTAAAGCGGAAAAAATGGGATTCTAAGAGGTGAATGATGGCTCAAATGACAGTACAAATCGTTACACCGGATGGTCTGATTTACGACCACCGTGCTGCATTTGTTTCCGTAAAAACGATTGACGGAGAAATGGGGATTTTGCCTCGCCATATCAATACAATTGCTGTTTTGGAAGTGGATCAAGTCAAGGTACGCAGAATCGATGATGACAAACATATTGACTGGATTGCGGTCAACGGTGGCATCATAGAAATTGCTGATAATGTGATTACCATTATCGCGGACTCAGCTGAGCGTGAGCGTGATATTGATATCAGCCGTGCCGAGCGAGCTAAGCTGCGTGCTGAGAAAGAGATCGAAGAAGCCCAAGACAAGCATTTGATTGACCAAGAGCGACGCGCTAAAATCGCCCTCCAGCGTGCCATCAACCGTATTAACGTTGGAACAAGAATGTAATGAAAAAAGAATGGAGTTTCCATTCTTTTTTATTGTCCCATACTCCTTTTCGCTAGAAACAGCTTTTCTTATGGTATAATAAAATCTATGATAGAATTAATGTTTCGATTATGCAGTCATCTTCTCTTTATCTTTATGTCTTTTCATCTTTTGTCTACAGTGGTCAGTTGGGAAAGATTTCTAAAAGTAAATGCTGATAATGCCATCAAAATTCGTTTTTTGATTTTATTGCTAAGTATTGCCTTGGGCTACATGGCTAGCCTATTTTTTATCGGTATTTATGATATGAGTCGGGCAATCTTTAATGGAACTTTATAAGGTCAGAATCTTGATTTTATGGTATGATAGTAAGGATTAATTTTTAAGATTTGGAGTAACTAGTTAGTATGGAAAAAATTATTATTCAGGGTGGAAATAACCGTCTGGTTGGCAGAGTTAAGATTGAAGGAGCTAAAAATGCGGTGTTGCCACTGTTAGCAGCAACTGTTTTAGCCAGCGAGGGAAAAACAATACTCAAGAATGTGCCAGTCCTTTCGGATGTTTTTACCATGAACAATGTTGTTCGCGGCTTGAATACGCAGGTAGACTTTGACCAAGATGAAAATACTGTAGTTGTAGATGCGACTAAACCATTGACCGAAGAGGCTCCTTATAAGTATGTCAGCAAGATGCGGGCTTCGATTGTTGTATTGGGTCCCATTCTTGCTCGTAATGGGCATGCTAAAGTGTCCATGCCGGGCGGTTGTACGATTGGTAGCCGGCCTATCGACCTTCATTTGAAGGGCTTGGAGGCAATGGGTGCTCAGATTACGCAGACTGCTGGATACATTGAAGCTAGGGCAGACCGCTTGATGGGGGCGCATATTTACATGGACTTCCCAAGTGTTGGTGCGACACAGAATATTATGATGGCGGCAACTTTAGCTCAAGGTACAACTGTTATTGAAAATGCTGCTCGAGAACCTGAAATTGTCGACTTGGCCTTACTGTTAAATAAAATGGGCGCTAAAGTCAGAGGGGCAGGAACGGAGAATATAACAATCATCGGTGTTGAAAAACTTCATGGAGCTGAGCACAATGTCGTGCAAGACCGTATCGAAGCTGGTACATTTATGGTTGCCGCTGCCATGACGGGTGGTGATTTGCTGATTGAGAATGCGATTTGGGAACACAATCGTCCGCTTTTATCAAAAATGCAAGAAATGGGAGTAGAAGTGACGGAAGAAGACGAAGGAATTCGCGTCCGCTCAGATGTTTCAAAGTTAAAAGCTGTTTCTGTCAAAACTCTACCTTATCCAGGTTTCCCAACAGATATGCAGGCTCAGTTTACTGCCTTGATGGCGATAGCCCAAGGAGAGTCTGTCATGGTTGAGACGGTCTTTGAAAACCGCTTCCAGCACTTAGAAGAGATGCGACGGATGGGTCTTCACTCCGATATTATGCGGGATACCGCTCGGATTTGGGGTGGTAGCAGCCTGCAAGGAGCAGAAGTGATGTCGACAGATCTCCGGGCTAGTGCGACCTTGATTTTGATGGGCTTGATTGCTGAAGGGGAAACAAAGGTTAGCAAGTTAGTCCATTTGGACCGTGGCTATTATAAATTTCACGAAAAGCTGGCGGCTCTTGGTGCCAACATCAAACGCGTAAAGGAAGAAGATGATGAGTGAAAATTGGAAATATTTGGCTAGACAACTAGGCATCATTGCCTTGGTGCTGGTAGTCGCTTTTATCATTTTTTGTCTTGGTCTGGTTATCGGATATGGCGTGATTGGAAATGCAGACAATCCTTGGTCTATCTTATCGCTAGATACTTGGAATGAACTTGTTTCTAAGTTCACTGGTCATTGATCTGCTAAGATGTCCGAAAATTTACCGACTGTGCAGAATTTTGCGCAGTCCTTTTAAATGGAAAAGGAAAGATGCCAAAAAGAAAGAAATTACAAAAAAAGAGCACTAAATCTACTCAGACTATAGCTGGGCTTCTGGTTGCTCTGACTTTATCACTGGGAGCCTACTTTTTTGGAAATGGCAATCAGTCACCAGCGGTAAATACATCGTCAGCCATTAGTCAAAATAGGGATACCAGCACACCAGATCAAGCACTGGCTGAGAGTGTTCTCACTGACTCGGTGCGTTCTCAACTTGGTGGAAAAATCGAGTGGAATGGAGCTGGAGCTTTCATCATCAATGGGAATCAAACGAACTTAGATGCCAAAGTGTCGAGTGCCCCTTATGCGGATAATAAAACGAAGATGGTTCAGGGGCAGACTGTTCCAACAGTTGCCAATGCCTTGCTTGCCAAATCGACCCGTCAATATAAATCAAGGGAAGAAACGGGAAATGGTTCCACTTCTTGGGTTCCTGCTGGTTGGCACCAAGTCAAATATCTATCAGGTGAATACAACCATGCAGTGGATCGCGGGCATCTTTTGGCTTACTCTCTTATCGGTGGTTTAAAGGGATTCGACGCCTCTACTAGCAATCCAGCCAATATCGCAGTCCAAACAGCCTGGGCCAATCAGGCCAATAAAGACAATTCGACGGGCCAGAATTACTATGAAACTCAGATTCGTCGTGCTTTGGACCAGAATAAGCGAGTCCGCTATCGTGTCACGTTGATCTATGCTTCAGAAAATGATCTGGTGCCATCTGGCTCGCATTTAGAAGCTAAGTCCAGCGATGGAAGTTTGGAATTCAATGTCTTCGTTCCCAATGTCCAGTCAGGAATAGTCCTTGATTATCGCACTGGCAGAGTGAGCCTTAGATAAACATGATTTAAATAATATGATCCATTTGAAGTGAGCAGCTAGGATGATTTATGTGCTTCAATAGACCTATCGGTATCTCAAGAGATGCCGATTTTTATTTTGAGTGAAATAAGCACAAACGAAAAGCAAAAAATACTGTGCAAACCTTTTCTACGCTGAAAAAATTTGCTATAATGAAAGGGAGAACGAATACAGAGGAGAATATCATGTCAAAAAAAATTATTGGGATTGATTTAGGCGGAACTTCTATCAAATTTGCTATTTTGACGCAAGAGGGCGAAATCCAAGAAAAATGGTCTATTAAAACCAATATTTTGGACGAGGGAAGCCATATTGTAGACGATATGATTGAGTCTATCCAGCATCGCTTGGAGCTCTTAAATCTATCAGCAGAGAACTTTATCGGAATTGGCATGGGATCACCGGGTGTGGTTGACCGTGAGAAAGGGACTGTTATCGGTGCCTACAACCTCAACTGGAAAACCCTCCAACCAATTAAAGAAAAAATCGAAAAAGCCTTGGGTATCCCATTCTTCATCGATAATGATGCCAACGTAGCTGCGCTTGGTGAGCGTTGGATGGGTGCTGGTGAAAACCAACCAGACGTTGTCTTTATGACGCTTGGTACTGGTGTTGGTGGCGGTATCGTTGCAGAAGGTAAACTTCTTCACGGTGTAGCTGGTGCAGCAGGTGAGTTGGGCCACATCACTGTTGACTTCGACCAACCAATCGCATGTACCTGTGGTAAAAAGGGCTGTCTTGAGACAGTGGCTTCAGCAACAGGGATTGTCAATTTGACTCGTCGTTACGCTGATGAATATGAAGGCGACGCAACTTTGAAACGCTTGATTGATGACGGAGAAGAAGTAACTGCTAAAACTGTATTTGATTTGGCAAAAGAAGGCGACAACCTTGCCTTGATCGTTTATCGTAACTTCTCACGTTACTTGGGGATTGCTTGTGCCAATATCGGTTCAACCCTTAATCCATCAACGATCGTTATTGGTGGTGGAGTGTCAGCAGCAGGAGAGTTCCTACTTGAGGGTGTTTGTAAAGTTTATGAAGAAAATACATTCCCGCAAGTACGCACTTCAACTAAATTGGCGCTGGCTACACTTGGAAATGATGCTGGCGTAATTGGAGCAGCTTCGCTGGTACTTCAATAGTTCTAACTACTTCCTCTCTTAGCATAGCTATAAGGAGGGCTAAAAATGAAGAGAAAAGTTGCATATTTTCTAATATTATTTCCCATTTTTCTTTTGATCTTATCCGCTTGCAAATCAAAGACAGAAGGTTTTCTGACCATATTGAATAGTCAGAATCAGCAGATTTATCAGACAAGAAACACCAAAACCTTGGATGAATTTGCAGATATTCTAGATCTGGTAGAGTCTGAGGAAGATAATGAAGATGCCTGGGTTGATTTACCTGATGATGCAGAGGTTAATTACATCTACAATATTAGTGGAAAAAAGGGAGAAAGTGGTGTCAAATTTACGACCTACAAAAACTACCCCTATGTCACTCTTTCAAATATTCCTGCTGTGTCAGATATTACCTTGAGATTATCAGAAAAGGATGCGAATAAGCTCAATCATCCAGATGAATGGGTCAAATAAGGTTTTCTCCTGCTAAACTTGGCAGGAGAATTTTTATGGAAAATTTGCTATACTAGAAAAAGCTCACTGAACGAAGGAGAAATCATGACGTTAGCAGATACGATTTTCAAAGAAAATATAAAAAAGATTATGGAGCAAGGTGTTTTTTCTGAGAATGCCCGTCCGCGCTACAAGGATGGAAATGTGGCCAACTCTAAATATATCACTGGTTCTTTCGCAGAATACGATTTGAGCAAGGGCGAGTTCCCAATAACGACTCTGCGCCCTATTGCCATCAAGTCCGCTATCAAGGAAGTTCTTTGGATCTATCAAGACCAGTCTAATAGCTTGGAATTGCTCAACGACAAGTATCATGTTCACTACTGGAATGATTGGGAAGTTGGCGATACGGGTACTATTGGCCAGCGCTACGGAGCTGTTGTCAAGAAGCATGATATTATCCATAAAATTCTCCAACAGCTGGAAGCCAATCCTTGGAACCGTCGCAATATCATCTCTCTCTGGGATTATGAAGCGTTTGAAGAAACAGACGGCCTGCTGCCATGCGCTTTTCAAACCATGTTTGACGTTCGGCGTGTGGATGGGGAGATTTATCTGGATGCGACTCTGACCCAGCGCTCAAATGATATGCTGGTGGCTCACCATATCAACGCTATGCAATATGTGGCGCTGCAGATGATGATTGCCAAGCATTTTGGCTGGAAGGTCGGCAAGTTCTTTTACTTTATCAATAACTTGCACATCTATGACAATCAGTTCGAGCAGGCGGAGGAGCTATTGCGTCGAGAGCCTAGCGACTGCCAACCTCGACTCGTTTTAAATGTGCCGAATGGAACCAATTTCTTTGATATCAAAGCAGAAGATTTTGAGTTATTAAACTATGATCCGGTCAAACCTCAACTCAAGTTTGATTTGGCGATTTGATTGTATTTTTCCTACTGAATGACAGTCAGTAGGTTTTTTAATTTTCAAGAGCAAATGATTGAAATTTATTTTGTAAGTGCTATAATGACAATAGATATATGTGTTTCGCTAGTGCCTATCTCGGAGGTATTGATATGGAAGCAATTTTTTTAACACATAGAAGCAGGAGAAAACTCTTTAGTCTGGGCATTTGTTCATTTTTGCTTGGTCTATCGGTTTCTGTGACACCGATGGCTGTTGTGGGTGCGGATGAAGTCCAGCAGGCAGAGTCCCAACTTGAGCAAATTGCGGATTCTTCAATGGAAGAAGATGACTTTCTGCAGCTTGTAGACCAAGGTTCGGATGGGGCAAATCAGGGAAAGAAATCCTATACGATTGATTTGCTTTGTCATGGAAAAGGCCCTAAAAACAAAGGGACCGAGCAAAGCAATGCTGATGCTTCAACTGAAGGTAAGTCAGTCAAAAGAGAGGGATGTGATATTGATCCCCTAGCGGATAAAAAAGAGGCTACCACTGCTGAGCCTAAAAAGGCAGACTCAACGCTCTTGAACGTTTCCTTGTTTGGCCTTGTAGCTGCTGTTGTAGGATTTGTCTTTATCAAAAAGATGAAGAAAGAGTAATTTGCCTAGCAAACGAATAGTCGATAATCTTTTGGGTTATCGATTTTTTATCTGGATCAGCTGACAAAAATAAATAGATAGAAGTGATAGTCCAAACAAGTCTTTTTTAATAAATTTTGATAGAATAGAAATATCAATGTGAAGGATAGAGAAATGACGAAAAAGATTGCGGCGATTTGGGCACAGGATCAAAATGGTTTGATTGGAAAAGACCAAAGCTTGCCATGGCATTTACCAGCAGAGTTGAAACATTTCAAGGAAATTACGACTGGGCATGCGATTTTAATGGGGCGAGTGACTTTTGATGGGATGCATCGGCGCGTGCTGCCAAATAGACAGACTCTGATTTTGACACGTGATAGGGATTACCAGATTGAAGATGAGCGTGTTTTGGTATTTCATGAGCTTTCAGCAGTATTGAAATGGTACCAAGAGCAAGAGACGAATCTTTATATTATCGGTGGCGGTCAAATCTTTTCTTTATTCGAGCATGAATTGGATGAGGTGATTAAGACAGAAATCCATGCTAGCTTAGAAGGTGATACTTATTTCCCAGCAGACTTTGATTTGACACAGTTTGATGAAGTAAGCAGTCGTTTTCGACCAAAAGATGAAAAAAATGAGTATGATTTCACCGTAAAAATCCTCAAAAGAAAGGGTTCATAGGAATGGAAAGAAGTGTTTTTGGTTTTTTACGGCCTTTTTATGTGCAATTTGTCTGATTTGTTCTTTTCAGACTTTTCGTAAAAAACGTTTTGGATTGGCTATTTTATTTTTGTTAAATGCTTTTACAAATCTTGTTAATTCCATCCATGCTTTTTATATGACCCTCTTTTAAAATGTAAATAAAATTGAATTAGAATTTAGAATGGGAGTAAACAATGCCTACAAATCGTAATAATGAGATGATGGTATATTGTTCTTTCTGTGGAAAGAATCAGGACGAAGTCCAAAAGATTATTGCGGGCAACAATGCCTTTATCTGTAATGAATGTGTCGAGTTGGCGCAGGAAATTATTCGAGAAGAATTAGCTGAGGAAGTTTTAGCTGATCTTTCTGAAGTACCAAAACCGCAAGAATTGCTCAATATTTTGAACCACTATGTGATTGGTCAAGATCGGGCCAAGCGGGCTTTGGCAGTTGCCGTTTACAATCACTATAAGCGAATTAATTTTCATGACAGTCGCGAAGAGGATGATGTGGAGCTACAAAAATCCAACATCCTCATGATTGGTCCAACTGGATCTGGGAAAACATTCCTGGCTCAGACCTTGGCGCGCAGTCTCAATGTTCCTTTTGCTATCGCGGATGCGACAGCCTTGACTGAGGCTGGCTATGTTGGTGAAGATGTAGAGAATATCCTGCTCAAGCTTTTACAGGCAGCTGATTTCAATATTGAACGGGCAGAACGCGGCATCATTTATGTGGATGAAATCGACAAGATTGCTAAGAAGAGCGAAAATGTTTCTATCACTCGTGATGTTTCAGGTGAGGGTGTTCAGCAAGCCTTACTGAAGATTATTGAAGGAACAGTTGCCAGCGTGCCTCCTCAAGGTGGTCGTAAGCATCCACAGCAAGAAATGATTCAGGTTGATACCAAGAACATTCTCTTTATCGTTGGTGGTGCTTTTGATGGTATCGAAGAGATTGTCAAGCAACGTCTTGGTGAGAAGATTATCGGTTTCGGTCAAAACAATAAGGCAATCGACGAGGGTGCGTCTTATATGCAGGCCATTGTCGCTGACGATATTCAAAAATTTGGGATTATTCCTGAGTTGATTGGTCGTTTGCCAGTTTTTGCAGCTCTAGAGCAGCTGACCGTTGATGATTTAGTTCGCATTTTGAGTGAACCGAGAAATGCACTAGTGAAGCAATACCAAACCTTGCTTTCTTATGATGATGTTGAGCTTGAATTTGACGAGGAAGCTTTGCAAGCCATTGCTAGAAAAGCTATCGAACGCAAGACAGGTGCGCGTGGACTGCGTTCAATTATTGAAGAAACCATGATGGATGTCATGTTTGAAGTGCCAAGTCAGGAAAATGTCAAACTGGTTCGTATCACGAAGGAAGCAGTGGACGGCACAGACAAGCCAATCTTAGAAACTGCCTAGGGGAAGCTTATGGAAATCAATACACATAATGCTGAGATTTTACTGAGCGCAGCCAATAAATCGCATTACCCTCAGGATGATATCCCAGAAATCGCCTTGGCGGGTCGCTCCAATGTTGGTAAATCTAGTTTTATCAATACTCTGCTCAATCGTAAAAATTTAGCACGGACTTCGGGTAAGCCTGGTAAAACGCAGTTGTTGAACTTTTTCAATATCGATGACAAGCTCCGTTTTGTGGATGTTCCTGGCTACGGCTATGCCAAGGTTTCGAAAACGGAGCGCGCTAAATGGGGCAAAATGATTGAGGAATACTTGACCAGTCGGGACAATCTGCGAGCGGTCGTGAGTCTAGTAGACTTACGCCATGATCCTAGTGCGGATGATGTGCAAATGTATGAATTCCTCAAATACTATGAAATTCCAGTTATTGTTGTGGCTACCAAGGCTGATAAAATTCCACGTGGTAAGTGGAATAAGCATGAGAGTGCCATTAAGAAAAAGCTGGACTTTGACAAAACTGATGATTTTATCATCTTTTCTTCAGTTGATAAAACTGGTCTTGATCAAGCCTGGGATGCTATTTTGGGCAAGATCTAGATGTTAGATTGTATCGGAATGATAGTTGAACTTTCAGAGTTTAAGATCATAGCCTGATTCCGTATGGGTTGGAGTCAGGTTATTTTCATCTTCAGTTCAGCCTGTATACCTTAGTGATAAGGCTCATTATGCAAGTCGAACGAGAAAGTTTTGAATGGAACAATCGTGGCTTGTGAAACTTATATTTGTGGAAGACATAAAAAATGTCATATACTTGTAATTTATTGCTAATGTTATTTTGCTTTTAGTATGTTACAATAGTAGAATAAATATTGTATTTAGGAGAAAGACTGTGAAGAAGAGAATTTCAAAAGAAAGAAAAAACTTTTGATAGGTTTGGCAGTAATGGCCTCAACCGTTGTCTTTGGTCTGGCTTTGTCAAAGCAAATCAAGCCAGCAAGTGCAAATGATGCTGTTCAGCAACCATTGAACCAAACAGAATATTTCATTTCACAAATTAGTGAGCCAGCTCGCCAATTGGCCCAGGATAATGATCTATACGCTTCTGTGATGATTGCACAAGCTATTTTAGAGAGTGGTTCTGGCCAGTCTGGTCTGTCAGGATATCCTCACTATAATTTATTCGGGATTAAAGGAGCTTATGCTGGTCAGTCAGCGACGATGGAGACCTTAGAAGAAGATGGTCAGGGCAATACCTACGCAATCAACGATCAATTCCGCTCTTACTCAAGCTACGCCGAATCCCTTCAGGATTATGTCTATGTATTAAGACAAAGTCACTTTGCGGGGGCTTGGAAGAGTAATGCACCGACTTATCAAGATGCGACAGCTGCCTTGACAGGTGTATATGCAACGGATAGTCATTACTATGCAAAATTGAACTATCTGATTGAAGCATACAATCTGACTCAGTTTGATTCGCCTAGCTATCAGACAGGAGCGTCTAATATGGTTTACAATCCTTACCGTGGACAATACACGACTCAAGATGTTCTGGAAACAGACCAAGCATGGGCATCACATAACTAGATAAGAAAAAAAGAGATTGTAATAATCTCTTTTTTGTGTTTTACTAATGAAGTAGACGATCATTTCAAATAAGCAAACTTATTTATCTTTAGCAAAACTGACTAAGCTGTTATTTTAGAAAAAGCTTGAGGAGCAAGAATGGGAGCATTTAAAGACTTACTTGAAAAGCAAGAAATAATAATTCTAGATGGTGCTTTGGGGACAGAGCTGGAGAGGCAGGGCTATGATGTTTCTGGTCGGCTTTGGTCAGCCAAGTACTTGCTTGAGAATCCTCAGATTATCCAAGGCCTGCATGAGGACTATGTTCGGGCTAGCAGTGACATTATCACCACTTCCAGTTATCAGGCCAGCATTCCAGCTTTTGTCGAAGAAGGATTGAGTTTAGATAAGGCTTATGAGCTCTTCAAAGAGACGGTATTTTTGGCACAGGCAGCTGTTAAAAATGTCTGGCAGGGATTATCGCTAGATGAGCAGCAGCGTTCATATCCTTTGATAGCTGGATCGGTCGGGCCTTATGCTGCTTATCTGGCTGATGGTTCGGAGTATACAGGAGCCTATCACTTGAGTGAGGAGGAATTTAAAGACTTTCATCGTCCGCGGATACAAGCCTTGCTGGATGCGGGTTGTGATTTATTGGCACTTGAAACGATTCCTAACGGAGCAGAAACCGAGGCGCTTGTTCATTTACTATCAGAAGAATTTCCGCAGGTGGAAGCCTATTTATCTTTTACCGCTCAAACGGTATCAGCGATTTCGGATGGAACACTGATAGAAGAAGTTGGACGCTTGGCTCAGTCGAGTCCACAAGTATTAGCTGTCGGTTTTAACTGCACAGCTCCGCATTTGATTGCTCCTTTATTAGAAAAGTTGAAACAGGTGTGCGATAAGCCCTTACTAGCCTATCCAAATTCTGGAGAAATCTATAATGGGGTGACGAATACTTGGCAGGACAATCCTGAGCAGCAGCTCTGTTTAACTGATTACAGCCATCTTTGGAAGAAGCAGGGCGTTCAGCTTTTTGGCGGTTGCTGTCGAACTAGGCCAGAAGATATAAGGCGGCTAGCAGGCGAACTAAGAACTTGAAATGTAGTTTTCCGATTTCAAGTTCAAATTTAGAAAAAAACTTACAGAAAACGCTTTCGAAAAATAAAAGTTTGTGATATACTGTACATAGTTTAACTTAGAGGAGAATTATTATGGTCGAATCGACATTTATTCCAAAAATAGAAGCAGCTTGCCGTAAGAAAGAAGGCTTGTTCGACACAAGTAAAGGGAAGTATGCTGTTCGCTCTATCTTTGCGGGGGCCTTTCTGACTTTCAGTACAGGAGCAGGAGCCATTGCGGCAGACCTGACAAATAAGATTGTCCCAGGAACGGGTCGTTTTCTCTTCCCTTTTATCTTTGCTTGGGGATTGGCCTACATCGTCTTTCTGAATGCTGAGCTGGTGACTTCCAACATGATGTTTTTGACAGCTGGCACTTTCTTGAAGAAGATTGACTGGAAAAAAGCATTGATTATTTTGTTCTATTGTACTTTCTTTAACTTGATTGGGGCTCTGATTGCTGGGTGGCTCTTTGCTAATTCGGCGGCTTATGCGGGACTTAGCAAGGAAAGTTTCATTGCTGGTGTTGTGCAGATGAAGCTTGCCCGCTCCAATGAACTTATTTTACTTGAGGGAATTCTAGCCAATGTATTTGTTAATATTGCGATTCTTTCCTTCGTCTTGGTGAAAGATAGTACAGCTAAGCTTTTCTTGGTTATTTCAGCTATTTATATGTTTGTTTTCTTAACCAACGAACACTTGGCAGCTAACTTTGCTTCTTTTGCTATCGTCAAATTTAGCTCAGCTGCGTCACAGGTGGCAAATTTTGGTATTGGAAATATCCTGCGGCACTGGGCTGTGACCTTCGTAGGAAACCTGATTGGTGGTGGTCTTCTAATCGGTCTGCCATATGCTTGGTTCAATAAAAAAGAAGAACATTATGTAGATTAAAATGTAGCCTTGGGGCTACATTTTTTTGAAGAGGTGACGCTCTGATTTCCGTCTAGATCTGCCTAAATTGACAAACATATAAAATTTTGTTAAACTTTATTAATATTTTTATATTTAAGGAGATCTTGATGAATAAACTTACTATTCAAGCACCAGATGGTAGCAATGTTAAAACTTTGTCACCTATGTACTCTATTACAACCTTGCTATTTAACTTTTTCGTTCCTCTTTTTCGTAAAGACTGGAAATACTTTGGGATCATGCTTGGATCACTGTTTGTATTTGCTGTGATTGCAACACTTCTTATCCCAGATGATTTCTTGAGACCTGTAGGAACTGCCTACAACTTGTTTTGGGCCTTTTTCTATAATCGTCTTTGGATAAAAGACCGAGTTTTCACTGATGGTTGGGTGCCTACTGACGATGCTAGTAAAGCCTTGCTTGACAAGACTTTTCCTAAAAATGCATAAAAAAAGTAAAAGATTGCACAAAAAGCTTGCAATCTTTTTTTCTTTTGCTATAATTATCAATGGTTTGAAAAAACTGCCTAAGACAGTAGGGGAGCTCGACTCATAAAAATCCTACCGAGGACAAAACGTATCATATAAAAGAAGCGTATTGTACTTTCGTGTCTAGGTTTGGGCGCGTTTTTCTTTTAGAAAATTCCCCAAGCAAAATAATTACGGAGGTGAAACACTAAATGAGTGAAGCAATTATTGCTAAAAAAGCAGAATTAGTTGACGTAGTAGCTGAGAAAATGAAAGCTGCTGCATCAATCGTTGTTGTGGACGCTCGTGGTTTGACAGTTGAGCAAGATACTGTTCTTCGTCGTGAGCTTCGTGGAAGCGAAGTTGAGTACAAAGTAATTAAAAACTCAATCTTACGTCGTGCAGCTGAAAAAGCTGGTCTTGAAGATCTTGCATCAGTATTTGTTGGACCATCTGCAGTAGCATTTTCTAACGAAGATGTTATCGCACCAGCGAAAATCTTGAACGATTTTGCTAAGAATGCAGAAGCACTTGAAATCAAAGGTGGTGCTATTGAAGGCGCTGTCGCATCAAAAGAAGAGATTCTTGCACTTGCAACTCTTCCAAACCGCGAAGGACTTCTTTCTATGCTCCTTTCTGTACTTCAAGCGCCAGTTCGCAACGTTGCACTTGCTGTCAAAGCAGTTGCAGACAACAAAGAAGACGCAGCTTAATCTTAAGCTACGCAGCGTAGCCTAGCTACAAAACATTATTATAAAAATAAAAACTTATTTGGAGGAAATAACAATGGCATTGAACATTGAAAACATTATTGCTGAAATTAAAGAAGCTTCAATCCTTGAATTGAACGACCTTGTAAAAGCTATCGAAGAAGAATTTGGTGTAACTGCAGCTGCTCCTGTAGCTGTTGCTGCAGCTGGTACTGCTGACGCTGGTGCTGCTAAAGATTCATTTGACGTTGAATTGACAGCTGCTGGTGACAAAAAAGTTGGCGTTATCAAAGTTGTACGTGAAATCACTGGTCTTGGCCTTAAAGAAGCTAAAGAACTTGTTGATGGTGCACCAGGTGTCATCAAAGAAGGCGTTCCAACTGCAGAAGCTGAAGAAATCAAAGCTAAATTGGAAGAAGCTGGAGCTTCAGTTACTCTTAAATAATAAGGGTACGCAATTTGATTGCGAAAGCCTAGTAAATCAAGGTTTTCAAGTCGCTTAGGGCGATTAAAATAGTGGGGAAATAGTTTCATTCCCCACCAAAACCCCACTAAGATTTATTCTTGGTGGGGTTTATTTATAACCATCAAAGGTTAGATTGCGGAGTAAACCAATTTGCAACAATGAAAAGAGGAAATCAGTGTTTTGTTGACTTCCTCTTTTTTTATTCCTCAGTATTAATGTATTCAATTATATCTTCAACATCGCACTCCAATATTTCACATAATCTATCAATGGTTTTTGTCGTAATAGATTCTCCATGCTTCATTCTATAAAGTGTGTTAGCAGATATTTTTTCTATTTTAATGAGATAATACTCACTCACATCTTTTCGTAGTAATGTTTGATAAAAAGGTTTGTAAGAAATTGCCATAGTTACTCTCGCATATAATAATTTTATTATATAAAGACAATATCACAACCAATCTATTGACTATACTCAATTTATTGAGTATAATTATGAAAAAGATTTTAAAAAGGAGTTTTTATGAAAAACAAAATAGTAACCGCAAGTCTAGCCCTACTCTCGGTTTCTCTGCTGTTGGGAGCATGTTCAAATAGTAAAGAAAAATCAGAAAGTAAAACTACTGAAAACACTGAAAAGAAGGTTGTAGAAAAGAAAGAAGTAGGTCTGGGTGAATATCTGAACCAAAGTGATAAAGAAGCACAAATCTGGTATGCAGTAGATAGTGTTTCTCAAGACGGGAAAGTGAAGGAATTGTTTTTAGTACAAGATAGAAAGACAACTTATTACAATACGTCTACAGAGACTAGTCTCTCATCAATATCTGCGAAGGACTATGAAAAAGATTATCTAGGAAGGAATCTTTATTCTTCAGGAAATATCGCGCAAGGTTTATTAGATGATTTCAATGAGACTGATACCATCACTAAAATTACGATGGATAATTTAATAGATGTTATAAAGAAATACGATACAGAAGATGGAAATCAAGATGGTGTTATTCAAGTGCCATCAATAAATGCTTTGACACTTGCTGAAGTCGCAAAATCCTCAGATTCAGAGATTATTAATCTAGCGAAAAAAATAGAGAGTGCAAAGATACATTATACAATTTTAAGAGCTAAAATTAATTTAGAGATGCAGACTTTAACAGATGGTTCTGATAAAACTCATGCGTTAAAAAAATTAAGTCAGTTAGAGGAGAGACTTGTCAATAAAAAAGGTGACGAATATTTGTTAGAATCTTACACTGATGAAGATTTTGAGAAGACAGAGTATGAAGTTTTACAGTTTAAAACTTATAATCTAATTTATGAAAATAAAGTTTATGATGACTTTATGATAAAAGAAGACAGATTTAACTTAACTACAAATCAAATACCGCTTGCTACAAAAAAGGTAGGTAATACTAATTTCATGGGATTTGTAGGTACTGCTTCTCTATCTTTTGTGACTAAGCAACCAGAAAATAATATGGAATTAACGGTAGATACGTATGTTAAAAAACCAAAAAATGTTAGCTTTTATCAAGTAGGACATTCAGATAATAAAGAATAAAATAAAGGTGGCTGTAGAGAATGAATAATTTCAAGAAAATAGTAGTATTTGTGGTAACAATGCTGATGGCGATTTTTTTAGTTGCCTGCTCATCTAAAAGCGATTTAGATGGGACTTATACCTACAAAGAAGACGGAGCAAGTATGATGATTACAATTAACGGGAACAAGGGGCGTGTGAAAATTCAGGCTGGCGATGATAACGCTGCACTAAATCTTGCTTTAAATAATATAGAATTTACTATTGATAGGGAAAGTAAGACATTTAATTTTGCAGGTAGAGAAGATTCACAATTATACTACTCTGTTTCGGGAAATTCGTTAACAGTTCGGGGTGGTGGATTTGGTTCAGTGACCTTACAGAAAAAATAACTATCTATACTAATTAAAGACTTACTAAAACAGCTCTATAAATTTATAGAGCTGTTTTTGTGATATTTTCATTCATACATTTATTGTTCGTTACAATTCAAGTATTTCAGCATACAGTTTCTGATACTCATCTAATAATGAAAAATCTAGTTTGGTTTTTAGCATAATATTCCAATTTTGAATATTATCTATATTTAGTAGTTTTTTAAATAAAGGGGTTGCTAAATTTAGATAGCTTAATTCGACTTCATTACCAATGATGTAATTTTCAATAAAATCTGACAATAGTTGAAAATTGGCTTGTAATTGTTGAGATATAACGTCTGTTTCCAGGGATAGGGATGTGGGAATTAAATTTTCAAGATATTTAGGAGAATAATCCCTATATAACAATAAGTCCCTGAATTCTTTAAAGAATTGTTCAAAAGCATAATAATCATTTTCAAAATGTAACTCAATGAATAAATTGTTTAGATTATCATGCTCTATATTTAGATGGTCATTTACATATTTTTTAATTTCTTCTTTTTCTTCTTCTTCACTGCATAATTCTTCTTGTTTTAAGTACTTAACAACTAATTTTAGGAAAGAAGAGAATTCTAACCATTTTTCTAACTCTGATGTTCTATTATTATCTAGTATTTTAAAAGCATACTCAATTTTATCTGCAATGTCCTTTAAATCCTTAACATCTTCAAATTCTTCATTTAAAAGTGAATCAAATTTTCTATATTTAGCAATTTTTTGGAATAACCATTCTATAAAAGAAATAGAATTATTTGTTAAACATTTATTAAAAGCCTTGTTTAGAAAAATTATATTTTTAGCAAAAATTTCATCTCGAATATTATCCAGAGCTTTATATTTATTAGTTAGTAAACAGTGATTTTGTTCAATGGCAGAGCTGAAATCACCAATATGCTGCGATTTTATAATAAGTTCTTTTATAAACTTTAAATAATTCTGTTTAAATTCTGTTAAGTGTCTTTCGTATTCTAGACTTTTTAAAAATAGAGGGCGAAAGTCTTTTTTGGGAATATCAACTAAAATAAAGGTAGTATCACTTTGAAGGTTGCAGAAATTATGAATTTTTTGTAGATTCTTTAAAGTCGGAAAGGTCTTTCCATTTTTCCAATTAGAAATTTGAGATTCACTAACTTTCAATTCAGATGCTAACCATTTTTGGATAGAGTCTATTTCATATTTATTTGGTAAATTTGATTCTAATTCTTGCTTTTGTAAATCAGTTATATTATAGATAGATGAGTGAAAATTTAGACCACTATTAAGAAAGTCTATTAAGTTATTAAAGTTTGATTTAAAAGTTTCCTTATTTTTTTGTATATTCGTTTTATTATATTTCTTCTGTTGTTCTATCTCATCATCTGGTGTAAATAAAATCAAAAAATCCTCTAATTCCTCATTATCTCCTATTCTATCTTGTAAACTTTCAACATATGAAAGAAATTTAATCAGTTTAGATTTTTTAGGTATTGTCCCATTTTTCCAATTTGTTAGGGTGTTTTTAGAAAATCCTAGTTCAGTTGTAATCTGTTTTGCAGTTATACCCACCTCACATTTAATTATCTTTAGTAGTGAGCTTAATTTTTCTTCAAAAATATTTTTCATATATTAATTATATCAAAAAATCCCAAAATCTTTAAGAATATAGAATTGATGAATTTTTTCTTTGATAAACTATTTATGAATTGAAGTTCAGCAAAATTTCAATGGTTGTCAGAATGAGTTGCAAATCATTCTAAATCTATAAAGTAAGAAATTGCTGTTTCTTACTTCGATTTTGAAAGGTAAAATAATATGCTAAAAAATTTACGTAGTTTTCTAGTTTTTAAACATCAAGATTTTTTTGAAAAGAAGAAATTATTCTTCTTAAATGCAAAAGAAATTGAAGGTGGAGCTGTAAAAGTAACACTGTTAATTTTAGAAGATAAAACAGATTATAAAAATTCTAATAATAATCTAGGAGAGCAAATTGTTATAACTGTAGCAAACAAATCTCTAGCTGATTTTGAAAAATTTGAATCGTTGCGTACTGAGTGTAAGATAGTAAATGTTGTCAAAGCGACGATTTTTGGAGAGTATCAAAATCAACTATCAATTCACGCTGATGTAATAGCTGCAAATGCTGAGGGAGATAAGAAATGAGAAGAGTAAGCGCAAATTGGAGCTACCCGTTTTGGGCAAGCTTCTCATTCATGATTTGTTCATCTATCATATTATTTCTAATTTATAAGTATTTTAACCCTATTTTTATTAATTTTTTCGGAAATACTTATAATCTCTTTTTCTACAGTATCGTAGCAATCTTAACCTTACTTCACATTTTCGGTTTATATAGACATAAAGTCTATATAAACCGAAAAAAGTTAAAGGAATTCATTTTGAAAAATCATTTATATGAAACAGAAAAAACATTCAATGGTAAAGAAGTGATAACAGATTCTCTAGAACTAGATTGGATAGATAAAAAAGACTGCATAGTAATAAGAGCTTATAAAAATGGTGATTCAATAGACAGTTTAGTCACTGAAATCGGCGAGGGTCTTCAAGCATTTTTTAAATTGAAACTAATTAGAACAAAGGACGAAGCTTTTCAGACTGATTATGTCTTTGAACTTAGCTCTGATAACCGTCTAATTTTTTCAAACTCACAGAGACAGAAATACATTAATAATACGGTAGTCCAATTGACAGAAAAAATCAGGTATGATATTTCAAAAGTAAGTCATGGATTGACTGTTGGTTCAACTGGTTCTGGTAAGACTATGTTTATTAATTCAAAAATCTTAGCTTATGCTAAGATGAAAGCTGACATATTTATTTGTGACCCTAAAAATGCTGATTTAAGTTTGATTCAATATGTTGAAGGGTTTCCCAATTCTCATATTGGTATATCACATGCTCAAATTTGTAAAATATTGCGATTAGTGAATGAACAAATGGAGCAGAGATATGAACAATATTTTTCAGATAAAACTGCCTTTGGAAAAAAATTTGTTGATTTTGATTTACCCCCAATTGTCATATTTTTTGATGAAGTAACAGCATTTATGAAAACCGCTGATAAAAAGGTACTTACAGAAGCTAAGGAATATCTATACGCTCTCATTATGAAAGGACGTCAAGCAGGTTGTTTTATTGAGTTAAGTATGCAAAGGGCAGATGCTGAAATTTTAGATGGGGCAATCCGAGACCAATTAGGGTGCCGTGTAGCGCTTGGGAAGATGTCAAAAGATGGCTATAGAATGATTTTTGATACTGCTGATTTTAATTACTATGATTCAGTCAGTGTTGGTAGTGGCTACATTTCAATTACAGGTCAAACAACTGAGCCTATCTATTTTGAAACACCTTTTTTTGATGATGATTTTGATTTTATAGCCGAGCTAGAAGACTATTATACGGGTAACATCTTTGAAAGCGAAGAATAGAGATGCTTGGCTCGGAGAGCTAAAGCAAATGGAGTGTTCGTCTTTCTTCGCTTGATAAGATGTGCGCAAGCAGAAGCTTGCTTCTGCTTGCTATTAACTTGATAAGCGTCAAACATTAGAGAAGGATAAGGATTGTATGACTGAAATAAGCAATGCAAAAATTGTAAAATCTTATATCTATGGAGATACAGTTGAAATTACTACCGCAAATGGTCAACAAAAACAAAAAATTAAAGTTATCAGTGGCCGGCGCTATGTAAATCTTGAAACTGGAGAGATTCATGACATGCAGACTTCAAATAGTACACGGTCTGATAATTTGAAATCTGTTCAACAAACGATGAAGAAATTAAGAAGACTGGTGGCTCATAATTTTAAAGGAGGTATGAACCAACTTTGGGTGACACTGACTTATGGAAAGCATGTTACTGAAGCAGAAAAGGTTTATAAAGACTTTAAAGCTTTCATTAGGCGAGTTCGTAAAAAGTATGGTCGCATTGATTATATTGCAGTAATTGAACCACAAGCAAGTGGGCGATGGCATTTACATGTATTGATGAAGAATGATTCAATTTTGATGATTCCGAATGCTATTCTTGCAGACTTGTGGGGAAGAGGTTTTACTAAGACGAAGAGATTGAAAAGTGCGGATAAGATTGGAAATTATCTAATATCATACTTATCAAATCTTCAACTGGGAAATGATGATTCAAATAGCAAGGCAATTGTTAAAGGTGCAAGATTATACATGTATCCTAAAGGGATTAGAATCTATCGAACTAGTAGAGGAATAGAGAAACCCTTAGAAATAACAGCAACCAAAGGAGAATTGCTGAAAGCTTTTAAAATTTATAGGCCACCCAATTTTTCTAAGACAACAACACATGAAACACCCTATGGAATAAAAGAATATACTACAGAGTTTTACGACAAAGTAAAAAGCTTGTCAGATACTTTTAGCGGAGCAACCGACAAGCCAAATGAATAACAAAAGATATGGAATACCTTTTGGTAATTCCATTATATCATAGAAAGGTTAAGATTATGAAGACAGTTAATCATAAGGATATTATGGAACTTGGTTTTCCAAAACACACAGCAAGGGATATTATAAGAAAGGCTAAGGCGATAGCAGTAGCAAAATTTGAAAATGCTAGAAATTCTTCAGATAATTTGGTAGAATTAAGAAAATCGCCCTTTGATAATTCAAGACTTGACCTTGCTCCGACTTATATCGTAGAAGATTTGCTAGGTTTTCAGTTACCTTTTGATGAATAGAAAGGAACTGAAAATGGTAGGTAAAAAATATCGTGGTGTATCTCGTGATAAACAAGGAAGAATTTACTATCAAACAGAGTTTAAGGCTAACGACTTAACTGGCAAGCGACAACGCAAGAAAAGCTATAAAGACCAGTTTGGAAATCCGTTTAAGAGTGAAAAGCAAGCTTATGATGAATTGTGTCGAGTAAGAGCAGAATTTCAAATGTCTCAAAATAGGAACGGAGATTATATGACCTTTGCTGATTATATGGAAGAAATTTATCTTCCTTATTACAGGCAAACAGTCCAATCGGTGACTTACAAAACGGCTCTAACTCATCATAAAATGTTTATTGAAGTTTTCGGACAAAAGAGGTTATCAGCTATAACCGTTAGGGATTGTGAGCAATTCAGAGTACATTTGATTGATACATACTCCCCCAATTATGCTAAAGGTGTGTGGATTCGCTTTAAGCAATGTTTGGGTTATGCTGAACGTCTGCAAATCATTGAAGAATTTCCGTGTAAGATGTTAGATAATCCTAAAGGTTCAAGACCAGATACAAAATTTTGGACATTGGACGATTTTAGAAAAGTTATTGCAACCTTTGACTTAACAGATTACGAAGAACTGCATAGATTTACAGCGATTTGGCTTTATTTCTTCACGGGTCTTCGAGTATCTGAGGGGCTAAGTTTGATATGGTCTGATATTGATTTTGATAGAAAATTGCTCCATGTTCAGAGTACACTAGAGTATGAAGGTAAAGGTGTTTATACTCGTAAAAATCAAACGAAGACAGAAGCGGGTTTTAGGTGGATTGAGCTTGATGATGAAACAGTTGAAGTGTTACAACGGTGGAGAAAGGTGCAAGTAGAAAATGGCGATAACACTTATATTCTTGCACGATTTGGCAAACCGTTAAGCAAATGCACACTAAGTCGTATTCTAAAAAGACAAGCGAAAAAGGCAGGAGTTGAAGTAATTACTGGAAAAGGATTACGACACTCCCACGATAGTTTTTTGATAAATGTATTAGGGAAAGATGTTCTTTATGTGTCGCAACGCTCTGGAAGAGTTGATAAGGCAACAACGCTTAACACCTATTCCCATTTGTATGATAGTCAAAAAGCGACTGGTGGAAGAGAGATAACTCAAGCCCTTTATAAATTTGGGGTATCGTCAAACCCCACCAAGACCCCACTAAACTAACTAAGGATAAGAAAAAACTGATTATATCAGCGTTTATAGGCATTGTGTAACTGTTACTCTTAAGTAATATAGTATCCAATTTTAAAAAAACCGAGTCTTTCGACTTGGTTTTTTTGTAATTATTCAAGTTGTAACAATTTGTATTAAATAATGTATTCTTAAAATATAATACAAAATCGAAGAAAAGATATCCTGACAAGTCTTTACGCTCTTTCATATTTCTGCTATAATATTTTTAATAAGGCGTGCATTTGCGCGCTCTTTTCTGTCTAAAAGTACTCTTCAGTGCTTTTTTATTGTTATAGAAAATGGAGGGATTATGCTTTACATTTGGTCTTATTTGAAACGCTA
Source organism: Streptococcus cristatus ATCC 51100 (assembly GCF_000222765.1). Lineage (GTDB taxonomy): Bacteria > Bacillota > Bacilli > Lactobacillales > Streptococcaceae > Streptococcus > Streptococcus cristatus. The sequence continues at coordinate 152,044 of NZ_AFUE01000006.1, read as the reverse complement.
CCCCAAGTGGTTGGTGCTAGATTTTGTGTCGGCCATCTTTTTTGTAGTGGTCAATCTAGGGCTGCCAACGGTTTTGGCGCGCATGATTGACGAAGGAATTAACCAGGGCGATCAGGAACGCCTGTATTTCTGGGGCTTTATCATGCTGCTGGTTATTATCCTTGGGATTTTGGGGCGGATCGTCCTTTCCTATGCCGCTGGGAAACTAACGACCAGCACGGTGCGGGATATGCGGAATGATCTCTATGACAAGCTGCAGGAGTATTCCCATCATGAGTACGAGCAGATTGGCGTTTCTTCGCTAGTGACGCGGATTACCAGTGATGCCTTTGTCCTTATGCAGTTTGCTGAGCAAACGCTCAAGATGGGAGCTATCACGCCTATCATGATGCTGTCGTCCATCCTTATGATTTTCCTGACCAGTCCGTCCATGGCTTGGATTGTGGCGATTTCAGTGCCTTTTTTGGCAATCGTAGTCTGGTATGTGGCAGTCAAGACGCGACCCCTGTCTGAAAAGCAGCAGAAGACGCTGGACAAGATCAACCAGTATGCTCGGGAAAATCTGACCGGTCTGCGGGTCATTCGAGCCTTTGCCCGTGAGGAATTTCAGGAAGAGCGCTTTGCTAATGAGAATGAAATCTATGCGGAGAATTCCAACCGTCTATTTAAGCTGACGGGTTTGACGGAGCCTCTCTTTGTGCAGATTATCATTGCTATGATTGTGGCCATTGTCTGGTTTGCTCTTAAGCCATTGGGCAGCGGCGAGCTGAAAATCGGGGATTTGGTTGCCTTTATCGAGTACAGTTTTCATGCCCTTCTGTCCTTCCTGCTCCTGTCCAGTCTCTTTACTATGTATCCACGGACGGCGGTTTCTAGCGAGCGGCTGAAGGAAGTCATGGATATGCCGATTTCCATCGATCCAAATGAGAATGGGATCACGGAAACTGCGACTCGTGGCTATCTGGAATTTGACAATGTAACCTTTGCCTATCCAGGTGAGACGGAAAATCCTGTCCTACATAATATTTCCTTCAAGGCCAAGCCGGGGGAAACGATCGCCTTTATCGGCTCAACAGGCTCTGGGAAGTCTTCCTTGGTTCAGTTGATTCCGCGTTTCTATGATGTGACCTTGGGCAAGATTTTGGTGGATGGTGTGGATGTCCGAGCCTATAATCTAAAGGCCCTCCGTCAGAAGATTGGCTTTATTCCGCAGAAAGCTCTGCTATTTACCGGGACGATCGCTGAAAATATCCGCTATGGTAAGGAAGATGCTAGCTCTGAGGAGCTCAATCAAGCAGCAGATGTGGCTCAAGCTCGGGATTTTATCGAGAGCAGAGAAGAGCGCTTCGAGACGCATTTGGCTGAAGGTGGCAGCAATCTTTCTGGTGGTCAAAAGCAACGTCTGTCTATTGCGCGTGCGGTTGTTAAGGAGCCAGATATTTATATCTTTGATGATTCCTTCTCGGCCCTGGACTACAAGACAGATGCGACTTTGCGCCGCCGACTCAAGGAAGTGACGCAGAATGCAACGGTTCTTATCGTGGCTCAGCGGGTCGGAACTATTATGGATGCGGATCAAATCATTGTCTTAGACAAGGGTGAGATCGTGGGTCGAGGCCGGCACGAGGAGCTGATGGAAAATAATGCCATCTATCGTGAAATTGCCAATTCCCAGCTCAACAGCCAATCATTAACAGAAGAATAGGAGGAAGAGATGAAAGAAAATAGTTTTGTCCGTTTATGGGGCTATCTAAAAGTCTATAAAGCTGCCGTGCTTCTTGCAGTCTTCCTCAAGATTGTCAGTGTGGTCATGAGTGTCCTAGAGCCTTTTGTCCTAGGGCTTGCTATCACAGAGCTGACACAAAATCTGCTGGATATGGCCAAGGGAGTACCCGGTGCAGCCATCAATAGCAGCTATGTGGCTTGGATTATGCTGCTTTACTTTATTCGTGCCCTCATCTATGAGATTAGTGCTTATTTCTCTAACTATTTTATGACCAATGCTGTGCAGAGCACCGTTCGCGATATGCGCAATGAGCTCAGTCATAAAATCAATCGAATTCCTGTTTCCTACTTTGACAAGCACCAGTTCGGTGATCTGATTGGGCGCTTCACCAGCGATGTGGAGACTGTTTCAAATGCTCTCCAACAAAGCTTTTTGCAGGTGGTCAATGCCGTTATGACCCTGATTTTGGTCATCGGAATGGTTCTTTATCTGAATATCCAGCTGGCCTTGATCGTTATCGTCAGCATTCCTCTGACTTATTTGGGAGCTAGATTTATTCTTAAAAAATCTCAGCCCTATTTTAAGCAACAGGCAGATGTTTTGGGTGCTATGAATGGCTTTGTTCAAGAAAATCTGTCAGGCTTCAATGTGCTCAAACTTTACGGTCGGGAAGAGACCTCGGCTGAGGATTTTCGAGCCATTACTCAAAATCTACAGGAAGTCGGCTTTAAAGCTAGCTTTATCTCGGGGCTCATGATGCCCGTCCTCAATGGGATTTCAGATTTGACTTATCTCATTGTGGCTCTGGTTGGTGGTTTACAGGTTATTGCTGGTCAGCTGACCATCGGGAATATGCAGGCCTTTGTCCAGTACGTCTGGCAGGTCAATCAGCCTATTCAAAACCTCACCCAGCTGGCAGGACAGCTCCAGAGTGCCAAGTCTTCGCTGGATCGGATTTTCCAAATTTTGGATGAGCCAGATGAAGTCATGGATAATACCGTCCAGCTAGACAAGGACTTGACTGGTCAAGTCAGCTTCAAAGATGTGGATTTCCAATATGTGGCAGACAAGCCGCTGATTCGCAACTTTAATCTGGAAGTCCAGCCAGGTGAAATGGTGGCTATTGTTGGGCCGACTGGAGCTGGTAAGACGACCTTGATCAATCTTCTCATGCGTTTCTACGATGTGACCAAGGGCTCTATCAGCGTGGACGGCCACGATATTCGTCAGCTGTCCCGTCAAGACTACCGCAAGCAATTTGGTATGGTTCTGCAGGACGCTTGGCTTTATGAAGGGACTATCAAGGAAAATCTCCGCTTTGGTAACCTTGATGCTACCGATGAGGAGATTGTGGAAGCAGCCAAATCAGCCAATGTGGATCACTTTATTCGTACCTTGCCGGGTGGCTACAATATGGAAATGAATCAGGAGTCTAGCAATATTTCGCTGGGTCAAAAACAACTTCTGACGATCGCACGGGCTCTCTTGGCCGATCCTAAGATTCTGATTTTGGATGAGGCGACATCCTCAGTGGATACTCGTTTGGAACTGTTGATTCAGAAGGCCATGAAAACTCTGATGCAGGGGCGGACGAGCTTTGTTATTGCTCACCGCTTGTCCACTATCCAAGAAGCGGACAAGATTTTGGTGCTCAAGGATGGACAAATCATCGAGCAGGGCAATCATGAATCACTGCTGGCTGACAAGGGCTTCTATCATGACTTGTATATGAGCCAATTTTCGGATAAGAAAGAAGCCTAGACATACAAAAAGAGGAAACTCAGCTGAGTTTCCTTTTTGATTTATAATTGATGGAATTTTACTTCAAAAACTTGTCGAGTGAAAAGTTGCTTAAAGATCTTCTACTTGAATGACATGGGTTTCAAATTCGAGATTTGGCATGGCTGCTGTTAAATCCTGGTGGATGCGTTCAAGCGCTTCTAGACGCATTTGAATAGATGTATGGGCATTTCCTTGGATAATGAAAATGGCATTTTTGGTGCTATCATCAAATTTATAAAGGTCACTGTCACGAACATCAAGCCAAGCAAGGATGCCTTTTCCATCTCGATAGACATAGTCGGTCGGAGCCACGTGCTTTTCCTTGGATAAGATAGGGAGGAAAATATCATCCTTCTGACTGACAGTAAATTCAATCTCATCACTGATTTTATCGAGGTCATGCCCACCGATAGCTAGAAGAGAATGCAAGGATTCTACATTATAGATATCAATGATGCTGTTGATCCTTGGAATGGAGCCGCGGTGTTGGATATTGCAGATCAGAGCTGGCACTGTTGGCGGGTTCTTTTTAACACTGCGCCCTACTTTTTTCAGCAAATCACAGTAGCCTTGGATAGTCGGATGGTCAGTGATTTCTGCTAGATTGCAGTTCAAGGCCCAGTTTTCTGCTTCCTTCTGTTTTTGGAGAAAGGCTTCTGATAAAGGTGCTTGGGGATCGACGTTTCTAGCAATGCCAAGGACGACGCTTGTGATGCCAAGTTCTGCTAAACTTTTATCAATGGTAAATTTCATCTTTGACGGACCTCCATTTTTTTCTTACCATCATTATACCTTTTTCAAGGGCTTTTCACAATGAAAAATATGCGTGGAATAAGGAGAAAAGGAAGGGAAGCAGTAGAATTCCGATGATAAACGCATGCCATTTCCAGTAGATACGGATTAAGCCAGCGGTTTCTCGGATCCATGCAGAAGGAAGAAAATAGAAGGCCGTGCGAGAACCGATACTGCGGCCTTTGAGACCTACTTGTCTCATATAGATCCCCGCACGTAGCGCGTGGAAAGAATTTGTGACTAGGAGAACTCGATCTTGCTCCAGTCCTTGTGATAGCATAAGCTCTTTACTGAATATGAGATTTTCAAGCGTAGTGCGAGATTTATTTTCGAGGAAAATACTGTCAGCTGGGACTCCTTTTTCCATCAAATAACCTGCCATAGCCTCTGCTTCGGAAATCCACTCGTCGTCTCCCTGACCGCCAGAGACAATGATGACTGGCTTCCGATTAAATTTCTCATAGATGGCTATCCCTTTATCCAAGCGCTGAGCCAGCAGGGGAGGCACCTTGTCTCCAAACAATCCTGCACCGAGGATAATAATAGTCTGAGGCTCTTTCTTAACTGGAAAAATATTTAAAAAGAATGCGTAGATGATATAGGAAAGATAGAGAAAGGTTCCGTAAAATAGTAGTAAATCAGCGAAGGAAATCAAAATTGCAAGAAATGACCGAGGGGCAAGAAAATGCAGTAAAGCAAGTCCCACGATTGCTAGGCCGTAGAGAAGCGATAGTAGATTGGCTAATCTGAGCCCCTCTAGCTGTAGCATTTGGCGACCATTAAAAATCAAATAGGCAGTAGAAGCGAAAATACTAATAGGAATTGCTAAAAGCAGGATATAAAAGCTAATCATAGCTGGTGTATAACCAATAAATCGCTCAAGACTAACAATCGTAAGCCCAGCTAAAACAATGCCCATCATTATAAGAGTGAAGGTCAGGAGATAAGCATTGAATAAACTTCTAGGTTCCCGATAGACTAAAAAAGTAAAGATAGCAGCAGGAATGAGCCAGATTAGATGAAGTAACATATTAAAACCTCGCAAATGAACTTATAACTAGTATAGCATAAGTCCATCTAATAAAAAAGGAATTATGCATATGATATAAATCGAAAACAAATAAGAGTAATTTGTAATAAATCGAATTAAATTTCGTGATTTTATTGGGTTAAGAAAAGGCAATTTTTATTTCAAAATCCTTGCAATGAGTGGTGTTTATCGGTATAATGGAAAAATCTTAAAAAGACTGGAGATGACGATGATTAAAAAAGGATCCTTGACCGGTTTGCTTTTATTTGGAATGTTTTTCGGAGCCGGTAACCTGATTTTTCCACCTCAATTGGGTTTGGAATCTGGTCAAAATTTCTGGCCAGCTATTGGAGGTTTTGTCCTATCGGGTGTTGGTATTGCTATTCTAACCTTGATTATAGGTACTTTAAATCCCAAGGGCTATATTGATGAAATTTCGAAAAAGATTGCCCCTTGGTTTGCGGTAGTTTACTTGGTAGCCCTTTATCTTGCAATTGGTCCCTTTTTTGCCATTCCTCGGACGGCGACCACTGCATTTTCTGTCGGGATTGAGCCCATGTTGCCTGCAGGTTCTCATGCCATTTGGCTTTTTGGGTTTACGCTGGTTTATTTTGCCTTTGCCTATCTGATTGCACTTAATCCATCGAAAATCCTTGATAGTATTGGTCGTTATTTAACGCCAATCTTTGCCTTATTGATTGTAGTTTTAGTTGTATTAGGAGCTGCCAAATATGGTTCCACTGCTCCTCAAGGAGCAACAGCGGAATATGCTGCTTCAGCTTTCGGAGCAGGATTTCTTCAAGGTTACAATACTCTGGATGCCTTAGCTTCAGTTGCCTTTAGTGTGGTTGCCGTGACGACACTCAACCAGCTCGGTTTCAAGAATAAAAAAGAATACATTTCTACCATTTGGATCGTGGGTATCCTTGTGGCGCTAGGCTTTAGCGTTCTTTATATTGGTCTTGCCTTTCTTGGAAATCACTTCCCACTTAATCTAGCGAATTTGCCGAAAGGAGCAAATGTAGGGGCTTCTGTTTTGTCTTCTGCAACTCAGGCTATCTTTGGGCCGATGGCTCAAATTTTCCTAGCGATTATGGTAACGGTGACCTGTTTTACAACAACAGCTGGACTTATCGTCTCAACTGGCGAATTTTTCCATAATACTTTCCCGAAAGTATCTTATAAGGTGTATGCGACCATTTTTACGCTAGTTGGTTTTGCTATTGCAAATCTTGGTTTGAATGCTATTATTCAGTATTCAGTTCCAGCTCTGGAAATTCTTTATCCTATTACCATTACGATTGTGATGATTGTCATGGTTAATCGCTTTTTGCCACTTTCTAAACCAGGTATGCAGTTGACCATCGCAGTAGTGACGCTGATTGCTTTTGCTAGCATTTTGGGACGACAATTCAAGCTAACTGCCATTCTCAATCTGGTTAATGCTCTGCCATTTGCTCAAGCTTCTCTGCCTTGGTTGCTGCCGGCGCTGGTTGGAATCTTGCTCTCACTCCTTTTGCCAAACAAGCAAAAAAGTGAAGCATTTGAATTTGAAGCATAAGAAGAAAATTCACCACAGTGTGGTGGATTTTTTTGACTCATTGTCAATTGTAGTAGGTGATTTAAGTTTAAGACTGGGAATGTTTGGTGAAGAAACTCAAGTTGTTTCTTATGAAGAATAAGACAATATAAGGATTTTATAAGATAGATTTAAGAAAAATTTTAATTCTTTCTTATCCCCATTTAATCTTAGGAGATTATACTAAAGTTATCAAAAAACAAACCTAAAGGAGAATCTTATGAAATTCAATCCAAATCAAAAGTATACTCGCTGGTCAATCCGCCGTTTAAGCGTAGGTGTGGCTTCCGTTGTAGTTGCCAGTGGTTTCTTTTTGCTAGTTGGTCAACCAAATACCGTACATGCGGATGTTCTCACTACGACTCCGACTGAAGTTCTTCAAACAGATTCATCATCACTAGAAAAGAATGAGTTGCCAGAGACAGTTTTAAAAGAAGGAGTGGATTCAACTCTTCCTGAAAATCAGTCAGCTCCAAAGGAAGTGGTCGATGAGACTAATTCTACAGACAAGTCTAGCCTAGCTCCTAAGGAAGAAGTTGCAAAACCAAAAGAAGAAGAGGCTATGTCGGAAGTTAACGAACCAAAAGAAGAAAAGGTTATGTCGGAAGTTAACAAACCAAAAGAAGAAGAAGCTAAGCCAGTGGCAACTCCTGATGCAGTTTCAAAACAAGACCGTGAAGCGACTACTCCTCAATCAGTAACAACTCCAGACGAAGTTAAAAAAGGTGTTGCTGAGAATACTAAAGATACAGTAGATGTCCCAGCTAGTTACCTAGAAAAAGCGAATGTTCCCGGTCCATTCTTGGCGGGTGTTAACCAAGTCATCCCGTATGAAGCTTTCGGTGGCGACGGCATGTTGACGCGCCTCTTGCTCAAATCTTCTGACAAGGCACCTTGGTCAGACAATGGAACAGCTAACAATCCAGCCCTCTTGCCACTTGAAGGCTTGGCGAAAGGTCAATACTTCTACGAAGTGGATTTGAACGGCAATACTACAGGTAAAGACGGACAAGCTCTTCTCGACCAACTTCGTGCTAACGGAACTCACAGTTATCAAGCTACTGTCAAAGTCTATGGTGCTAAAGATGGAAAAGCAGATTTAACCAATCTCGTAGCTACAAAAAATGTGACGGTTGACATGAATGGTCTTATTTCAAAAGAAGCAGTCAAAGATTCAGTCACTAAAAATATCAAAGACCATATCGACGTTCCAGCCAGCTACCTAGAAAAAGCAAATGTTCCTGGTCCATTCTTGGCTGGTGTTAACCAAGTCATCCCGTATGAAGCTTTCGGTGGAGATGGTATGTTGACGCGTCTCTTGCTCAAATCTTCTGACAAGGCACCTTGGTCAGACAATGGAACAGCTAACAATCCAGCTCTCTTGCCACTTGAAGGCTTGGCCAAAGGTCAATACTTCTACGAAGTGGATTTGAACGGCAATACTACAGGTAAAGACGGGCAAGCCCTTCTTGACCAACTTCGTGCTAATGGAACTCACAGTTACCAAGCGACTGTCAAGGTCTATGGTGCCAAAGATGGAAAAGCAGATTTAAGCAATCTTGTTGCGACAAAAAATGTGACGGTTGACATGAATGGCCTTATTTCAAAAGAAGCAGTCAAAGATTCAGTCACTAAAAATATTAAAGACCATATCGACGTTCCGGCCAGCTATTTAGAAAAAGCGAACGTTCCCGGTCCATTCTTGGCAGGTGTTAATCAAGTCATTCCGTATGAAGCTTTCGGTGGAGATGGTATGTTGACTCGCCTCTTGTTAAAAGCCTCAGACAAAGCCCCATGGTCAGACAATGGAACAGCTAAAAATCCAGCTCTCTTGCCACTTGAAGGCTTGGCGAAAGGTCAATACTTCTACGAAGTGGATTTGAACGGCAATACTACAGGTAAAGACGGGCAAGCCCTTCTCGACCAACTTCGCGCTAATGGCACATATGCTTACCAAGCGACTGTTAAAGTCTATGGTGCTAAAGATGGAAAACCAGATTTGACAAATCTTATCGCGACTCGTCAAGTAACGATTCAGCTTCGTGGAAAAGAAATGGCTACAATACCATCTCAAGAAGGTCAAATGAATATGAAACCTTCTACAACACCATCTCAAGAAGGTCAAATGAATATAAAACCTTCTACAACACCATCTCAAGAAGACCAGATGAATAAGAAGCCTTCTGCAACAGATTCTATGAGTACAGCTGAGGGTACGAAGGAAGTAGATCATCGCATGACTGATGTGAAGGGGGAACACCCAACTTCTAAGCCGATGGCAGATACGATGAAAAAAAATGATAAGCCTACGTTACCCACAACTGGTGAAGCTCAAACAGCTACAGCTACCATTGGTTTCTTAGGACTAGCTTTGGCAGGAATTCTTAGCCTTCTAGGTTTGAAAGAAAAACAAAAAGATTAAGGTTCAAATCATTTAAAAATTACTAAAAATAGTGTTATACTAAAGCCAGTATAACACTGTTTTTATCAGGAGATTGGCAAATGGGAAAGACAATTTTACTCGTTGATGATGAGATGGATATTCTAGATATTCAAAAGCGCTATCTTATGCAGGAAGGCTACCATGTTTTAGTGGCTCGAGATGGCGTGGAGGGGTTGGATCTTTTCAGAAAGAAATCTGTTGACCTGATCATCACGGACATCATGATGCCGAATATGGACGGTTATGACTTTATCAGTGAGGTTCAGTATATAGCACCTGATCAGCCTTTTCTTTTTACAACGGCTAAGACTAGCGATCAAGACAAAATTTACGGTTTGAGCTTAGGAGCAGATGATTTTATAGCCAAACCTTTTAGTCCGCGTGAGCTGGTGCTAAGAGTCAATAATATTTTGCGCCGACTTCATCGTGGAGGCGAGATCGAACAAATTGAGCTCGGTGATTTGGTGATGAATCATGTGATTCATGAGGCTCGCATCGGAGAGCATTTTTTGGAATTAACAGTGAAATCCTTTGAACTGCTCTGGATTTTAGCTAGTAATCCTGAGAGAGTTTTTTCAAAGACGGAGCTGTACGAAAAGGTGTGGCAGGAAGACTTCGTAGATGATACCAATACCCTTAATGTTCATATACATGCTCTGAGACAGGAATTGACCAAGTATGCCAGTTCAGACACTCCTGCCGTCAAAACTGTCTGGGGTCTGGGGTATAAAATGGAAGGAGCACGAGGTATAAAATGAAATTAAAAAGTTACATTCTGGTGGGGTACCTAATTTCTAGCCTACTAACGATTTTACTCGTTTTCTGGGCAGTCCAGCGAATGTTGATTGTAAAAAGTGAGATTTATTTCCTAGTTGGAATGACCTTGATTGCTAGTTTTATAGGAGCGGCAGCCAGTCTCTTTCTTTTATCGCCAGTATTTTCTTCCCTTCGGCATCTGAAAAAACAGGCTCAGAATATAGCTGACAAGGATTTTAGTACAGAGATTGACGCCAAGGGCCCTATCGAATTTCAAGAGTTAGGTCAGGCTTTTAACGATATGTCGCATAATTTGCAAGAAACGTTTGAATCGCTTGATGAAAGTGAGCGAGAAAAGGGGATGATGATTGCCCAGCTTTCTCACGATATTAAAACTCCCATTACCTCTATTCAGGCGACTGTGGAGGGGATTTTAGATGGAGTGATCGAAGAAGAGGAGCAGATTCATTACTTGACCACGATTAGCCGTCAGACAGAGCGTTTGAATAAACTGGTGGAAGAATTGGATGTTTTGACTCTTAATGCCCAGCCTCGAATAGAATCAGATGGAGAAGCTGAAATAGTCTTTCTAGACCAGCTATTGATTGAGGTCATGAGTGAATTTCAACTATTGATTGAGCAAGAGGAGCGAGACATCTACATTCAAGTGTCTCCTGAGTCAGCGAAAATTAAGAGCCATTACGATAAACTTTCCCGTATCTTGGTCAACTTGCTAAATAATGCCTTTAAGTATTCAGACCCTGGAACTAAAATTGAGGTCGTGGCTCAATTAACTGGGCAAATCTTGACAATAAGTGTAAAAGATGAAGGACAAGGTATTGCTCCTGAGGATTTGGATAAGATTTTCAAACGCCTTTATCGTGTGGAAACATCTCGTAATATGAAGACAGGCGGGCATGGTCTGGGTCTTGCTATTGCGCGTGAGTTAGCTCATCAGCTGGGTGGGGAAATAACGGTCGAAAGTCAATGTGGCCTAGGAAGCACTTTTACATTTACTCTCAACTTAACATAAATCCACAGCAATTGGTATACGTTTTCAATTCTTGATTTAGCAAAGATAAAACCAAATTCAAGTTTTTTCAAATCGATCTCCCTATTTTTAGGGGGATTTTTATTTTATACTAGAGTCAGAAAAATGATCGAGAGGTTTTTGAAATGGCAACAAGTTTTTTGTTCTTTATTTCTGTTTTTCTGGCGGGGATTCTTTCCTTTTTCTCCCCTTGTATCTTACCGCTGATGCCGGTTTATGTAGGAATTTTGCTGGATTCGGATCAGCCGAAAACAGTTCGGTTTATGGGAAAAGATATTTCCTTGTATGGTCTAGCTAAGACGCTCTGCTTTATAGCAGGTCTATCTACTGTATTTTTGGTTTTGGGCTACGGAGCTGGCGCTCTAGGGCAAGTCCTCTATGCCCCTTGGTTTCGCTATGTTCTGGGCGGGATTGTCATTCTACTGGGAATCCACCAGATGGGAATCATCAATATCCAGCAGCTGCAAAAGCAAAAGAGCATCCAACTTAAAAAGAATAGTAAAAGAAGTGATTTTCTTAACGCTTTTCTCTTGGGTATCACCTTTAGCTTTGGTTGGACGCCCTGTGTGGGACCTGTTCTGAGCTCTGTTTTAGCAATTGCTGCTTCTGGCGGTAACGGCGCTCTTCAGGGAGGCTTGCTTATGTTGGTTTATACACTTGGCTTAGCCCTTCCTTTTCTAGCCATGGCTTTGGCTTCTGGCTGGGTATTACAGCGCTTTGCCAAACTCAAACCTCATATGGGAACACTTAAAAAAATCGGTGGAGCACTCATCATTCTCATGGGAATTCTGCTTATGCTCGGAAATCTAAACGCTTTAGCGTCACTATTTGGATAAATATTATATAATTAAAGGAGAAATATCATGAAAAAAATCGCTACCCTTACAATGGCTACTCTTAGTATCTTTGCCTTGGCTGCTTGCTCCAGTCAAAAGTCAAATTCAGACATGAAAAAGATGGATGACAGCAGCATGATGAAGAAAGAGGATATGAAAAAAGACGACATGAAGAAGGAGGATATGAAAGACTCTAGCATGTCTGATGATAAGATGAAAAAGGATGACATGAAGGACTCGTCTATGATATCCGAAAGTAAGTCTGACATGAAAGATGATATGAAATCAAGCGATTCAAGCATGAAGGATGACATGAAAGATTCATCCGAAATGTCATCTGAAAAATAAAATTATCAATAAGGGTGGAAGTCGTCAGTTTTGTCGGCTTTCTCCTTATTTTGAAAGGAAAGAAAATGATAAAGAAACTATCGATTTTGACTGCTAGTCTGCTTTGTGTCGGTTTATTGGGAGCTTGCTCAAATCAGCAAATGAATTCGGAAGCTTCTAAAAATGATAAAAGTTCCATGACTAGTAAGGCAAATTCTAATCAAGCTACAAAAATGGCTAAGAACTTTAGTCTACAAGGAGTAGACGGCAAGACCTACAAGTTGTCTGATTTCAAAGGCAAGAAAGTCTATCTAAAATTTTGGGCTTCTTGGTGCTCTATCTGTCTATCCACTCTTGGAGATACCAATGATTTGGCTAAGGAGCAGGAAGGGAAGGACTATGTCGTCTTATCAGTGGTATCTCCGACCTTTAATGGAGAAAAGTCAGCAGATGATTTTAAGAAATGGTACAAGTCTTTGGACTACAAAGACTTCCCAGTTCTCATGGATACCAAGGGAGAATTGCTGAAAGAATACGGTATTCGCTCGTATCCATCTGCTCTCTTTATCAATAGTGATGGCTCACTTGCTAAAACTCATGTGGGCTATATGAGCAAGGAAGATATTGAAAAAACACTGAAAGAAATCAAGTAGAAAGGAGCAATAAACATGGAAGGCAAATGGAAGGTATTTCTGATTTTGATTGGCTTGCTTGCCTGTTTTGGTCTATTTTTCTTAATCAAGGGCTCCATGTCTATTAACTCATCTCAGGCCAATATTGAGCAAATCAAGAAAGCCTCTATGAGCAAGACAGAAGTGACCAAACAAAAGAAAGAAGATGTCAAGGAAGAGGACAAGCGGGAGATTTATCTGGCTGGCGGCTGTTTCTGGGGAGTAGAAGAGTACTTTTCTCGCGTGCCAGGTGTAATAGATGCAGTATCAGGCTATGCAAATGGTAAGGGCGACACGACCAAGTATGAATTGGTCTCCCAAACTGGCCATGCCGAGACTGTTCACATCACTTACAATGCCAAGAAAATTTCGCTAAAAGAAATTCTGCTGCATTATTTCCGCATCATTGATCCAACTTCTAAAAACAAGCAGGGAAATGATCAGGGTACTCAATATCGAACAGGTGTTTATTATAAGGACGAAGCTGATCTTGAGACTATTAATCAGGTCTTTGATGAGGTCGCAAAGAAATATGATAAGCCTTTGGCTGTTGAAAAAGAGTCTCTGAAAAACTTTATCAAGGCAGAAGATTATCATCAGGATTACCTAAAAAAGAATCCTAATGGATATTGCCATATCGATGTTAATCAAGCTGCTTATCCTGTTATTGAAGCTAGTCGCTATCCAAAGCCTAGCGATGAAGAGATTAAGGCCAAGCTCTCGCCAGAAGAATACGCAGTTACACAAAAGAATGACACAGAGCGGGCTTTTTCTAATCGCTATTGGGATAAGTTTGATGCTGGTATCTACGTGGATGTGGTGACTGGAGAGCCTCTCTTTTCATCAAAGGATAAATTTGATTCAGGCTGCGGTTGGCCGAGTTTCACACGCCCTATCAGTCCTGATGTTGCGACTTACAAAGAAGATAAGAGCTTCAACATGACACGGACGGAAGTTCGTAGCCGAGTTGGAAATTCACATCTGGGCCATGTTTTCACAGACGGTCCTAAGGACAAGGGCGGCTTGCGTTATTGCATCAATAGTTTGTCCATTAAGTTCATTCCAAAAGCTGAGATGGAGGAGAAGGGCTACGGTTATCTGTTGGATTATGTTTAAGAGCATTTTGATTGAAAATTTGCTATAATAAATCCAGTAAAAATAAGGAGTTGAATCTTGTGTATTCAATTATGATTGTAGAGGATGAGTATCTGGTAAGACAGGGGATTGCGTCCTTGGTAAACTATGAACAGTTTGGTATGCAAGTTATTGCCCAGGCTGAAAATGGAATAGAAGCTTGGCAGAAATTTCAGGAAAATCCTGCTGACATCCTGCTGACCGATATCAATATGCCACAGATGAACGGTCTCGAACTGGCCAAGCTAGTCAGAGACCAAGCTCCTAAGTGTCATATCGTTTTTCTGACGGGCTATGATGACTTTGATTATGCTCGGACGGCCATTAAGCTAGGTGCAGATGACTATCTTCTTAAGCCATTTTCCAAGGATGATGTCGAGGAGATGTTGGCCAAGGTGCAGACTAAACTTGATCAGGAACGTAAAAAAGCCCAGATTCAAAACTTGGTCGATCAGGGACAGCACTCTGAGTTGGAAGAGGCTATTCACGCGCGTCTAGCTGATTCAGAATTAAGCTTGAAAAGTTTGGCTTTCCAATTGGGATTTAGTCCGTCCTACCTAAGTGTTCTTATCAAAAAAGAATTAGGCTTGCCTTTTCAGGATTATCTGATCCAAGAGCGGATGAAAAAAGCTAAACTCTTACTCCTGACCACAGATTTGAAGATTTATGAAATAGCAGAGCAGGTGGGTTTTGACGATATGAACTATTTTTCTCAGCGCTTCAAGCAGGTGGTCGGGCTGACGCCTCGGCAGTTTAAAAAAGGAGAGGAGAAATGAAACGATATCCGCTTCTTATCCAGTTGATTGTCTATATTTTTCTGCTGGTCCTTTTACTTTTGGGGTCTGTTGGGAGTCTCTACTATCAGACTAGCTCGCAGACTATTCGGCAGCTGACAGAGCGAACGACGCGCAATAGCATGGAGCAAAGTGGGCAGTTTATTGCTTCCTATTTGCAAAAATTAAAACAAACCACCTCTACACTGAGTAAGGAAGAAACGATTCGAAAGTTTGCTCAGAATCCAGAAAGCAGCGAAAGGTCAGTTCAGGCTTTGATGAAAACCATCATTGAAACAGATCCGGATTTGGTGTCAGCAGTATTGGTTACCAAGGACGGGCGAGTGATCTCGACAGATTCTCAAATCAGTATGCAGACATCTTCTGATATGATGAATGAAAAATGGTATCAGGAAGCTATCCATACCCGGGCCATGCCTGTCTTGACTCCTGCTCGCAAAGAGTCCCTGTCATCTGAGAAGGAGAAGTGGGTTGTTTCTGTCACTCAGGAAGTAGTGGATGGAGCAGGGCAGAATCTCGGTGTTTTACGTTTGGATATCGGCTATAACAGTCTCAAAGCCTATCTGGATCGGCTTCAGCTAGGAAAGAAGGGTTTTAGCTTTATTGTCAATAGCCAGCATGAATTTGTCTACCATCCCAAGAAGAGTGTTTATTCCTCCAGTCAGGAAATGAAAGCTATGCAGCCCTATATTTCAGTCAAGGATGGTTACGCAGGCCAGAAACAAGCTTTTGTCTATCAAATTGATATCGCAGACAGCGACTGGACTTTAATTGGCGTTGCTTCATTAGAGCAATTGCAGATGCTTCAGTCACAGATGCTTTATTCTTTTATGGGACTGGGCGTTTTAGCACTCCTGATATGCTTGACTGGTATTTGGTTTGTCCTGCGTTTGTGGATTAAGCCTCTGCAGAATCTACAGGCTGTTATTCTAAAGATTGGGGCAGGTGACTCAAACCTGCGAGCAGAAGCAAAGGGTTCTCCAGAGTTGGTTGACTTGGCTCAGCAGTTCAATAAAATGCTGGACCAAATCGAACAGCTGATGGAAGCTGTCAAGACTGAAGAACAAAATGTCCGCCGCTATGAGCTCCGAGCTCTCTCAGCTCAAATCAACCCCCATTTCCTTTATAATACCTTGGATACGATTGTCTGGATGGCTGAGTTTAATGACAGCAAACGTGTTGTTGAGGTAACAAAATCACTCGCTCAGTATTTCCGATTGGCACTCAATCAAGGACACGAACAGATTGCTCTTAAAGATGAGATCGATCACGTTCGTCAGTATCTCTTTATCCAGAAGCAGCGCTATGGTGATAAGCTCCAATATGAGATTGAAGAGGATGAATCTCTAGCTGATTATAAATTGCCCAAGCTGGTACTCCAGCCCTTGGTTGAAAATGCCATCTACCATGGAATCAAGGAAATTGACAGACAGGGCATGATTCGGGTGACGTCGAAAGCAGAAGAGGGGCAACTGATACTGTCTATCTATGATAACGGCCGCGGCTTTGATCTCCAAAATTCAGTGGACAAGGCTCTCCCTCGCTTAGGTGGTGTCGGTCTGAAAAATGTTGATCAACGCTTAAGATTACAGTTCGGAGAAGACTACCATATGGAAATCGAGTCCGAACCAGATAAATTTACCCAGATTAGTCTTTATTTGCCACTAGATTCAGATGATTGAGTTCGCTATCCTTCAGTACTCCAGCCGGAAAATTTTCGGCTTTTTTTCTTGTTTAGGAGCAAAATAGTGTTTTTACAGACGGCTTCTCCGATAAATGATACAAAAATGAGGATAGTGTAGCAAAATGTGGAAAAATTTAAATCGTTTGTTATAATAATATTGAAAACACATCTTAAAGGAGGTTGGGATGGAGTCTGGTTTATTTTTTGTTTCGGTCTTTTTGGCTGGAATTCTCTCGTTTTTCTCGCCTTGCATCTTTCCCTTGTTACCAGTCTACATAGGGATATTGCTGGATGAAGAAGAGCCTAGAGAAGTCAAGTTTTTAGGCAGAAAGATCGCTTGGACTGGTCTGATCAAGACCCTGTGTTTCATTGCTGGAATTTCTTTAGTTTTCTTCCTACTAGGCTTTGGTGCAGGATTCTTAGGCAGAGTGATTTACGATGAGAAATTCCGTTATCTGATGGGGATTATCATCATTTTGCTCGGAATTCACCAGATGGAGCTGATTAATATCAGGCAGTTACAATTCCAGAAAAATGTGGAATTTAAGAAGAACAGTCGTCGGAATGATTTTCTGTCAGCCTTTTTGCTTGGTATTAGTTTCAGTTTTGGTTGGACGCCTTGTATTGGCCCTGTCCTTAGTTCGGTTCTGGCTCTAGCTGCCTCTGGAGGAAATGGAGCTATCCAAGGAGCGCTTTTAACACTGGTTTATACTTTGGGAATGGCCTTACCATTTCTCATCTTAGCTTTAGCTTCTAGCTTCGTTATGCGGTATTTTTCAAAAATCAAACCCTATATGGGGCTAATGAAAAAAATTGGAGGAGTCTTGATTATTTTCATGGGAATCCTTCTCATGCTCGGGCAGTTAAATGCTTTATCAGGAATTTTTGGATAAAAGGAGAAAAAGATGAAAAAAATTCTTTCGCTAGTTGTTGCTTCGATAGCTTTTCTGACACTATCAGCTTGTTCATCTGATGAAAAGGGGATGGATAGTCAAAGCCAGTCCAATACAAGTGTCCAATCGCAGGTTGCAGTTGGCCAGGAGGCACCGGACTTCACTCTCCAGTCGATGGATGGAAAAACTGTCAAGCTTTCTGATTACCGTGGAAAAAAAGTCTATCTGAAGTTCTGGGCTTCTTGGTGCGGACCTTGTAAGCGAAGCATGCCAGAATTGGTCGAGTTAGCTGGTAAAAAAGACCGTGATTTTGAAATATTGTCTATTGTAGCACCGGGTCTCCAAGGAGAGAAGTCTGTTGAGGACTTCCCAAAATGGTATCAAGAACAAGGCTATAAGGACGTTCCCGTCCTATTTGACACGTCTGGTGCAATCTTCCAAGCCTATCAGGTTCGCAGTATTCCAACTGAAATCCTCATTGATAGCCAAGGAAAAATTGGGAAGATTCAATTTGGAGCAATCAGCAACGAAGAAGCAGAAAAGGCCTTCAAGGAGATGAAATAAAATAAAGAAAAAGAATGGATTTGAAAATCCATTCTTTTCATTTTGTTCTGATTAAGCACTAGCGCCAGATGTTGCATCGGCATCTCCACCGCCGTGACCACCGCCAGTATCTGAAGCACCAGAAGTGGCATCGGCTGCTGCAGCTGCAGGAGCAAAAGGACCACTTCCTCCAACCAAGCGTTGACCAGTTGTTTTTAGATACCAATCTAGCCAAGGCTGGAAGTTGAAGACGATTTCGTTGATACCAGCGTAAGATCCATCAGGATAGTACATTGCTTGGTAGTTGTGGGTATTGATAACACCTGCTGGTGAACCCGGCACGATTGTACGAACGTACTCTTGATCACCATTACGAAGAACACCAACCACCCATTCCACGTTCTTCATGCGAGCAGCAGGAAGAGAGTTGTGTAGAGTTGAGAGACGACCACCTGATTGGGATGGTACACGTTTGGCAAACATAGTGTCAGGATCTTGATGAGCGTTATTATAGTAAAGGAACTGGTTGTTATCATCTGCGTAAGTCAACTCAAACGGCATAGCTTTTAAGAACATGTCGATTTGGTTAACAGTCAGGATACCATGGTCAAGCTTGACATAGGTATCGCCAGAAACAGCACCGACAGCTTTTGCAGCTTTTTCTACCCATTCTGGATCGTCAGGGTCAACTTCTGTGATGGTTGTTGCGATTGGGTTCGTGACATCTAAGTCTTCAGGAGCAATTGGTTTAGGTTTTTTCAATTTTGAGACTACCTCAACATATTTAACAAAGTTATCTAAGCAAGATTCAAGGAATTTAACAGTTCCTTCGTTTGTGATGTTGCCTTCATTATCGAAGGCTTCTTTCGCTTTACCAAGAAGGAATTCATTTCCTGGTAAAGTATAAGCATTGACACCTGGAGCATCCAAGATCTTACGCAAATGTACTTGGGCACGAGACGTTCCTTGGTCGTAGTAAGAAGCTCCTACAATCATGACAGGCTTGCTTTCAAATGGGTGAACCTCATAAGAAAGCCATTCGAGGACGCTCTTGAGAGCTGCTGTAATGGTGTGGTTGTGCTCAGGAGTGGCAATGATGACACCATCAGCGCGCGTGATGCGGTTGTACAAAAGGCGCAGCTGGAAAGATTCGTCCCATTTCTCATCTTGATTAAAGAGCGGAACTTCATCAATTTCCAAAACTTCTAATTCAAATTTCAGTTTAAATTGTTTTCTGATGAATTCTAGTAATTTACGGTTGTATGATTGGTCTGCATTTGAGCCGACAAGTCCAACAAATTTCATGTGATTCTTTCCCTTCTAGTTCTTACAATTTTTCCCAGTCAAAGTTTTCAGCTTCTTGATGAAGAAGTGCTTGGGCACTTGATAACTTTTCTGTAATTTTAACAAACAAACGGAAGTCATCAAAAAGAGCGTCCAATTTTTGAATGGTTTCGAGGTCAATCAAGTCTCCATTTTTATCGAAGGCTTGAAGTGAGTGAGAAAGTAGGAATTCAGAACCTGGCATAACAGAAGCCTTGAGCTCTGGAGAATCCAAAATTTGACGGAGTTGTAGTTGGGCGCGAGATGAACCCAAAGTTCCATAAGAGGCTCCTGTAATCATCACTGGTTTACCAAGTAATGGATAGATACCGTAAGACAACCAAGCCAAGGCACTCATAAGTACAGCAGGAATAGAGTGGTCATATTCAGGCGTTCCGATGATAACACCATCAGCAGCTTCGATTTTCGCAGCGATTTCTTTAACGATCTCTGGAACTTGCATATCAGACGGTTTGTTGAAAATAGGAATATCTTTGATTTCAATCAACTCGATTTCTGCTTTATCAGCGAAATGCTTTTGCATGTACTGAAGGAGTTGGCGGTTGGTTGATTTTTTTGAGTTTGTACCAACTAGACCGATAAATTTTAACATAGTAGGTTCCTTTCTGGATTTAGGATAAGATTTCTGGGCTGAGACCAGATGAATAAAAAATTTGATGATTTTCTGTAACAACGAAGGCTTCGATTCCATTTTCTTGTTCGACTTTCTCTAAGATGGAAGTAGGGCTCTCCCCAAATAAACGGGTCGTCCATATTTCACCATCGACGGACTTTGATGAAACAATCGTGAGACTAGCTAGTTGATTGTCAATTGGGTAGCCTGTGGTGCGGTCAAAAATATGATGATAAACCCTGCCATCTACCTGCAGTTTTCTTTCATATATTCCTGAAGTTACGACAGACTGATTCTGAACGGACAGAAGAGCTAGGTTGTTTCCACGTGGCAAGATTGGATTTTGAATGCCAATCCGCCAGCAACGATTATTCTTTTCATTTAGACCGATGGTTAAGATATTTCCACCAAGATTGATGAGGGCAGAAGTGACACCTTGTCCTCTTAAAAAAGCAGCGATTTTATCCGCAATATAACCTTTGGCAAGGGCGCCTAAGTCGATTTTCATGCCTTCCATTGTCAGAAAAACACTGGAGGCGGTTGCATCTAACTCGATACACTCAGGGTTAGTGAGTGATAGCACTTGCTTGATTTCTTTTGGACTGGGAACTTTTGCATCTGCAAAGCCAATTCGCCAAGTTTGAATCAGGGGTCCCAAGGTAATATTGAGATGACTGTCCGGAGCGAGACTATGTTTTTTTCCCAACTCAATCAACTCAAACAAATCAGGATGGACACAAACGGGATGTTTACCGGCAGCGTGATTGATTTGCATGAGCTCAGAGCTGTCATCATTTGCACTAAAGCGCTTTTCATACAATCTTAGGAGAGAAAATACCTGGTCTAAAAGACTGTCGGCATTTTCATGGAGAATCGAAATAGTGATAGTCGATCCCATTAAATGGATGGATCTAGAAATAAGATCCACTTTTATCACAACCTTCCCTATTAAATTTCTTAATCTTCTCTATTAGTATAACAGAAAGATACCGTTTTCACAATTGTAAATATATAATATTTTCAGAAAAATTGAAATTTTTTGTCCAAAATCAAAGTTATTTGTCAAATTTTAAAATAATTCTGAGCATATATCTTGTAAACGCTAACAGATACATGGTATACTAGTTTGGTAAATTAAATTTAAAGGTGGATTATTCTATGAGTAAAATCATTGTAGTTGGTGCTAACCACGCTGGTACAGCTTGTATTAATACGATGTTGGACAACTTTGGTCATGAAAATGAAATTGTGGTATTTGACCAAAACTCAAATATTTCATTCCTTGGTTGTGGAATGGCGCTTTGGATCGGGGAACAAATCGATGGTCCAGAAGGTCTCTTCTATTCTGATAAAGAAAAATTGGAAGCTAAAGGCGCTAAAGTTTACATGAACTCACCAGTTCTTTCAATTGACTACGATAACAAAGTTGTGACTGCAGAAGTTGAAGGGAAAGAGCACAAAGAGTCTTATGATAAATTGATCTTTGCAACTGGTTCAACTCCAATCTTGCCTCCAATCGAAGGTGTGGAAATCGTTAAGGGCAACCGCGAATTTAAAGCGACTCTTGAAAACGTCCAATTCGTTAAATTGTACCAAAATGCTGAAGAAGTTATTGAAAAACTTGAGGACAAGAGCAAACACCTTGAACGTATTGCCGTTGTTGGTGGTGGTTACATCGGTGTAGAACTTGCTGAAGCCTTCGAGCGTCTTGGAAAAGAAGTGGTGCTTGTGGATATCGTAGACACTGTTTTGAACGGCTACTACGACAAAGACTTCACTCAAATGATGGCGAAGAACTTGGAAGACCACAACATCCGCTTGGCACTTGGTCAAACAGTTAAAGCAATCCAAGGTGATGGTAAAGTTGAACGCTTGGTAACAGACAAAGAAACATTTGATGTGGATATGGTGGTTCTTGCAGTTGGTTTCCGTCCAAACACAGCTCTTGCTGACGGCAAGATTGAACTCTTCCGCAACGGTGCATTCCTTGTAGACAAGAAACAAGAAACATCTATCCTAGGTGTCTACGCTGTTGGAGACTGTGCGACTGTTTATGACAATGCACGTAAAGACACTAGCTACATCGCCCTTGCATCTAACGCTGTACGTACTGGTATTGTGGGTGCTTATAACGCTTGTGGTCATGAACTGGAAGGAATCGGTGTGCAAGGATCAAATGGTATCTCTATCTACGGTCTTCACATGGTTTCAACTGGTTTGACTCTTGAAAAAGCCAAAGCTGCAGGCTATAACGCAACTGAAACTGGCTTTAACGATCTTCAAAAACCAGAATTTATCAAACACGACAACCACGAAGTTGCCATCAAGATTGTCTTTGACAAAGACAGCCGCGAAATCCTTGGTGCGCAAATGGTGTCTCGTGACTCTGCAATCAGCATGGGAATCCACATGTTCTCACTTGCTATCCAAGAGCATGTAACAATTGACAAGTTGGCCTTGACAGATCTCTTCTTCTTGCCACACTTTAACAAACCATACAACTACATCACTATGGCTGCACTAACAGCTGAAAAATAATACATGAAAAGTCCCGATGAGGGACTTTTTTGTCGCTTGTTCTATCAAGTTGAATTGTCAATACAATTTGGAACAAGAAGAATAGCTGAATATGAGAATACAAGATAAATAAAAATATTATAGTAATATCGACTAGAATGCTAATTAAGAATCATTCTAATGAGTCTTAAAATTAGTTCTATTTTAGATTTTTTTGTTATACTAAGATGAAAATAAAATTTTAGAAAGTTACTTATGAAGAAAAATATTGTTCTTTTCATTTTTCTCCTTCTGAGTGCGATTGGCTTGGAATACGAGACGCAAGCTTATACTACTGGCAGTATGTCAGGTACTGGTTATGGAATTGTCGGACTGTCAGCCCTTTTGGCCCTGCTCTATATCATCCCAGCTCTGCTTTTGATCCGCAGCTTGGGTAAAAAATGGCAGACACCTGCATTTAGCCTTGGGCTTGCTCTGCTAGGTGGGCTATTCATTTCTGGATGGACGTCTGGCTTAGCCAATACTTATATTCACGAGTGGGTTAGTACGAGCTTTCCAAATACAGTGATCAGTTATCTGGAGAATGCTCTCGCAGCTCCGCTGGTTGAAGAGCCGCTTAAGCTTTTGGCAGTTGCTTTCGCTGTCTATCTAGTGCCAGTCAAAAAACTTAAAGGCTTTTTACTGTTGGGAATTACAGCTGGCATAGGTTTTCAGATTAGTGAGGACTTTTCTTACATCCTTTCCGATCTTCCTGAAGGATTTTCCTTCACTATCTCTGGCATTTTAGGGCGTATCACAGGTGGGGTAGCTTCTCACTGGCTCTATACCGCTTTGACCACTATTGGATTAGCTCTGATGTTCCGATTTGCTAAAACGCAAAAGGTCTACTTTAAAGCTGGACTATTTTATTTCTTATTAGCTTTTGTTCTCCATTTCCTCTGGAACTCTCCATTGACTTCTATTGAAACGGATATCCCAGTCATCGTTCCTATCATGACTGCTGTGGCTGTCTTCATTTTCTACCAAGCTTATCGAACAGCACACAAGATTGATCAGGAAGATTTGTCAATCTAAACACGAAACGACCTTCAAGGTCGTTTTTTGATGTCCAAACTGCATTTTTGGCATTCTTTTAAATCTGATAAAGTTGATGTTAAAAAATTTATGTCCAAAAGCAAAATGTTCATGGCTATCGCCTTGTTTCTGGCCTATATTTTGTGCTAAAATGTTGCTATAAGATCTTTTGGAGAGAGATTATGATCAAACAAAAAGAACAGATTTCTGATACGAGAAAAGAATTTAATTTTATATCCAGCTCTATTATTTCCCAAGTGTTCAGGGGGATTCTGGTAGGCATTTTTGCTGGACTAGTAGTGGGAGCATTTCGTTTTTTGATTGAGAAAAGTTTTCACTTGGTGCAAGCGACTTATGTGAGGGGCAGGAGCGAGTGGATTTGGCTAGTAGCCTTGCTTTTCTTCTATGCTTTCATTGTCTTTATTAATGCTAGATTGGTAGCTACAGAAAAGGATATAAAGGGTTCAGGGATTCCGCAGGTTGAGGCTGAGTTGAAAGGCTTGATGTCACTTTCTTGGTGGAGCATTCTCTGGAAAAAATTCTTAGTTGGTATTTTAGCGATTTCCAGTGGCTTGATGCTGGGACGTGAGGGACCGAGTATTCAGCTAGGAGCGATGAGTGGAAAAGGCATATCTAAGTGGCTGAACTTGAGTCCGGTAGAGGAGCGGACCTTGATTGCCAGCGGTGCAGCTGCGGGCTTGGCTGCGGCTTTTAATGCGCCAATTGCAGGTTTGCTATTTGTTGTTGAGGAAGTGTACCATCATTTCTCCCGCTTCTTTTGGGTTTCAACCTTGGCTGCAAGTTTGGTGGCAAATTTTATTTCGCTGTCTATATTTGGCTTGACTCCCGTTCTGGATATGCCGGATAATATTCCTTTCATGGGGCTGAATCAGTACTGGATCTATATCTTGATGGGCCTGTTTTTAGGATTGGCTGGCTTTCTCTATGAAAAAGCAGTTCTCAATATTCATTTGGTTTATGAAGCTCTGGGCAAATTTTTTAGAATACCCAAAGCTTACTATCCGATTTTTGCCTTTGTTTTAATCATTCCGATTGGCTATTTGCTGTCTCATTTGCTGGGTGGTGGGAACCAGCTGATTTTGTCTCTGACGAGTGCTCATTACACAGTTGGAACCTTGCTTCTCTTTTTCTTACTCCGTTTTGTATGGAGCATGATTAGTTATGGTAGCGGTCTTCCTGGTGGCATTTTTCTGCCCATTTTGGCTTTAGGTTCTTTACTAGGCGCAGCAATTGGAGCCCTTTGTGTGGAGGCTGGCTTTATCACGCAGGAACAATTTCCAATTTTTATCATCTTGGGAATGAGTGGGTATTTTGGCGCCATTTCCAAAGCTCCGCTAACAGCTATGATTCTCGTGACGGAGATGGTGGGAGATATTCGAAACCTTATGCCACTGGGCTTGGTCACTCTGATGGCCTATATTGCCATGGATCTTCTGAAGGGAGCGCCTGTCTATGAAGCCATGCTTGAAAAAATGCTGCCAGATCGGATTGAAGATGACGGAGAAACAACCCTGATTGAAATTCCTGTTTCAGAAAAGATCGCAGGTCGGCAGGTGCATGAATTGGAGCTACCGCATGGCGTTTTAATCACGATGAATATCCATAAGGGCAAGACTCAGACGGTCAACGGAGCCAGTCGTCTCTACCTAGGAGATACGATTTATGTAGTCGTTAAGAAAACGGAAATTGGCAAAATTAAAGATATTTTGCTTTAAAATACTTGTTTCTTGACTCAGAAAGAAGAGTTTTATTATAATTATCTGACAATTTATTGAAATATGAGAAATAAATTGTTATAATTTATATGAATTCGCCCCTTTTAGGGAAAATAAAGGAGTCAAGATGAAAAAACTTGGAATTGTCTTATTGTCAACAGCTATTTTACTGACTGGCTGTGCTGCTAATCAAAAATCGAATACAAGTGCCAGCAGTTCGGAAGCGAAAACAAGTCTATCGGCCTCTGACCAGAAAGCTTTGGATAAGGCAACAGCAGAGTATAAAGCCTTTGTACAGAAAGAAATTGATCAATTATTGACGGATACGGAGAAATTCAGAGATACGCTCAAAGAAGGCAAGCTTGATGAAGCCAAGAAAATGTATCCGCTAATTCGCATGAGCTACGAGCGTTCAGAGCCGATTGCCGAAAGCTTCGGAGAGTCTGATGTGAAGATTGACTTCCGCTTAGCTGACTATGTGGATGAAAATAAGACTGAAGAAGGCTGGTCAGGCTTCCACCGGATTGAAAAAATTCTGTGGGAAAGTAATACAACGACTGGTACAGAGAAATATGCAGACCAGTTGGTCAATGACATCAAAGAATTAAAGGCTAAAATCGCGACTGTTGAGGTTACGCCAGATATCATGCTGACTGGTGCAGTCGATCTCCTTAACGAAGTGGCGACCAGCAAGATTACTGGTGAAGAAGAAATCTTTTCACATACGGATTTGTATGACTTCCGTGCCAATATTCAAGGGGCAGAAAAGATTTTCGAACTCTTTAAACCTTTGATTGAGAAGAAAGATGAAAAACTGGTAAAAAGTATAGAAACTGAGTTCAAGAATGTCAATAGTTTGCTAGACAAGCACATGACTGATTCTAAGAATTATAAACTTTATACCGAATTGAGCAAGGAAGATACTAAAGAGCTAGGAGAAGCTGTCACAAAATTAGGCGAGCCTCTCTCGCAAATGGGTATCATCCTAGATGGGAAGTAAGAAGATGACCAAGGACGAAAAATGGTTTAATAAAAAAATGGATCGTCGGGAATTTCTTAAAAAAGCAGGGATTGGAGGCGCAGGCTTAGCACTTGGTGTCTCCAGTGCATCTGCTTTTTTCGCTAATCAAGCGAAAGAAGACAAAAAATTGGCTGACGGCGATGAAGAAATCAGTTTTTATGGTGAGCACCAAGCTGGCATTACAACAGCCATGCAAAAGAATATCTATTTTGTCATTCTGGACTTGCATACGACGGATAAAGAGACCATTATCCAGATGTTCAAGGACTGGACCGCCTACAGTGAAAAGTTGGTCAATGGGGAGCTAGTTAAAAAAGATGGTTCTAATGCCCTCTTGCCGCCTACGGATACTGGAGAAACGGTCGGACTCAACCCTTACCGACTGACCTTGACCTTTGGCGTCTCCGCCTCTTTCCTGAAAAAAATGGGCTTGGAGAATAAAAAGCCTAAGGAATTTCGCGACCTGCCTCCTTTCCCTAAGGAACAACTAAAAGAGAAATATACTGGCGGTGACATTGTCATTCAAGCTTGTGCAGATGATGAGCAGGTGGCTTTTCATGCCGTTCGCAATCTAGTTCGTAAAGCGCGAAATGCTGTCACTATGAAATGGAGCCAGGCTGGTTTTGCTGCTATTGGCGATCGTATGTCTACTCCCCGCAATCTATTTGGTTTTAAAGACGGTACGGCCAATGTCACCAAGGAGAAAGATTTTGACAAGGTGGTTTGGTGTGACAGCAAGGACTGGATGAAGGGTGGCTCTTATATGGCTGTCCGCCGAATCCAGATGTTTCTTGAGACTTGGGATCGGACCAATCTGCAAGAGCAAGAAAATACCTTTGGTCGTTATAAGGAGAGCGGAGCGCCCTTTGGCAAGAAGAATGAATTTGACGAGGTAGACTTGGATTTGCTTCCAGTTGATGCACATGTGCGACTAGCCAAGGAAGTCGACAAGCCTCTCTATCGTCGTTCCTATTCTTATTCGGATGGTATTGACGAAACAACGGGTCAATTTGATACAGGCCTCCTTTTTATCTCTTTCCAAAAGGATCCCGACAGTTTTATCAAAGTCCAGACAAATCTTGGAGCACAGGATAAGATGAATGAATATATCACCCATGTGGGCAGTGGCTTGTTTGCTTGCTTCGGTGGTGTCAAAGAAGGAGAATATCTTGGTCAGAAATTATTTGAATAAGATCCTGTTTTTACTTTTGGCGCTCGTACTCCTAGCTCAGCCTGTATCGGCTGAGGATTCTTATAGCAGTCTCTTTATCAAGATTACGGATGCCAGCACAGCCGTTCAAAAAGGCGACCAAGCTAGTGCCAAAGAATTGCTGGAGGAAATCCAGACAGAATTTGCGGCTTTAAGCAACCATGACTCGGCTGCAGGGAAAGAAGTCAGCAAGGCATTGACTATCTCAGGCGATGTAACAGAGGACAAGCTAACCAAGGTTTCAGCTGCTCTTTTGGCTTTTGAAAAGGAGCAGAATCCCGTTGATCTCGAGGCGGAAAAAACCAAGCTGGTCAATAAACTAGAATCAAAATTTCAAGCTCTTCAGGCAGCGATTAAGAGCAAGGATCTTGAAAAGATTCGTGAAGCCTATAAAAAAATGAATTCGACTTGGACCGCCAATGAAGGAGTGGTGCGGGATCATAGCACGGCTCATTATGGCAAAGTGGAGACGGCCATTTCCTTTTTACGGAGTGCCATTGAGACGGAGACAACGGATTTTGAAGCTATTCAAACTTCTTATGATGACCTGAGAGCAGCGATTGATAGCTTTGTCAAGGGAGAAGAGGCATCTGCTAGCAGTGAGAATCTTACATTGGAGGATGGTATTGGCCTTCTGAAAAAGGCTCTGCTTGCTTTCCAAAAAGGAGACGAAAAGCAGGGCAAGGCTGCGATGAAGAAATTTATCACGATTTGGCCAAGCGTTGAAGGAGATGTCAGCACTAAAAATCCCTCCCTCTATACCAAAGTAGAAAGCCAGTCGCCTGTCATCATGGTGAAGGGCAAGGATAAGGACTATCAAGACCAGCTCGAGTCCTTAATCAGTGAGCTAGAACAGATTGACACCAGCGGATCTTATACTTTCTTTGATGCCATGCTGATTTTGCTGCGTGAGGGCGTTGAGGCTCTTTTGATTGTGATGGCACTTGTTACGACGCTCAAAGCCTCCAAGATGAAAAAAGGCCTCAAATGGGTTTATACTGGTGCTGGCTTGGGCGTACTAGCCAGTGCGGCCATTGCTATTTTGCTGCAAACTCTTTTTCCAGCCGTTGCCTCTGGCTCCAATCGTGAAATTATTGAGGGGGCAGTGGGGATTTTTGCAGTTGTCATGATGATTTTGGTCGGCATTTGGCTCCACAGCAAGTCCTCTGTCAAGAAGTGGAATGACTTCATGGAAAGTCAGATGCAGGCAGTGACAGCCAGTGGTAGTTTTATTTCCATGTTTGCCCTGAGCTTTCTCGCTGTTTTCCGTGAGGGAGCGGAGACCATCTTGTTCTACGCAGGAATTTTACCTCGCATTACTGCTCTAGATTTCTTTTTAGGATTGGGACTTGCTATTTTGGTTTTAGTTTTGCTTGCAATTCTAATGACCAAGGCTAGCAGTCTCATTCGGCCTCATCGGATTTTCTTTGGTCTGACCTGGCTGATTTATGCCTTGGCCTTTAAAATGTTAGGTGTCAGCATTCATGCCCTGCAATTAACAGCCATTTTTCCTAGTCACTTGCTGTCTCATCTTCCAACCATTGATTGGCTGGGAATTTATCCGAGCTTAGAAGTAGTACTGAGTCAAGCCATCTTTCTTGTCGTTGTTCTTTATGTGACCTTTAGAAATCGGCAAAAGGAGCGAGCAGATGCCTAATAAGGAACAGACCGTTGTTGAACACCTGACGGAATTTAGATGGCGCTTCCTTGCTGTCTTAATCTGGTTCGGTTTGATTTTTCTGGTCAGTCTGCTTTTTGCAGCGGATATTTACAAATGGCTGACCGCTTCTTTTGAGCAGAAGCTGATTGTATTGGGACCAGATGACATCCTTTGGATTTATATTAGCTTGGCTAGTCTTGTGGCTTTCTCACTAACCCTGCCTTTTATGGTCTATCAGATTTGGGAATTTATCCGACCTGCTCTGAGAAATAGTGAGGCAAAGGCGATTTTTGCTTACATACCAGCCACATTTTTCAGCTTTGTCTTGGGCTTGGCCTTTGGTTTTTACTTTGTCAGCCCTGCTATTTTGCAAGTTTTGCTTTCTTTAGGTGATGGTTTATTTGCTGTCCAGATGACAGCGCAGAACTATCTGTCCTTTCTGTTTCACACGACCATTCCGATTGCTTGCTTGTTTGAATTGCCTGTCATTGTGGCCTTTCTGACATCAATCGGTTTGCTCAAACCGCAATTTTTGATAAAATATAGACGCTATGCCTATTTCGTTTTATTGGTATTAGCAGTTGTCTTGACGCCGGCTGATTTCATCAGTGACTTGTCAATGACAGTGCCACTGATTTTGCTGTATGAAGTTAGTATCCTACTGAGTAAAATGATTGAGAAAAGGAGAACATCGTAATGGGAATTTTAAAAGACATTGGACTACCAGGGCTTATTGTTATCGTCCTAGGTGCCTTACTGATTTTTGGACCAAAACGTTTGCCAGAGCTAGGGCAGTCTATTGGAAAAATGTTTTCAGAGTTTAAAAAGGCAGTTGACGGAGGAGCAGAAGACTCCAACTCAGATAAAAATAAGAAAGATTAAAACACGGGCGACCGTGTTTTTCTTAATTTCCGAACATTATCAATAATATACTTGAAATATTTTACAAAATCTGTACCTTGTGATATACTTTTTCTGGAAACGTCTGGATAGATGTAGCGATGCCGAAGAGCATAGGTAGGTCATTTTTAAGTATTGATAAGGAGTTTTCCATGCTCAATGATTTTCAGGTTTTTGACTATGAAGATATTCAACTAATTCCAGCGAAATGTATTGTGAAAAGTCGCTCAGAGGCTGATACCAGTGTGAAATTCGGTAAACATACGTTTCGGATGCCAGTCGTTCCGTCCAATATGCAGACGATTATTGACGAATCTGTCGCTGAAGAGCTTGCTCGAGGAGGCTATTTCTACATTATGCACCGTTTCGATGAGGAAGGGCGCAAACCATTCGTTAAACGAATGCATGAGCAAGGCCTGATTGCATCGATCTCTGTCGGTGTGAAAGACTATGAGTATGACTTCGTTAGTAGCCTTAAAGATGATGCACCTGAATACATTACCATAGATATCGCACACGGGCACTCAGACAGCGTGATTCAAATGATCCAACACATCAAGAAAGAACTACCAGAGACCTTTGTCATTGCTGGAAATGTCGGAACTCCAGAAGCCGTGCGGGAGCTGGAAAATGCTGGCGCGGATGCAACTAAAGTCGGCATTGGACCAGGCAAGGTTTGTATTACCAAAGTCAAGACTGGATTTGGTACAGGAGGCTGGCAGTTATCTGCTCTTCGTTGGTGTTCAAAGGTTGCCCGCAAACCTATTATTGCGGACGGAGGGATTCGGACGCATGGCGATATTGCCAAATCAATCCGCTTCGGAGCCAGCATGGTCATGATTGGTTCGCTCTTTGCCGGGCACATTGAAAGCCCAGGGGAAACCATTGAAGTAGACGGTGATAAGTTTAAAGAATACTATGGTTCTGCATCCGAGTATCAAAAAGGTGCTTATAAAAATGTCGAAGGCAAGAAGATTTTGCTGCCGGCCAAGGGTCACTTGCAAGACACATTAACTGAAATGGAGCAGGATTTGCAGAGCTCGATTTCCTATGCAGGAGGTCGCGATTTGCATAGCCTAACTCGTGTGGACTATGTCATCGTTAAAAATTCCATCTGGAATGGCGATGCTCATTAATGAAATAGAATAACTTATTTATCTTGCTAATGATTGGGGCAAGGTCTCTACAAGATGCCAAACATCTAACAATAAGTGAGTCTAATGACTTTCTGGTACTTTTAGTGTCAGGCTATTTGTCATTAAAAGAAAGGACTTGCTTATCGTGGCAGGTCCTTTCTTCATTATTGAACCAAGATATGTTAAGAGGAGATACATGAAAAAATTAGAAGAGAGAATTCTGCAAGACGGCAACGTTTTAGGAGAAAATATTCTCAAAGTTGACTCTTTCCTGACCCATCAGGTTGATTTTTCGCTTATGAAAGAAATCGGACAAGTATTTGCCGAGCATTTCAGGGATGCAGGCATTACAAAAGTTGTGACGATTGAGGCTTCAGGGATTGTACCGGCTGTCTATACGGCGGAAGCCTTGGGTGTTCCAATGATTTTTGCCAAAAAGTCTAAGAACATCACCATGACTGAAGGGATTTTAACGGCGGAAGTATATTCCTTTACCAAGCAGGTCACTTCGACTGTCTCCATCGCTAGTAAGTTTTTGGAGTCAAGTGACAAGGTCCTGGTCGTTGATGATTTCTTAGCAAATGGTCAGGCAGCCAAGGGCTTGATTAAAATCATTGAAGAAGCTGGTGCTGAGGTAGCAGCCGTTGGAATCGTGATTGAGAAATCCTTCCAAGACGGTCGAAGCTTGCTAGAGGCTCAAGGACAAACAGTTCTTTCCTTGGCTCGAATTGACCGATTTGAAAATGGAAAAGTTGTATTTAGAGAGGCAGATCTATAAGATGAACTATAATGAAGAAAAACATTCACAGGCAGCCATTTTAGGTTTGCAGCATTTGTTGGCTATGTACTCAGGCTCCATTCTGGTACCGATTATGATTGCTGGGGCTCTGGGATACTCGGCTGAGCAGCTGACTTACCTGATTTCGACAGATATTTTTATGTGTGGTGTTGCAACTCTCTTGCAGCTTCAATTAAATAAATATTTTGGTATCGGTCTGCCAGTCGTGTTGGGCGTAGCCTTCCAGTCTGTTGCTCCTTTGATTATCATTGGGCAGAGCCACGGTAGTGGTGCCATGTTTGGTGCCTTGATTGCATCCGGGATTTATGTTGTTCTGATCGCTGGGATTTTCTCAAAGATCGCTAATCTATTTCCATCAGTTGTGACTGGTTCGGTCATTACGACCATTGGGCTGACCTTGATTCCAGTGGCCATTGGCAATATGGGAAATAATGTAGACAAGCCAACCGCCCAAAGTCTGATTCTAGCAGCTGTGACGGTGCTGATTATTCTTTTGATTAACATTTTTACCAAAGGTTTTATCAAATCCATCTCTATTTTGATTGGTTTGATTGTCGGTACGGGCATTGCAGGTGCTATGGGCTTGGTGGATTTGACGCCCGTCGCACAGGCTCCGCTGGTCCATGTGCCAACCCCTTTCTATTTCGGAGCACCAAAGTTTGAATTTTCTTCTATCGTAATGATGTGTATCATCGCAACGGTCTCTCTAGTAGAGTCAACGGGTGTATACTTAGCGCTTTCTGACATTACGAAAGATAAAATTGACAGCACCCGCCTACGAAATGGTTATCGAGCAGAAGGACTTGCGGTCCTGCTGGGTGGTGTCTTCAATACTTTCCCTTACACAGGATTTTCTCAGAATGTTGGCTTGGTCAAATTATCTGGTATCAAGACGCGGTTGCCGATTTACTATGCGGCTGGCTTCCTGATTCTCCTCGGCCTTTTGCCAAAATTCGGAGCCTTGGCACAAATTATCCCAAGTCCAGTTCTTGGTGGTGCCATGCTAGTTATGTTTGGTTTTGTGTCTGTTCAGGGGATGCAAATCTTAGCGCGTGTTGACTTTGAGCACAGCGAGCATAATTTCCTCATTGCAGCTATTTCTATCTCAGCAGGTGTCGGACTCAATGGTAGCAGTCTTTTCAACAGCTTACCGACCAGCCTTCAGATGTTCTTCTCAAACGGAATTGTCATGGCTAGTCTGATTGCCATTGTCCTAAACGCGATCTTAAATCGCAAAAATAAATAAGAAAGAGAGTGGGACAGAAATCGGTAATTCGTTAAAATTCGATTTCGTCGTCCCACCTCCGCACAGTTGAGTAGGGCTGTAAAAGCTGATGAAATCAGCGTAGTAGAGCCCACTCAACCACTGCGTCTTGCTCGACAATCCAAAGACAATTGAGAGGCTAGGACTTTTGTCCCAGCCTCTTTTGACTATTCAGCTGGCTTGTAGTATAGTTAAAAAAGAAGATTAAAAAAAGGACTTCAACATGTATCAGACTTATCATTTGAAACAACGCCTAAGCTTGTTTGTCTCAATTTTTCTTCCCATCCTGATTTATCAGCTGGCAAATTTCTCGGCTTCCTTTGTTGACACGACCATGACGGGCCAATACGATACCTTGCATCTGGCAGGTGTCTCTATGGCGACCAGTCTGTGGGGTTCATTTTTCTCTTTTCTAACAGGGATTGTGTCTGCTTTGGTACCGATCATCGGTCATCATTTGGGACAGGGGAAAGATGAAAAAATTGCATCAGATTTTTATCAGTTCATCTATCTTTCTTTGGCTTTATCGCTGATTTTATTTGCGCTGGTATTTGTGGGTGCTCCTTTGGTTTTGCAGCGTCTAGGCTTAGACCCTTTGGTAAAAGATGTGGCCCAGCATTATCTTTGGTACTTGTCCATCGGTATCATTCCCTTCTTGCTCTTTAGCGTCATTCGCTCTCTCTTGGACGCTTTGGGGCTGACTCGGCTTTCTATGTATTTGATGCTTTTGCTCCTACCTTTGAATGCTAGCTTTAATTATGTGTTGATTTATGGAGCTTTTGGTTTTCCGGAAATGGGCGGAGCTGGTGCGGGACTAGGCACTTCTTTAGCTTATTGGGTTTTATTACTTATATCATTATTATTAGCCATCAAACATCCTAAAGTTCGCCAATACCAACTCTGGAAAATTCGTCCCTTGAGTAAAGCTGGTTTGGCTGAAGGTTTTCGCTTAGGCTTGCCAATAGGAGGGACAGTCTTTGCCGAAGTTGTCATCTTTTCAATCGTCGGACTAGTGATGTCAAAATTTTCTTCTTTGATTATTGCTAGCCATCAGGCTGCCATGAATTTTTCAAACTTAATGTATGCTTTTCCTATGAGTATCTCTACAGCTATGGCCATTATCGTCTCTTATGAGCTGGGGGCTGAAAGACTTGACGATGTGAAAAAGTATTGCACTTTGGGGAGAATTGTAGCATCTGGGTTTGCGGTCTTTACTTTGATTTTTCTCTATATTTTCCGAGACAAGGTTGCCAGTCTTTATGGCTCTGATCCAGAGTTTATTCGTCTGACCTCAATCTTTCTGACCTTTAGCCTCTTTTTCCAATTGGCTGATACGATTGCCGCTCCTTTGCAAGGAATTTTGCGAGGTTATAAGGATACTCAGGCACCATTTTACTTAGGCTTGCTAGCTTACTGGGGCGTTTCCTTGCCCCTGGGCTTGTTTTTAGATCAGGCTACGGACTTGGGACCGTATGGTTACTGGATTGGACTGATTGCGAGTTTGGTCGTGAGTGCAATCCTCTACCAACTGCGATTGAATTATATCCAAAAGAAGCGACGCTGAGCGTTTTCATCATAAAATCAAAAAAGCTGAGTTATTATCTCAGCCCTTTTGATTTTATTTTGTTCGCATTTCACCTTGAGGGAAGTAAGTGCCTTCTGGCATGTCGTTGATGATGACATGGACAGCAGACTGAGGTGCGCCAGTATTTCTGACAACGGCTTCGGTGACTTCCTTAGCCAAAGCTTTCTTTTGTTCCAAGCTGCGGCCTTCAAATAAATCAATTCTTACAAATGGCATATGATTTCTCCTTTTCTTTTGCTAATCTTATTTTATCACAAATTAGGTTTTAAAGAATAGTGAATTGTGGTAAAATAATAGGAAGTACGGTCGGTCTTTCCAGCAGAGTTTGTGGACAGTGCTGAAAGTCCTAGAAAGACAATACTTAGAGAGAATGTAAGAATAAATGGCTCAGTTATATTATAAATATGGCACAATGAATTCGGGCAAGACCATTGAAATTTTGAAAGTGGCCCACAACTACGAAGAGCAGGGCAAAAGCGTAGTAATCATGACCTCAGCTGTCGATACACGTGATGGCTTTGGCGTTGTTTCCAGCCGTATCGGCATGAAGCGAGCTGCGATGGCAATCGAGGACCAGACAGATATTTTTGGCTATATTCAAAGCCTGCCTGAAAAGCCTTACTGCGTTTTGATTGATGAGGCTCAGTTTTTGAAACGTCATCATGTCTATGATTTGGCTAGGGTGGTGGATGAGCTGGATGTTCCAGTCATGGCTTTTGGTCTGAAAAATGACTTTCGCAATGAACTCTTTGAAGGTTCCAAGCATCTCTTGCTCCTGGCTGATAAGATTGACGAAATCAAGACTATTTGCCAATATTGCTCTAAAAAAGCAACTATGGTTTTGCGGACGGATAATGGGAAACCTGTCTATGATGGCGAACAGATTAAAATCGGTGGCCATGAGACCTATATTTCTGTTTGCCGCAAGCATTATTTCAATCCACCCATTAAGTAGAATGAATTAGAAAATCAAGGAGATAGATTACAAAGATGAATATTTATGACCAGTTACAGGCAGTGGAAGACCGCTATGAAGAGCTTGGAGAATTGCTCAGTGACCCTGATGTGGTCTCAGACACCAAGCGTTTCATGGAACTTTCAAAGGAAGAGGCTTCTACTCGTGATACGGTAACAGCTTACCGTGAGTACAAACAAGTCCTTCAAAACATCGTTGATGCCGAAGAGATGATTAAGGAATCTGGCGGAGATGCGGACTTGGAAGAAATGGCCAAGCAAGAACTCAAAGATGCCAAGGCTGAAAAAGAAGAATACGAAGAAAAACTGAAAATTTTGCTCCTTCCAAAAGATCCAAACGACGACAAGAACATCATCCTTGAAATCCGTGGAGCAGCTGGTGGAGATGAAGCGGCGCTTTTTGCTGGAGATTTGCTGACGATGTATCAGAAGTATGCGGAAGCCCAAGGCTGGCGTTTTGAAGTCATGGAAGCCTCAATGAACGGTGTCGGTGGTTTCAAAGAAGTAGTGGCCATGGTTTCAGGGCAATCTGTTTACTCTAAACTCAAGTATGAATCAGGTGCTCACCGCGTGCAACGGGTCCCTGTGACAGAAAGTCAAGGCCGTGTTCATACTTCAACAGCCACAGTTCTGGTCATGCCAGAAATCGAAGAAGTAGAATACGATATTGATCCCAAAGACCTTCGTGTGGACATCTACCACGCATCTGGTGCTGGTGGACAGAACGTCAACAAGGTTGCGACTGCCGTTCGTATCGTTCACTTACCAACCAATATCAAGGTGGAGATGCAGGAAGAACGTACCCAGCAGAAGAACCGTGAGAAGGCGATGAAAATTATCCGTGCGCGTGTGGCTGACCACTTTGCGCAAATTGCCCAAGACGAGCAAGACGCGGAGCGTAAGTCAACCATTGGTACTGGTGACCGTTCAGAACGGATTCGTACTTATAACTTCCCACAAAACCGTGTCACAGACCACCGTATCGGCTTGACCCTGCAAAAGCTAGATACCATCTTGTCTGGTAAATTGGATGAAGTTGTAGATGCCTTGGTGCTCTATGACCAAACGCAAAAACTAGAAGAGCTGAATAAATAATGACCCTAGCTCAATATTTAGCTGAGCTAGAGCAGGAGCTGGTAGTAGCGGGAGAAGAAGCGGAAAGCCTGTCTTTCGTTTATCGAGCTCTCAATGAGCTCTCCTTTACCGATTTTGTTCTCAAGCTTCAGGCAGAGGTTAATCAGGAAGATCGTGACCAGCTGAAAGCAATTCATGAGCAGCTGCTCGCTCATAAGCCAGCCCAGTATATCATTGGGAGCAGTGACTTTCACGGCTTGACTCTCAAGGTTGATGAGCGAGTTCTGATTCCAAGGCCTGAGACAGAGGAACTGGTGGAGCTGATTTTGTCGGAGAATCCTGAAAAATCCTTGTCAGTCTTGGATATCGGAACGGGTAGCGGAGCCATCGCTCTTGCGCTGGCAAATAGCCGTCCAGATTGGCAGATTACTGCTTCTGACCTCTCAGAAGATGCTCTTGCCTTGGCGGCAGAAAACGCCCAGTCCTGTGGGCTTGATCTTGCCTTTGTCCAATCCGATTGCATGGAAGCGATTAGCGGGACATTTGACATCATCGTGTCCAACCCACCCTATATTTCAGAAGCAGATAAGGATGAAGTTGGACTTAATGTTTTGACCTCAGAGCCTCATATGGCCCTCTTTGCGGAGGAAGATGGCTATGCCGTCTATCGGAAAATAGCAGAGCAGGCAGGAGACTATCTGACAGAAAAAGGAAAAATTTATCTGGAAATTGGTTACAAGCAAGGAGATGGCGTCAGGGAATTGCTGAAAAAATCTTTTCCCCAAAAACGAATCCGAGTCTTGAAAGATCAATTTGGCAAAGATAGAATGGTGGCGATGGACAATGGATAAGATAGAAAATACTCTGGCAGCAGGCGGAGCAGTTGTCCTGCCGACAGAAACTGTTTATGGCCTCTTTGCACAGGCTTTGAATGAAGAGGCGGTTGAGCGAGTCTACGAATTAAAAAGACGACCGCGTGACAAAGCTCTCAATCTCAATGTGGCTAGCTTGGAAGATATTTATGCCTTTTCCAAGAACCAGCCCAGCTATCTGGAACAAGTCTATCAAGCCTTTCTACCTGGGCCGCTGACTATTATCCTCCAAGCCAATGATCGAGTGCCTGCTTGGATCAACTCAGGTATGGAAACCGTAGGTTTTCGGATTCCTAAGCATCCAGTTACGCTGGACTTGATTCGCAAGTACGGTCCCTTGATTGGTCCATCCGCCAATCTTTCTGGAAAAGCTAGTGGAACTTCTTTCCAGCAGATTATGATGGATTTTCAAGAGGAGGTCTCGGGAGTAGAAGATGATACTGCTCTGACAGGTCAGGATTCAACTATTCTGGATTTATCTGGAGAAAAGGCACGTATTCTGCGTCAGGGTGCCATCACTCGCGAGGATATTCTCG
Source organism: Streptococcus cristatus ATCC 51100 (assembly GCF_000222765.1). Classification (GTDB taxonomy): domain Bacteria; phylum Bacillota; class Bacilli; order Lactobacillales; family Streptococcaceae; genus Streptococcus; species Streptococcus cristatus. Next base: position 113,687 of record NZ_AFUE01000006.1, on the reverse strand, counting down.
CCCAAGTAAATGATATAACATTTTAACTATTAGGAGCCTAGCGCCCTATTTTCTCAAAAGAAGGAGACACTTTATGATTTTTGACCAAGAAGACTACAAAGCATTTGACCAAAAACTCTGGGATGCCATTGCCAATGAGGAAGAGCGTCAGCAACATAATATCGAGCTGATCGCTTCAGAAAATGTCGTTTCTAAAGCTGTTATGGCGGCTCAAGGTTCTATTTTGACAAATAAATATGCTGAAGGCTACCCAGGTCGTCGCTATTATGGTGGAACAGACGTAGTGGATGTTGTGGAGAGCTTGGCTATTGAGCGCGCCAAGGAAATCTTTGGTGCCAAATTTGCCAATGTGCAACCTCACTCAGGCAGTCAGGCCAATTGTGCAGCTTATATGGCTTTGATTGAGCCAGGCGACACAGTGATGGGCATGGATTTGTCTGCGGGCGGTCACTTGACTCACGGTGCTCCAGTCAGCTTCTCTGGTCAAACCTACAATTTTGTATCCTATAGCGTTGATCCAGAAACAGAATTACTGGACTTTGATGCTATCCTCAAGCAAGCCAAAGAAGTTCAGCCTAAGCTGATTGTGGCGGGGGCTTCAGCCTATTCTCATATCATCGACTTTTCAAAATTCCGTGAAATCGCTGATGCGGTCGATGCCAAGCTGATGGTCGATATGGCTCACATAGCTGGTTTGGTTGCTGCAGGTCTCCATCCAAGCCCTGTGCCTTATGCGGACATCACAACTACGACAACCCACAAGACCTTGCGCGGCCCTCGCGGTGGCTTGATCTTGACAAATGATGAAGACTTGGCTAAGAAAATCAATTCAGCTATATTTCCAGGTATTCAGGGTGGACCATTGGAACACGTCATTGCAGCCAAAGCAGTGGCCTTTAAAGAAGTGCTTGCCCCAGCTTTCAAGGTTTATGCTCAGCAAATTTTGGATAATGCTCAAGCTATGGCGCAGGTCTTCCGTCAGCATGACAAGTTCCGCGTGATTTCTGATGGTACTGAAAATCACCTTTTCTTGGTGGATGTTACTAAGGTTGTAGAAAATGGGAAAGTAGCGCAAAATCTCTTGGATGAGGTCAACATTACGCTCAATAAAAACTCCATCCCTTACGAGACTTTGTCACCATTCAAGACCAGTGGCATTCGTATCGGTACAGCAGCCATTGCAGCTCGAGGCTTTGGTGTCACAGAAAGTATCAAGGTGGCTGAGCTTATTATCAAGGCTCTGGAAAACGCTGAAAACGAAGCGGTGCTGAACCAAGTGCGAGCGGAAGTTCGTGAATTGACGGATGCTTTTCCGCTCTATGAAGGTTTGAACTAAGATGGACATTTACATAAAAAAGGCCATCATTCATCAATTCAGTCCAGCTGATACGGACTTGCTGCTGGCGGATAAGTTTCTCAACATTACTCCAAAGATTGAGGAATACTTGCGTAAGAAAATCGAACGGGTCTATTCAGACGAGGCTAAAACAGGCATTTTCGAACCTGATAATGTCTTTTTAGCCCAGCTTTCAGACGACTTACTGGAAACATCCGTGACAGTGGCTAAGCTTTGGCAGGAGGAGTTTTCGGTCAGTGAAAACCAGAAAACCAACGATCTGATTTTCGTCCAGTTTGACAAGGAAGGCGTGGAGCATTTTGCTTTTCTGCGGATTGCGCTGCGGGAAACCTTGACCCACTTGGGTGGCGAGGTAGACAATCCTATCAAGCTGACGCAGAACAATCTGCCTGGCTTTGGTACGGGGGCGGACGAGGCTTTGGTCATCAATCTCCAGTCTCGCAAGTACCATCTGATTGAAAAGCGTATCAAGTACAATGGTGCCTTCCTCAACTATTTTTCTGACAATATCTTGCAGGTCAGTCCCAAGATTTCACCAAAAAAATCTATCAAAACTCTGGAAAAAACGGCTCAAAAGATTGCTGAAAGCTTTAACACAGACGACTTTCAGTTCCAGTCTAAGGTCAAATCCAGCATTTTCAAAAATCTGGAAGAAAACGACGAATTGTCTCCTGAAAAGTTGGCGGACGAGCTGTTTGACAGCAATCTGACAGCCAGACTTACCTTTATTGACCAAGTTAAGGAAACTGTGCCAGAGCCAATCAAGTTTGATGAGATTGACAGCAGTCGCCAGAAAAAGAAGTTCGAAAATCAAAAATTATCCCTCTCTAATGGAATAGAGCTAATCGTTCCCAATAATGTTTATCAGGATGCTGAATCCGTGGAATTTATCCAGAACGACAACGGGACCTATTCTATTCTCATCAAAAATATCGAGGATATACAAAGTAAATAATGTTTAAATTTATCAGAAGATTGATTTTGGTCATCATTCTGGCTGCCATTGCGATAAAAGGCTATCAAGTCCATCGTGATGTTAAGCAGGTTATGACCTATCAAAACTTGGTTAGAGAAGTACTGGACGAGCAGGATACGGCGGCCAATGAAGAGCTAGTCCTAGCCATGATCTACACAGAAACCAAGGGAAGAAACAACGACCTCATGCAGTCTAGTGAGAGTGCAACAGGCGAAATCAATTCGATTACAGACAATAAAGAAAGTGTCCGGCAAGGTATTCAGACTTTATCGGACAATCTAGAGTTGGCCAGCGAGAAAAAGGTGGATGTCTGGACGGCAGTTCAGGCCTACAATTTCGGCCAGGCTTATATCGACTATGTTGCGCAAAATGGCGGCGAGAATACGCTCGAGCTTGCAAAAAAATACTCAAAAGAAGTGGTTGCTCCGAGTCTTGGCAATGTGACTGGAAAAACCTATTCATACTATAATATACTTTCTATTTTTTACGGACCTAAGCTTTATATTAATGGTGGAAATTACTACTATTCGCGTCAGGTGCGACTAAATATGTACCTTATCCGCTTTATGGGATGGCTGTAAAAAGATGAGTTGAGCATGACTTGCGTTTCTATAGCATCAGAGGCTGGGATGGATAATCTCAGCCTCTTATATTTTGAGCAGGAAAGATGAAGCTTAGGACTATCCTTTGTGGCGGTCAGAATAAGAAAATATTTTTCAACTTGAAGTTCGAACTAGAAAAGAAGCTAAAAAGTTTTGATTTTTTCTTCTGTAGGACGGGCTTTTTGATATAATAGAAAGTATGAATAAAAGGGAAAAAATTTCAAATTATCAACTGTTATTGACTCAGCTAGAAGCCTTGTTGGAGGGCGAGACCAATGCTTTGGCCAATCTTTCTAATGCTAGCGCCCTGCTTAATCAAGCCCTGCCTCATTCGGTTTTTACTGGTTTCTATCTTTTTGATGGGAGCGAGCTGATTCTGGGACCTTTTCAGGGCGGTGTTTCCTGTGTTCACATTGCGCTAGGCAAGGGTGTTTGCGGGGAATCCGCTGAGAAAGAGCAGACGATTATCGTAGATGATGTGACCCAGCATGCCAACTATATCTCCTGTGATAGTAGGGCTAAGAGCGAGATTGTGGTGCCCATGGTAAAAGACGGTCGCCTACTGGGTGTGATGGATTTGGACTCAGCCTTGACGGGTGATTATGATAAGGTAGATCAGGAATATCTGGAAAAGTTCGTCCAGATTTTGCTTGAAAAAACGACTTGGAATTTTGAAATGTTTGGAGAAAAAGCCTAATGTATCAAGCTTTATATCGAAAGTACCGCAGTCAGACCTTTGGTCAGCTGGTTGGGCAACAAGTAGTGGCTACCACTCTGCGGCAGGCTGTGGAGCAAGGCAAAATCAGCCATGCCTATCTCTTTTCTGGTCCGCGTGGAACAGGGAAGACTAGTGTTGCCAAGATTTTTGCCAAGGCTATGAATTGTCCGAATCAAAAGGACGGCGAGCCCTGCAATGACTGCTATATTTGTAAGGCCATTACTGAGGGAAGCCTTGAAGATGTTATCGAAATTGACGCAGCTTCTAATAATGGGGTAGATGAGATTCGTGATATTCGGGATAAATCTACCTATGCACCTAGTATGGCCAAGCATAAGGTCTATATCATTGACGAGGTGCATATGCTCTCGACAGGTGCTTTTAACGCCTTGCTCAAGACCTTGGAAGAGCCAACCGAAAATGTGGTCTTTATCCTAGCGACGACAGAGCTGCATAAGATTCCAGCGACCATTCTTTCTCGTGTTCAGCGATTTGAGTTTAAGTCTATCAAGACGCAGGACATCATTGGTCATATTGAGTGGATTCTGGAGCAGGAAGGCATTGATTTTGAGCAAGAAGGTGTGCAGATTATTGCCCGTCGAGCTGAGGGTGGTATGCGGGATGCCCTGTCTATCCTCGATCAGGCTCTTAGCTTAACTCAGGAAAATCGTTTGACTACAGACATTGCTGAAGAGATTACAGGCTCGATCAGCTTGGGAGCCTTGGATGCCTATGTAGCAGCCTTGATTGCGCATGACGCAGTCACAGCCTTAGATAATCTCAATCTGATTTTTGATAGCGGTAAAAACATGGCTCGTTTTGTGACGGACCTCCTGCAATATCTGCGTGACTTGATTATTGTCAAAACTGGCGGGGAGAATACTCATGCCAGCGAGCTCTTTCTGGAAAATCTTAAGACACCACAGGAGACTCTCTTTGCTATGATTAAGACGGCGACTAAGAGTCTAGCAGACATCAAGAATAGCCTGCAACCTAAGATTTATACAGAAATGATGACCATTCGACTGGCTGAGGAAAAAGCAAGCTCGGATCAGATTCCTGACAACTTGGTAGAGGAACTGTCTAATCTCAAGCAGGAAATCCAAGAGCTTAAGCAACAATTAGCCAATGTCGGCAGTCAGCCAGCTCCAGCAGCTAAGAAATCGGAGGCACGATCTCAGAAGGCTAAGACTTATCGAGTAGACCGCAATAAGGTCAATGCTATCTTGGAAGAGGCAGTGGAAAATCCTGAATTGGCTCGCAGCAATTTGACTAAGCTGCAAAATGCTTGGGGTGAAATTATCGAGAGTCTGGCAGGAGCGGACAAGGCGCTGCTCATTGGTTCGCAACCAGTCGCAGCCAATGAAAACCATGCCATTTTGGCCTTTGAGTCTCATTTCAACGCTGAGCAGACCATGAAAAGAGAAAATCTCAATACCATGTTTGGAAATCTGCTGAGTAATGTTGCTGGCTTTTCACCAGATATTCTGGCTATTTCCCTAGAGGACTGGACTCAGATTCGGGCAGAATTTTCAGCTAGAAGTCGCGGCAATAAAGCAGAAGCAGCTGAAAAGCAGGAAGAAAGTTTGATACCAGAAGGCTTTGATTTTCTAGCGGAAAAAATCACCGTGCAAGATGATTGAATTTAGATTTTTATGATTTTTCATGCTATAATGGAAGAATGAATAGACGACAATTTATAGTAATGGCGGTTTTTACAGCCCTAGAAACATATTTTTTTAATGAAGCAATCATGTCTGAGAACTATCTGATGGCTATTTTCTGGGCCATTCTGATTGGTCGCAATCTGCAGATTAGCTATGTGATGGGGCGGATTATGGATGAGATTGATAAGCATTTAGGACACAAATAATGGCTAAATCAGAGAATGACTAGAGTGAGAATCTGGCACTCTCGGGGGGTTGACAAGGAATAAAGGGGGGCTGAGAGACGATTGTCGCAGCCTCTTTTATCATGTAGAAAAGTAGAAAGAAGGAAGAAGTCGGAATGAATACAAGAATTTTTTAGAAAATTGCTATTTTTATGATAAAATAGAAGTTAGTAGCAATTGAAAGGGGCATCTATGAAGTTAAGAACAGAGGCAAAAGGCCTGAATGGTCGCATCCGTGTGCCAGGCGACAAATCAATCAGTCACCGTTCGATTATGTTCGGAAGCTTGGCCAAAGGCCTTACAGTGGTTCACGATATTTTGAGAGGTGAGGATGTCCTTTCTACGATGCAGGTCTTTCGCGATTTAGGCGTCAAGATAGAGGATGATGGAAAGACTGTTAAGATCCACGGTGTTGGATTTGATGGTCTCAAGGCGCCATACAATAAACTTGACATGGGAAATTCAGGAACCTCTATCCGCTTGATTTCGGGTGTCTTGGCAGGTCAGGATTTTGCAGCAGAGATGTTTGGCGATGATAGTTTGTCCAAGCGTCCGATGGATCGGGTAACCCTGCCTCTTAGTCAAATGGGTGTGGATATTTGGGGTCAGACAGAACGAGATTTACCGCCACTACACATTCATGGCCGAAAAGATTTAAAGCCTATCCATTATCAGCTGCCAGTAGCTTCCGCTCAAGTCAAATCAGCCTTGATTTTTGCAGCTTTACAGGCTCAAGGCGAGTCCGTCATTATTGAAAAGGAAATCACCCGTAACCATACAGAGGATATGATTGTCCAATTTGGTGGTCAGATTGAGGTCAAGGGCAAGGAAATCCGTGTGCAGGGTGGACAGACCTTTACAGGGCAAGCAGTGAGAGTGCCTGGTGATATTTCCAGCGCAGCCTTCTGGCTGGTTGCAGGCTTGATTCTGCCCCATTCTAAAATCGTCCTTGAAAATGTGGGAATCAATGACACTCGGACGGGGATTCTTGATGTTATCAAGGCCATGGGCGGTAAGATGACCCTTTCTAATATAGATGAGGTGGCTAAATCCGCTACGATTACCGTTGAGACTTCTGAGCTGAAGGGAACGGAGATTGGCGGAGAAATTATCCCGCGCTTGATAGACGAGCTTCCGATTATTGCCCTTTTAGCGACTCAAGCTGAGGGCAGAACGGTGATCCGAGATGCCGAGGAGTTAAAAGTCAAAGAAACCGATCGGATTCAGGTTGTCGCAGATGCTTTAAATAGCATGGGAGCAGCTATAACTCCCACAGCAGATGGCATGATTATCGATGGAAAAACGCCTCTCCATGGTGCAACCATCAATACATTCGGCGATCATCGTATTGGAATGATGGCAGCCATTGCGGCCCTATTAGTTTCGGATGGAGAGGTGGAGCTGGAGCGGGCAGAGGCTATCAATACCAGCTATCCAAGCTTCTTTTCAGACTTGGAGGACTTGGTGAATGGCTAAGATTTTACTTGGCTTCATGGGAGCGGGAAAATCAACGATTGCGAGAGCCTTGTCAGCAGATTTTCTGGATATGGATGAGCTGATTGTCCAAAAAATCGGCATGTCCATCCAAGAATATTTTGCTCAATATGGTGAACCAGCCTTTCGGAAAATTGAAGCTGAAGTCTTGGCTGAGTGTATCCAGCAGGATGTCGTGCTTTCTACGGGAGGCGGCGTTGTCTTGAGCTCCCAAAATCGTGACTTATTGGCCCGAAATCCCCAAAATATTTATCTGAAGTCTGACTTTGAGACCCTCTTTCGTCGGATTGAGGGAGATCAGGAAAATCAGCGCCCCTTGTATCTGACAAAGAGCAAGGCAGATTTGCAAGAGATTTTTGAACAACGGCAGGCTCTCTATGAGGCGGTCGCGACACAAACAATTGACGTGGTAGGAAAAACGCCACAAGAAATTATTGAGGAAATTCAATGAAAGTAGCCTTTTTAGGACCCAAGGGATCTTTTTCCCACCATGTTGCCCAAGAAGCCTTTCCCCAAGCAGACTTGGTGCCCTATCAAAACATCACAGAAGTGATGAAGGCCTATGAAGGGAAAGAGGTGGATTATTCAGTTGTTCCCGTGGAAAATTCGATTGAAGGAAGTGTCCATGAGACCTTGGATTATCTTTTCCATCAGGCTGAGATTCAAGCGGTAGCAGAGATTATTCAGCCCATTAAGCAGCAGTTATTGGCGACCAGTTTGGACAAGCCCATTGAGAAAGTTTTTTCCCATCCTCAGGCGCTTGCTCAGGGAAAAGGCTATATTCGCCAGCATTATCCAGAAGCAGCAATAGAAATTACAGCTAGTACAGCCTATGCGGCTCGCTTTGTAGCAGAGCATCCTGACCAACCTTTTGCGGCTATTGCAACGCGGACCGCGGCAGTTGAGTATGGTCTGCAAGTGGTGGCTCAGGATATTCAGGAAATGGAGGAAAACTTCACTCGTTTCTGGATTTTAGGGCAAACCACCCCTGCTCTTAAGCTTGTAAAGCAAGAGGAAAAGCAAAGTTTGGCTCTGACCTTACCGGATAATCTGCCCGGTGCATTGTATAAGGCACTATCAACTTTTGCTTGGCGTGGCATTGACCTGACAAAGATTGAAAGTCGCCCTCTTAAAACAGCCCTAGGGGAATATTTCTTTATTATTGATATTGATAATGAACGGAAAGAATTAGTGGATTTTGCTTACCAAGAGCTTGCTACACTTGGTATCACCTTTAAAATTCTAGGCAGTTATCCCGTTTTTCAAATTCAGGATTATAGATTGGAGCAGAGATGAGAGAAACAGAAAATCTGAGTCGACACGAGCAGTTAAGGCTGGATTATCTCCATACAAACTATTACTATCTTAACGAACATGAAAAAGAGGAGTATAATTACCTCCGCCAAAAGTCGAAAGGACGGCCAGATGCTGCGCAAAAGGCGTCTACCAAGCAGACCGTGCACGCTTTATCAGAAGATCCGATGGCGGATTCATCCGGTTTGTTACCCAAATACCCGGGTAAAGGTTCTCTTAGCAGAAGTCAAAAGAATTCCCGAGCTTCTTCAAAGCAAGAAGCGAAAAAATCAACTCAGAAAACTCCGAGAACCTACAAAAAAATTCGTCCGAAGCGCGTGCTGATGTGGCTCCTCATTTTTGTGCTTTTGGTTGTTTCTGGCATGCTCTTTATGTTTTTCAAAGGCTTAAATACAGCGAGACCAGGAAATCTTAAAGCGGCTGATGTTGAGTACTTTGATGGTCATGATGCTCGAGATGGGATCAATATTCTTGTTTTAGGGACGGATGGCCGAATTGGAGAAAATTCAACGGAGACTCGGACCGATTCAATTATGGTCTTAAACGTTGGCAATAAAGATCATAAAATGAAGTTGGTTAGCTTTATGCGTGATACCTTGATTCATATTGACGGCGTCAGCAATTCCTACACGGAGCCGACGGATGATGATTATTATGATCAAAAATTGAACTCCGCCTATACTTTTGGTGAACAAGACAATCATCGTGGAGCTGAGGCAGTTCGTCAAGCTTTGAAAGATAACTTTGATATTGACATTAAATACTATGCTCTAGTGGACTTTAACACCTTTGCGACTGCAATTGACACCCTCTTTCCAAATGGTGTATTTATGGATGCTAAATTTTCGACCATTGATGGGGAAAAAGTCACAGAAGTGGAAGTTCCAGATGATTTGAACATGAAGGATGGAGTGGTTCCTACTCAAACCATCAAGGTTGGTCGTCAGCACATGGACGGTCGGACGCTCTTAAACTATGCCCGCTTCCGTAAGGACGATGAGGGTGACTTTGGACGTACACGTCGCCAGCAAGAAGTTTTGACTGCTATCATGCAGCAGATAAAAGACCCTACGAAGCTTTTTACAGGATCTGAAGCATTAGGAAAAGTCTTTGCCTTGACCTCGACCAATGTACCTCAGAGTTTTATTTGGTCACAAGGCTTATCCTTGGTGCTCGATTCACGCAATGGGATAGAGCGCCTCACCGTACCAGAACTGGGCGACTGGACGGATACCTATGATATGTATGGTGGACAAGGACTCTTGATTGATTTTGAAGCCTATAAAGAAAGATTGAAACAAATGGGCTTAAGATAGGGCTCTTATGATATAATGGGAAGTGGCGGATTTTGTCTCTTCCCTTTCTTTTTGGAAAATAGCAGAGCAGAAATGTGAACATATTTTCCAATAGGAAGAAAGAAATAAACAGTAGAAATCCTGTGATTCCCTGCTTTAGTATAATTGTAGTTGAGTGCAGGATTGATTAGAAAGTAAAGAAATGTTAAAAAAGAACGATATTATTGAAGTAGAAATTGTAGATCTGAGTCATGAGGGAGCGGGTGTAGCCAAGGTAGACGGCCGCGTCTTTTTCATTGAAAATGCCCTGCCGAGTGAAGTGATTCGCATGCGTGTCCTCAAGGTCAACAAAAAGATCGGCTTTGGCCGAGTTGAGGAATTTGTGAATAAGTCTGACCAGCGCAATGAGCATGTCGACTTGGCCTATCTGCGGACTGGAATTGCTGATTTGGGGCACTTGGCCTACCCAGCTCAACTAGCTTTTAAAGGCAAGCAGGTGCAGGATTGCCTTTATAAAATCGCTGGCATTTCGGATGTAGAAGTGCTGGAAACACTGGGCATGGATCAGCCACTGGCCTACCGTAATAAAGCCCAAGTGCCAGTTCGCCGTGTCAATGGTCAGCTGGAAACCGGCTTTTTCCGTAAAAATTCCCATGACCTCCTGCCGATTGAGGACTTTTATATTCAGGATCCAATCATTGACCAAGTCATCGTTTTTGTACGTGACTTGCTACGCCGCTTTGCCCTCAAGCCTTACGATGAGAAGGAGGGCACTGGCCTGATCCGCAATCTGGTTGTTCGCCGTGGCCACAATTCGGGTGAAATCATGGTGATTTTGGTGACCAACCGGTCTAAGATTTTTCGAGTGGAGCAGTTAATTGAGCGCTTGACAGAAGCTTTCCCAGCAATTAAGTCTATCATGCAAAATATCAACGACCAGCCGGGCAATGCTATTTTCGGTCGGGAATTTCGGACACTCTACGGCCAAGACTTCATTACTGACAGCATGCTGGGCAAGCAGTTCCAGATTGCTGCGCCAGCTTTTTACCAAGTCAATACTGAGATGGCAGAAAAGCTGTATCAGACGGCCTTTGACTTTGCTGATTTTAAAAAAGAGGATATTGTGCTGGATGCCTACTCAGGTATTGGCACCATTGGCCTGTCGCTGGCTGACCGAGTCCAGCAGGTCTATGGAGTTGAAGTTATTCCTGAGGCCGTGGAAAATAGTCAGCGAAACGCAGAGCTCAACGGCATCACCAGTGCTAGCTATGTTTGCGCCCCTGCAGAAAAAGCCATCCAAACTTGGCTGAATCAGGGAGTCAAGGCGGATGTCATCCTAGTCGATCCGCCGCGCAAGGGCTTGACAGAGAGCTTTATCACTTCCAGTGTCAGCATGGAACCCCAGCGGATTGTCTATATCTCCTGCAACCCTGCCACCATGGCGCGTGATATCAAACTCTATCAAGGACAGGGCTATGAACTGAAGAAAGTCCAGCCAGTGGATTTATTTCCGCAGACGCATCACGTGGAGTGTGTAGTGTTGCTACAACGAAAAAAAGGGTGAAAATCCTTGATTTTAAGCTATTTTACAAGCATTTTGTCTTTGTAGATAAAGGCAATTTTGACGTCAAAAAAGTCCTAAAAAGGCACATAGATGTATATGTATTTGTAGATGTCGTTTGCGCATCGGAAAAATGAATACAACAATAAATATTTATCTAAAGAGAGAACAATTATATATTGTTCTCCTTTTTTTATTTTCAGGAGGGAAAATGACAAAAGAATTACAATCATCACGCTATATTGTCATTTCATTTTTAGTACGTGAAATGGGAATTGACATTGTTGAAGCCATCTCTCTTATGGCTGAATTAGAAAAAAATGGCTTGGTTCGATTGGAATCAAGTGGAGATTTAATACTCAAAGAGCTAGGAGGAGCGCTATGAAACGAATTACCGCAAATCAATACCAAACTTCAGAACGGTATTATAAATTACCTAAAATTCTTTTTGAGGACGAGAAATATTTGGATATGAAACTAGAAGTAAAGGTAGCTTATTCTATTTTAAAAGATCGTTTAGAATTATCTCTCAGTCGTGGATGGATAGATGAAGAAGGGGCGGTCTATTTAGTATTTTCTAATTCTAAACTGATGAAGCTGTTAGGTTGTTCGAAGTCCAAATTACTGTCCATAAAAAAAACTCTTAAAGAATATGACTTAATTGACGAAGTTCAACAGTCTTCAAGTGAGAAAGGGAGACTTGCTAATAAGATTTATTTAGGGGAATTATCTTCTACCCCAGTAGCTAGTTCAAACAGGCCTAGTGTTAAAAAAAGACTAGGGCAGGTTGAAAATGAAACGGCCCCCGTCTCACATTTAGCCCCTAGTGAGACTGAAGTTAGTGAGACTAAATATAGTGAGACTGATTCTTTATTTATTGAGGATGAGGAGGATAGGAATACTCAACCTATTTTGAAAAGAAAAGTAGAAAAGGTCACAAAATATGATCGAGATTATATTTGGGGATTGGTACAAGATCAATTTAGACGAGAAGGTTTTTCTGAAACAGCCAGTGAAATTGCTATGACTGATTTTGAAAGAATCTATCAGTATGCTCTAGATAATGTTCACTTTGTTAGACGAGCGGAAGTACTTGCTGAATTTGTGTTTAATGGCTTGTATTCTGTTTGGAATAACCGTGTTAGAAAAGGAGGTGGTTAAATGTCGCCAATCGAGTGGATATTAGTTATGCTTATTGTCATTTCAAGTGGAGTGACAGTTTTGATAATGGTAGTCGATCAGAAAGGGGTGATAAAGAAATGAGATTTATTGATTTATTTTCAGGTATCGGGGGTTTTCGACTAGGAATGGAAAGTGTTGGACATGAGTGTATTGGATTTTGTGAGATTGATAAATTTGCTAGAGAATCTTATAAGTCCATTTTTCAAACGGAAGGAGAAATTGAATTTCATGACATACGAGATGTTTCAGATGACGAATTTAAAAAACTTAGAGGGAAAGTCGATGTCATCTGTGGGGGATTCCCTTGTCAAGCATTTTCAATCGCAGGAAGACGATTGGGATTTGAAGATACTAGAGGCACTTTATTCTTTGAAATTGCTCGAGCGGCCAAACAAATCCAACCACGTTTTCTTTTTCTTGAAAATGTTAAAGGCCTACTCAATCACGATAAGGGACGGACGTTCACCACAATCCTTACCACGCTTGATGAATTGGGGTTTGATGTTGAGTGGCAGGTGCTTAACAGTAAGAATTTTGGCGTTCCCCAAAACAGAGAGAGGGTGTTTATTATCGGACATTCTAGAAAGAGAGGTACCAGACTCTTATTTCCTTTCAGACGAGAAGGTCAAGCAACTAACTCTGAGACTTTAAAAATATTAGGGAATTTGAATCCATCAAAAAGTGGAATGAGTGGTAAAGTCTATTATTCAGAAGGTCTTGCGCCAACCTTAGTTCGTGGAAAAGGAGAAGGATTTAAAGTTGCGATTCCTTGTATGACACCAGACAGATTAGAAAAAAGACAAAAGGGTAGAAGTTTCAAGGATAATCAAGAGCCAATGTTTACTTTAAATACTCAGGATCGCCATGGTATTGTCGTTGTTGGAGATTTACCAACTAGCTTTAAGGAAACTGGTCGCGTCTATGGAAGTGAGGGGCTATCTCCAACACTGACTACGATGCAAGGTGGAGATAAAATCCCCAAAATACTGATTCCAGAACCAATCCAATTTCTAAAAGTCCGAGAGGCAACGAAAAAAGGATATGCTCAAGCAGAAATAGGAGATTCAATCAATTTGGAAAGACCAAGTTCTCAGTATCGTCGTGGTAGAGTTGGAAAAGGTATAGCTAATACTTTGACAACTAGTGGTCAAATGGGAGTAGTAGTGGCTAGCTATGAAGGAGAAGATAAGCAAGTTTACCATGTAGCCGGTGTCTTAATAGATGGACAATTTTACCGTTTGAGAATACGACGAATCACCCCTAAAGAGTGTTTCCGCCTGCAGGGATTTCCTGATTGGGCTTTTGAAGCTGCTAGAAAAGTCTCTAGTAATAGTCAGCTCTATAAACAAGCTGGTAATAGTGTAACCGTACCTGTGATTGCCGCAATCGCAAAGAAATTAAAAGAAATAGAGGAAAAAGATGAAAGCGTTAAATAAAGAGTCAATACTATATTGTGATGAATTAGAAACAGAATTACATGATGCAGAAATGATGCAGTTGGATGAACAAATATTTTTGATGCCCAATTATCCATGTGAGTTTGAAGTGAAATTTTTAGATTATTACCATAAAAATCACAATTACCCCTTATTTTATGAATCCTATCTTCAAAACATTATGGAATTCCTTGAAAGTCAGGATATAAAGAATGGAGCTGATGCCTTTATAGATGATAATCATAATCTTGTTTTGTTTTATATGGGCAAGGCTATCGAGCCGAGGGAAAAGAGGGAATACTTACAACCCAGGTAACTGTAAAAGCTTATGATGAAGACAAGAAATCAATTAACTTCTCGAATTTATTAGATTCCTTAATCGTCTCAGAATATCAAATGGAACCGAATCTTTGGGAGGTCTCCCATGATTGATCTCTATCTAAGTAAAAATAGCCAAAGAAATCAACTTCTTTTAGAATTCTTCCAAAACTATGGCATTGAGGTATCCTGTCATTCGATTTCTGAAATGACAAGGGATAAATTAATTGAGATGATGAGCTATTCTTCAGATTGTTTTGAGTTTTTATCTCCAAATTTATTACGATTTAAGAACCGTGACAATTTAAGATTAACGGATTTCATTGAAATGATATTAAAAAATCCTGAACTAACCATCAGACTTCCTCTTGCGGTTTCGAATAAAAGAGTTTATCCAAATCTAAATTTGGAGGAAGCTAGAGCTTTATTGCCAAGAGATACGAAACAATTGATTTACATGGCACAAACACATTATTTATCTAACTAAAGGAGAAGCAATATGGCTGAACGATTTTGGGAGAACTTGTCCATTATTTTGGCTGAAAGAAATATCAGCTGGATTGAGTTAACCAGAAAAATGTTTGCGGGAGAGTTTCACTATCCAAGTGAATTGAATCGTTTGTATCAAAAGATTCGTCACTATAAGATGGAACAACGAATGCCTCAAAGTCCATGGGTAGAAAGGATTGTGCAGGTATTAGATTTAGATTATGAAGATTTATTTCGGAGGTAACTATGAAAAGAATAATTCGAGTTTATTTATTCCAACAAGTAAATGTCCTATTGGTATCTCTATACTTACTGAAATTTCTTTGTATCGGTGAGTTAACTATACTACAGATTCTCTATGGTGCGTCACTCATTTCTTTTTTATGGGTGTATTGCCAACGAAAAAAAGTGGTCAAGCTTAATATGAAAACTAGGATAAAATGGCTTGGTATTGGATTCGTTAGTCTACTGATTATAAGTCTATGTTTTAGTCTGATTCATGCTCAAGGAAGCACGAATCAAGCAAACTTAATTGGCCTTCAACATCAAGTTCCTTGGTTTTCATTTTTATTGTTCTTAATCAATGCGAGTATGGTTGAAGAATTTCTGTATCGGGAAATTTTATGGAACTTGGTTAGAAAATTAGATATTCGAGTTGCTTTGACAAGTGTTTTATTTGCATTAGCACATCATCCAGGAAGCATTCTAGCTTGGTGTTTATATGTTTCACTTGGGATGTTTTTAGGGATGGTACGCTATAAATCGGACTTATGGGGCAGTATGGGGCTACATTTAGTGTGGAACCTACTAGTTTATAGTTTGCTGCTTTTTTAGACCAAATTAGCTTGTTTTAGGGAAATGAAATGCTAACGTTATGTAACAATGTTAGTCTTTTATTTCAAACTCTTTGATTAGTATGAATTTAGCTCTACAGAAAAATAAAAAATGTGATAAAAATTTCAACTACTCTTATCTATAATAAAGCTACCTGTTCTTTGAAAATTGAATCCACTCCGTCTTGATTAGCGTGCCTGTGTAAGTAGGGACTGAGAGTATTTCCCTGTGAAGGGCAACTGGCACAAGACGTGTGTGAGAATTTTCTAACAGACACGGAGTTTATCGTTACCAGACTTAAACGATGCGACAAACTAGATAAAGGAGTTAATCATGAAGGTAGTAAACTTGTATGATTTGAAACAAATGGGAAATAAAGGTGGTTGTACCATCCAATTGATTCATCACTTTCCTTTTGGTATGGGCTTAGGACATCTCAAAAAAGACTACATTGAATTTAAACGTGTTGGTATCTTTGATGGAAAAGCAGTAGAAGTTACTCTTCGAGAACCTTATTCGAGAGATCTACTGCAGGTTGTCAAGTCGATTAAGCAACGTCAGAAATTGATAGCTTATCGTTATAAAGAAGGAAAGCTGCTATTTGTTAAGAAGGAGGCCTCAGATGTCCTCTGAACAACAGGAACGAATGGCAGTTCAATATGCGGAGCGTAGTCTTTTATTTACTGTAAAAAGTCTTTTAAAGATTCTAGAATGGTCTAGACGTCAGGCTTTAGCACAGGATTCCGCTTATAAGATAGGGGTGCAGAAATTAGAAGAATTGCTACAATCTCCCTATGCGATTGATACGATTAATCTGAAAAAAGATTTCTTAGACAAACCAATTGATATAGAGAAATTTAAAGCTTTTTTAGAAAAAGAAGAGATTCCTTTAGCCATCGCTTGGCAAGGGGATTCTCTACATTTCTACACGAAAGACCGTTCGATTCTAGACAATCATTTAGATCATCTGTTAGAAAAAATGGTTAATGATCCGGAGAAATTAGCTGATTTTACCATGGATAAGTCATTAGACGATGCAATTGATGAGGCTAAATCTCAAATTACCTTTAGACAAGAAGGGGCCGTCAAACAGAAAGAGATGGTGAGATGATGTACAGTGGAAAGAAATTCCTACTATTCTCACTGTTAGGTATCTTACTAGGCTATCTTTTTCATCGTTTGACGCTTTTGTATGATTCCTATACTGGAAATACATTAGATAAATGGACTCATCTTCTGATGGAAGGTCAAGATGAAGTTCTTCAGTCGCCATGGAATGTTTCCTTTACTGGAAAATCAAGTGCTTTTTTTCTACTAGGTTTTGTGATGATGTTGCTGGTTTATCTCTATCTAGAGACTGGTAAAAAACAATACCGAGAAGGGGTAGAATACGGGAGCGCCCGTTTTGGAACTCTAAAAGAAAAGAGGCTCTTTTACGGTAAGGAATTTTCTCATGATACGATCTTAGCACAAGATGTTCGTTTGACATTATTAGATAAAAAACCACCCCAATATGATAGAAATAAGAATATTGCGGTGATTGGAGGTTCAGGAAGTGGGAAGACATTTCGCTTTGTGAAACCCAATCTGATTCAGATGAATAGTTCTAATATTGTAGTGGATCCTAAAGATCACTTGGCCGAAAAAACAGGCAAACTCTTTTTAGAACATGGCTACCAAGTAAAGGTGCTAGATTTAGTCAATATGAAGAACTCAGATGGCTTCAATCCTTTTCGCTATATAGAGACAGAAAATGATTTGAATCGCATGCTGACGGTTTATTTTAATAACACTAAAGGCTCTGGCTCCCGTAGTGATCCATTTTGGGATGAAGCTTCTATGACTTTGGTACGAGCTTTAGCCTCTTACTTGGTCGATTTCTATAATCCACCCAAAACAAGAGAACAGCTCATAGAAGAAAGTCGTTTAAGTCAAAAAGAATACCAAAACTTGTTGAAACGTCAAAAAAAAGAAGTGGAAGAGCGAAAAAAACGAGGGCGTTATCCAAGTTTTGCTGAAATCTCAAAACTCATTAAACACTTATCCAAGGGTGAAAACCAAGAAAAAAGTGTCTTAGAAATTCTATTTGAAAATTATGCTAAAAAGTATGGAACTGAAAATTTTACCATGCGAAATTGGACAGATTTTCAAAATTATAAGGATAAGACTCTGGATTCTGTTATAGCTGTAACCACTGCTAAATTTGCCCTCTTCAATATTCAAAGTGTCATGGATTTGACCAAAAGAGATACCCTTGATATGAAGACATGGGGAAAGGAAAAATCAATGGTTTACTTAGTTATCCCAGATAACGATAGTACCTTTCGCTTTCTTTCAGCCCTCTTTTTTTCAACCGTATTTCAAACCCTAACAAGACAAGCAGATATTGATTTTAAGGGTCAATTGCCTCTTCATGTGAGAGTTTACTTAGATGAGTTCGCAAATATCGGAGAAATCCCAGATTTTGCTGAACAAACCTCAACAGTCCGTTCTCGAAATATGAGTCTCGTTCCTATTCTTCAAAATATTGCTCAACTTCAAGGGCTCTATAAAGAAAAAGAAGCTTGGAAAACCATTTTGGGGAACTGTGACAGCTTAGTCTACTTAGGTGGTAATGATGAAGATACCTTTAAATTTATGAGTGGTTTACTCGGTAAACAAACCATTGATGTTCGAAATACTAGTCGTTCCTTTGGCCAGACAGGTTCAGGTTCCCTTTCTCATCAAAAGATTGCTCGTGATTTAATGACACCCGATGAGGTTGGAAATATGAAACGGCATGAATGCTTGGTTCGAATTGCCAATATGCCTGTCTTTAAAAGCAAAAAATACAATTCCACTAAGCATCCAAACTGGAAGTACCTAGCCAATCAAGAAACAGATGAACGGTGGTGGAACTATCAAATCAATCCTTTGAATCAAAGACAAGAAAATCATCTTGAAGGCCTTAGAATTCGTGATCTAACTTTTGAATCTAGTTTAAAATAAAAATAGAAAAGAGGAAATAGATGATTACGCATTTTAAAGGTTTTGTTTATGGAGTAGACGCAAGTGCTATGTTTGCACAAGCTATGTCTTTGTTACAGAAGGGATTGATTGCGGTTGGTGCCTTTCTCGTTGTTGTGGGGATTGTCAACCTTGCAACCAA
Organism: Streptococcus cristatus ATCC 51100; assembly: GCF_000222765.1. Lineage (GTDB taxonomy): Bacteria > Bacillota > Bacilli > Lactobacillales > Streptococcaceae > Streptococcus > Streptococcus cristatus. The sequence continues at coordinate 95,072 of NZ_AFUE01000006.1, read as the reverse complement.
CATTAAAGATGGTGGACCAGGTGTTCGGAATGCCATTCTGGAAATTGTCGGTGGTGTTATGGTAGGGGCTGCTGGAGCCTTTGTAACTCAAATTTCAATTTAGGAGGATAAACAATGACATGAATCTTAGTTTAGTCTCACCCTTTGTTTACCTTGCATCTGAAAAAATATCAGCTGAAAATTTATTTGAAGGATTTAATGTGGATTTACAATCTACGGTAGATCTGATTAAATCCCTATCTAGCTACAATCCAACCGTTTGGACTTATATGTCTAGTATTACTAAAAGTGTCATGCAACCTCTTGGAGTTGCGATTTTATCAGTTGTTCTCATCTTAGAATTTTCGAAGATGGCAAAGAAAATTGCTAACTCAGGTGGAGCGATGACCTTTGAAGCATTAGCGCCGATGTTGATTAGTTATATTATGGTCGCAGTTGTAATTACCAACACTACCGTCATTGTAGAAGCTATCATCGGTATTGCGAGTCACGCCATTGAACAAGTGGCCTCGATTGTGGCTCACGGTGGGGCAAAGTATGATACAATCTCTGGATTAAAAGGTTCAGGATTTATTGGCCGGATGATTGTGGGCTTTTTCGCCCTCCTCATTTGGCTAGTTCGGATAGTAAGTGCAGCCATGGTCAATCTTTTGGTATCTATTCGATTTATTCAACTCTACCTTATGATTCCATTTGCCCCTCTTACGATTCCAACATTTTTAAGTGATGAATGGAAGTCTATTGGTATTGGCTATTTAAAAAATATTATGGTCTATGCGGTACAAGGGGTTCTTATTTTTCTGATTGTTTCTCTTGTTCCTTTGTTTGAATCTGCTGGGAAAATAGCTGTTTCAAATGGTGCAGGAGTCTTGCAATCACTTGCGATTATGTTTGGTAGTTTGGTACAAGCTATCTTACTGATTATTGCCCTCGTTGGTTCTCAACGTACGGCTCGCTCAATTTTAGGTATGTAATTAGATAAAGGCTAGGAAGTGATTGCTTCTTAGCCTTTTTAGAAAGGAAAGTCATGAATACACGTGTCTTTAAAGACATCTCAAAATACCAACACAGGGCTTGGTTAGGTTTCACCACAAGACAAATCATCTTTGTTTTACCAGCCTTTATTGTCACAATTATTGTTTTGGGCTTGAATCTCTTTTTCTGGCAATTTGGAGATTGGTTTGTTTACGGTTTTGTGTTTGCCTTTACCATTCCCCTCATGCTTTTTGGAGTCTATAAACCCAATGATTTATATTTTGAACATTATTTGAAATACCGTCTTCATTTTGAATTAACGGTTCCTCTACGCACAATTACAGGAAAGAAAGGACTTGAACATGAAAAGAAAATCAAATACATTAAAGAAACAAAAAACTTCAATGACTAATAAAAAGAAAGAAGTTAAAGGGAAAAAAGAGGAAGTGTTACCCTCTACGGCTAATACTCTCTCTTATCAAGCCCTGTATCAAAATGGTCTAATGCAGGTAAAAGAAGATTATTTCTCACAAAGCTATTTACTTGGTGATGTCAATTACCAGACCGTTGGTTTAGAAGATAAAGGCGCAATCATTGAGAAGTATTCTGATTTGATTAACTCCCTAGATGATCAAACTAACTTCCAATTGACTATCTTTAATAAAAGATTGAATTTAGAAAAGTTTAGACAAAGTGTTTTGTATGAGGAAAAAGAAGATGGGTATGATAGCTATCGTAAAGAATTGAATCGGATGATGAATCAGAATTTAGACAGTGGTGAAAATAACTTTTCAGCTGTGAAACTGATTAGTTTTGGTAGAAAGGATTCTAATCCAAAACAAGCCTATCGTTCCTTGTCTCAAATTGGAGAATATTTCAAGAGTGGCTTTTCAGAAATTGACGCTCGCTTTGAATCCTTGGCTGGAGAAGAACGTGTGAACTTGTTGGCGGATATGCTTAGAGGAGAACACCATCTTCCTTTTTCTTACCGTGATTTAACGAGATCTGGTCAGACAACTCGTCACTTCATAGCACCTAATCTCTTGGATTTTAAAAACAAGAATTACATACAAATCAATGACCGCTTATTGCAAATTGTCTATGTGAGAGACTACGGTATGGAATTAGGGGATCAGTTTATTCGAGACCTCATGCAAGGAGATTTGGAATTGATTGTGAGCCTCCATGCTCAAAGTTCGACCAAGGCAGATGCCATGAAGAAACTACGAACAAAGAAGACCTTGATGGAATCCCAAAAGATTGGGGAACAACAAAAACTAGCTCGTACAGGTATCTATTTGGAAAAAGTAGGTCATGTATTAGAAAGTAATATCGATGAAGCTGAAGAACTTTTAAAAACCATGACCGAGACAGGTGATAAACTGTTTCAAACGGTCTTCTTGATTGGGGTCTTTGGTCAGGATGAAGAAGAACTCAAACAAGCACTAGATACGATTCAACAAGTGGCCGGCTCAAATGACCTAATGATTGATAAACTTCCATATATGCAAGAAGCAGCCTTTAATAGTTTGCTGCCATTTGGTTGTGATTTTTTAGAGGGGGTATCACGGAGTTTATTAACATCTAATGTAGCAGTGAACTCTCCATGGACTTCAGTAGACTTACAAGACCGCAGTGGGAAATATTACGGTATCAATCAAATATCAAGTAATATTATTACCATTGATCGAAGCCTATTAAATACACCGTCTGGTCTGATTTTAGGAACATCTGGAGCTGGGAAAGGGATGGCAACCAAGCATGAAATTATCACGACCAAAATCAAGGAATCTGGTGAAAATACTGAAATTATCATCGTGGATCCAGAAGCAGAATACAGTGTTATAGGACGAGCTTTTGGTGGAGAAATGATTGATATTGCGCCAGATTCCCAAACCTATCTCAATGTCCTTGACTTGTCTGAAGAAAATATGGATGAAGATCCTGTAAAGGTAAAATCAGAATTTCTTTTATCCTTTATCGGCAAGTTATTGGATAGGAAAATGGATGGAAGAGAAAAATCGATTATTGACCGAGTCACCAGACTGACCTATCAGTCATTTAAAGAGCCTTCTTTGGAAGAATGGGTTTTTGTCTTGAGTCAACAACCAGAAGAAGAAGCGCAGAATTTGGCACTTGATATGGAACTATATGTCGAAGGTTCTCTTGATATTTTTTCTCATAAGACCAATATTCAGACAGGATCTAATTTCTTGATTTATAACGTTAAGAAGTTAGGAGATGAGCTGAAACAAATCGCCCTTATGGTGGTTTTTGATCAGATATGGAATCGTGTCGTTCGGAACCAAAAATTAGGGAAGAAGACCTGGATTTATTTTGATGAAATGCAGCTTCTCTTATTAGATAAATATGCTAGTGACTTCTTCTTTAAATTGTGGAGTCGTGTCAGAAAATATGGAGCTAGTCCGACTGGAATAACTCAAAACGTCGAAACCTTATTGTTAGATCCAAATGGTAGACGGATTATTGCCAATAGTGAATTTATGATTCTCCTCAAGCAAGCAAAAAATGACCGAGAAGAATTGGTTCAACTCTTAGGTTTGTCAAAAGAACTCGAAAAATACCTGGTCAATCCAGAAAAAGGGGCTGGACTAATAAAAGCTGGTTCAGTTGTCGTTCCCTTTAAAAATAAGATTCCTCAAGGTACTCAATTGTTTGATATCATGAGTACGGATCCTGATAAAATGGCTTCTAATTAAGGGGAAGGTAAATGAAGGATAAAAGAGAAATCATACGTGCCCGAAAGGCATTTAGAAGAAGCCTAAAAGATGAGAAGAAATTCTTGAAACAAGGAAAGAAGGAGGTGAAGAAACAGAAAAAAGATTCCGCTGTACTGGATGAAAAAGCATGGAAAAAAGAGATAAAAGGAAAGCTAGAGGAGATGAGAGAAGCTTCAAAGGCTAGAGTAAAACAAGCAAATGAAGACTACAATCATATTCTTCAAAATAGTCCTCCATCTTTTTTGAATCGGAAAGAATTAAGAGACAGACGGTTGCCTCATGCTAGGAAACGAATGAAAATAGCCAAGAAGCAGTTTAAGGAAGCAAAGGCACAGTCAAAAGAAGAAAGAAAAGAGCGTCGTAAAGAAAGAAAAACCAATCAAAAATTTCTCTATGGTCAGGAACTGAAACATAAATCTAATTTTTTCTTTCAAGGGAAGAGTTTAGAAGAATTAAAAGCTAAGAAAGAAGTCAAGGCCGCAAAGGAGAATCTAAAATCTACTAAACAAGCCTATAAGTCCAAAAAAGTCAGTAGGAAAGCCAAAACTTTTCTTTATGTCCTTGGACGTGAAGGAGGAGAGTTAGCTTCAGAAAATGAAGATTTAGAAGGCTATCGCACACTTCAAGAGACCATTAGAAAAGGGAAACGCTACAGTCGGCTTTCTTATAACATTGGGAAAGCTAGTGTCAAAACAGGACAAGCAACAGGTCGTTTTACCAAGAAAAGACTGACCAACACAAAAGAGCGATACTATCATTTTAAGGATGGAAAAGGATGGAAACTAGCGAAAGATAACCCAAGTTCCTTTAAGAATCGGTTTCGAAAATTAAAGAAACAAGGTCTTACAAGTGTCCGAAATATCTATCAAAAACTAAAAGCAGCCTTTTCCTTCTTTACATTTGCGGCTGGAAATCCTGCAACATGGATAGTTGGAGGATTAGTCTTTCTTCTCTTACTTATGATGAGCTTCTTTTTAGGATTTTCATCTGCTAGTTTGATTCAACAAGATGAATTTGAATTAACAAAAGCTTATACCCACCTAACTTGGGAAGATGCAGAACATACTCGCACAAATGACAAAGGAATTACTTATTACACAAAAGTTGATGATGTGATGGGGTATATGAACTTTAAATTCCATGACTATGAGTTAAACAAACCAGTTCACTTATTTAGTTCCGAAACTTACAAGGATTATCTGTCTACTTTGTGGCATGATTTAAACGATGGGGATGATTTGAAATCCATGCAAGACCTTTATGAAACTCCTAAGTATAAACTATCGAAAGACGATCAAGAGGAAATGAAGGAACTAAAAGAAGAAGGTGTCTATGCTTCCATGCAGGAATTGGACAATCCATTTGAGGGGAAAAGCAACGAAGATAGTCTAACCATGATTTATCGTTATGGATACTATGATTTAGACGGAAAACCTACTCTTCAGGAGTACATTCTACTAGAAGCGAAGGCTCACCAAACGATTGTCGCACCAATGGATGGGGTCGTATCACTAGATGGTGACAATATAATTCTCACTAACGGAAAAGGAGAGAATGAGAGTCGTTTAACCTTATATTCAATCCATAATGGCCGTGCGATTGAGGGGACAAGAGTCCTAACGGGTGATATTATTGGTGAAACACCAGACGATACAGGTTTGAAAGTTTCCTATCAAAAGTATAAGAACAAGAAAGAAAAATTGGTGTATGTCAATCCGCAATTTTATTTTCCCAAAGTCATTCAACTTCAGACCACTATCTTACCTGCCATTGGTCAGTTTGGTGGGGATGAGTTTGAACGAGCAAAACATATTTATGAGTTTTTGAAATCTCAAGGGGCAAGTCCCCAAGCCATTGCGGCTATTTTAGGAAATTGGTCGGTAGAGTCTTCTATCAATCCTAAACGAGCTGAGGGAGATTATTTATCTCCTCCAGTTGGCGCTACCGATTCCTCATGGGATGATGAAAGCTGGTTAGCGATTGGAGGTCCAGCCATTTATAGTGGTGCTTATCCTAATATTCTTCATAGAGGTCTAGGTTTAGGGCAATGGACAGATACCGCAGATGGGTCAACACGTCACACGGCCTTGTTGAATTATGCACATAGCAAAAATAAGAAGTGGTATGATTTAGCCCTCCAACTTGATTTTATGCTTCATGGGGATAGTCCTTACTATCAAAGTTGGTTAAAGGATTTCTTTGGAAATACGGGCAGTGCAGCCAATCTAGCCCAACTCTTCCTCACCTATTGGGAGGGAAATTCTGGTGACAAACTACTGGAAAGACAAACCAGAGCAACGGAATGGTATTACCAAATTGAAAAAGGCTTTAGCCAAACAAATGGAGGACAGGCAAAGAGTGACCCGCAATCCCTTGAAGGTGTTCGTGGGGATTTGTATGATCATTCTGTTCCTGGTGGTGGAGATGGTATGGCCTATGCCTATGGACAATGTACATGGGGTGTGGCGGCTCGTATGAATCAATTAGGCTTAAAATTAAAAGGAAGTAATGGAGAGAAGATTTCAATCATTAATACCATGGGAAATGGTCAGGACTGGGTTGCGACAGCTTCAAGTCTTGGTGGGGAAACGGGCTCTACACCAAGAGCAGGTGCTATTGTTTCTTTTGTAGGAGGTACACATGGCACACCAGCTATCTACGGTCATGTGGCTTTTGTCGAGAAGGTCTATGATGATGGTTCTTTCCTCGTGTCCGAAACCAACTATGGTGGCAACCCAAACTATACCTTTAGAAAAATCTCTCAAGCAGATAGTGCCATCAGTTTTGCTTATACGACCAAATAGAAGAGTTTACACTTGAAATTGTAGCTATTTAAAGATACAATATGTCTATAAATGAGTGGTCGGCTCATGGTCAATCTGATAGTAATCTTGGACATAAGGGCCAAGCGGTGGCGGACACCAGAACAAAATCCGATAGCAATCTTGGACGTACGGGCCAAGCGGTGGCAGACACCAGAATAAACCGACTGATTAGGTGGCTTACAGGTTCAGTAAGTCATCTTTTTTATTTGAAACAAAGTATAAATTTCTAATTATCTTTTTATATTTTCTTAAATGCACGTAAAGCCTTATTCTATGTGCTTTCGAGTATTTTTACTGTAGGAAGATACTTCACGTTTCTTTGCATATTTCCTCATGTCTTAGCTGTCAGAAGTGGTAAATAAGTAGTAAATTCATTTGTACTACTAAGCAACAAGACGCTCCTGTTGCTTCTCTTTATTCAAGCGTTTCATTTCTGCCATTGCAGAATCGAATGTTGCATGTGCGTAATAGTTCAGCGTCATGGCTATATTAGCATGTCCCATAATGTACTGTAATGCCTTTGGATTCATTCCTGCATTTGCATAGTTGGTACAGAATGTATGTCGCAAACTATGTGGAGTGATGTGTGGCAATTTATCCTCGTTATACTTATTGTATTTCTTAACAAGACCTTTCATCATGCCGTTGTAATCACTTGCCACTTTTGGATAGTTCTTTCTATTAAGAAAGAGGAAATCACTATATCCATCAATCTCAACACGCTTATCATTCTTTCGATTCGCTAACACTCGCTTAAATGCTTGATAGGCTTCTTCAACCATAGGAACTTGACGTTCGCCACTTTTGGTCTTTGGTGTTTCAATGTAGTACCCAATTTCAGTATCTCTCAATAGCTGATGGTCTATATTGACAAGACGATTCTCAAAATCTAAATCTGGAAGTGTCAAACCACCAAACTCTGAAATACGAAGACCTGTTTTTAAGAGTATCAGAATTTCATCATAATTTTTGCTGTAGGTTTTATCAGCTTTTGCAAAGGCTAACAGTTTTTCTTCCTGTTCTTCTGTTAGTACGGTCTTAGGGACAGTATCATCATCAAGAACTGCTTTCAGTTGAAAGTCAAATGGATTCTTCCGAACACAATCATCTTGTATAGCAATATAGAATGAAGCCTTTAAAGAACGTTTGTAGTTATTGATGGTTTGATAAGCATAACCATTTTCACTCATTCTAATAGCCCATTCTTTAGCGTCTGATGGCTTAATACTGTCAATACTTCTTACACCTAACTTGTCTTTCTTCAAAATATCCATAAGATATTTGCGTCCAGTTTCAGTGTTTTTTCTAACCTTTGGTCTTTGAGCGTTCTGTTTTGCGTAAAGCTGGCAGAGTGTCATTTTCTTTCCTACAACATCAATACCATCATGAATGTCTTTCTGTAACTCTGCGATTTTCTCTCTAAGTGAGATACAATCACGCTTTCCTGCTGGTACTCGGTCTGTAGCCACAAGTTTCCACGAGTAAACAAATTGCGGTTCTCCAAATGAATCTATATATTTGTATAAGTATCTTCCGTCTTTTCGTTGGCTCTCTCCAGTCTTTAAGATTCGACCTTTATTGTCACGTCTTTTTTCTGACATGGCATTTGCTCCTTTCCTTTATGGAAAGAGCCTTGATACGACTTAATACTATTTTATCATATACAAGACCCTTTGGCGACGCTAGATTGCGTCCAATGTATCTATAATTTTTTCAAATTGTTTTCGTTTAATCTGAATACGATTGCCATTCATAATCAGCCAATTTGCATTTTTATTTTCCTCTGCCAAGCGTCGTAGCTTGTTTTCGCCAATACGAAAATATTTTGACGCTTCTTCAATGGTTAGGGTATAACGTTCCCAAATAGGAATGTCAGTCTGCTTCATAAAATCCTCCTTTCCAAATCACTTATTTGGATTTCATAAAAGTTGTTTTACCAGCAATCGAACAGCTTTAGCAAAGCTCACGGGAGTTCCACCCCTGCATGGTTCTCATGTAGCCATACTCATTGCCTGCGACGGTTTTATCACGCTCGGACTATTGACTGTATGGGAGTATCATTATCACGATAAGAATGTCGTTGCAGGCAATCCTGCTAAAGATTGCTTCTCGGATCACTAACATGAATCGCTCGCTATCTTTATAAGATAGGTCATGGCGGTTAGTTCCGTTGGCTCTTTTCTTATCGAAACGTATTCGATTACTTTTATTCAGTTTTCAAAGAACAATGGCTCGTTAGCCTATCAAAACACATTGAAAGCTCAATATGCTTTGGTGGAATAACAAACCTCCCTGTTCGGGAAGCGTGGAATGGTTTAGCACGCTTCCACGAAAGGAGAGAGGATATTACTTAATTTCAAATGACAAAATCTTTGTAATCAGTCTGGTTTCCATTCTTCCACGTAAGACTTCATCAACGACCATACTTTGATTGCCATATTCATCTTTCATAAGTCGTAGGGAACGCTTCGTTATGTACCCTCTGTAATGATGTAGAATCTGGTTAATCGCTTCGGTATCGCCATCTGTTGCCTTTACAATGAGAGGAAAGGGAATCATAGGATATTGTGTTTTCATTCTTCAAATTCCTCCATAAACTTTTTAATTAAGGCTAGTCCACTGGTTCTATGCCGATAGACAGTAGAACGGTTCAATTTCAACAGGTCTGCAATTTCTGAATCGCTCATGTCCATAAAGTAAAACAGCAGTAGAATTTCACGTTTCTTGTCTGGCAACTCACGTAATGCTTCACTCAACAAATCATTTTCAACGCCTACTGATAACCCATTGAGTGTAAAAATCTGAAAGTCAGTTGAATAGTTATCTGTTGTCGCAAACTGGCTAACAAGATAATCGCCAACATCCGAAAAGGACACCTCACGCTTTGCAATCCTTGAAAGATAAAGCATATAATTCTTTCGCTCGTCTTCCATAGCACGTTTACAGATATAGTCAAACTGATTTTCTATTGTGGTCTGAAAAGAAGATGGTTTCATGTTTCTCACCCCCTTTCTGTCTAGGAAAGGAAGTGAGCCTTGCTCGTTTATCTCCTTTCACTCTTAGTCCCAATGTGAAAGGGGGATTTGTTGCATTACTGATAAATAAACTTTGTAAAAAAGTTCTGAATAGCCAAAAAAGCATATAAACAGATTTATTTCTCTGTTTACATGCTTCTGTTATTCTATCTATATGATTTATAAAACCACATTGGTGGACGTACTTATCTATTGCAGATAGACGACTTTTTTTGACAAGAACCCAATGTAAGGAAATTTATTGTATATGATGTACTTCATGGCGACGTTGACCTCCAACAAACCGCCATTTGGAAGTAATATACAATATTTTAACAGCGTAAATAGCACTACCATATAACGGTTTTTTTATTGGCGTTTAGTAGTGCTTTTTATTAAATATAAACCTATAAACCATATAACACGTTTTTCTATACCTGTTTTTAATTCAGTAGGGACAATAAAATGTATAGAGGTGGTCTACTATGCGTAAAAAAGAAGATAAATATGATTTTAGAGCCTTTGGTTTAGCCATTAAAGAAGCTCGATTGAAACGAGGTTTAACTCGTGAACAAGTGGGAGCATTGATTGAAATTGACCCACGGTACTTAACTAATATTGAAAATAAAGGGCAACACCCCAGCATACAAGTTCTTTATGACCTTGTATCGTTACTTCATGTTTCCGTTGATGAATTTTTCTTACCTGCTAATAACTTGGTAAAAAGCACCCGACGATTACAGATAGAGAAATACATGGATAGCTTTACAGACAAAGAACTATCCTTAATGGAATCTTTAGCCAGCGGTATCAACGAAGCAAGAAACATCGAAGACTAATTAAAAGAATCCATACATAACGGAAAGAGCCGATAAAATGAGATTGTATTAATCTCATTTTATCGGCTCTGCGTCTTTGCGTCTGGCTCTGTAATCACAGTTACTTTGAACTGCTTTATTTCAATTAAATTTTCTTGTCTGCATTTCGGACAATAGAGGGGGAATTTTTTTAATTCAGTATCTTCCCTTATCTTTAATCGTGTTTTATTTCCACATACAGGACACAATATCCACTTGTAGTTTATAATAACTATCTCCTCCTTTACACTTTAATTCAAATCTTTATTAAAAAATATTTCATCTTATTTAACAAGAAACCATATTTATATAACAACATAAAATACACTAAGTTATTTTATTGAACATATATCGTACTTTATCTATCCGACTATTTGGACGACGGGGCTGGCAAACAGGTTCACCGGTAGTAACATGGTACCCTTTTAACTCTGTTAAACAAACACTACGTCCATTTGTAAAGAAAGTTAAATCACTACGATATTCTTGAATACACCGAGCAGGGATTTCTCCACTAAGAATGACCTCATTATTTTTCAATTGAGTGTCTACGATGTTCGCACAATATTTAGGAGCATCGTTGTATGCTCGTGAAAGATATTCCTGTGGCGCATAAATTTTAAAACTAAGATATGGCTCTAACAATTCTGTTCCAGCTTTTTTTAAGACTTGTTCCAATACAATAGGAGCAAGCATCCGAAAATCTGCTGGGGTACTAACAGGGCTATAGTATAAGCCATACTTAAAACAGATTTTACAGTCCGTCACATTCCAACCATACAATCCTTGTTCACAGCCATAGCGTATCCCCTCCATAACTGCATTTTGAAACGATTGATTTAAGTATCCAAGAGAAACCGAGCTCTCATACTGTACTCCGCTCCCTAATGGAAGCTGTGCTACAGATAGACCAATGGAAGCCCAGAAAGGATTTGGCGGCACTTCGATGTGAATGGTATATTCTGCATTTTTTAACGGTCTCTCCATATAAATGACTGTAGGCTCTTTTAGTTCTATCTCCACATGATACTTTTCTTGCAACAGTGCACTAATCACTTCCATTTGTACTTTCCCTAAGAAAGAAAGTATAATTTCATGTGTCGTAGAATCCACGTAATATCGTAGAAGCGGATCACTATCTGAGATTTCCAAAAGGGCATCAAGCAACATTTCTCTCTGTTCAGGTTTACTCGGTTCAACAGTTGTTTGTAGTAGAGGGTGCGGATTTTCAATCTTTTTTCTCTGTGGCAATAGTTTTGTATCTCCAAGAACACTATTTAACTTCAAAAACTCATTCTGCAAAATAACAATTTCCCCGGAATAAGCCTTATCGATTTTACATAATTCACCATTTATTGAAGTATACATTTCTGTAATTTTTATTTTTCCTTTTCCGATATTCTAACCGAATCTCGCAAATGCAGTACGCCACTATAAAGACGTATATATGCAAGACGCTGTCTTTTTTCCGAATACTCAATTTTGAAAACATTTCCGCAAAGTTCAGACGGACCTCGATGTGTTGATGAATAAAATTTATTCGTAATCACTTCTATAAGGTTATCAATCCCTATATTACTTTTTGCACTTCCGTGATAAACAGGGAACAGAGAACAATTCTGAAATCTTATGCTTTCCTCTTGTTCGAGTTCCAATGCTTCTAATGATTTACCGGACATATATTTCTCTAAAAGGTCATCGTTTCCCTCTATTACCGTATCCCATTGTTCAGATTCGGTAAAGTTCGTCACACACATATTAGGATACAGTTCTACCTTCTGTTTGATTACAATTTCGGCAGAAAGTTTCTCTTTAATATCCTGATAAACCGTTGATAAATCAATTCCATTTTGGTCAATCTTATTGATAAAAAAGATTGTGGGAATCCCCATTTTCCTAAGTGCATGAAATAATATACGAGTTTGTGCTTGTACGCCATCTTTTGCAGAAATCAGTAGAATTGCCCCATCTAAAACTGATAATGAACGATATACTTCTGCTAAGAAATCCATATGTCCTGGCGTGTCTATGATGTTCACCTTCGTATTTTCCCACTGAAAAGAGGTTATTCCTGTCTGAATTGTAATTCCTCTCTGACGTTCTAAAAGCGTATTATCCGTCCTCGTTGTACCTTTGTCCACGCTTCCTAATTCTGTAATCGCTCCACTGTTATATAATAAGCTTTCTGTTAAGGTAGTTTTTCCTGCATCAACATGAGCTAAAACTCCAATATTAATAATTTTCATGTGATTTTCCTCCATTCAAAAACCCAAAAGGGCATAAAAATCCCAGTGATAAATACTTTATCACTGGGATTTTTATGCATAACCATAGGTATACAAAGCATACAGATATTCTCTGGATACTTTAGAATCACATGATAAAGGTATTCTTAAACTGGGTACAAAAAACTAAGCCCTCCTAAAAAAGGACATCTAATTATTTGTTCCCGCTATCAAATTGACAGTTTATTTAAGAATACCTTGCCGCATATTTATTAACTCCTTTTAAATAGATACTTAAATTATAGCACGTAAGAGCATATTTGTAAAGGAATCTCCAATTTTTTATCAAAGAGAGTACGTGATTACAAAATAGCTGTAATAATGTACCAATATTTGTTATTCTATAATCTTCCAATTACTCCCGTTCTTTTCAAGTACCAAATCAAATTGAGATACCTGCGTTGCTTTGGTCTGCTGGTCGATATACTCCACTGTCAGCGATACCGTGACTTGATTATCCTTACGATTGTGAATAGGATTTACCAGTTCTTGAAAGATGTACTCTTTTCCGATTGGTTTTAATATCCCGTCATTCACATAGTAGGAAAGTTCACTGGCTGTCGCTGTAGGATAGAGCTTGAAGAACGTCGTTAAAAACTCATTGATTTCATTGGTTGTAATGGAATCAACCGTCCCCTCACTTTCAATGGCTTTTGGTTTATAACTTGATTTCTTAGGTATGTTGGTAATGGTCGGATTCTTAACCAGTACCATATTTCCAGAACCATCTACATAGACACTCACTATATAAGCAGAGTGGACGGTCTTTGTATTTTCTCCCTCTGTAATGAGCTGGTCTACACTGTAGGTTACATTAAACTCATTGTCGCCAGTTGGCTCTACCGTCCATATCTGAAATCCTCTTACAGAAGACGATACAGGAATATCTTTGCGTACTGTATCAACATTGAGAGCTTGAAGTTCATCTGTCAGATAGCCTTTTAGACTTTCCATTCGATTATCAATGGACTTATCGGATTGCTCCCATGAATAGTAGACTTTCGCAAAGTTCTCTACAAAATTTTCTACATGATGAGTATCAACGTATTCCTTTTCTATGATAGTTGTTTCGTGAATAGTATGAGTATCTATAGCTGTAAAGTGCTTGAATATCGCAAAGCTGAAACTAAGCCCTAAAAGTACCCACAAGGCAATCACAACCTTTTTATGAGGATTGACCTTATAGTAGACACGAGGTTTCTTTTCCTTTGGTATCTGTTTTTCTTTATTCTGATTTTTTCTAAATTTCATCATTAAATCTTCCTTTCTCATTGTTTGATTCGTCCTGCTCCCACTAAATGCTGTTGCCAGTAGGGGCTTGTTAAGTCGGCATAACCGATTGGGTCGCCTGCATGAAACATACGGTTATTGCCAAGGTATATCCCAACATGAGTAATATAAGAGCCAGCGTTATAGGTAGAATGAAAGAAAACCAAATCGCCAGCTTGTGCTTCCGATAGTGGGATATGCTGGGTCACATCATATTGCTGTTGTGCGGTTCGTGGTAAGTTAATTCCAGCTTTTCCATACGTCCATTGTGTCAGTCCGCTACAATCAAAAGAAGTAGTCGGGGAAGCTCCACCGTAAACGTATCGCCAGCCCTCATATTTCAGTGCTTCGTCCATGATGGCTTGTACCGTATCATCATCAAACTCTGTTGTGACAAGATACTGCGTTACCAGTTGCACATAAAACATATTGCCATAGTTGTATCGCCAGCCCCCATTGATAGGTATGGCTATGGGATTGGGGTAAGACACTTTTTCGCCACCTGAATACTCTTTTGAGAAACTTTGAGCCAGTTCAAAGGTATATTTATTTCCACGATTAGCCACATACCCTAAGAAACCACCACCATAATTGTAGGACTGGATAACCGATTCTAAATCTACACTGAGCCTTTCGCTACTGGCTAATAATTCACTGAAATACTTCACACCTTGCTTAATGGATTCTTCTGTACTCAATGAATTAGGTGGAAGACCGAGGGATTCCGAGGACTGCATAACATCTTCCGCAGTACCGCCCGATTCCACCTGTATAATCGCAAGAAGTATGTTGACATATTCTTCAACGCCATATTCTTTGGCATATTTTTCTACCATAGGCTTATGAGCCAGCACTTCTGCGGAAACATTCACACCTCCATAATGAATATTGGAAATTCCGCTGTCCTGTTCATCTGAAAATAAAATGGCAACAAACAGAAGCAGTGAGAAGACCATCAAGAATAATCCAGAACCACCAATCACTAAAGTTTTCAACTTCATGGTTTCTTACCGACTTTCTTAATGGTGGCGGTTTTGATTGGTGGTCTACTTCTTGTATTTTGTAGTGGTACTCTTTGAACAGTAGACGGACGTTCTTTTGTGATTGGACGTTGTGAAGTTCTATCTGCTGTAGTGGTTGAAGTTGCTGGCTTTTGAACGGTTTTTTCTTGAACGGTATTGCCTTGGCGTTCCACTTTTGGACTTGAAAAATCGGACTTAACTGCTGGACGCTCTTGTTTGGCTTGTTGAGATTCCTTATATGAAGTCTGAATATTAGACTGTTTTGAGGTCTGTTCATCATGATATTGTTCTTGTCTTGTAGTCGGTCTTTCATGAACAGAAGAAGCAGGCTGTTTTTTCTGTTTGACCTGTTCCATTTCAGAGCGACGCTTCGCAATGGTTTTTCGCCTTTGTTCCTGCTGTTCCTTGCGTCCACTGGCTCTGTCCGCTTTGGTTTGAGAAATACTACTGGTTAAATCACGGACATTCTCTTTTACTTTGGATTTTCCTTGATATACTGCATATCTTGCATTGGTCGGCAAATCTTTAACCTGTTCTTTCAAACCACTAGCAGTGTCTACCATTCTGTCTTTGGTATCAGCTACTGTACCGATGGTTTGACCGATACGTTTTCCAAGTGTTGATTTTTCCTTTCCGTCTGGTCGGGAGTGATCTGCTTGTGTCCTTGCAGAACTCCCCGAACCCGACTGTCCTTTTTTACCTGTAACAATGGCAGACCCAGCCCCTAGAGTAGTCATGGAACGTCCAAGTTTCCGCTGTAGACGGTGCATGTGAGCGTGCATAAGCATACGAGGTTTTCTCATCACACGACTTCCCACACTTTGAGAATCGTTACTCTGTAGAGAAAACATACTCATTAAATCGCCCAGCTTGAAGTAGATTCCTGCAAAGGTCACAATCTGTAGAAAAGCAATCAAAAAGAACGGATAACCAGCCGATAAGGTATAGAGCATGGTTGAAATACTAAATGCTGTCGTAATAATCAATGTGATTCCAGCTCGTGTCAAAATGGTATTAAAGAGCTTTGTTATGGCTCGTTTTGACATACCATCAAATGATGGAATCATGCTTAAAATAAAGCTCACAGGCAGAAACATAGCATAGATGATAAAAAGTACCTGCGAGAAAATCATGATTCCTGTTAATAGGAATACAAATATGGAAATCCCAATATTGAAGACAAATAGGAAGAAGACTGTACCTAAACGGTTAATGGTCTTTGTAATGGTTAGATTGGTATTGCTTCTGTCTTCAATTTCTTCCGCAACAATTTTTTCTCTGTCTTCGCCATTGTTGGAATCTGGGCTGGTGGAGAGCAGGCTTTCCACACGGTCAATACCGATACTTTCAATGTCTGAACTGTTGTATTGAAGCAGTAGCCACGGTTGCTGAACCTGTATGGAAAACAGGCTATCTCTGATTAAGTCCACGCTGTCCTTGCCTTGACTATCGGAATGGGGCATGACAATCTTCGTGCCAAGTGATAAACTGGCATTACTGATGTCTGATGAAAAGTCATTGATTTTTTTAATGTAGTCGGGAGCGTAGGCAATAAAGGAAGCCGATAGGATAAACACCAGCACAAAATTCATAATGGCATGAATTGCCTTTGTGGTTTCTCTCTTTATCAGTCCCGTATAGGCAACATAAACCCCAAGAACCAAAATCAAGAGTAAGAGGAATCCAACATAGAAACCCTCTGTTGAAAATCCGTTTGCACTCACACCAGCTAAGGTCTGCATATTCTTACCAATGGAATCTGCTGTAGCGGAAATGAAGTCTAAGGAATAGGCTTCCTGTACTAAGTAACCTGTCGCATTGGAAACATACAAACTGATTGTCCAAATAAAATTGGTAATGGCATATAGTCCATACATGACCTGTTTTCCAATCCCGTCCGACCAGTTCCACGGAAGCCAGCCCCAGCTATTATCCACATAAAAATCCAGTTGATAGTTTTCAAGTGGGTATCGGCTGTATTCATTTGCCACATTGACCGTATCATCTACCAAGCCCGCAGCTTGAACCACCGTTCCCAGCATGGCTAAAAGAAAAATGGCAATCACAAGTGTGAAAGCCACTGTCATTGCCACTTTACCTAGACGTTTCAGCGTCCAGTTTGATTTTATTCTGTTTACTATTGATGGTTTCACATTTACACCTCTTTTCGCACAGGTGGTCTGGTATCAAAGGCATGGAGCAGTTCTTCAAATACAGGGTGGAACTGTATCACACCGACACGACCATATAAATCACTGATAAGGCATTGCCCGTTTTCCAAATCACGCAATCGCTTCTGATTGTTTTCGTCCTCTGGGTCTACACCAAAAAAGGCTAAGGTCTTTTTAATCTCGTTAAGGTCAGTGGAACGAAATGCAAATTTTAAGCCGAGGTTATTTTTCAGTTTTTCATCTAAGAGGTCGTCTGTATTTTGGGTCACGAAATATACCCCAGCGTTCATAGCACGACCAGCCCGAACCAGCTTCATAGATAGTGTTTTTCCTTGTGCTACCTGTAAAAAGCTCCATGCTTCGTCTAAATCTACAATCTTGAAAATGCTTCGGTCTGTATGGATAAAGTCTAAAGCAAAGGTACTAATGACAATCAGCATAGCAACGGATAAAAGCTCCATAGTGGTATATTCCTCAAAGGAAGTTTCCTTGTCGGGAAGTACCAAGTCCGCAACCTGTATAATGTTCAGTTGTTTTTCTAAGCTGATAGACTGCTCCACATAACCATTACTGAATAATAAATGTGCAAAGTCATAGTCTGTAAAACTTTCGATATGGTCGGCTATACTGGTACTTAGTGGCGTATTCTCAACCCGTAATTCCTCAATCACTTTCATCAACCCTCGTACTTCACTATTGGTTACTGCACGAATGGCTTTTCTAAGGATTGGGAAGCGTTCCCCATCACGAGAGGAAATCCCCGTAAGGAATGTCAGAATATCAATAGCCAGTGATTCAGAATCTTTGGGATTTTTCATAATCACATAAGGGTCAAGTAAGCCTTTGTTTTTCTCATCAGAAGTCAGAGTGACGATATTGATTTCATGGGAAATCTCTGGCAAGGTTTCTTTCCATCTGCCACGTTCTGCTTTTGGGTCTACAATCACTGCTTGTGCCCCATAAAGCACCGCATAATAGACGATAAGGTTATTCGCAAAGGATTTACCACCACCCAGCGAACCAACAAAAGCCGACGCTAACGCATTGGTTACTGAACCCTTAACCCCTTGACTGGCAAGAGCAGGTTTCAGATAGACATTGCGTCCAGTATCTAAGCTGTAGCCAACATAAATCCCCTCATTTTCCCCCAGCATTTGAGTAGCACCAAAACCTAAACCAGCGAGGAAATCAGAGGTCACGTATTGAATATAATCATTCATATAACGCTTGCTGGCAGGTAAAAATTCTTCATGTAAGCCGAGCATATCCCCAAATGGTCGTACCAGTTTTACGCTTAAATCGTCATAAAAATCTTTCACTTCATTACAACGACGTTTGAGTTCGTCAAGATCATTTGCTGATACCCTTACCACATAAGACAGCTTGTACATAGATTCCTTGCTTTGGTCTAAATTGGTTTCCAGCTCATTCACACTTTCCAGAGCTTCCGCCACATTGGAGCTGGTTTCATTATCACTTTGCCAAGCGTGGTTATCCAAGTCTTTCAGTTCTTTCTTTTTATTGCGGACAGTAGATAGGGCTTTACGATTCGCTACAATTTCCACATTCATTGACGTATCAATCGGGAATGTAAATTGCTGTTGCTGGTAGTAGAAGATTTCAGAGGACGGGAAGTCCAGTTCTCCGACAATGCTGTTAATGGTAAAGTAAGCTACATAGACGGTTTCATCTTCCTGCTGGATTTTCAAATATCGCTGTTTTTCTTCCACCAAACAGCGAGTAGGCTTAATCAAGTCATAGTATTTAATCAGCGTTTCATTATCCAGCTTTTTCTTTGATAGATGGTACTCATACTCTTCATAGGCAGTGCCTGTCTGTCCGTAAAGGTGTTCAATCAGATAGCCGAAGTCGTCCTTATCTAACCTGCGGATTTTGAAACGACGAGAGATTTTATTTTCTAAGAGCTTTTCCATCTTCTGAAAACGCAGGATTTCATCATTACTCATACTAACAAAATCGCCCATCAGCTTATGGTTCACATCATAGACAAAATCAGACAAAGCATTTTTTGCTTCAACGGTAAGACTTTTCATAGAAAACTCCTGATCGTTGAGAAGCAACTTAAAGCCGATAAAGAAACGGTAGTTCACTTGATTTTCGCCAATCATGGATATTAAAGCGTCTGTCTGTTGGTCGATTTTGTCATAGGCAACCGCTTTGAGCTTGCCAGTGACTTCATTTTTGGAACGCTCTTGTGCAGAACGTATGCTGGATTCTGTACTGATTTGTAAAGCATGAATTTTGCCATCACGATTTTGTGCGATAAGCTGTCTGAAAGAATCATGCACTTGTATTTTCTGTTCTGGACTTAGAAATGAGTAATTGTAAGGAACAAGCTCATAGTAAGCATAACATTCCCCGTCTTTATTCCAGACGAGATTGTTTTCAATGTATTTAATTGGATATGCCATAAAATTCACTCCTAACTGCTGTAATGGCTTCTTGTGGCTGGTTTCTGCCAAGCGTTACTTTTTTTCCTGCATAGGTCAGCTTTGGTCGCAGTGCATAAGCAATGACAGACTTCAAAAATCCATAAGGCTTTTTACCATCAAAAGTTTTTGTAGACATAAACCATGTGAAAGCCACAGGAATCCCAAAGTATTTGAGAAATGCTCCCTCTATCATGGAAAGAGGGGGCAAGTTGCCAAGTATCATCACTGCAAAGAGTGACACGACAAACCATGTCATTTGCGTAAAGGTTATGGGAAACGGAAGTCTAAAATCATTGATAGAATACAGTACCTTTTCCACAGACCAGATACTGGTATAGCTTCGTATTTTCTTCATGTAATCAATCCTTTCATAAAAAATAGGGGTAGCTGATTGAGCCACCCCGTAAAATAGAAAATCTGCCAGTAGTAATGTACCGACAGATTTAATAGACGATTTCAAAAATCCCATGATTGGTTGAGATAAACGTTCCTGAAAGGTCTAAATCCCGACCATAGGCTTGATAATCAATATAGTTTTGAAGACTAGCTGGTACTTCGCCTAAAGCACCCGTTTCTTCAATGTAGTAGCGTGCCACGTCATACATATCATCACAATCGGAATGAATGATAATATCCTCTTGATGTTCGCTTAGTTCTTCAATGCTTGAAAAATGAGTGAGCAGAGCAGATAGCTCCGATTGTAATTCTTCGGGTAATTCCGATACCATTTCCCATAGTCGATTGAGTTCGCCAATGGAAGTGTATTCGTCAACCGTAAAGGGTAACTCGTAGTCATGAATGGCGTATTCCTCATATTCATCATTCAAGCCGATTTTCTCTTTGACTTCCTCAAAGTCAATGGGAAAGGTAAACCACGCACCGACCAATTCGCCCTCATTGTATTTGCCTAAATTCGCAATATAGACTTGCATATCGTCCATATATTCACGTCCTTTCTTTGTAGAGATTCAAAAATCCCTACCGCACTTCGTTTGGTGTACCATTCCTTTGCGGAACATAAGAAAACCACTTATATTCCACAAAAGAACGGTTTTATTTAAGCACCAATAATGCGATTGAATAGCTCTAGTAAAATGTCTTTTACTCCAGCAGCGTTGAAGACTAAGCCAACCGCAATAATCGCAATAATTAAAAAGCCAATCAGTTTGCTAAACTCACGCTTGAAGCCAAGATACAAGCCAATCACAACGATTGCTAAAAGCACCAGTGATTGAGCGTTTGATAGAAACCAGTTATAAAGGTTTTGTCCAAAATTCATAAAAATGTTCTCCTCTCTATATTCAATGAATTTGTATTTGAGTTATTTTTTGTTGTTATCACGTCCTGTTCTTTTACTGACTGTTGCTTCAAAATCTGCTTGTGTCGGTCTGTCAGTTTCGCATGGTCGAGAATGTCTTTTACAACCTGCGTCTGGTTGATTTCATCAAGTTTAATCGCAACCTTTAAGGTCGGGGCAACTTGATGAGATAGCCAGTTCAGCGTCCTTTGGAAGGAGTAAGGCTCTGGTTTTGTGGTTAGTTTTAATCGTTCACGATTGTTCCCAATAAACCAAGCCCATTCTTCATTCAGTTTCCAATCAGAACGAGGTTTGGAATCGTCTTTATCTACAAAACGGATATACCGATTGATAATTTTAAAGGCGGTATGCTCTGGATTGTCATAGACGAGTAAATCACGGACTGCATAATAGGCACGCTCATTTTTCAATCGAATCTCAAAACGGTTTTTTACTTCTGCGTCTTCAATGGGAATATCATTTTTCTTGTACTGCTCGTAGTCCTTTTCATAGATACAGAAATAAACTTCACTTTGTAATGAACCGATATAGAGGGTGTTTCCCATACATTCCTTTTCCTCTTTGCGTACCAGTTCGCCACTGCGATAGCTTTTAAAACTGCGGAAGACGGAGATACATTCTTCCTGTTGGCACTTTTCAGTGAGTACAGGGATATTCAAAATCCCTGTCTTATCGTTAATGGCAAGGTCAAGGCGTTTCATCACACCGCCAGCCACCAAAACGTCCATAAAGAACTCATACCAGCTTCTTTGTTGTGCCAGAAGATAGCTTTCAAATTGTCTGCACCCACGACCTTTCAATTCCACCAGAACTCCTTTGTCCAGTTCATGGGAGCAAAGGACGAATATGTCGCCTAAAGCATAATGCTCTGAATAAGAATAGAAACCATAGTCCTCATGAAGAAAATAGGACAGTTTCAGTTGTAAGATGTTTTCGACCACCTGCTGTACGTCTGTTGTCGGAAAGCGAATCCTTACATAATCAAACAGCATTTCAAGGGGAGCGTCGGGATTGAAGCGTTCCAGAGCTTCCCAAAGGGACTGCTGTAAATCCTCTGATGGCTTGACTTTTCCTGTTTCAATATCGCTTAGATACTGCCTTGTAATACCAGTCGCAACAGCTAAACGGTTTTGAGATAGTCCATAAGCCAAGCGTTTTTCTTTTAAATGCTGTAACCAAGTTTGTTCATTCAGTAAAAATCCCTCCAATCAAAAAGGCGTATGTCAACTTTTAAAGCCCATTTGACATACGCTGAAATTTTGTAAATCCCTTGTAACCAAAGGATTTTCTAATGTTTTTTTGACTGTTTCCTGTCGATTTGTACCCCCCTGTTAGATACGGGGGGTTAAGTGCTGGCGTGGCTATTGCCACACCAGCCAGCAAGATCAGTCCACACCTGCGACTTCCGCTTCGCACGTCGCCTGCGTGGACTGTCTGCTGTTGGATAACTTTTTAATTTCCTCCAAGAAATCATATCCTTTTGGTACAAGGGGAGTATAAAACTCTGATATGACACTTGTTCCTACATCAACATAGCCACGACCTTTGATTCGCTTTAAGAAGAAATCCTTTTGTACGTCACTGCCAAACATCATGCCATAGCCCATTTCAGACATACGACCTAAAGCCACTCTGAAATTAAACTGATCACGGATTCCGTCGCCTAAATATTTTGCGTCTGGACGTTGACAAGCCAGTATTAGAAAGAAGCCAGCTTGACGACCTAACATGACAATCTGTTTCAGCTTATTCATAACTGCGGTGTTTTCTTTTGTTCCCAGCATTTCCATGAAAGCGACGTATTCATCAAAGATTAAGAAGTGTGCCGGGAGACCTAAGTAAGCATAATTTTTGCCAGTCTTATAGTTCTTCATCTGCTTCATTTCCTCACTACGTTTCATCATTTCTTCATAGAATGTTTCAATGCAAGAAAGCAAGTCTTCTTTTCTATAGTAGACATTTGCCATCACAGAACCTAAGTCCGCAAGGTCAGCATTTTTCGGGTCAAGAATATACAGTTTTGAATCTGTATGAAGCAAGGCTTCAATCAGTGTCAGTATAAAGTAAGTTTTACCGCCACCTGTACCACCAGCAATCAACATATGAGGGAGCTTATCATATTCCCACCATACGTTTTTCATTAAGCGAAGTTTACCATCTTTAGCTTCTACTTCATCAATAGAAATACGACTGGCTATGGTGTCATAGAGCAAAGTATATTCCACATAGGAATCCTTTAACTCTTTATCCGTCAGCTCACAGTACAAGCCACTCTCTAATTTCTTTTCCAAGTGTAAGAGTTGGTCTTGATATTTTCCCAGCGTGATTTCCACCCGTATCTGTATCAAGCCATTTTTAAGTCGATAATACATTTTAGGGAAGTAGGTTATCTTTTCCTTTGTACGACCAGCACTATCTTTAAAGAAACCCTCTGTTTTGACCTGTTCAGATTCATACCACTTGTTTTCAAGTATCATCTTTGCCAGTTTTTGACGGTGGTAAAGTTGTTTAACCGTATCATAGCGAACCCGTTTGAATACAAACGCTACCAGCAAGCAGATAAGAATTGCGACACTGAAACTGATAATTAAATAGGGAATGTCAATCTTATCTGCTTGTGATAGGTTAAAATCCTGCCAGTTGATCTGCTGGATTGTCTTCACATGAAACAGTCCGACAACCAGCAGGAAAACAGGCAGGAGTGACGCTATCGTAAAATGAAAGACTAAATCTTTACCAGATGGGCGAATCCTTTTACCACGCTGTTTCATGCGAAAAAGTCTCCTTTCTACCTAGCGACTATTTGTCTTGTGTCGGTTCTTTCTTTGCTTGTGGTTGAGCTTTGAATGAACTAGAATCCTTTGTCAGCACAATATCGTCTGCCTTGATATACCAGTCAACATCTGCTCCTTGATAGGTGGCAGTAGCAACGGTGTCCGCAATGGGATTGATAAGTTCCACCCGTGCGTTATAATCAAACTCTTTCAAAGGCACGCTGGCAGGAATACTTACTTGAATCATGCGTCCTTGTCCTTTGGATTTTAAGTCATAGGTACGTTCCTTGATTTCATCTGAAACCGACCCGTCTTCATTTTGGATTCTCACTTCACGACGTAGAGCAGAGAATTTCAATTCTCCAAAAGTCGTGTCTTTATCTAATACAATGCCATTTGCTAATCTCATCATTTTTCCTCTCTTTCTTTATTCTTTTATCATGTCGTCAGCATGTAAAAGGTAATTTGTAAAACCACGAGTGCCGATTTTGTAGCCCTCTGCGGTAATACGTGGATTGACTAACTTCACACGTTCCTCAAAGCCGAAATGTTTTTCGCCAGCTTCAGCAGGAAGCACCACCACAATATCATCTGCTCTTTGAACATCAGAATAGAGATTATAGCTTCTTGATAAGACAGTTAGCCGTCCGTTGATTCTTCGCTGAACGACTTTATCCTCGCCAGCAAATTCTAAATTGCCGAATGTTTTTTCCATGTTGGGAATCACAAATTTAAGTTCCATATTTTTACCTATCCTTTCTTTTTTATTGGCTGAATGAATGTTTGATGGTCTTAAAGAGTGGGGAACGACCTTTTGATTCTTGATTTTTTGTTTTCATAAGTTCACTTCCTTTCAAAATCGGGTAAAAAAATAGACACCTCATTTTTTGAAGTGTCTACCTATTAAATATTCAAATTTTATTGGAAGTATCTTTATATCTTCACTTTTCAAGGATAAATCGTCGTATCAAAGCTCATTCATAAGTAGTAAATTAGTAGTAAATTGAGTGGTTTTGACCTTGATAAAGTGTGATAAGTCCAGTTTTTATGCGGATAACTAGATTTTTATGCTATTTTTTTCTAAAAAAACAGTAAGAAAGCGTAAAAAATCAATTCCTGTACTAGCGTGTAATTGAAATTTTTTAGTTTTGGCGTTAGAACTGTTTCCTCAGTCCTAGCCCCTTCTCTTTTTGATAAGTATGCTTGGCAGAAAGTAGTTTGTAAATGATTCTGAGAATCTTATGAGCATAAGCAATGACGGCCTTCATCTTGCTTACTCTTTGGGAAATTCGATTATAAAAAAAGAAAAAGCTGGATCCTTGGAATGTGCTGCAATTAATCCCGACATGGTCAAAGCCTGTTTTATTTAGCGATTTCCTTGCGTGATGTGTGAGGATTTTTTAATGCCAGCACTATAGGCTAAACATCTTTTTCTGTCATGAGTTAGCAGGCTCTGCCTGATTAGAGTTTTACATGTAATCTATTTTAATAGTAATGTTTTATCATTTTCAGGAGAACGCAGTTTTGGCTCGTTCTCTTTTTTGTTGTGATACTTCTTTCAAGGAATATTTGGTAGGATTGGAGTGAAAAAAGATTAACTAGGAAAGAAGGAAGTATATGGAAGCCATTTATCAACGTGATTCGGATCAAGATGGACTAACTGATGCTCAAGAATTGGCGCTAGGAACCAATCCTCTTAGCGCAGATTCTGATGGTGATGGACGTTCAGATTTAGTGGAAGTAGAAGAAGGAACAAATCCCTTAGAAAAGGATTTACAAAACATAAACCAAACAAGTTTAACTGAACCATCCTCAGTATTTATGGAAATGAAACAAAAGATTTCAGATATGATGGAGAGTCACTACAAGGAATTTATACAGGCTCTGATTAGTATTGAAACAGGGATTGAAAATCAACAAGACCTAGAAGACTTATATACTTACTACATGAGAACAGATACCGTTTCTCTTTTGTCTAGTGATTTAGAAACCAGTCCTCAAGAGGTTGAAATGGAGATAGAGTTGTAGGGGAATCATGTGATTCTCCTATTTTCGTATAGATGAAAGGAGCGAGTATGGAAGTAATGCAATTATTGGCTATGTTTCGTGGAACAATTCCAAAAGATAGGGAGAAAATGGACCTATTTCTTCGATATCAAGCGCAACATTTTGATGAGAAATGGCAGGACTTGGTAGAGAGTTTTTTGGCTGAAGAGGGTAAGATAGAAGAGATACCTCATGTCTATTCGTTTCATCAAGATATTGTTTCTTTCCTAGAGGCCAGTTCTGAAAATAATGACCAAGATTTAGAAAGTTACACAAGAAATTTTGGGCAAGCGGGTCTAGGTAAATTATCTCAATTAAGTAATTTTGAGAAAAACTTAGTTCTGGAAGTCGCAACCTATAACCTTTCCACTCGATTTTACATCCAATCTGAAAAAGAAAAGCTAACACCATTAAGTGAGCTTGTATGTCATCAGAATCAGGAGGTCAATTTAGTCAATGTTTATCGGGTTGCGAATAATCTATCTGACCGCATTAGTAGAGATATAGAGGAATTTCTTCTAATGGTTGATTCCAAAGAACTAGAAAAAGAGGTTCTTGAGATTCATTTTGAAGAAAAAGAGGGAGATGTTCTAGCCTATTTGGGTTCAGAATTGATGGCTACTTTAGATACCGTTACGGATCTTGTCCATCATGAAGGAAACTACCAACAACTACCACTGACACAAAAGCTGAAGATTATTACTCATTTTGATGATGTAAAGGCTAGAAGCGAAAAATCTAAGCAAGTAGAGGAAGCGGTCTTACCTTTAGATAATATTGACCAGGTAGAAGAAAATGTGGAAGTTCATTCCCTATCTAAAGTAGATAAAATTGTAGAAGAAGCTTTGAGGGAATATCCAATCGGTTCACAAGTAAGTTATAAAGGTCAAGTATTTCAGTTGGTTTCGATTGAAAATGCCCAGTTAAATGACTTAGTTCGCCTAGAGCTATTCAATGATTCCAACCAGTTATTTGAAGAAAATCCTATCTTATACTTGAACAGTTTGGAAGAGATTGAACAAGTATTGTCTCTTGTAGAACTTGAAAAAGAAGATTCAGAGATTGAGATTGATTCATCAAGTGAAAGTCAGGAAATAGATTTGTTTTCCTATCTGGAAGAAGAAAATGAAAAGGATAAGGAAACAGAAACTCTTATTTCAAGTATAGAAGAGTTGGATATCCCTGTTCAAGATTTCGTTTTTCCAGATGATTTAGAGGACTTTTACCCTAAGACAAATCGAGAAAAAATTGAAACGAATATCGCTGCAATTGACCTTGTTAAAAGATTAGAAAAAGAGGGACGACAAGCGAATCCAGAAGAACAAGAACTACTAGCTAAGTATGTTGGATGGGGTGGTCTTGCCAATGAATTTTTCGATGAACTCAATCCAAAGTATGAAGCAGAACGTTTAACTCTTAAGAGTTTAGTAAGTAAATCAGAATACTCGACCATGAAACAAAGTTCTCTCACAGCCTATTATACAGACCCAATGATTATTCGCCAGATTTGGCAAAAATTACTGGATGATGGTTTTGAGGGAGGAAGGATATTAGATCCTTCTATGGGGACTGGGAACTTCTTTGCGGCTATGCCTAGAAGTATACGAGATAAATCAGAACTCTATGGGGTTGAATTAGACAGTGTGACAGGCGAAATCGCAAAACAACTCCATCCAAATGTCCACATTGAAGTGCGAGGATTTGAAGAAGTTCCCTATCAAAATAATAGTTTTGATTTAGTCTTAACGAATGTTCCATTTGGAAATTTTCGCATTGCCGATAAAAACTATGATAAACCTTATATGATTCATGATTACTTTGTCAAACACTCACTTGATTTAGTAAGAGACGGAGGACAAGTGTCGATTATCTCATCTATCGGGACAATGGATAAGCGGACAGATAATGTCTTACAAGAGATTAAAACCAACACTCATTTTTTAGGGGGAGTTCGTTTGCCGGATACGGCTTTTAAAAAGATTGCAGGTACTCGAGTGACCACAGATCTCCTCTTCTTTCAAAAGAATCAAGCAAAGAATCTTAATGAAGAGGAACTTGTTTTTAGTGGTTCTATTCCCTTTGAGGAGGATAAGCGTGTCTGGATCAATCCTTATTTTGATGGGAAATACAATACACAAGTTTTGGGTGAATATGAAGTACGTAATTTTAATGGAGGAACCCTCAATGTTAAGGGGGAATCAGAAACATTAGCTACTGAAATAATGAAAGCATTCGAGAATGTGGAAGCACCTAAACAAATTGACAATTCTTTGAAAGCACCTGTTTTTATCCAAGAAGAAGTGGATAATTCTATCCCAAGTCGTATACGTGAGGACTTAGCGCTCTATTCTTTTGGATATGAGGGAAATCAAATTTATTACCGAGATACGCATGGCATTCGGAAAAGTTCAAAAGTAGACGAAATTAGTTATTATGTAGATGAGAAGGGAGATTTTAAAGCTTGGGACAGTTCTTTGTCTGAACATAAAATAGACCGATTCGTGCAACTTCATTTGACAGAAGAGGAAGCACTAGATGTTTACAAGTCAGAAGAAGCGAGTAAAAGAGGGAAATATAAGGGACTGTTCAAAAAAACTGTCTTTTATGAAAGTCCCTTATCGGATAAGGATA
This sequence comes from Streptococcus cristatus ATCC 51100, assembly GCF_000222765.1. GTDB lineage: Bacteria > Bacillota > Bacilli > Lactobacillales > Streptococcaceae > Streptococcus > Streptococcus cristatus. Next base: position 66,691 of record NZ_AFUE01000006.1, on the reverse strand, counting down.
TTAGTCGCATTAAGGGCATGGTTGATTTGAGAGAGACCTATCAATCCTTAATTGAAATTCAACGTCATCAAGATTATAGTCGGACAGAATTTCAGGTGTTACTTAGTAAACTCAATCATAACTATGACCGCTTTGTAAGTCAATTTGGATACTTGAATGCCTCAGTCAATCGGAACTTATTTGATAGTGACGATAAGTATTCTTTACTAGCAAGTTTAGAAGATGAATACATCGATTCTAAAGACCAGAAAGTAAAATATAAAAAATCTTTAGCCTTTGAGAAAGCATTGGTTAGACCAGAGAGAGAGATTACAAGAGTATCAACGGCTTTAGATGCCTTAAACTCCAGTTTATCGGATGGTAGAGGAGTTGATTTAGACTATATGGTATCAATTTATCCCGAACATAGCCAAGCTGCTATTTTAGATGAGTTAGGTGACCAGGTTTTAATGGATCCAGAAAGTTATTTAAGAGGGGAAAGAAAATATCTTTCTAAGAACCAGTTTTTGTCAGGAGATATTCTCAATAAGATAGAAGTAGTTCAACTATTAGTAGATGAAAACAACCAAGAATTTGACTGGTCTCATGCTTTAGATTTGTTAGAATCTGTTCGCCCTCCACGGATTCATCTGGCAGATATTGAGTTCAAAATAGGGTCACGTTGGATTCCTCAATCCGTTTATGGTAAATTTGCCTTTGAATGTTTTACCAATCGTGAATTTGAATTGTCTTCGCCAGATGTTGAACAAGTCATTGAAGTGAATCCTGTCGATGGCCAGGTTCATTTAAGGACATCATTTGTTTATCGCTATCCAAGTGCCAAAGATAGTAGTCTTGGAGTTAGTGGGTCACGTTATGATACAGGAAGAAAGATTTTTGAGAATTTACTTAATTCGAACCAACCGACGATTACCATGACTGTTACGGAAGGGGAAAAGAAAAAGACTATCACAGATTTGGAAAAAACCTCTGTTCTAAGAGCAAAAGAGCAGCATTTACAAGAGCTCTTTCAAGAATTTGTCTCACGGTATCCAGAAGTCCAACAGGTCATTGAGGAAAGCTATAATCGTCTTTATAATCGAACAGTTAGTCGAGAGTATGATGGTAGCCATCTAGTCATTGATGGCTTGGCACAAAACATCAGTCTTCGTCCTCATCAAGAGAATGCTATTCAAAGAATCGTAGAAGAAAAAAGAGCTTTATTAGCTCATGAGGTAGGTTCAGGAAAGACCTTGACCATGCTTGGTGCTGGGTTTAAATTAAAGGAGTTGGGGATGGTTCATAAGCCCTTGTATGTGGTGCCCTCTAGTTTGTCTGCTCAGTTTGGCCAAGAAATCATGAAATTTTTCCCTACTAAAAAAGTCTTTGTGACCACTAAGAAAGATTTTGTGAAGGCGAGAAGAAAACAATTTGTGTCACGTATCATTACAGGAGATTACGATGCCATTGTCATTGGGGATTCTCAATTTGAAAAAATCCCTGTCAGTAAGGAAAGACAGATGAATTATATCGAGGACAAACTCAATGAACTACGAGAGATTAAAACACATTCTGAAAATAAGTACACCGTTAAAGAAGCAGAGCAATCAATAAGTGGTCTTGAGAGACAATTGGAAGAACTCCAACGCTTTAATCGTGATAGTTTTATTGATTTTGAGAACTTAGGAATTGATTTTCTCTTTGTGGATGAAGCACATCACTTTAAAAATATACGTCCAATTACTGGACTTGGAAATGTAGCAGGGATTACCAATACAACGTCTAAGAAGAATGTGGATATGGAAATGAAGGTTCGACAGATTCAGGAAGAACATGATTTTAAAAACATTGTCTTTGCGACAGGAACACCTGTTTCCAATTCTATTAGTGAGTTATATACTATGATGAACTACATTCAACCAGATATCTTAAAACGCTATCAAGTTGATTATTTTGACTCTTGGGTAGGTGCTTTTGGAGAAATTCAAAACTCTATGGAATTAGCTCCTACAGGGGATAAGTACCAACCTAAGAAACGATTTAAAAAGTTTGTCAATCTACCTGAGTTGATGAAAATCTATAAAGAAACAGCCGACATTCAAACACAAGATATGTTGGATTTACCTGTTCCAGAAGCTCATATTATCCCTATTGAGAGTGAGTTAACTGAAAACCAGAAACTCTATTTAGAAGAATTAGTTATGAGGTCAGATATGGTCAAATGTGGAACAGTTGATCCGAGTCAGGATAACATGTTAAAGATAACAGGTGAGGCACGGAAACTAGCTATTGATATGCGTTTATTGGACTCTAGCTATAGTCTAGCAGACAATCATAAACTGCTTCAGGTAGTGGATAATGTTGAAAGAATTTATCGTGAAGGAATGGAAAATAAGGCTACTCAGATGATTTTTTCAGATATTGGCACACCTAAGAAAAAGGATAATGGCTTTGATGTCTATTCTGAAATAAAGGCTTTATTAGTTGATAGAGGAATTCCTAGTAAGGAAATTGCCTTTGTACATGATGCCAATAGTGATGAAAAGAAGAATAGTTTGTCTCGAAAGGTCAATGCAGGAGAGGTGCGGATTCTCCTTGCCTCAACTGAAAAAGGAGGAACAGGTTTAAATGTTCAAAGCAAGATGAAAGCAGTTCATCACCTGGATGTACCGTGGAGACCAAGTGACATTCAGCAACGCAATGGACGGATTATCCGACAGGGAAATGAAAACAAGGAAGTGGATATTTACCACTATATTACCAAAGGTTCGTTTGATAATTATCTTTGGGCAACTCAGGAGAACAAACTCCGCTATATTAAGCAGATTATGACTTCTAAGGAGCCGATTCGTGCTGCAGAAGACATTGATGAACAGACTATGACAGCTTCTGATTTTAAGGCACTAGCAACAGGTAATCCATATCTAAAATATAAGATGGAACTAGAGAATGATCTAACTCTATTAGAAAATCAAAGACGCGCCTTTCAACGCAGCAAGGACCACTATCGTCATACAATCTCTTACTGTGAAGAAAATATGCCCATTCTTAAGAAACGATTAAGCAAGTATGAAGGCGACATTCAACAGTCTGAAATGTCGAAAGACCAGACATTTTCTATGACGGTAGGTAAGCAAGCTTTTGACCAACGATCTGAAGCAGGGGAATCCCTACACCGTCTTATCCGTCATAATCAAGCTGACAGCAAAGAATTTCGTACCCTAGCAAGCTATCGAGGATTTGACATTAAAATGCTTAGTCTTCCAACAAATCAACCTCTTCCTGAAACCTTCTCCGTTAAGATTGTAGGAGAAAATCAGTATTCTGTCAGTTTAGATTTGTATTCTCCTTTGGGAACAATTCAAAGACTTCAGCATACGATTGATCACATTAAAGAGGACCAAGTGAAAACTCAGAACTTATTGGATGAATTAAAGGATAAATGGACTACTGCTAAAGTTGAAATTGAGAAAAATTTTCCAAAGGAAGAGGATTATCAAACTAAAAAGGCCGAATACGATGTACTCGCGCCATTGATCGAAACAGAAACGGATTTAGATATTATTGATCAGGCCTTAAGACAATTCCACGAAAAAGGAAATGAAAAGCAGGAACAACTTTCTTTTGAATTAGATTAAAAAATAGATATAAATAGCGGACAAGAAAAGAAAAGCGCGGTAGAATAAAGATAGAAAGAAACGAGGTAACAATTATGATGGAAGATACCTATTATCAGTTAGAAGAGGCCTTAGTACAGGGATTTCAAACACCTGAAGAATATCAAGCCTACAAGGAGTTAAAGGAACATTATGAGGAAGTGACAGGGGATTACAGCTTTTCCAAACGAGAACTTACTAGCCAATTGGAAATCGCTCTTCAGAATCATCGAGGTGTGGACTTTGAAGAACATGAAAAAGAGGAGTATTTGGACTTAGTTCAAAAGCTAGAGGAATTTGATTCCTCTCTTGCCACCCATTATCGTCAATTGATTGACTAGAGAGGAGAAAGTCATGAATGATTTACTCCTTATCCCAGTAATTTTTTTAGCAGTAGGAGGAATTCTCATTCTTTTATGGAGACTCTTTCTTATTGCCAGTGGACTTTTCCTGATTGGTTTTGTCAGTTTTCTTATTTTCGTAGAGGTCTATGGAATTTATTTGTTCTTTACTGAACCTAGTTTATATTTTGATGATATCAGACAACATGGTTTAACTAGTTTTACGGCTGTGTACCTTTTCATCAATCTGATGTTGGTTCTAGGATTCAGTTGGCGCTTCATTAACTCAATGAATAAGGAAAAAATGTGAACTTTTTAGGTAGTTAAAAGACTTTATCTGAATCTAAATTCGGATAAGGTTTTTTATTAGCCATGATTCTTTCATATACTTCATAGCTAAATTGGAGTAATAATTTATGAAAATCATTATCATCACTATTATTACTTGTATTTATGGCTCGTTTATGTCGTTCAATATGAGAAAGAGCTCTTCTCAAATTTTCTTCTTTTAATTTGTTCATGTTTATATTATAAGCTGAAGACAGCTGGTTTTGATATTTTTCTCTGAACTGTACGATTTTGCGCCTGAAATGTAGGAATCACCTTTCGTTGTGGTGTGATAAAACTTACAAGTTGTTTTTGTTATTCTTGACCTAGTTTTTATAGAAAGAAGGTCTAAGATGTTAAATAAAGTCAAAACTAAAGCCTTAATTAGTGTTGGAGCAGTGGCTGCAACTAGCTTTATTCTCATGATGGGATATACTGCTGGTCAACATTCTACTGCTAAACAAAATCGCAAAGAAATCGAATTGGCTGCAGCTAAACTTGTAGAGGACAAACAAGCAGAAGATAAAGCCAGCATTTTGTCATCGGATACTGTAAAAGAATTTTTGACGCAGTACTATACGAAAGAAAAGCTCGGAGAAAATAATACACGTATTCAACCTTATATGACTGAATCGGCTTATTCTCAAGAATTGTCAAGTCAAAATGATGCCATGAACCAAGTGTATAAGGATTATATTTTGGATTATCATTTTGAAAAAGCAGATATCTTTGTCAATCAGACTACGAATCAAGCCATTGCCATGGTCTCTTATAATGTAACCTATGTATCTGATTTAAAGAACGCCAACCAATCAAAGACCAATCAGACAGAAACCAGAACGGTTAAGTTGTCTTATTCGAAACTACCAGGTAAGTTATTGGTCAACCAAGTACAGGTTTGGAAATCTGGGTTAGATGATTTGGATAAGGCCACTCCCAAAACTTTGGAAGAATCCTCATCTGTTCCATCACTGCCAAACACTACGACAAAATGATGATATTGCATGGAAATAGAAGAATGTAAGCAAATTTCAATTCTTGATGTAGCCAATCGTTTAGGTATCTCCTTTAAACAAGTTTCGAGCAGTGTCTATGAACATCCTGAACACGATTCATTCCGAATTTTTTCAACTACCAATACTTTTAAATGGTTTTCAAGAGATATTCAAGGTGATGTTATTGATTTTGTTCGACTTGTTAAGGGAATTTCCTTTAAAGAAGCTCTAGCTTTTCTTTCTGAAGAACCTTTTCAAAAAGAAGCTGTTCAAGAAAAAAGAGAGAGACCATTTTATTATCCTTTAAAGAGAGTAGAAGATTCTAACTGTAGTCTGGCCAGATATTACTTAACAAAATGTAGAGGAATCTCAGAAGAAATCATAGAAAAGATGATTCAACAAGGTTTGATAGCACAAGCTAGTTGGAAAACAAATGAAACTGTTGAACCTGTTATTGTTTTTAAAAGCTTTGATCATCGTCACAAGCTGCAGGCAGCAAGCTTACAAGGGATATATAAGAAACACTCTCTTCCTAGAGAGAGGTTAAAAACGATTCTAAAAGGAAGCCATGGACATGTTGGAATATCCTTTGATATTGGTAAACCAAATAGACTGGTCTTTTGTGAATCGTTTATCGACTTGATGAGCTATTACGAACTTCATCAACAAAGTCTAACTGATGTTCGTTTGGTATCTATGGAGGGATTAAAAAGGTCTGTTGTTGCTTATCAAACTTTACGACTGATAGCTGAAGAAAATCAGAAGTTGGAATTTTTAGATACAGTAATACCTTCAAAGTTATTGTCTTTGATCAATACAATTCGTGATACCACCAGCTATTTTGATAATCATCCTGATTTGTTGACACTGGCGGTAGATTGTGATGATGCTGGAAAAGATTTTTCTGATAAGTTATCTCAATCAGGATTGCCTGTTTTCCTGGATTTCCCTGATAATGAATCAGGGAAAGAAAAAGTAGACTGGAATGATGTCCTTAGAGAAAAGAAATCAGATTTACAATTGATGATCGAGACTGCAAAAGAGACATTGGGGAATCAACCAGTAAGACAAATCTCTCAATGTTTAGAATTGTGATAACAAAATCAAGATGTTTTAGCTAATATTAGAATGAAGGAGGATCGTATATGACCATTATTGAACGCTTAGAAGAAAAGGTCACTAGGCAAGAAAGCAAGGTAGCAAGAGAGACAGAAAAACTCGCTGCTTACAAAGAGCAACTGGAGACAGCGATGTTTGCGACGTTCAAAAGGCGTCAAAGCATTAGTCACATGAGTTTTGAAGAAGCTCTTGACCATGCCTTTGGTAAAGAAAGACAATTCGATGATTCTGAATTTAGAAAGGATGAAATGAGTGAATGACAAAAGATTGGAATTTTAATCAACCATTAGAGAGTAAATCAGAAAATCAAGAAGATCCAGATAAAATTGCGGCCTTATTTGGAAATCATCAAGGAGGTAATGATGTAAATTATGAAGCAGCTTTTCAAAAGCGAAAACAAACACCTGTGACAGAATCAAATCCTAGTTCTAAACCCAAAGTTACAGAGGTTAGAACAGGAACAGAGACAGATATCACTACAAGTTATCAGCAACATCTTAAAAGACTGATTGCAGATAACAATAGCGATATTCAAAGTAGTCAAAAGAAAATTGAAGAGCTACATACGTTGATCGACACAAAGAATAAAGACAATAAGAAATTGCAGTCCATTTATGATGCGATTTCCGAATTACACTAAGCAGTCCTGATAGGCTGCTTTTTTTGAGAGGTTATAGATGTTTACAACATTTTTTAAGAAAAATCACGACAATAGTGATGTATTTAAAAAGCTGATTCATAGACTATCTGATATGTCTGTCCAAGATCTTGAAAAAATAGATCGACTGCTAGATATCATTTTCACTCCAAACCAAGAATCACAACAACTAAAAACAGAAGCAGCTTACAGAGAAGAAACTTTGGACGACACATTAAAGGAAGCTAAGAACCAACTTCATAAAGAACAATTGGAGAAGAATTTAGAGAGATTTAGGAAAAATAGTCAATAACGCACCAAAATTGGTGCGTTATGCTTTTTTATGCTATAATTGTATTATAAAAATAAAGGAGTTTGTCATGATTGGAAAGAACATAAAATCCTTACGTAAAACACATGACTTAACACAACCCGAATTTGCACGGATTGTAGGTATTTCACGAAATAGTCTGAGTCGTTATGAAAATGGAACGAGTTCAGTCTCTACCGAATTAATAGACATCATTTGTCAGAAGTTTAATGTATCTTATGTCGATATTGTAGGAGAAGATAAAATGCTCAATCCTGTTGAAGATTATGAATTGACTTTAAAAATTGAAATTGTGAAAGAACGAGGTGCTAATCTATTATCTCGACTCTATCGTTATCAAGATAGTCAGGGAATTAGCGTTGATGATGAATCTAATCCTTGGATTTTAATGAGTGATGATCTATCTGACTTGATTCATACGAATATCTATTTGGTAGAAACTTTTGATGAAATAGAGAGATATAGTGGCTATTTGGATGGAATTGAACGCATGTTAGAGATATCTGAAAAACGGATGGTAGCCTAATGGAAATCCAAGATTATACTGATAGTGAATTCAAACATGCTCTAGCACGGAATCTTCGTTCTCTGACAAGAGGAAAAAAGTCCAGTAAGCAACCTATAGCGATTTTGCTTGGAGGGCAAAGTGGTGCTGGTAAGACTACAATTCATCGTATTAAACAGAAAGAATTTCAAGGAAATATTGTTATCATAGATGGCGATAGTTTTCGCTCTCAACATCCACACTATTTAGAACTGCAGCAAGAATATGGCAAAGATAGTGTAGAATACACCAAATATTTTGCAGGAGAAATGGTAGAGTCTTTAGTAACAGAATTGAGTCATTTGGGATACAATCTTTTGATAGAGGGAACTTTACGAACGGTTGACGTTCCAAAGAAAACGGCACAACTCTTGAAAAGTAAGGGATATGAAGTACAATTAGCCTTGATTGCGACAAAGCCTAAGCTGTCCTATCTGAGCACTCTTATCCGATACGAAGAACTGTACGCTATCAATCCAAATCAAGCACGCGCAACTCCAAAAGAACATCATGATTTCATTGTAAATCATCTAGTTGATAATACACGGCAATTGGAAGAACTAGCTATTTTTGAAAGAATTCAAATTTACCAACGAGATAGAAGTTGTGTATATGATTCAGGAGAAAATACAACTTCAGCAGCAACAGTTCTTCATGATTTACTATTTGGAGAATGGAATCAAGTGGAGAAAGAGATGCTTAAATCTGGAGAAGAAAGATTGAAAGATTTAACTAATCAAAATGGTTTGTAGAGTTAGATTTTTAAAATAAAGTCTATTGGATCGTCAATTAAAAAATAACGATCCTTTTTTATATTCTCTATCTTCTTGTTCTTAATATTTTTTCAAAAGTTTTAGCATTCTTCAGTCATGATTTCCTAACAATATAAGTACAAATTTAGCGCAGTTTATGATTATTTTAAATCTTTGGGGTTTATTAACTCTTGATTTTTTCCAGCAGCTATGGTATTCTTTTGTTAGTTAATAAACTTACAAAGGAGAACAAATGTTTTCACCTATTAAATTAAAAGAAAAAGAGAAAGTCAGGGGTTATCACAATCTCAACTTGCATCCAGTTTGGGAATCAGTAGAGCCTCATACTTTAATTGGGAATCAGGTAAAACAAAACCGAATCAAAATAATCTAACCAAATTGAGTCAGATTTTGAATGTTGATCCTCGATATTTTGAATCAGAGTATGAAATAGTTGAAACTTATCTCAAGCTAACTGAAAAGAATCAAAAAGCGACACTTCATTATGCAAAAGACTTATTGAACAATCAAAACTCTAAAGTTGTAGAAGTTTCTGAACGATTTGCTTATAAGGTCTATGAAAAATTATCAGCTGGTACAGGAACAGCTTACTTTGATGATGGTAATTACGATACAGTTTACTTCAATCATCAATTTGATTATGACTTTGCATCATGGGTGTTTGGTAATTCAATGGAACCGACATATGAAAATGGTTCTGTAGCCCTTATTAAGCAAACAGGATTTGATTATGATGGAGCTATTTATGCGATAGATTGGGATGGTCAAACCTATATTAAGAAAGTGTATCGTGAAGAAAATGGACTTCGTTTAGTTTCACTCAATCGGAACTATTCAGATAAGTTTGCACCTTATGATGAGAATCCTCGCATTATAGGGAAAATCGTTGGGAACTTTATTCCTTTAGAGGACTAAGTATGAGTTGGTTTGATTATAGTCTCGAACCTAAAAGTGACATTGCCTTTGTTGATATGAAATCTTTTTACGCAAGTGTAGAATGTGTAGATAGAGGCCTGCATCCACTTAAGACTTCACTTTGTGTTATGAGTCGTGCAGATAATTCTGCTGGTTTAATCCTTGCTTCCTCTCCTATGTTTAAAAAGGTATTTGGGAAATCAAATGTTGGACGTTCCTATGATTTACCATTTGATGTAAAGACTCGAAAATTTTCTTACTATAATGCTAGAAAACAAGGCTTACCGACAACGATGGACTATGTTCGTTATATAGAGGAATGGGCAAAATCAACAGTGATTGTTCCTCCGAGAATGGATACTTATATTGCAGTCAATATGGAGATTCAAAAAATCTTTCAAGATTTTGCGGCACCAGACGATATTTATCCCTACTCAATTGATGAAGGATTTATTGATTTAACCAGTTCATTAAATTATTTTGTGCCAGATAGAAGAATTAGTAGGAAAGATAAATTAGATATTATTTCGGCTGCTATTCAAAAAAAGATTTGGAGAAAAACAGGAATCTATTCAACTGTAGGCATGTCTAATTCCAATCCCTTATTAGCTAAGTTAGCACTAGATAATGAAGCTAAAAAAACTCCGACAATGAGAGCCAATTGGTCCTATGAGGATGTCGAAAAGAAAGTATGGACTATTCCTAAAATGACAGATTTCTGGGGAATTGGAAATCGGATGGAGAAGAGATTACATGGTTTAGGCATCTTTTCGATTAAAGAATTGGCAAAGGCTAATCCTGACTTGATTAAAAAAGAGCTTGGGATTATGGGACTAGAGTTATGGTTTCATGCCAATGGGATTGATGAAAGCAATGTTCATAAACCTTATAAGCCAAAATCAAAAGGAATAGGGAACTCGCAAGTTTTACCTAGAGATTATATAAAGCAAAGAGATATTGAAATTATACTTCGTGAAATGGCAGAACAAGTTGCGGTTAGATTGAGAAGAGCAGGTAAAAAAGCAACAGTAGTTTCTATACACTTGGGGTATTCTAAAGTGGAACAGAAACGGTCTATTCATACTCAAATGAAGATTGAACCGACCAATCAAACAGCACTACTGACAAACTATGTTTTAAAGTTATTTCACACTAAATATACTTCCGGGGCTATCAGGAATGTGGCAGTGAATTATTCCAGTTTAGTGGATGAATCCTTTGGATTGATTTCATTATTTGATGATATTGAAAAAATAGAAAAAGAAGAAAGGCTCCAGTCCGCAATTGATGCTATTAGAACAGAATTTGGTTTTACTTCACTATTGAAAGGAAATGCCCTGGATCAGGCTTCAAGAACAATTGCAAGAAGTAAACTCATTGGTGGTCATTCAGCTGGAGGATTAGATGGACTAAAATGATGAATCGTTCTTATTTACCTTTTGAGTCTGCCCGAGTATATCAGGATCGTGGCATGGCTAAGTGGATGGGCTTCTTTTTATCAGAACATTCCAGTTCTCTTTGGGCAGAAAAAATAAAGGAGATATCTCCATTTCCCTATCATTGGAAGAGAAAGTTCTATTTGTTCGTCAACTTTATACGAATGTATTCCCTGCAACTTTTGTTTTTAAGTTTTCTAATCAAAGAAAAGTAGTATCAGGTATTGTTAAAGAGATTGGAAAAGAGTTTATATCTATAAAATCAGACACTGGTTTTCTTCGATTAAGATGGGAAGATATACTCGATATCCAGATAGAAGGGTTGGATTTATATGAATCGTAAAGAATTATATGATGATAAATTACAGCTGGATTATTTTTCTGATTCTTATTTACGGTTTGAGTCAGATTTTTACAAATATTCCGCTCTAGATATACCATTAACATTTATCACTGATGATATTTTACGCACAATGGCTATGTCTCAAAAACATTATTTTAAACTTAACAAAAGCAAATCTTTAGACGGTCGTGACCATTATTTTGTTTTTTCTATCAAGATGAACAAAGACAGTAGTGGCATTAGACAGTATGAATATCAGAGACATTGTTTTAGTTTGTAAGAGTCCGACAGGGCTCTTTTTCTGTGATAATTTTATCAAAAAGTATTTGTTATACTTTTTTTAATTTAGATTTATCTTGGGGGTTTGGGGGCGTGCCACCACATTTTCATATCGTTTGTTTTTTGAACCGTGAGGTTTGAAATGGCAGGCGATATGATTTTTGGGATATTGTGGACACAATATCTGAGCTCGCAAAGCCTTACAAGATGATAGATTTTGTCTTTGCAAGTTTCCCGTGGTTAATACGGGGTCGGGGATTGTCCAACCATTGATGAAAGTGAGGAAATAGTATGTCAGAACAATACAGAGACATTCGCAAAGAGGTTAATTTAACCGCAAATGAATTGGAAATGATTGAAGTGATAATGAAAAATAAGGGATTTAAACATTTTTCGCCCTTTGCTCGAAATAAATTGCTGGAGGAAGAGTTTGAAATGACTGCTGAAAAGTGGTTTGCCCTCTGGCAATCCCAAAAACTAGAACAAATCAGTCGTGACGTTCATGATGTTTTAATAATAGCACAGTCCGAACATCAAGTTACCCAAGATCATGTATCTATTCTCTTAACCTGCGTACAGGAGCTGATTAAAGAAGTTGGAAACTCCATTCCCCTCAGCCAAGACTTCCGTGATAAATACATGAGGTGAGTACATGGAACATCGTTACCGAACCAATCTCAAGAAAGTGTTTCTGTCTGATAGCGAATTGAGTCAGTTGAAACATTGTATCGACCAAAGCGGTTGTCAATCTTTTTCAGAATATGCTCGACGAACCCTACTTGACCCTGGCATGAATTTCATCACCATTGATACAACTGGTTATCAAAATTTGATTTTTGAATTAAAACGAATCGGAAATAATATTAATCAAATAGCCAGAAGCATAAATTATTCGAATTTAATAACGGAAGTTGAGTTAAATGAATTGAGAAAAGGTATAGAAGAGTTAATAGTAGAAGTGGAGAAAGATTTTCTTATTCAATCTGAAAAATTGAGGAAATTTTATGGTCATCACTAAACACTTTGCGATTCATGGAAAAAATTATCGTAGTAAACTAATCAAATATATTTTGAATCCAAGTAAAACAAAAAATCTAGCACTAGTTTCAGATTTTGGTATGAGAAATTATTTAGATTTTCCTAGTTATAAAGAACTAGTGAAGATGTACAATGATAATTTTTTAAGTAATGATGGTCTTTATGAATTTCGTCATGATAGGCAAGAAGTAAATCAACGAAAAATTCATTCTCATCATATCATTCAGTCTTTTGCTCCAGATGACCATCTTACTCCCGAACAAATCAATCGGATTGGTTATGAGACAGTTAAAGAGTTGACAGGAGGTAGATTTCGTTTTATCGTAGCAACACATGTCGATAAAGGTCATATCCACAATCACATCATTCTAAATTCAATTGATCAGAATTCTGATAAAAAGTTTCTATGGAATTATAAGTCAGAACGTAATCTACGAATGGTTTCAGATCGTCTCTCAAAAATTGCAGGTGCAAAGATTATAGAAAATCGTTATTCGCATCGTCAGTATGAAGTTTATCGAAAAACCAATTACAAATATGAAATAAAACAACGAGTATATTTTCTAATAGAGAACTCGAAAAATTTTGAAGATTTCAGGAAAAAAGCAAAAGCTTTACATTTAAAAATTGATTTTAGACACAAGCATGTTACTTTTTTTATGACTGATTCAAATATGAAACAAGTCATACGTGATGATAAATTGAATAGAAAACAACCTTATAATGAAACTTATTTTAAGCAAAAGTTTGTTCAAAGGGAAATTATAAACATCTTAGAATTTCTACTTCCGAAAATGAAGAATATGAATGAATTGATTCAACAAGCAGAATTTTTTGACTTAAAAATAATTCCGAAAGAAAAACATGTTCTATTTGAATTTAATGGGATTAAGCTTTCAGAGCAGGAATTGGGAAAAACGAATCAGTACAGTGTTAGTTATTTTCAAGACTATTTTAATAACAAAAATGAAACTTTTGTCTTAGATAATAAAAATTTAGTTGAACTTTACAATAAAGAAAAGCTAATTAAAGAAAAAGAGTTGCCGACAGAAGAGGTGTTATGGAAATCCTATCAAGATTTCAAGAGAAATAGGGATACTGTTCATGAGTTTGAAGTAGAGTTGAATCTTAATCAAATAGAAGAAGTAGTAGACGATGGAATTTACATTAAGGTACAGTTTGGTATCCGACAAGAAGGACTTATTTTTGTACCAAATATTCAAATCAATATGGAAGAAGAAAAAGTTAAAGTATTTCTCAGAGAAACTAGTTCTTACTATGTATATCATAAAGATTCAGCAGAAAAAAATCGCTTTATGAAAGGTAAAACTTTGATTAGGCAATTTAATGTTCAGTATGAACCGCATTATATGTATAGAAGAATTCCTCTAAGCAAAATTAAAGAAAAAATAGAACAATTAGATTTTCTTATATCTGAGGAAAATAGTCCGAATAATTTTGAAGATATAACAAATGATTTCATTGCCCAAATATCATATCTAGAGAATATGATTGAACAAGTTCAAAATAAAATTAATGATTTAACTAATTTAGAAGAAGTATTGTTGAATGATACGACAAATAGTTCTAGCAATTTAGAAAATAGTATTCAAGGTAAAAGTTCAGTAGATATAATAGAGAAGGATTTATACTTCTATAAAGGAAGAATTGAAAAACTGAAGGAACAACATAGAGAAGCAATAAATTTATTTGAAATGTTTAATAAAACAATAAAGAAATATAAGAAAAAACAAAATATGAAATCTATTGAGGAAAATGAGATACATTTAGAGTAAACAGTTTCCTAAAAAGTATATATAGAATAGTTTCATGTGCCAATTTGTCACATATTTAAAAATAAGAAAATAACTATATTATACTTGTTTTAGGAGACAACAAATGTTGAAAAGGATTAGAGATTTACGTGAAGATGATGATTTGACACAAGAATATATTGCGAAAATCGTTTTGAATTGTACAAGATCATCTTATTCTAAAATGGAAGCTGGTAGCAGGCTAATCTCTATAAATGACCTTATCAAACTTGCAGATTTTTATAAGGTGAGTCTAGATTACCTTGTAGGTCGAGTGGATAATAAAGAAGACCATTACTCCAAAAAGTAGTAGGTTAAGAAAGCACATTGACAATTGAATAGTCCAAAATGGTACTTTCCTCATTTGTGGAGCAGTTTTGAATGGCTCGCCATGATAAGAGCGATATTAAAACCATCAATAAAATAGAGCGATACTTTATATGCCATGATACAAATGATATACAATGATACTTCTGACCGTTCAGGCTGCCAACGTAAAAGAGCAGCAAGTGAAATTCTTATGATGACTTCATCAGTCATGCCATGGAGGAGATTGATAAAAGATAAAAGGGAAGTGATTTTTTGAAATCAAATTTAGAAAATTATATAGTCGAGCTAGAGATGCTAAATCTATTATTCTTAAAAAAACTTATTAGCGAAAAAGAATATGAAAAAATAAAGCTGAAACTGCGTAAAATATACACAAATTAGCTGACCTTTTTTATTGGTTGCGGTAAAATAAATGCAGAGAAATAGGAGGTTAAGCCATGTCAAACAACGTTGAAATTATAAAAGCAAATCCTTTAGTAACTAGAAGAAATGATAATAGTGGTTCTTTATCGAGGAGAGTAGCAGCATATTGTCGTGTTAGTTCCGATAGTGATGATCAAAAAAATAGCTATGATTCTCAAGTTCGTCATTATAGAGAGTATATATCACAGCACCAAGATTGGATTTTGGTTGACATTTATGCTGATGAAGGGATTTCAGGAACTCAAGTTGGAAAAAGACAAGATTTTCAAAGATTGATTTCAGATTGCCTTGATGGAAAAATAGACTATATCATTACCAAAGCCATTGCTCGCTTTGCTAGAAATACATTAGATACTCTCAAATATGTTCGTTTGCTCAAAGATAAACAAATTGGTGTATTTTTCGAAGAAGAAAATATTGATACTTTAACTATGGATGGTGAGTTACTATTGACGATATTAAGTTCAGTGGCTCAACAGGAAGTTGAAAATACATCTGCCCATGTTAAAAAGGGTTTAAAAATGAAGATGCAACGTGGAGAACTTATTGGTTTTCAAGGTTGTCTTGGTTATGACTATAATCAAGATACAAAGTCGATATCAATAAATGAAAAAGAAGCCAAGATAGTACGTTATATTTTTGAACGATACATTGATGGTATTGGGGGTAGGGCAATAGCTAGAGAACTTGATGAACTAGGTTATAAAACTCCGAGAGGTCTTGATCACTGGCAAGATACAACAGTTTTAGGAATTATTAAAAACGAGAAGTATAAAGGTGATATTCTAATGGGAAAAACTTTCACTGTTGACCCCATTAGTAAGAGACGTTTAATAAATTTCGGTGAAGAAGATAAATACTACATTAAAAATAATCATGATGCGATAATTAGTCCAGAAATTTTTACACAGGCGCAAGAAATTCGATTACGGAGATCAGGAAACAAAAAAACCATAGCAAATATAAAAGGTAAACGAGAAAGATATTCAAGAATGTACCCTTTTAGCAGTAGATTAGAATGTGGTTTTTGTGGTACTGTTCTGTCTAGAAGAAGTTGGCACTCTAGTTCAGAGTACAAAAAGATTATTTGGCACTGTACAACATCTATAAAGAGAGGTAAAAAGTATTGCACTCATAGTAAAGGAATAGAGGAAAAAGCAATAGAAAATGCTTTTTTACAGAGCTACCAACAGTTGTTTTATGAAAATAATAACCTAACTGAAGACTTTCTTGAAATTATAAAAGAAGAGCTTACTGATGATACCTTAAAAGTGGAGTTGACAAAGATAGTTAGTAAATTAAATTCGTTGTACAAAAAAGAAGAAAAATTAGTTTCAATGAATCTAGATGGAAAAATAAGTGATTCTGTATATGAAGATAAATTCAATCAAATACAAATTGAGAAAGAAAAACTTTTAGAAGAAAAAGTAAACTTAGAAGTAACTTTAAAATCAGAAGTTGATATAAAAAGTAGATTAGAGAATTTTAAAGAAATTTTAACTTCACAAAAAACTTTGACGGAGTTTGACAAGGATATTTTTGAAAGTATCGTTGAAAAAATAATAGTAGGCGGAATAAATTCTGATGGAGAAATTGATCCAGCAATGTTGACTATAATTTTTAAAACGGGAGATTCTTCGACTAAAGATGCAAAATCTTACAAATCTAAAAGAAAGAATGCTAAAATAGATAATGATAAATTGTGTTTTAATTCCGTAACCGATGAAGAAAAAAAGTGTACAAATAAAGAAAACAACGCATGTTGAGGCGGTAGCACTGCTTGTGCGGACTGATTCATCGACGAAGTAGATGTTCGGCCCATGGGATAGGACTCATAGAATGAGGAGATTACGACGAAATGATACGGTAACAGAGAACTGCTGAGGGTAATGCTTTGCTTCAGAAAACTTATACAGTTGATTTCCTAACGAAGAAACGAATAGATAATGATGGACAAGTTAATCAATATTATATTGAAAACAATCATGAACCAATTTTAGATAGAGAGAAGTGGGAGATTGTTCAGCTAGAGATAGTAAGAAGAAAGAGATTTAGAGAACAACATAAGCTACAATTTTATATCATGCATAAAGACAACAATCCCTTTACAAAAAAAGTGTTTTGTGCCGAATGTGGTTCAGCTTTTGGTAGAAAAAATTGGACTACAAGTTGAGGCAAACGTACGGTCTGGCAGTGTAATAACCACTACAAGGTTAAAGGTCAGATTGGTTGTCAAAACAACCATATTGTCGAAGCTACCCTTGAAATGATTTTCCTTAGAGCAGTTGAAGAATTACAGGATAATAAAGACTTATTGATGGCTAAGTGGAAAAGGCTACATGAAGAAGGTGACCTTCTTGGACAGATGTACGGTGATAGGCTACAGCAGTTGATAGCTCATGAAAGTTTAGAATTTGATGCTGAGGTAATGTGTCAGGTACTCAATCATATTGAATTAGCCATTGATGGTTCGATTAAGATAGTATTCCTTGATGGAACTGAGGTAACATTGTAGAAACAGCAATCTGATGAGGGTTGCTAGTTTTTAGTGTTTAGTCGACTTAAAAGTGGTATAATCATATTAATAAAATTGTAGACTGGAGATTTAGTAATGGCATATTATGTGACTTTAGATTTTGATGATTTTTATGTAAGCCTTAGTGATTTTTGGAGTACTAGATTAAATTTACCGAATGGAGCAGTACTACTATTTTGGAATTGTTTGATAAAGTATGTGAATAGTAATGATAGCCACTATCTAACTATTGAGTCAGATCAAAAACAAAATATTAAAGAGTGTTTACAAGTATTTTCTTTTTTTACTACTTTGCCTTTATCTACTTTTGAATATGAGTTTTATAATTCTGAGGATATTCTAGAGGAAAAGTTAAAAGATCATCCTACTGTAGTTGAATGGAGTAACAAACTAGCTCAAATAGAACGTAGCTTAAAACGTAAAGCAAATAGAAAGCGTAGGGATGAAATTTTAGAATTGATGAGGATGTGCTCTGTCGCTGCATTGCATGATTATAGAAATCACCATGAAGAACAGTTCTTTATGTACTTTAAGCCAGTCGAAAGAGTTGCCAAATTAGTACTTGAGACAAGAATTTTGAATGGTACTACTAGTGCTGCTAGAAAAAATTTAACAAAAAACTTATTGAGTCAGTTGTTATTGTCAAATTTTAATAATACTTCTTTTGATGAAAATACTCTTAATGAATTGGCTGGAGAGCTACATTCAGTATTTGAAAGTAGTCTGGAGAGGATGAATCATAGACGCATTGTTTTAGCACTAAGTGCTATTACTGATAAAATGGACAATAGTGACTCTGATAAAGCCAACTTACTTAAAATAAACAGTAGCAGAATTCAACAACTTGTAAAAATTAGAAATGATATTGCACATGGCAATAAGATTACTATCATTCCTGAGGATTTAGGTGATGTTGAATTCTTATCTCGACAAATGATTGCTCAGTTCTTTTTTGGTTTTAGTTTTAGTCAAGGCTACTTAAAGACTAAGAAGTTTGATAGAGATTTTTGGTCAAAATAGAGTGAAATGGTAACTTATTAAGGAGTAAAGTAGTTTAGTATAATAGTATAATTCTAACTATTAAGACCAAAATTTCGTCTACTAGTATAGAAGGAAACTATCAGCACATGTTGAGGCGGTATCACTGCTTGCACGAGATGATTCACCAGCGAAGTAGAAATCGATAATTTGCTCTTTCTTCGATAGATGTCGTAGAGCGAGGAGTGTGTGATGAGACGATAACAGCGAACTGCTGAATGCCTCAGCTTATTAGAAAATAGTAACTAATTGAATCGGTTACACTAAACTAGACAGATTTTATAAAGTGTTCTACACTAAAGAAAAGAGGAGAACAATATGTCTAGAAAAACTCGCCGTCACTTCACAGATGACTTCAAACAACAAATCGTTGATCTTCATAATGCTGGTATGAAACGAAGTGAGCTTATCAAAGAATATGATTTAACACCTTCTACCTTTGATAAGTGGGTCAAACAGGCAAGAACGACTAGTTCCTTTAAGTCTGTTGATAATCTCACCGATGAACAACGTGAGCTCATCGCTCTTAGGAAGCGAAATAAAGAGCTTGAAATGCAATTAGATATCTTAAAGCAAGCGGCAGTGATTATGGCACAAAAAGGGAAGTAATCACTGCTAATAAGGATAAATATTGCATTTCAGCCATGTGTCGTTGCTTGAACATCCCTCGTGCTAGCTATTACTACAAAGCCATAGAACCAAAGTCTGAGGCAGAGCTTGAAGAAATGATTAAAACCATTTTCCGTGAGAGCAAGTCTAGATATGGTGCTAGAAAACTCAAGAAATGTCTGGAAAACGAAGGGATTATCTTGTCTCGTCGGCGGATTCGTCGCATCATGAAGCGATTGAATCTCGTATCCGTCTACCAGAAGGCTGCCTTCAAATCGAATTCTAAAGGGAAAAATGAAGCACCTATTCCAAACCTATTGGCTCGACAATTTAACCAAGAAAAGCCACTTGAAGCAATTGTAACAGATTTGACCTACGTCCGTGTTGGAAATCGTTGGGCTTATGTTTGTTTGATCATTGACCTCTTCAACCGTGAAATTATTGGTCTTTCAGTTGGGTGGCACAAGACCGCAGAGCTCGTCAAACAAGCCATTCAAAGCATTCCTTATGCGCTTACCAGTGTCAAGCTATTCCATTCTGACCGTGGTAAGGAGTTTGATAACCAGCTGATTGATGAGATGCTAGAAGCATTCGGCATCGCTCGGTCTCTAAGTCAAGCAACTTGTCCCTATGACAACGCCGTGTCTGAGAGTACTTACCGTGCCTTCAAACTCGAGTTTGTCAACCAAGAAACCTTCCATTCGCTGAAAGAACTAATCCTTAAAACAAAGGACTATGTTTACTGGTGGAATCATCATCGCATTCATAGCAGTCTTAACTACCAAACCCCAATCGCTAAGCGAATCAGCGCTTTAAAAAAACACTTTATAAATTTTGTATAGAAAAGTGTTGCCTTTTCAAATCTTCAAAAGCTTCCCCCTAATCTTTTGAGTCTCATAAACTCGTTATGTTGAGGTGGTAGTGTTACTATCCAAAGTTAATAATATTATTCATATAGACGTTGAATAGCTTTGATGAGCTTGATTTCAAAAAGTGCTCTATATGCTAATATGAATATATATTAGAAAAATTAGGTTTGGAAATTACATCACTCTATATTACCCAGATTAAAAAGAAAAGTGCTAGAAGAGCTGTAAAGAGACAATATTACAAGAAAATAGAGACCTAACACAGGCGATAAGAAAGAGATGGGGCTACCAAATTTAAAAATTTTGTAAGAGTATATCATAAATTTATAGGAATATGAGTGAAACAAAGCTGGATTTGTAACTAAAATTCTTTGTATTTTACGAAGGGAGGATATGGATTGATGTTTTCAATATTAGGTGCAGTGGTATTTGGAGCTATAGCAATGATGACGGTTCTTGTTGCCTGTGGTTTGCCTTTGGGAGAATTTACAATGGGTGGACAGCATAAAATCTTACCTAAGAAATTTAGAATTGCGGCAGTCATTTTGGTGGCTATCCAAATTTTTGCCATGATCATTATTTTGCAAGCTGGAGGTTTTATTCCCTTGTGGCTGTCTTTCAAGGTTACTAAATATATTTGCTTCTTCTTTGCCGCTTATCTGTCTTTGAATACGATTATGAACATTATTTCAAAAAGTAAAAAGAAAAATATGGTATAACTCCGCTTTCTCTTATAGCAGCAATATGTTTTTGGATAACAACGTTGCAGATGTAGTATGTAGAAAATGATGTCGAACGCTGGTAGTTATAGCATGAACTTTTACATAGTATTTTAAAGAATATATTGTGTTATGTTTTGGAAAGAACATTATAAGCCTTGACCTCAAGGCTTTTTACTATATCCCTAAAACATCACCTTGCATTCATTTTTTTAAAGTGATATACTAGGGCTATGTCTTGAAATCGTTTGCACAAAATTGCGATGAGTTTATAAAAAGAAATCTAGGAGAGAAATATGGAATTGTCAGCGATTTACCACAGGCCAGAGTCGGAGTATGCTTATCTTTACAAAGATAAGACAATGCACATTCGCATTCGGACGAAAAGGGGAGATATCGAAAGTATAGCCTTGCACTATGGAGATCCTTTTATCTTCATGGAGGATCATTATGAAGAGAGTAAGGAAATGGTCAAAGTAACTTCTGATGCTTTATTTGATTACTGGCAAGTAGAGGTTACAGTTGGCTATGCGCGACTTCAGTATCTCTTTGAGATTAAGGATAAGCAAGGCCAGACTATCTTGTATGGTGATAAGGGATGTGTTGAAAATACGCTAGAAAACCTTCATTACGAAGGAAACGGCTTTAAGCTTCCTTATATTCATGAAATTGATGCTTGTCATGTACCTGACTGGGTTTCAAAGACGGTCTGGTATCAGATTTTCCCAGAACGCTTTGCCAACGGCAATCCTGAGATTTCACCAGAAGGTTCTCTAGCTTGGGATTCGTCAATCACGCCTAAAAGTGAGGATTTCTTTGGTGGAGATTTACAGGGAATTATTGACCATCTAGATTACTTGCAGGATTTGGGCATTACAGGCCTTTATCTCTGTCCTATCTTTGAATCCCCAAGCAATCACAAGTACAATACGACGGATTATTTCGAAATTGACCGTCATTTTGGAGACAAGGAAACCTTCCGTAAACTGGTAGATCAGGCCCATCAGAGAGGCATGAAAATCATGCTGGACGCTGTTTTTAACCATATCGGAGACCAATCTCCACAGTGGCAGGATGTCCTTAAACACGGGGAAGATTCGGTTTATAAAGATTGGTTTCATGTTCAAGAGTTCCCAGTGACAAAGGATAAGCTTGGCAATCCAAGAAAGCTCCCTTACCATACCTTTGCCTTTGAGAGCTATATGCCAAAGCTAAATACAGCCAATCCTCAAGTGAGGAACTATTTGTTGAGCGTTGCGACCTACTGGATTGAAGAGTTTGATATCGATGCTTGGCGGCTGGATGTGGCCAACGAAGTCGACCACCAATTTTGGAGAGATTTTCGTAAGGCTGTCTTAGCTAAAAAGCCTGATCTTTATATTCTTGGAGAAGTCTGGCACACGTCTCAGCCTTGGTTAAATGGCGATGAATTTCACGCAGTCATGAACTATCCTCTCTCTGACAGTATCAAGGATTATTTCTTGCGTGGGGTTAAAAAGACCAGTCAATTTATCGATGAGATCAATGGTCAGTCCATGTATTATAGACAGCAGATTTCGGAAGTGATGTTCAATCTTCTGGATTCGCACGATACGGAGCGTATTTTGACTACTGCCAAGGGAAATGTCCAACTGGTCAAATCTGCCCTAGCCTGCCTCTTTTTACAAAGGGGAACACCGTGTTTCTACTATGGAACCGAGCTAGAATTAGACGGAGGGCCAGATCCAGATTGTCGGCGTGTGATGCCGTGGGAACGTGTTTCCGATAGCAATGAGATGCTCGATTTCATGAAGAGATTGATTCAGCTTCGCAAGAGTGTCTCAGACATTATCCAGCATGGGAAATATAGTCTAGAAAAAATCAATCCGGATGTGCTGTCTCTGGAATGGGACTATGATGGTCAAAAGGTCCGAGCAATTTTTAACCAATCAGCAGAAAATTATCTTGTAGAGAGTGATTCTGCAATTCTAGCAAGTCATTGCCAAATATCGGACGGGCAGCTTCATATCTTACCAAAAGGCTTCGTAATCTTTGCGGAAGATTTGGAAACTGCTGCAAATTAATTTTTGGAAATTTGACTGAAAGACTTGTCAGGGTTACTCAAATTTCAAAAACCCAATCTAAGAGCAGTCTATTTAAGAAGAGCAAGTAACTTATTAGAAAAGAGGAGTTCAGAATGGAATTAGATGATTTTACCGAAAAAGAGCAGGAGCAGATCAAAGAGGGGCTTAGTACAGCCGTCATTAGCGATAAGGAAGCAGCTAAAAAGATTTTGGCGCTGGTGCCACAAGAATGGCTTAAGCGAATTCCCTTCCTTGTGAGAGGGCATGCAACGACCAAGACGGTTGAGCGAGTTGCCAAGCAATACCCAGAACTTTACGCTGTAGCTAAGCAAGCAGGAGAGCTTCCTGAAAAGGAGCGTGAGGAATTGCGCGCTATCATGATAGCTATCTTTGAAGAAAAGATGAACAAGCACAAGATTAAGTAGACTTACCAGTGTATAGCGATTCCTTTCTTTAAGTTGGCATTTGGAGTTAGCTATTCTACCTTGCTCATCAATTTATAAATCAAAGTGACTGCCGTTGATAAAAGTGCAGTCATTTTTTATGGCTTAAGGAAGTTTCTATCCAAGATAGATTTTTCCTTTCTGTTTTTCAGTATTTCTTGCTATAATAACAAGAGGAATTATTTGAAGATGAATATTGGAAAAATATAAAAAGGACGAAAGAATGAAGAAAGTAAAAAAGATTATGTTGATGAGTGCCTGCACCTTGGCTATTCTTGGCTTAGCCGCATGTGGGAAGACGCAAAAGCAATCAAACGGCAGTCAAGAGAATCAGACAGTTGGTCAGACTAGCTCAGAAAAATACCCATGGAAGGCGACTTATTCAAATCTAAATAGTCAAAAAAGTGTCGAAGAAGTTAAGAATTTGTTGGCTGCTAACTTGAACAAAGACAGTGTCGATAACTTTGTCAATCTAGTCAATGACTACAATGGACTTGTTGGCTCGACTGGTTTAACAGGCGATTTCACTAAGTTTACCAAAACAGAATATGACGTAGAAAAAATCAATCCTCTCTGGCAGGCAAAGAAGGGCGATTTTATCGGGACAAATTGTCGGATCAATACCTATACTTTGCTGAAAAATAGCATTGAAATCCCTCAAATAGCAAAAGATGACGAACTCTTGTTCATCGATAATGACTCGATTGACAAGGGCAAGCTCTTTGATGCCAAGGATAAGGAAGAATTTAATATCCTATTCTCAAGAATCAAGACTCAAGCGACCCAAGATGTCAAGGTACATGCTAAGAAGATGGAGGAATACTTCAAACAGTTTAAGTTTAGCGAAAAGGCTCGGATGCTCTCCGTCATCGTCCACGACAATCTTGACGGTGATTCTCTCTTTGTAGGGCATGTCGGCGTCTTGGTTCCAGATAAAGACGGCTATCTGTTTGTCGAAAAGCTGACATTTGAAGAGCCTTATCAGGCAATCAAATTTGCGACCAAGGAAGATGTCTACAAATACTTGCAGACAAAATATAAAGACTACACAGGAGAAGGACTGGCCAAGCCCTTTATCATGGACAATGATAAGTGGGTAGAGGGGAAATAGAATTTCTAGGTAGTTAAGTTTTATGTAAACTCTAGTTAAGGGAAGGCCATAAAAATGGATAAAAAACAGACATATTTTTTGATTGCCCTTATTCTTATCGGTTTCCTACTTGTGGAATCAAGTATCTATATCGTACCCTATATTGAAGGATTAAAAGAATTAGAAATAGCTGTTTTTGTAATTGGAATTCTTGTTTTACTAGGTGTCATCATCTTATTAGAAAGGACTAAGAAGCATCATGATTGAAGAGCAGTACTTACGAATAAAAGATTTAGACATTATTTTATGGGAATCTTTTGCTCATAAAGTAGAGGAATTGTCCGTCTTCAAAGCCTTATCTGAGAATTTGCCCTATCTTAATAGAGAAAAGCTAGATATGGTTGATTCATCCGAAATTCATGACAGCGACGGTCTTACTATTGTAGACTTGCAGCAGAATGGTAGGGAATTGTTCATTCGCTTTGAAATGGACTTTCAACTAATGGGCTGGGCGTCTGCTAGAAATGACTATACAGCCTATATCCAAGCGAGTCTTATTGGAAGTTGTCGAATTGATTTGAAGGAAAGGCTCCCTTTCTCTGACAAGAATGTAAATTCTCTCACTAAAGCTCAATTATTGGAATATGGCGAAAAATTGATTTCAGATTTAGAACTCCACTACCGAGATATTGAAGGTTCTGAACACTATGGATGATGAAACCCTCTTAAACGAACAAGTGATAATTGCCTAAATCATCAGTCCTATGACTAGGATTAGTCGAGATTATAGATAAAATTTTTTTCAATAACGTTAAAAATATGTCCTTATGGACAAGAAAGGAGTCAGTTATGACAAATGAACTGAACAAAGAAATCTTTACCAGCATGGTTGAACTGCTTACAGAGGACAGCTCTGTCCGTTCTGCTATAGAAGCTTGTCTTGCCTCACCGTGGGACTACTTTGATGAAAATATCGATCGCTATGACGATCGTGGGATAGAGGACGATGAGTCAGAAGATACCATCGTTTGGATCGGGATTGCGGATGAGTTAATTGAGAGTGGTGATGTCATTGAGCTGGATTGGAAGGCTGAGTTAGAAGACTTCACCTATTTCATGAAAGAATTGGCAGATCAAAAGAATCTCCCACTGCAAGATGAGTGGCTAGATGAAGATGGAGACATTCCATCATGGTGCAAGGTCTTGGATGAAAAATGGGAGGAAGCAGGCTACTGCGTCGGAGCAATGGACATTGACAGCGACAGCTATGTCATGTTTATTTGCAGTAGAGAGACTTTGACTGAACTGACTCAATTAGGTCAAAAGGTTGGGTTCCGTTTTGATTTTGCAAAGAATATGTAAATATCGTACTTAAAAGGGTGAACCAATCCTGATGATACAAGGGAAGCCTGAGATGGCTGGGAAAATCATCCAGCTGGTTCAGGTTTCCTTTTTTCGCTTATGCTTTGAAGGATGTAGCAGATGAAGCAGATTGCTTCGTCTTTTTTTCTTTTTGTGTTAAGCTAAGATTAGCAAACTGAAAGGGTTTTCGAATGTATATAGCAGACTTAATGGAAAAGAGTGAAGCGGGGCAGTTTATTGTCCTGTCCTATTTACAGCAACATTCTACATCCAGTTTGAAGGCCGTCATATCTGAAACCGGTTTCTCGAAAGCAACCTTGACCAAGTACATTAGCCTGATTAACGACAAGGCTATGGAACATGAGACAGCCTTATCCATCCAGCTTCAGGAAGAAACACTCAGCCTGTCCATCGGACCGGATACCAAGGGACGGGACATTCGCAGACTCTTTTTGAGCAATGCCGTCAAATACCAGATTTTAAACTACCTGCTCTATCATCAACAGTTTTTGGCTCACCAGTTAGCACAAGAACTCATGATCAGTGAAGCGACCCTCGGCCGCCACATAGCTGGTTTAAATCAGATTTTATCAGAGTTTGAGCTATCTATCCAAAATGGTCGCTTGAAAGGTCCTGAGCACCAGATCCGCTATTTTTATTTTTGCCTCCTTCGCAAGGTCTGGTCCAGTCAAGTTTGGGAAAAGGAACTTCAAAAATCAGAGAGAAGGCAGGAAGTTGCCGTCTTAGAAGAACTCTGTGGAGCTCAGCTCTCGCAAGGACAGCGATTAGACTTGACTCTTTGGGCGCATATTACTCAGCAGCGCCTGCGCGTCAATGCCTGTCAATTTCAAAACATTGAGCAGAAGATGCAGGGCTATTTTGAAAATATCTTCTACCAGCGCTTGCATCGCCGGACGAATGATTTCTTTGCCGGGAAGCACATTACTCTAAGTCAGGAAGATGGGGAAATGATGATTTTCTTTTCATTTCTGCTTTCCCATCGGATTCTGCCCCTGCACACCATGGAGTATATATTAGGCTTTGGCGGTGAAATTGCTAGTCTGATTACGCAACTGATTCAAGAGATGAAGGGCCAGGACTTGCTAGGTGACTATATTGAAGACCAGGTAACCTACGAACTCAGTCAGCTCTGCGCCCGCGTCTTTCTTTTCAAAGGCTATCTCTTACAGGATAAATACAAGCATGATCTGGAACTTCGCCATCCTTACTTATGGAGCGAAGACGATTATCGACAAGTGGCAGACACTATTTTTAGCAAACTGCCTATTTTCCAGCAGGGAACATCTCTGGATAAAAAAGTTTTGTGGGAATGGCTCCAGCTGATGGAGTACATTGCTGAAAACGATGGTCAAGTCATCAAGATAGGCATGGACTTGACGGATAGCTTTATCGTTGTTTCCAGAATGACAGCCATTTTGAGACGATATTTAGAGTACAATCGTTTTATTAGCATTGAATCCTATGACCCAGCTAAAAACTATGACCTTATCATCACCAATAATCCAATTCATCAGACCCCGCAGATTCCCGTCTATTATTTAAAAAATGACTTGGATTTGGAAGACTTGGCTCAAATCCGTCACATGATATTTCATTAAGAAACCTAGAGAAATCTAGGTTTCTTTGTGATTTTCACACAATCTCCTCAAATTTTTTAAAATTTAAAAAAATTGATGAAGAAGAAAGCGCTTTATTTTATATACTAGTTACTGTAAAGAGGAAATCTCCTCAAGATTTTTACCAGGAGGACAGTACATGTCACAAGAAAAATACATCATGGCCATTGACCAAGGAACTACTAGTTCCCGTGCCATCATCTTTAACAAAAAGGGAGAGAAGGTCAGCTCTAGCCAAAAAGAATTTACTCAGATTTTCCCTCAAGCTGGATGGGTTGAGCACAATGCCAATGAAATTTGGAATTCTGTTCAGTCTGTAATTGCTGGAGCCTTTATCGAAAGCGGTGTGAAACCAAGTCAAATCGAAGCCATCGGGATCACCAACCAGCGTGAAACAACTGTCGTCTGGGATAAGAATACAGGTCTTCCTATCTACAATGCTATCGTTTGGCAATCTCGCCAGACTGCTCCTCTGGCTGAACAGCTGAAAAGCCAAGGCTATGTGGAAAAATTCCATGAAAAGACTGGTTTGATTATTGACGCTTACTTCTCTGCTACCAAGGTTCGCTGGATTTTGGATCATGTAGAGGGAGCACAAGAAAGAGCTGAAAAAGGCGAATTGCTCTTTGGTACTATCGATACTTGGCTGGTTTGGAAATTGACCGACGGCGCGGCTCATGTGACCGACTACTCAAATGCAGCTCGTACCATGCTCTATAACATCAAGGAACTCAAATGGGACGACGAGATTTTGGAAATCCTCAATATTCCAAAGGCTATGCTTCCAGAAGTTCGTTCTAACTCAGAAATCTATGGCAAGACTGCTCCATTCCATTTCTACGGTGGAGAAGTTCCAATCTCTGGCATGGCTGGTGACCAGCAGGCAGCTCTCTTTGGACAGTTAGCTTTTGAGCCTGGCATGGTCAAGAATACTTATGGAACTGGTTCTTTCATCATCATGAATACTGGTGAAGAGATGCAGCTGTCTGAAAACAACCTCTTGACAACCATTGGCTACGGAATTAATGGCAAGGTTTATTATGCTTTAGAAGGTTCTATCTTCATTGCCGGAAGTGCCATTCAATGGCTGCGCGACGGTCTTCGCATGGTTGAAAATTCACCAGAATCTGAAAAATATGCTCTCAATTCTCACAACAATGACGAAGTCTATGTCGTACCTGCCTTTACAGGTCTGGGCGCTCCGTACTGGGATCAAAATGCACGTGGATCTGTCTTTGGCTTGACCCGCGGAACCAGCAAAGAAGACTTTATCAAAGCTACCCTGCAATCCATCGCTTACCAAGTACGAGACATCATTGATACCATGCAGGTGGATGCCAAGACTGCTATTCAAGTCCTCAAAGTTGACGGCGGTGCTGCTATGAACAACTTCCTCATGCAATTCCAAGCTGACATTTTGGGAATCGATATTGCCCGTGCTAAAAACTTAGAAACAACTGCTCTTGGTGCAGCCTTCTTGGCAGGACTGTCAGTAGGCTACTGGAAAGACTTAGACGAACTCCGTACTCTCAATGAAACTGGAGAACTCTTTGAGCCGTCTATGAATGAATCCCGTAAGGAACAACTCTACAAAGGATGGAAAAAAGCCGTTAAGGCAACTCAAGTCTTTGCAGAAATCGACGACTGATTTTGATAATCAAGTCAGTAGAAGCATGAAATGACTAAGTTAGAAAGTGTGTAATTATGGAATTTTCAAAGAAAACACGTGAATTATCGATAAAAAAAATGCAGGAACGCACCTTGGACCTCCTGATTATTGGTGGTGGGATTACCGGTGCTGGGGTAGCCTTGCAAGCGGCAGCTAGTGGACTGGAGACCGGTCTGATTGAAATGCAGGACTTTGCAGAAGGGACTTCTAGCCGTTCTACCAAATTGGTCCATGGTGGCCTTCGTTACCTTAAGCAATTCGACGTAGAGGTGGTCTCAGATACAGTTTCTGAGCGTGCTGTGGTACAGCAAATTGCCCCCCATATTCCAAAACCAGATCCTATGCTGCTTCCTGTCTATGAAGAAGATGGCGCTACCTTCAGCCTCTTCCGTCTCAAAGTAGCTATGGACTTGTACGACCTTCTGGCTGGTGTCAACAACACACCAGCTGCTAACAAGGTCTTGAGCAAGGAAGAAGTGCTCGAACGGGAACCTGAACTCAAGAAGGAGGGCCTGGTTGGTGGCGGTGTCTATCTTGACTTCCGCAATAACGACGCACGCCTCGTAATTGAAAATATCAAACGCGCCAACCAAGACGGTGCCCTCATTGCCAACCACGTTAAGGCAGAAGGCTTCCTCTTTGATGAATCTGGAAAGATTACAGGCGTTGTTGCGCGTGACCTCTTGACGGATGAAGTCTTTGAAATCAAGGCTCGCCTAGTCATCAACACAACTGGACCTTGGAGCGATAAGGTGCGCAATCTATCAAATGACGGTGAGCAATACTCACAAATGCGTCCAACCAAGGGTGTTCACTTGGTAGTTGACTCTAGCAAGATCAAGGTTTCTCAGCCAGTCTACTTTGACACAGGCTTGGGAGACGGCCGGATGGTCTTTGTTCTTCCACGTGAAAATAAAACCTACTTTGGTACGACTGACACCGACTACACTGGCGACCTAGAGCATCCAAAAGTAACACAAGAAGATGTGGATTACCTCTTGGGCATTGTCAATAATCGCTTCCCAGAAGCCAAGATCACAATTGACGACATCGAAAGCAGCTGGGCAGGTTTGCGTCCTCTGATTGCAGGAAACAGTGCTTCTGACTACAACGGCGGAAACAACGGTACCATTAGCGACGAAAGCTTCAATGCACTGATTGCGACTGTTGAAAGCTATTTGGCTAAAGAAAAATCTCGTGAGGATGTCGAAGCGGCTGTTACTAAGCTTGAAAGTAGTACATCTGAAAAACACTTAGATCCATCTGCCGTATCTCGTGGCTCTAGTTTAGATCGTGATAACAATGGTCTTTTGACCCTTGCTGGTGGTAAGATTACGGACTATCGTAAGATGGCAGAAGGCGCTATGGAGCGCGTTGTTGAAATCCTCAAAGCCGAATTCGACCGCAGCTTCAAGCTCATCAACTCTAAGACCTACCCTGTTTCAGGCGGAGAACTCAACCCAGCTAATGTCAATTCCGAGATCGAAGCCTTTGCGCAACTTGGTGTCTCACGTGGATTGGACAGCAAGGAGGCCTTCTATCTTGCCAACCTTTATGGTTCCAATGTTCCTAAGGTCTTTGCTCTCGCCCATAGCATCGAGCAAGCGCCAGGTCTTAGCCTAGCGGATACCTTGTCGCTCCACTATGCTATGCGTAACGAATTAGCACTCAGTCCAGTTGACTTCCTGCTTCGCCGGACAAACCACATGCTCTTTATGCGGGACAGCTTAGATGCGATTGTAGAGCCAGTTTTGGATGAAATGGGACGATTCTACGACTGGACAGAAGAAGAAAAAGCAGCCTATCGAAATGACCTAGAAGCTGCCCTTGCGAATAATGATTTAGCAGAATTGAAAAAATAGAAAATAGAAGAAGAGGTGGCGGACCAGTTCTCCTGTCTAGCCTCCCCTTCTTTTAAATGGAGTAATATAGATGATGAAAGAAATATTTGGTGAATTTTTAGGAACCCTGCTCTTGCTCCTTTTGGGGAATGGCGTCGTTGCAGGCGTGGTGCTTCCCAAAACTAAGAGTCACAATTCAGGTTGGATTGTGATTACCATGGGATGGGGGATTGCCGTTGCCATCGCTGCTTTTGTATCTGGCAACCTTGGACCAGCCCATCTGAATCCTGCCCTAACTATCGGAGTAGCTATGAAAGGTGATTTACCTTGGGCATCTGTTCTTCCGTATATCCTCGCTCAGTTTGCAGGTGCTATGGTTGGACAGTTCCTCGTCTTCCTGCAGTTCAAGCCTCATTATCTGGCTGAAGAAAATCCAGCTAACATCCTTGGCACATTCAGCACAGGCCCAGCTATCAAAGACACCTTCTCAAATCTGATTAGCGAAATCCTTGGAACTTTTGTCCTTGTACTGACTATCTTCGCTCTAGGACTTTATAAGCTGCAAGCAGGCATTGGCACTTTTGCAGTCGGAACACTCATTGTCGGGATTGGTCTCTCACTTGGTGGAACGACTGGCTATGCCCTCAACCCAGCTCGTGACTTAGGACCTCGGATCATGCACAGCCTCCTTCCGATTCCAAACAAAGGAAATGGCGATTGGAGCTATGCTTGGATTCCAGTTGTCGGACCAATCATTGGTGCTGTCCTTGCAGTAGCAGTCTTCTCCCTATTTTAGACTAAAATAAAGCATCCTCTTCTCCGAGACTCATATAAGCTTAGAGAAGAGGATTTTTGTATAGATTTTCTAATTCATCGAAGAATTTGCTAAATCAATCTAAAATCAGGAGAAAAGAGCCAGTCAGGACGATATTTGACAGCGGATTTATGCTATAATTGACAGTATAAATGATCTAAAGGAGTTATGATGAATCAAACTGTTCAATATTTACAAGAATTAACGGCTATTCCTTCCCCAACAGGCTTTACGGCTGAGGTGGCGGATTATCTGGTGAAGACACTAGAAGACTTGGGCTATGAGCCTGTCCGGACCAATAAAGGCGGCGTCCATGTCGTGGTTAAAGGAGCAAATGATGCTCAACATCGGGTCGTGACGGCCCATGTGGATACTCTGGGAGCTATTGTACGTGCGGTCAAGCCAGACGGTCGCCTCAAGCTGGATCGGATTGGTGGTTTCCCTTGGAACATGATTGAAGGAGAAAACTGTCTGATCCATGTGGCCAGCAGTGGCAAGACTATCAGCGGGACTATCTTGGTTCACCAGACATCCTGCCATGTCTATAAGGATGCAGGGACGGTTGAGCGTACTCAGGACAATATGGAAGTACGTTTGGATGAAAAGGTGACAAGTGAGAAAGAAACGCGGGATTTAGGAATCGAGGTCGGGGATTTTATTTCCTTCGACCCGCGTACCACGGTTACTGAGTCAGGCTTTATCAAGTCCCGCTTTCTGGATGACAAGGTCAGCGCAGCTATTTTGCTCAATCTTTTGCGCGTTTATAAAGAGGAAAATATTCAGCTACCGGTGACGACTCATTTTGCTTTCAGCGTCTTTGAGGAAGTCGGTCACGGGGCTAATTCCAGCCTACCAGAGCAAGCAGTAGAGTATCTGGCTGTTGATATGGGCGCTATGGGTGACGATCAGCAGACAGATGAGTACACAGTTTCCATATGTGTTAAGGATGCATCAGGACCTTATCACTATGCTTTTCGCCAGCATTTGGTAAATTTAGCCAAGGAGCAGGAGATTCCTTACAAACTGGACATCTATCCATTTTACGGATCGGACGCCTCTGCAGCCATGAGCGCAGGAGCAGAAGTTAAGCACGCTTTGCTAGGCGCTGGCATCGAATCCAGTCACTCTTATGAGCGCACGCATATTGACTCAGTCGTTGCAACTGAGCGCATGGTGGACGCTTATCTGAGAAGTGGCTTGGTGGAGTAATAGTAGAGCATCTAGTCTTGAATAAAAGGCAGAAATCTGATTATCCTATGGAAATCAGAATGGCTGTTCTTGTTTAATCGGTTAAGTCTTCGTAGATGCTTAAAGATATTTGGAAAGTTATGATGTTCAGGTATTTGAAGAAATTCTTTCTGTGTTTGCTTTTTACAATTATAAGTGCTCTGGTCTTAATGTTTACTTATCATCAAATCTGCCTGACTAAAGAGCAGAAAATGCTTGATAAACCCGTAGGGCGCCTGGTTCAAGTAGACGGCAAGAATATGAATGTCTATGTAACTGGTCAGGGAGAGCAGACGCTGGTCTTTTTGGCGGGTGGTGGCACAACGTCCCCTATTCTTGACTTTAAGAGCCTCTATTCTAAATTGGAAAAAGACTATCGGGTTGTTATTGTTGAACGCTTAGGCTATGGCTTCAGTGATGACAGCCAAGGGGATAGCAGAGACATTGACACGGTACTTGCCCAGACGAGGCAGGCTTTACAAAAGGCTGAAATAAAAGGCCCATATATTTTGGTAGCACACTCTATAGCTGGGCTAGAAGCGCTTCATTGGGCTGCAACATATCCAGAAGAAGTCCAAGGCATTATCGGACTGGATATGGCTTTACCGAGTTCTTACACTGATCTGAGGCTCTATCCTTTAGCTTATAAAGGCTTACAAATGGCTGCTAATTTAGGCTTAAGTCGGGTATTTTATGATGCTGACAAGCAGGTTCCCGCTCTTGCGTCTGGTGATTTGACAGCAGAAGAAAAGCAGGTATACAAGGCTCTTTTCTATCGTCGTTCACTGTCAAATGCTGTTTATGAAGAGGTCACCCAGGTCAAACAAAATGCTGAGCTAGTTTCGAAGGAAAAGCTTCCTGAACGACCGTTCTTGCTCTTTTCTTCAAATGGCCAAGGGACTGGCTTTAGTCAGGGAGAATGGCAGAGCTTCCAGAAGGATTTTGAAGCGCAGCATCCACAGACAGAGCTAATTCTACTAGACTGCCCTCATTATGTGCATGATTACGCCAGTGATGAGTTGGCAGAAAAAATAAAGCAGTTTTTAAAATAGTAGGTTTTATAGGAGCTTGAAATACGAGAAAACCGAGAGGGAATTTTTCCCTCTCGGTTTTGGATATACAAATTATTTGACAGACCAGACACTGACTGATTTTTCCTCCACTGGAAATTCTCCCCAGCCTTCTTCGTCAATGGTTACGATTTGAGAGCTGTTGCCCAGATAATCGCTGAATTCTCTACCAGCCCATTCTGAACCGACCAGCATACGTTTGCTGCTGGCTTGGTCATTGCTGATAACAACAGCGATTGGCTGACCACCGTCCTTGCCTTGGCGAATCCATCCGATACAGTTGGCATCGTCAAAGTAGTCAGTCTGCTCACCGTAAGCTAGGTTGAGACGAATATCCAAGAGCTTGTCCAGTACGTCTTGGAAGCTCTCTTGGGCAAATTCCCCACTAATACCATAGTAGTCACCATAAAATACGCAAGGCAGTCCCTCCTCTCGAAGTAGGATAAGAGCATAGGCTGCTGGCTTGAACCATTCTTCGACAGTAGACTCCAGAGCTTGTCCTCGCTGGGTGTCGTGATTGTCCACGAAGGTCACGGCTGATTCAGGATGATTCTTAGCAAGCGTCTGATCAAAAATCGTCCGCAGGTCAAAGTCTGCCCCAGCTATGCTAGCGTCAAAGAAATTATGGTGGAGCTTGACGTCAACCAGATCAAAGCGGTATTCGATATTTTTTAGATAGTCGTTATTAGCCGTCTCATCGCTGTTCCAAAATTCCCCAAAAACATAGAAATCCTCACCGTATTTTGCAGTTATATCGCGGATAAAATTTCTCATAAAGAAGGAGTCAATGTGCTTGACAGCATCTAAACGAAATCCTTGAACACCTGTTGTTTCGATAAACCAGTAAACCCAGTCGTAGAGGTTTTGAATGACCTCTGGATGCTTGAAGTCAATATCGGCATACATGA
The DNA here is from genome assembly GCF_000222765.1 of Streptococcus cristatus ATCC 51100. Classification (GTDB taxonomy): domain Bacteria; phylum Bacillota; class Bacilli; order Lactobacillales; family Streptococcaceae; genus Streptococcus; species Streptococcus cristatus. The sequence continues at coordinate 31,516 of NZ_AFUE01000006.1, read as the reverse complement.
GATAGTCATAGTTGCCGTTCTCATTGTCCACCAGCTCATCGTCTGCCCAGCCTTTATTGTCTCCTTGGATAAGGAAAATGCCTGACTTGTTGTTTTTGGCATCATAGTCCGTACCGGTAAAGTGGTACCAATGCCATTCAAAGTCATTGTAGGTTTTATTGCGGCCTGGGAAGACAAACTTAGTCCATCCTTTGATTTCGAAAGGTTCTGACAAGACCTTAGTTCGGTCGTTAGGATCCACTTCAACGACAGTAAAACGCTCCTTGTAGTCCGCAGCTGCTTTGTGATTGAGGACTACATCAGCCATGGGTTCAATGCCATTGGCTTTGAGAGTTTGGATAGCTTTTAGGTAGTCTTCCTTAAAACCATATTTGGTGCGGACGGTTCCTTTTTGGTCAAACTCACCTAAGTCGAAGAGATCATAAACTCCATAGCCGACATCATTTGAGCCTGTTGCTTTGAAAGCTGGTGGCATCCAAACCTTGCGGATACCTTTTGATGCAAGATGTGGGGCATCCTCCGCCAATCGATTCCAATGTTGTCCATCATTTGGTAAGTACCATTCAAAATATTGCATTAATGTTTGATTTTCCATACGAGATACCTCACATTCTTGGGATGGGTCTATTTTACCAAAAGAAGAATGATGACACAAACGTTTATATAAGTTAATTTTATATTTTTTGCTCATAAGATAAAACTAGCATTGAATTTAAAACGCTTACATAGTATAATGGACAAGTAATAAACTTTATAAAAAGAAAGGGGTTCTTTATGAAAAAGAGAGGACTAGTGAGGTTACTCTTATCAGTCTCGCTATTTGCACCTTTGGCCCTAGGCCAGGTTGTTCAAGCCGATGAGGCGAGTCAGGCGAATGTCGAAAGCAAGGAAATTCTTCAAACAGAAGCTGTCGCAAAGCCATCTGAACCGGAATCTTCAGTCCAGCAACCAGCAGTTTTAGAGGTTGAAAGCAAGGAATCGTCGGCTACTGCAAGACCAGAAAAGCAAGAAGAGGAATCGGTCACTGCTGAAAAATCAGTTGTGGACTCTGAAAAGTCTGCTTCATCATTGGAGTCGCTACCTTTAGCTTTGGCTCAAGATGCTAGCTTGGTGCCTTCTGCTGTGCCTGCCACTGCTAAAGGACAAGACCTGTCTGCTTATACGGGGAGTCTTTCAAATCCTGCCTTGGCTGATAAGGAATTGACCCTACAAGAAGCAGTCGATGAGCTACTGAAATGGGCAGCCGTCAATGAATCTCAGCTAGGCACTAGTGCTCAAGATAGAGTGAATCTAGCTAAGAGCATGGGAATGATTGATAAAGAGGCCGATTTGACGGCTCGCGTACAGGGAAGCAATCTGCAGACTATGTATGCAGTTGCCAAGCGCCTGCATGATGCCTATCGTGCTGAAAAGAAAGCACCGCTCTTTTTGAATGGTCGGGCGCAGCCAATTTTCCCATACAGTAGTGGAGCTAAGGAAGATAAAGACTATTCGTATGAGAAAAGCGATATCGTCCGTTTTCCTGTCTATGTTGAGACGGATCATGATACGGATGGAGACGGAAAGCGTGACCTCGTCAAGGCTATCGTACAACTTCCGAAAGCAGTAGCTCAAGGTGATTTTAAGGCTTCGACGATTTTAGAAGCCCGTCCTTATGTCGCGGGGACTTTGGATGAAAACTATGTGACCTTAGAAAGTCTCAATCTGCCGACAAACGGTTCTTATGACATGAAGAGTTTGCACAATAAGCCTGCTAAGCGCCAACCGGTGTCTAGTATGAGTAGTATTGATGCGGCGAAGAAAGCCAAAGCGTCAGATTGGTACTATTATAGCCCTTATGAAGGGATTTATGATTACGAGAATTTGAACTGGTATGATTACTTCCTAGTGCGCGGCTATGCCTTTGTTTCCAGTGCTGGTCTAGGTACTAAGGGGTCAGAAGGCTTCAATACGACTGGATCTGATTTGGAAGTAGAAGCCTTTAAAAATATTGTCGAATGGGTTAACGGTAAACGGACAGCCTACACAGACAGAACTAGCAATATTGAAATCAAGGCTGACTGGGCCAATGGCAAAGTCGGCATGACTGGCCTATCTTGGGCCGGTACGACAACTTTCGGTGTGGCAACAACGGTTGTAGAAGGCCTGAGAACCATCGTTCCAGCCGCAGGAATTGCTAGCTGGTATGATTATTTCAATAGTCAAGGGACAGCTTACAGCAATCCGCCATACAGTGATCTGTCTTGGCTGTCACTCTATGTTTCTACTCGGATGCTCGACCAAGACGATTGGGCTTCAATCTGGAACAAGTATGCTGACTACATCAATCAGCTAAACAAGGACCAAAAAGCTCACGGTCGCAATTATAGCCAAATTTGGCGGGAACGCGATTATACCCTAAATTCAGGAAAGATAAAGACTAGCGCCCTGCTGGTACATGGCTTAAATGATGACAACGTCAAAACCAAACAGTTCGAGCTTATGTACGATGTCTTGAAAAAAGCGGGACAAAATGTAAAACTCTACCTCCACCAAGGAGACCATGTCCATCCAGCAGCTATCTCTCGAGGGTATGGTATCAAGGCCAACAATCAAGATTTCTATGACTTACTCAATATTTGGTTCTCTCATTATCTTTACGATGTCAAGAACGATGTCAGCAAGCTTCCTGCTGTCTTGGCACAAAATAACTACGATCCAAATAAATGGACGAGCTATGACAATTGGAAAAGCACCAATCGTTTGATTTTGACAGCTAAGTCCAAACGTCTAGAAGAAACTATCTCCAGTGACTATGCGGCTGCTGGGATTGACACTAGCAAGCGAGATGAAACTGTCAGTCAAGGATCTTCTAAGTCCAACATGACCTTTATGACAGAAGTCAAAGAAGACACGACTATCAAGGGCCATATTCCAGTCCACTTCAAGGCAGCCTTGGCCAAGGGCAGTGGCAAAAACTTGCAGGTCAATACGCTCTTGGTAGATGTATCAGACAAAGAGTTTGATGTTGTTGGAAATGGTGCTGCTAGTGATGACAGCAAGGCTGGTGACTTCTGGATGGGTAGCAATCTCAGCAATCTGGATGTTAAAAACTTTGCGACAACCAAAACCAAATACAAGGTCATTGCTAAGGGCTGGCTAAACTTAGCCAATCCAGAATCAGACTATACACCGTCTAGTTCAGAAAAAAGTATTAAGCCAAAAGTCGGCCAATTTCATGATTATACCATGTATTTGCAGCCGAATCTTTACACGGTGAAAAAAGGCCACAAGCTAGCTCTGGTCTTCAATACTTATGACCCTAGCGACCTGACAATTAAGCGTCAGTATGCGGTGACTTTCAAGACGGATTCTATTAGTGCGCTAGTACCGACTGTGGAAGCGAGTCGTTCTCAAAAAGCTGATTATGTAGCAAGTGCCCTTGATACGGAATATGCTAACTTACCTGAAATTCTTGGTGAAAAGCTAGTTGCACCAGAAATCAGAGAAGTCCCAGAATATATCTTTGATAGACAGGAGCCACAACAAGAAGCTCCGTTAGTCGATTTGAGGGTTGGACGTAAAGAAGATGAGAAAGGCGTGACTGACCATATGCAGCAATTAGGCAGTCAGAAAGTGGTGCCTCAAGTGCAGCAATTGGCTAGTCAACCAGAAGCGTCTCAAGTGGAGCAGGCAGCTGTTCAACAAGCTCAACAAGCCGCAGCTTCCTTGCCAAAAACTGGTAGCCATTCAGAAAAAGGAATGTTCTATCTAGGCTTGGTGCTTTTTGTCAGCACATTCGGCATGTCTGGCCTCGTTAAGAAATATTCTCATCGTTAGTCATTACAAGAAAAAAGCAGCCAAACATTCCTGACTAGATAAAGATTGGCTGCTTTTGCCTTATCGTCTTTCAGCTGGCCTTGGCTTGCAAGCCAGAAGCACCAGCAATATAGAGGTAGAAAGAATGAAACAGTATATTCAAGATATTTTTGACCAAAGTATGGCGATTGAAAGTTTTACCCATACTAGTTCTGAACGGAAGATTGAAGCCTTTCTTCAGGAGCGGATAGGGAAGATTCCTTATTTTCAGGAGCATCCTGAGCTGTTTGGCTGCTATCAGATTCCAAATGATTTTTATGAACGCAGTGTCAACTGGGCGCTGGTCAAGCGGGATACAGCTGACACCGTAATTCTTTTTCATCATCATGATACAGTAGATATTGAGGACTTTGGCAGTCTCAAAGACTGGGCTTTTGATAATCAGTCCCTTAAAGAAAAATTACCCTCCATTTCTTCAGATTCAGATCTTTTAGCGGATATTGCGTCGGACAAGTGGCAGTTCGGTCGGGGCTCTTGCGACATGAAGGCCGCTCTGGCCTTGCAGCTGGGAGTAGTGGAGAGATATAGTCAGATACAGTCTGGTCAGGTCAATTTGCTTTATTTGTCGGTCGGAGATGAGGAGTCCTATTCCCAAGGAATGCGGGCAGCGACAGCCTTGCTTGCTGAATTGAAGGAGCGCTTCCAGCTTCATTACCTTCTGGCTGTGGATTCTGAGCCTTTTGAGAGTCAGTCAGCGGAGGAAAAGGTACTTCATATAGGAACAGTCGGCAAGTTGATGCCAGTTGTCGTGACTCAGGGCATCCTTTCTCATATGAAAGAGCCACTAAAGGGAATCAATGCCCTGTCCTTGCTGGCCAAGGTTGCTGAAAAAATTGACCTCAATCCGGCTCTATCCGACATGGCCTACGGCGAACGTTCGCCTCTGCCATCATGGTCTTATCTGCGTGATTTGAAGGAAAATTATGATGTGTCAACAGTGCTGCGTGCTGCAGGTTATTTCAGCGTCCTTTATCTAGAAAAGAGTCCAAGTGAGCTGCTGGCGACCATAAAGAATCTCAGTCAGGAAGCAGTAGATGGCTTTTATCAAAACTATTGTCAGCTTCAGAAAGTCTATCAAGAAAGGAAGCATGTACCGAAACCGCGCGTGCTGACTTATCAGGAATTACTGCAAGAATGCCAAGAAAAAATCGGTTTTGAAGGTACCTTGAAGAAAATTTATGAAGAAGCCCAGCAAGCCTTGCAAGAGGGTGCCTCCTATCAGGAAATCAGCATTCAAAATATCCAGAAAGTTTTAGATTTCTACGACCGTAAGGAAGCTTTGGTTGTCTTAGCAATCGCGCCGCCTTACTACCCATCCATGAATTGTCGTCGTCTGTCGGACAGTCCGATTAGGATTGATGAGGTCGTTCAACTCTATCAAGATTATCTGGACAAGGAAGCCAGCTGTCAACTCCAAGTGGACGAATTTTTCATGGGAATTTGTGACCTTAGTTACTGTGCCTTGGAGAAGCCTGTCGCTGAATACCAAGACCTGATTGCCAGTATGCCTGTGCCTGAGAATCTCTATCATCTGGATTTCCCAGAAATTGCGGCCAATCATATCCTCGGTATCAATCTCGGTCCATGGGGCAAGGACTTGCATCAGCTTACTGAGCGTGTCTATGAGCAGGATATGCTGGAAACCATTCCTAATTTCTTGCTCTATCTGCTGGAGAATGCTCAATCTTTTAAGGTCTAAAGGATAGTTATGGATTCTTTCAAAGCAAAATCCGAACTTTTTCGCTCATTTTAAGACAAATAACTTTTAAGATAGTATAATAAGCTTAAAACATAGTAAAGGAGATTCTCATGATTGAATTTAGAGATGTTACAAAAGACTATGATGGCAAGCTGGCGCTTAACCATTTGAATCTGACCTTGGAAAGCGGTGAGATTGTCGGTCTGATTGGTCACAATGGAGCGGGTAAGTCAACGACCATTAAATCCTTGGTCAGCGTCATCAATCCGACACAGGGACAAATTTTTGTGGATGGCAAGGAGCTATCCAGTAATCGTTTAGAAATCAAGAAAAAAATCGGCTATGTAGCTGATTCTCCTGACCTTTTCTTGCGCCTGACAGCTAATGAATTTTGGGAGCTAGTAGCGACTTCCTACGATATGACCACGGCAGAAGTAGAAGCTCGTTTGGGTGAACTGCTGGCTATTTTTGACTTTGCCAACCATCGCTATGAAGTGATTGAGTCGTTTTCACACGGTATGCGGCAGAAGGTCTTTGTTATTGGTGCCCTTTTGTCCGATCCAGATATTTGGGTTTTGGATGAGCCCTTGACGGGATTGGATCCTCAGGCAGCTTTTGATCTCAAGCAGATGATGCGTGAGCATGCTAACAAGGGAAATACAGTTCTGTTTTCAACCCACGTGTTAGAAGTAGCTGAACAGCTATGCGACAAGATTGCCATTCTCAAAAAAGGAGAGCTGATATTCTACGGAACGGTTGAAGACTTGAAAGCCCAGCATCCAGACCAGTCCCTCGAAACCATCTATCTAGGTCTGGCTGGCCGCAGAGAAGAGGTGAGTTCAGATGCGCCTTAAAGCGATTAAAAAATTAGTTGATATCAATATTCTCTATGCTATCCAAGCTTCGCAGCTGCAGCAATATCGCAAGAAGCAGGCAAAGAATCCAGAGGTCAAGGTCAATGTCTCCCTGCAGGCTATTCGAATGTATTTGATTTTGGGTTTGGTCTACCTATTCTTCTTTGGTATCATGAGTGCCTTCAATCACATGGTGGGCAATCCAGGACATTTTGCCAATATGGTCTCCATATTTGCTGTATTCTCCATGTCGCAGGGCTTCCTCGTTTTCTATAATGTCTTCTATGAAAGCAAGGACCTGCAGTCCTATCGGCCCTATGCCTTTAGTGAGTCAGAAATCATTGTTGGCAAGAGCATCTCTGTTGTCCTGACTCTCTTGATTGCGATTCTGCCCATGTATAGCTATTTCATCGTGCTAGGTCTTCAAGGCGGAAATCCTTTAGTCGGCCTGCCTATGGCCTTGATTTCGATTGTCATTTTAAGCTCTGTTATAACCTTTATCATTTTGATTTTGGTGCATTTTATCACCAAGACAGCTTTCTTTAGAAAGTATAAGACTATTCTATCCAATGTGATTCTAGGGCTGGTTTCCCTTGGTTCGGTAGGACTCTATATCTTTATCAATCAAATGAACAGTCGTAGTATCGCCAGCAATACAATAGCCACACCTTATTTCCCGCCCGTTGTAGCCTTTTACGACTTTATCATCAATCCTTTTAGCTTGTCTGCAATTTTAGGGATTCTAGCTTGGCTTGCCGTGGCGGTTCTACTCTTTTTGGTGGTTAAGTTCAAGGTTATACCAGAATTTTATGAGGCAGCCTTGATGACAGGTGCAGCAAGTGGCAAACGTGAGCGGGTGCACGATATCAATATGGACGAGGCCAAGAATTTCAAGAAGTTCGTCTGGCGCTATCACATTCGGCTGCTGAGTGAAGGTTCGGTCATCTTGCAGGCTCTCTTCATGTCAGCACTGATTCCTTACATCATTATTTTTAGTATGGCCATGGGGGCAGTCAAAGCAGATCTAGATGTTAGCCCGTTCTTGATTCCACGATTTTTGCTTCCGCTTAGCTTCCTATCTATGTTTATCGCCACCCTCAATTCGGGTGGGAGTAATCTGACCTCTATAGGTTTATCCTTGGAGCGGGAAAATTTTGATTATCTGAAGGTTTTGCCTTTTGAGCTCAGAAAATATGTTCGTCTCAAATTTTGGTATCTCTTTGCAATTCAGTCCATTTTACCAGTGATTCTTCTTTTGGTGACTAGTCTTATCTTCCATGTTCATCTGGTGACGTTTCTCGTTATGCTACTGGTTTGGTTTATGGCCAGTCTAGCTTGGAGCGCTTGGGGTTATCATCGGGATTATAAGCATTTGGTGACCAACTGGTCCAATGTCAACGAGCTGATGAGTCGAGATAACAGTATGGGTAAGACCCTATTGGCACTAGCCTTTACCATTGGAGTGATTATCGTGATTGGCGTTCTCTATGCGATTTCATATTCCCTGCCTATCACAGTTCTCTATCTCCTTTCCCTTCTGCTGATTTTGATTTGTGGACTTGTTTCTTATCTGATCTATCGCTACTATATGAAAAAACTTGATAGCGAAATTGCTAGTTTCAATTGCTAATTGACCATAATAAAAAGCTTAGCAGCGAGGTTACTTGATACCTTGTTTCTAAGCTTTTTAGTTGCGATTTATTTTATAGTTTTCCGATATAAACTGTATGTCAGCTGATTTTTATCCTTTTAAGAACGCCAGTTAATCAAGACATACATTAAGCTGGAGCCAAACATATCCGCCAAGGCGTGCATGAGAAAGAAAGGCAGGAGGTTCTTGACCTTGTACTTGTAAAGAAAATAGTAGAAGAGACCATAGACCACTCCGATAACCAAGGCCCAGAGCATTCCTTGATAAGTATGGAAAGAAATCCGAATGATGGTAGAGTAGGCCAGTGCCCACCACTTATACTTATCCTTGACTGAGGTCATAAGACCCAGAAAGAAGAATTCCTCATAGAAACCATTGAGAAGTCCGTAGAGGATGGCCATAGGTGTCAGTTCAGCAAATTTCCGGAAGATTTCCAGTAAATCTATATAGGACCAGAGGGTTGAATCAAAGTAATTATACTCGCCACTCAGTGTCGTCACAATGTCACCAAAGAACCCTACCACTACAAAAATAAGAGGAGTCCAAAGGAGAACTGACCAGCTCAGACGGATAGGAAGCTGCTTAAAGTCGAAGCGCCGAAGCAATAGGTATAGAATGGTCAAGACCAGCATCAGGAGCTGAAGATTGAAATTGCTTGAGAATGCTGCGCCTTCGCTAGCTGTATTGCTGACCGTTTCAGTTGCCGCTGTCGTCGCTGTTGTTGCAAAGCTAGCTAGATAAAGTTCGGTTGATGTGTAGATGAACTGACCAAACATGAGCAGAGTAATCACAAGAATATCGAACCATTTCAGCTCTTTCAGGGGCTGCGATGGGCGGATTTTTGATAAAATAGTCATTCATTTCCCTTCCATAATTGGCAGATTTAATTGCCAGAGATCATCTTTTCTATCTTTATCTTAGCAGAGAAAGCTTAAATTTATATTATTTCAAAGTTCTTACTTTTGAGAGGTGGTTAGTGCAGACCTGTTGCAGGATTGGTTGAAGAGCTGCCTTATGCTATAGAAAAAACTGCTTGAAAAGCAGTTTTACATGAAATAAACAATAGCTAAGTACTGGAGGGCAGAAGCGGCTAGGATGAAGAGGTGCCAAATCATGTGGAAGTAGGGTTTCTTTTTGGCATAAAAACCAGCACCTACTGTGTAGCAAAGACCGCCTGCTAGCATGAGTCCCCAAAACACTGGTCCAGTTTGTCCGATAATTTGCGGGATGATAAAGATCACCAGCCAACCCATAATTAGATAGAGGGCTAGGCTGAATTTCTCATTAACCTTCTTAGCAAAGATTTTGTAGAGAATACCAAAGATGGTCGTGCCCCACTGAATCACGATAATCAGATAACCCCGCCAGTCATTCATGAGTGAAAGGACGACTGGCGTATAGCTGCCTGCGATAGCGATATAAATCATGGAGTGGTCAATAATCCGTAGGATGTATTTGTGGGTAGAGCCATAGGACATGGAGTGGTAAATGGTAGAAGAAAGAAACATGAGGAAAAGGCTAATGACAAAGATAGAAGTACCAACAGCAGAAACGAGGCCATGCCCTTCATAGCTGTAAATAGCAGAGATGGGTAGAAGAATCAGCATCAAAACAGCTCCGACGGCATGAGTGACAGCATTGGCAATTTCCTCTCCAAAAGAGAGTTGTTTACTGAGTTTAAGCGCGTAGTTCATCGTTATCGGCCTCCTTTTCGGGTACTTGGATAAAAGCAAGGGTTTGCTGGTAGAGTTTTAAGGTCTGACAAGCACTGGCAATGATCGGAGTCACTTCAAGCTTCCGTCCGTTCATATAATCCACAAAATCATTGTAGAGCTCTTCAGACTGGGTCTCAGCATTGAGCATATCTAAAGTAGCAGCAATATCTTGAATAGAAAAAACAGTTTTCAAGCTTGTAATGGCAATCAAGCGGGCAACTTGCTGGCGATTGTATTTCTTTTTTAAAGGTTTTTCAAGATAGGCATGCTTGACATAATTATTGATCATGGATGCAGTCAAGCCTTTGTCGGATGCAGTAAAAGCTGGCTTACAGACCTTGTTGACGTAGAGCAGGACTTGGTCCAGATACAGGTCAAGAACAGGTAATTCATCCCATCTCGGGAACATATTTTTCGTTTCCAAATTTTAAACTTTCTATTATCTAGTTTCGATAACTAGATAATATCATTTTTGAAAATTAAAGTCAAGAATAAATCCAATTTGTCCAAAATTTGCTATAATCATGAGTAAGGAAAACAGGAAAATGGACTCTGAATCCAAGATGAGAAAGGGAAAATATGAAGATTTTAATTCCGACCGCCAAAGAAATGAATGAAAATCAGAGCTCGCTGGGGCGCTACCAGTTGACGCCGAAAAGCAAAATCATAATAGAAGAGCTATTAAAACACTCAGCCACGGAGCTGGAAAAATTATACAAAATCAGTCCGCAGATGGCTGAAATAGAATACCAGCGAATTCAAAACCTGAGCAAGAATGAAGCGGAGACCTATCCAGCCTTGCACTTATTTGACGGGCTTATGTATCGCAATATCAAGCGAAAAGATTGGACACAAGAGGAGAAATCCTACATTCAAGACCATTTGCTTTTAACTTCTAGTCTATATGGGGTCATTCCTGCTCTGAGTCCGATTGCCCCTCATCGGTTGGATTTTTTGGTGGGGCTAAAGCCCAATGGTCAAACGCTGAAAAAATTTTGGCGGGAAGAGTATACAAAAGCAGTAGCGGACGAAGATATGCTGCTTTCTCTCTTGTCCAGTGAATTTGAGGATGTTTTTGATAAATCCGTCAGAGAGAAGATGCTTCGGTTCAAGTTTTTAGAAGAAAAATCTGGCAAACTCAAAAGCCATTCTACTATTTCCAAAAAAGCGCGTGGGCAATTTTTGACTGCTTTGATGGAAGCCCAGGTCGATAATCTTGAGCAAATAAAACAGCTCTCTTTTGCAGGTTTTGCCTATCGAGCGGATCTTTCAGATGATAAAGAATTGGTTTTTGTAAAAGAAGAATAAGAAAAGGAGGCTGGGACAAAAGTCTGGCTTCAAATATAAAAAGCGAACAAAACTAGTTTTCTGGTAATCAGAATTCTACTTTGTTCGCTTTTCGCATTTAATTATAGATTTAAAGGGCTTAATAATTAAGATTTTTAAAAATTGAAATATTTTTGTTCCAAACTCTTTTTTGTAGCAAAGAGACTATTGTCCCAGACTCTTTTACTCTATTATTTAGACTTACCAAAAGAAAAATTAACTTAACAGGTATTCTACTGCAACTTTTAATACATTCATTAACTACATTAGAAATAAGAGAAAGGCAATTCGAAACAGAGACAGGGCGAGCAAATGAAGGGGATAAAACCAGTAAAATACTTTTCCAATATTGGCCCCTTTTTGACCGTTGTAGAAAGAGGTCACGAGGAGAAACAGAAGACAGGTGGCAGCCAGATCAGCCAGACCATCATAGGAGAAATTGAAGGCCAAAATTAGGATTTGCACACTGTTCAATGCCAAGACACCGCCAATTTTTCGGAAGATTGGGTCTTTAATCTTTGCAAAGGAATAGATACCAAAAACTCCTCCCGTCAGTCCGCCGTCAGCGATAATGGACAGAGTAAAACAGAGTAGAATAATTAGAACTTTTCTCCAGGTTGCTGTTTGCTGATCACTGTAATAAAGAGCACAGAGCCCCAAAAAGAGAGTAACAACCGTATTTTGCATGATAAAGCCAAGACCAGTAACCCAGCCCATCAGAGAGAAAGGGATGATACTGATAAGAGCCAGCAGCCCCAATCGTCTCATATACTTGCTCACATCATGACTGTGCCGATAGCCTTCCGCAATACAAAAGGCAAAGACTGGAAAAGCCAGGCGGCCTATTATGTGCATACTATTGGCCAGCCAGTTAGGAGAGAGAATATTCATATTGGTAGCCAGTGGAAAAGATACCCAGGCGATATGGTCAATCAGCATTGCAAGCATAGCAAGCAGTTTCAAACTGCTATTGTCAATCATTTTTTTCATAGGATTCTCCTTTTTCCTTTCCTATGATACAAGAAAGAGTTTCTTCTTTCCATTTCTTTAGCTTACATTTCTCTCATTTTTCTTACAATTTTGTAAGTTGGAATTTCACCTTTTTACCTCATCGATGAATACTTCTGATTTTTCTTGACAAATAAGACTGAACGAGGCTGGGACAAAAAGATTTTGATTTTAGGGATTCTTTATTATAAATTCTTAAAATTGATAGATTAGACAAAAAAGTGAACAAGACAGAATTCTGAGTGTCAGATAACTCCGTTTTGTTCGCTTTTTATATTTAAGGTTAGACTTTTGTCCCAGATTCTTTTACATAGTCTGATAATTGCTTTTGATTCTGCAATTCGATGAATTTCTTAGGATAGGTCTGGCGAACTTTTTGATAGAGATTTTTAGTCTCTCTTGTCCGACCATCCCAAAGGATCCAGCGGATGAATTCCCAATCCAGTTTTTCAGTACAGCCAGAAGCCATACTCTCTCGCACCTGATTTCGATATTTGAGGTAGCGATTGAAGGCGCGATAGAGGCAGTTCCAGCGAGAAAAGTTCATAAAGATAATCTGATCAGCCTGAGCCATCCTTTCCTCAAAGCAGGCGAAGGAGTAGTTGCCATCGATGACCCAGGATTGTTCTCGCTTGAGGAAATCCGCTAAATCAGCCTTGACTTGGTCTTGACTACGAGTCTGCCAGTTTTCTTCAAACCGAATCGTGTCCAGATGAAGCACGGGAATATGGTGGAAGTGGCCTAACTGCTGGGCTAAGGTTGACTTGCCAGATCCGGAGTAGCCGATGATAGCAATTTTCATATAATTTCTCCTTTATAATGAGCAACAAAAAAAGCTCCGTGGAGCTCCTTTGTATGCACAATGCATTATTTAGCAAGTTTAGCTGAAAGACGTGCTTTATCGCGGCTTGCTTTGTTTTTGTGGATCAAACCTTTTGTTTCTGCTTTATCGATAGCTGAGCTAGCAGCACGGAAAAGTTCTTCAGACGGGTTTGCTTCAAATGCTTTGATTGCAGTACGCATAGCTGATTTTTGAGCTGAGTTTTTTCGTTTTGTTTAACGTTCAATTCAGCGCGTTTGATAGCTGACTTAATGTTTGCCAAGTTATTCACCTCCATTGAAAATACTAACTATCTAATTATATATGAAAAGTTGTGATTTGACAAGTCTAAATTATTTTTTTAGATAGATTTCGTCAATTTCATGATTTTTAGCCTTGTGCAAAATCACTTCGGCCCTATTACGAGTTGGCTCAATATAGTCTAATAGGTTCACCAGATTGATTGTTTCCCAGATATTATGGGCCAGCGCCATGACTTCTTCTTCAGGCTGGGTCGTAAAGCGATGGTAGTAGTTATTCGTGTCGTGCTTGGCTAGTGCCAGTAATTTTTTAAAACGATCTAGATACCAAGACTCAATATTTTCGATTTCGGCATCTACGTAGATAGAGAAGTCAAAAAAGTCAGTCATATAAAGGCGTTCATTTTGCGGATTTTGGAAAACGTTGATACCTTCTACGATGACAAAGTCAGCTGCCTTAATTTCCTGCTTTTCATTTGGGACAATATCATAAATTTCGTGTGAGTAGACGGGAATTTCATAGTTTTGACCATTTTTAATGCGGTCTAAAAAGTCCAGCAAGAGTTCCATATTATAGCTTTCAGGGAAGCCCTTGCGATTTAAAATCCCCGTTTCAATCAGAGTTTGATTAGGATAGAGAAAGCCATCTGTCGTCACTAATTCAACGGTGGCATTTGTAAAAGTCCGTGACAGGAGGATTTGCAATAGGCGGCTAATCGTTGATTTTCCAACAGCAACACTGCCAGATACTCCGATAATAAAGGGCTGCCTTTTGCTCTCCTTTTGTAGAAAAATACCTTTTGAAAAAGCGAGATCTTCTTTGGAACGTTTATAAATTTGAATGAGATTTGTCAGAGGCAGGTAAACATCTGTTACATCCTGTAGACTGATTTTGTCATTGAAACTCTTGATAGAATTGAGCTCGGACTCAGTAAGCGGTGGATTTTTCTTTCGATGCAGATTTTGCCAAGTTTGGCGGTTGATTTTTTCAAAGTGAAGAAATTCGTTTGTCATAAGTTACTCCTATATGATGGATTTTAGTATAACATACTTTTGGAGAAATGAAAACGATTTACAAATCTAGAAAATTTATGATAAAATGGTTTTATGACTAAAATGTATTTTGCAGAAAATCCGGATGCCAAACATGACATTCATGAATTAAAAGTGGAACTATTAGGACAACAGATGACCTTTTTAACGGATGCTGGTGTCTTTAGCAAAAAAATGATCGACTATGGCAGTCGAGTGTTGTTGTCTGCCTTGGAATTTAACAAAAAAGAAACGCTGCTGGATGTCGGCTGCGGTTATGGAACGCTGGGCTTGACTCTGGCTAAAGCGCAAGAGCTGGAAGTCACTCTCGTGGATATCAATCAGCGAGCGCTAGACTTGGCTAGAAAAAATGCGGATGCGAACCAAGTATCTGCAGATATTTTTCAGTCCAATGTTTACGAGCAGGTGGCCGGACAATTCCATCATATTATCAGCAATCCACCGATTCGAGCCGGTAAGCAGGTGGTGCATGAAGTTATTTCAGGTAGCTATGATCACTTGCTAGCGGATGGGGATTTGACGATTGTTATCCAAAAGAAACAAGGAGCTCCTAGTGCTAAAGCCAAGATGGAAGAAGTATTTGGCAACTGCGAGACTCTAAAGAAGGACAAAGGTTATTATATCCTAAGGAGTGTGAAGTAAAAATGCGGGCAGTTGATATTATTCAAAAGAAACGAGATGGACTAGAGTTGTCCAGTCAAGAGATTGAATGGCTGATTGAGGGGTATGTAGCTGGAACAGTGCCGGATTACCAGATGTCAGCCTTTGCCATGGCTGTTTACTTTAAAGGAATGACTACAAGAGAAATTTCTGATTTGACCATGGCCATGGTGGGGACAGGCCAGCAGTTTGACCTGTCAGCTATTTCAGGGATTAAGGTAGATAAACATTCGACTGGTGGAGTGGGAGATAAGGTTACCTTAATCTTGGCTCCTCTCGTAGCTAGCTTTGGAGTACCCGTTGCTAAGATGAGCGGTCGAGGCTTGGGGCATACGGGTGGTACCATAGACAAGCTCGAGTCTGTCAAGGGCTACCAAGTCGAGCGCAGTCAGGAAGATTTCATCAAGCAGGTTCAGGATATTGGTGTATCCGTCATCGGTCAGTCAGACCAGCTGGTCAAGGCAGACAAGCTTCTCTATGCCCTGCGTGATGTGACTGCTACAGTTGATACGATTCCTTTGATTGCCAGTTCAGTTATGAGCAAGAAAATCGCCGCTGGTGCGGACAGCATCTTGCTGGATGTGACCGTCGGTGAAGGTGCCTTTATGAAAAATCTAGAGGATGCCCGTGTTCTAGCCCGCACTATGGTAGACTTGGGCAAGGCTGTCGGACGTAGAACAGTCGCAGTTATTACCGATATGAGTCAGCCTTTGGGCACTAGCATTGGCAATCGTTTGGAAATCCTGGAAGCACTGGAAATCCTTCAAGGACAAGGACGCGAAGATATTACGGAGTTTATTTGCGAGCTCGCTCGGATTATGCTTGATTTGGCTAATGTTGAGAAGTCAGTTTCTGAAATCAGAGAACATCTGACAAATGGAGCAGCATTGAAAAAATTTGAAGAGATGATTGCGGCTCAAGGTGGTGATCTAGAGGACTTGTATCGGCCATCCCAGGCGGCTTATGTGGCTGAAGTGAGAGCAGAGCAATCTGGCTTTATCACAGAGCTTCCAGCTATGGAATTTGGCTTGTTTGCGATGAGATTAGGAGCAGGCCGAGCGGTCAAATCTGATAAACTAGATTATGAAACTGGAATCGTGTTTGAAAAAAAGGTTGGCGAAACAGTCGAAATTGGGGAAATTGTCGCAAAAATTTACGCAAATGAAAAAATTTCTCAAGAACTAGTTACAGAATTCCAAAAAAATGTTAGAATAGGTAGTGAAAGCGTTGCAGTAAGTGAGATTGTCGAAGTGATCGCTTAATTCTAGGAGAATCAAACATGAAATTAAACAAATACATTGACCATACGCTTTTGAAACCTGATGCAAGTCAGGAGCAGATTGAAACCTTAATTGAGGAAGCAAAGAAATACGACTTTGCGAGCGTCTGTGTCAATCCGACTTGGGTGAGTTTTGCTGCGCAAGCACTAAAAGCTACGGATGTTAAGGTCTGTACAGTCATTGGTTTTCCTCTGGGAGCGAATACTCCGGAGCTCAAGGCTTTTGAAACGAGTGATGCAATCCAAAATGGAGCAAATGAAGTCGATATGGTCATCAATATCGGTGCTCTAAAGTCTCGAAACTTTGACTTAGTTGAAAGAGACATTCGAGCTGTTGTGGAAGCTGCCAAAGGAACCTTAGTTAAGGTTATTATTGAAACCTGCCTCTTGACAGATGATGAGAAAGTGAGAGCTTGCCAGCTTGCTCAGAAAGCTGGTGCGGATTTTGTCAAGACATCTACTGGTTTCTCAACTGGTGGTGCAACCGTTGCGGATGTAGCTTTGATGCGTAAGACAGTTGGGCCAGATATGGGAGTCAAGGCTTCTGGCGGTGCCCGTTCTTACGAAGATGCACTTGCCTTTATCAAAGCTGGTGCGACTCGCATTGGAGCATCCTCTGGTGTAGCGATTATGGAGGGAGACGTGGCTAATGGCGACTACTAATTTGATTGATTTAGTTGTAGAAACCACGAAGAATGCCTATGTTCCATACTCTCATTTCCCTGTCGGAGCTGTTTTAGTAGCTAAAAATGGACAAGTTTTCACAGGTGTCAATATCGAAAATGCTAGTTTCGGCTTGACCAATTGTGCAGAGCGAACAGCCATTTTTAAAGCTGTTTCTGAAGGCTTTTTAGACTTTGAGGAATTAATTGTTTACGGAGAAACGGAAAAACCGATCTCTCCGTGTGGTGCCTGCCGCCAAGTAATGGCAGAGTTTTTTAATCAGGATTTACCAGTGACCTTGGTCGCTAAAGATAAATCGACGGTCGTGATGACGGTCAAGGAGTTACTTCCATACTCTTTTACAGACTTAACTTGAGTCTGTTGCTGGTCAACTGACCAAAATTAAACTTGCAACTAAGTTGCACATCTTATATAGGAGGTTCAGAAATGAACAAGAAACAATGGCTAGGTCTTGGTCTAGTGTCTGTCGCAGCAATCGGACTTGCTGCATGTGGGAATCGTGCGTCTAAATCAGATAGCTCTAACGCTAAAACTGATTTAAAAGCTGCTATCGTAACCGATACAGGTGGTGTTGATGATAAGTCATTTAACCAATCTGCATGGGAAGGTTTGCAAGCTTGGGGGAAAGAAAATGGCCTTTCAAAAGATAACGGCTATACTTACTTCCAATCAACAGACGAGTCACAATACGCGAACAACCTAAACCAAGCTGCTACGGATGGTTACAACTTAGTATTTGGTATCGGTTTTGCCCTTCGTGATGCCGTTGAATCTGCTGCTAAAGATAATTCAAGTATTAACTACGTTATTATTGACGATGTGATTGAAGGTCAAAAGAATGTTGCTTCAGCAGTCTTTGCAGACAATGAAGCAGCTTACCTTGCTGGTGTTGCAGCTGCAAAAACGACTAAGACAAAACAAGTTGGTTTCATTGGTGGTATAGAAGGAACAGTTATCACACGTTTTGAAAAAGGTTTCGAAGCTGGTGTGAAATCAGTTGACCCATCTATCAAGATTAAAGTGGACTATGCTGGCTCATTCGGCGATGCAGCTAAAGGTAAAACAATTGCAGCTGCTCACTATGCTGGTGGTGCGGATGTTGTTTACCAAGTAGCTGGTGGTACTGGTGCTGGAGTATTTAACGAAGCTAAGTCAATCAACGAAACAAGAAATGAAAATGAAAAAGTTTGGGTACTTGGTGTTGACCGTGACCAAACTGAAGAAGGTAAATACAAATCTAAAGATGGTAAAGAATCTAACTTTGTTTTGGCATCAAGCTTGAAACAAGTTGGTAAGACTGTCCAAGACATCGCTAACCAAACAGCTAAAGGTAAATTCCCAGGTGGTAAAACTACAACCTTTGGTTTGAAAGACGGTGGTGTTGATTTGACAACAACCAACCTTTCTGAAGATGCTAAAAAAGCTGTTGAAGAAGCAAAAGCAAAAATCCTTGACGGTAGTATCACAGTTCCTGATAAATAATTGAATGTTGAGCGATCCGACCTACTAGGGTCGCTCATTTTTAAATTCTGACGCCTTTGCATCGATTAAGCCTACTAGGATAGGAGTCCGAGGAGGTTATATCGACATAAAATGAAATTCTGGAAAGGAAAGAGCCATGACACATGAAAATGTCATTGAAATGCGAGAAATTACCAAGATTTTTGGTGAATTTGTGGCCAATGATAAAATCAATCTGGAACTCCGAAAAGGTGAAATTCACGCTCTTTTAGGAGAAAATGGTGCCGGGAAGTCAACCTTGATGAATATGTTGGCCGGCCTACTTGAGCCGACTAGTGGTGAGATTGTAGTAAACGGAAAGCCAGTTAAGCTGGACTCTCCATCAAAGGCGGCCTCACTTGGTATCGGGATGGTGCATCAGCACTTTATGCTTGTGGAAGCCTTCACTGTTGCTGAAAATATTATTCTTGGAAGTGAGATTACAAAAAATGGCATCTTAGACTTGAAACGCGCTACGCAAGAAATTAAGCGTTTGTCTAAGAAATATGGTTTGTCGGTCGATCCATCTGCCAAGATTGAAGACATTTCCGTCGGAGCACAACAACGGGTTGAAATTCTGAAGACCCTTTACCGTGGTGCAGATATCCTCATCTTTGACGAACCAACAGCTGTTTTGACACCATCTGAGATTGATGAATTGATGAAAATCATGAAAAACTTGGTCAAGGAAGGTAAGTCTATCATTCTTATTACCCATAAGTTGGATGAGATTCGTGCAGTTTCTGACCGAGTGACCGTTATTCGTCGAGGAAAATCGATCGAAACCGTTGAAATTGCTGGTGCAACCAACCAAGACTTGGCAGAAATGATGGTGGGACGGGCTGTTTCCTTCAAGACTGAGAAGAAACCTTCTAATCCGCAAGAAACAGTTCTTTCAATCAAGAATCTTGTCGTTGAAGAGAATCGTGGCGTTCCAGCTGTTAAAGGACTTTCACTGGATGTTCGTGCTGGTGAGATTGTTGGGATTGCAGGGATTGACGGAAATGGTCAGACTGAGTTGATTCAAGCTATTACAGGACTTAGAAAAGCGAGCTCGGGTGAAATTTTGATCAAGAACCAGTCCGTGCTTGGTAAGAAACCACGTCAGATTACAGAGATGAAGGTCAGCCACGTACCTGAAGATCGCCATCGTGACGGGTTGGTGCTGCAGATGTCCATTTCTGAAAATATTGCTTTGCAGACTTACTACAAGGAGCCACTCAGCAAAAACGGCATCTTGAATTACAATAATATTTACTCTTACGCGTGCAATCTGATGAAAGAGTTTGACGTGCGGGCAGCTAGCGAGTATGTACCTGCTTCAGCCCTTTCAGGAGGAAACCAGCAGAAGGCTATCATTGCTCGGGAAGTGGATCGTGATCCAGATTTGTTGATTGTCAGTCAGCCAACCCGCGGTCTTGATGTCGGAGCGATTGAATATATCCATAAACGCTTGATTGAGGAGCGTACTCAAGGTAAGGCAGTTCTTGTTGTCAGCTTTGAGCTAGATGAAATACTCAATCTTTCTGACAGAATCGCCGTTATCCATGATGGTAAGATTCAAGGAATTGTGACTCCAGAGAAAACCAATAAGCAAGAACTTGGTATTCTCATGGCTGGTGGTAAGATTTAGAAGGGAGATTCAAATGTCTAAAAAAACACAGCAGATCGCAGTTCCCTTAATCTCAGTTCTTTTAGGGATTTTATTGGGAGCGATTGTCATGGCTATCTTTGGCTATGATGCCATCTGGGGATATGAATCCCTCTTTAAAACGGCATTCGGTTCTTTGAGAAGTTTGGGTGAAATTTCTCGGGCAATGGGACCTCTAGTTCTCATTGGTCTGGGTTTTGCCGTTGCTAGTCGGGCTGGATTTTTCAATGTCGGACTTCCGGGCCAAGCCTTGGCTGGTTGGATTTTAGCTGGTTGGTTTGCCCTTTCCTTCCCTGACCTACCTCGCCCTCTGATGTTGCTAGCAACTGTAGTCATTGCTGCAGTGGCTGGTGGGATCATTGGTGCTATTCCAGGGATTCTACGTGCCTATTTAGGAACGAGTGAAGTCATCGTTACGATTATGATGAACTATATCGTCCTCTTCGTTGGAAATGCTTTTATCCGCAGCTTTCCAAAATCTGTGATGCAGAGTGTTGACTCTAGTAAGCGTGTTGGTGCCAATGCGATTTATCAAACAGAATGGCTGAGAAGTTTGACAGCTAACTCTCGGATGAATATTGGTATTTTCTTTGCCTTGATTGCAGTTGTGCTAATCTGGTATATGCTGAAGAAAACAACACTTGGCTTTGAAATCCGTGCTGTTGGTCTTAACCCAAATGCAGCTGAGTATGCAGGGATGTCTTCTAAACGTACCATCATCTTGTCCATGATTATTTCTGGTGCCCTTGCAGGACTTGGAGGAGTCGTAGAAGGACTGGGTACTTATCAGAATGTCTTTGTACAAGGCAGTTCATTGAGCGTTGGTTTCAATGGTATGGCAGTCAGTCTTTTGGCAGCCAATTCTCCAATTGGAATTCTCTTTGCAGCCTTCCTCTTTGCAGTTTTAAGTGTCGGTGCGCCAGGTATGAACGTGGCTCAGATTCCGACAGAATTAGTCAATATCGTGACAGCTTCGATTATCTTCTTTGTCAGCGCCCATTACCTGATTGAGCGTCTGACTGGTAAGACAGTCTTTGAATTGTTTAAAAACCGTAAGCAAGAAGCTGGTAAAGTGAAAGGGGGAAACTAGGATGAGTATTGTAACGATATTAGGTTTATTAGTATCATCTATGCTGATTTATGCGGCTCCCTTGATTTTTACAAGTATCGGTGGAGCTTATTCGGAGCATGCCGGAGTCGTCAATGTCGGCTTGGAAGGGATCATGGTAATGGGAGCATTTACAGGCGTTCTCTTTAATCTGACTTTCGAAAGTAGTTTTGGCAGCTTGACTCCGTGGCTCTCCTTGATTGCTGCTGGCTTAGTCGGAGTGCTCTTCTCCCTTATCCATGCTGTAGCAACTATTAACTTCCGCGCGGATCACGTTGTTAGTGGTACGGTTCTAAACTTGCTAGCACCAGCCTTGGCAGTCTTCCTTGTTAAAGCTATCTACAACAAGGGGCAAACAGACAACATTCAGCGTTCATTTGGTAAATTTAATTTTCCTATTTTGTCTGATATTCCAGTCGTAGGAGATATATTCTTCAAACATACAAGTCTGATGGGATATTTGGCCATCGCCTTCTCTTTCCTTGCTTGGTTTATCATGTTTAAGACAAAATTTGGATTGCGCCTTCGCTCAGTTGGGGAACATCCGCAGGCAGCAGATACACTAGGAATCAATGTTTATCTCATGCGCTATTGCGGTGTTATGATTTCTGGTTTGCTCGGCGGTATTGGTGGAGCTATCTATGCTCAGTCAATCTCCGTTAACTTTGCTGTGACAACTATCATAGGTCCAGGATTTATCGCCTTGGCAGCTATGATTTTTGGTAAATGGAGTCCTATCGGCGCTATGTTGGCAAGTCTCTTCTTTGGGGCTTCTCAAAGTTTGGCCGTTATCGGAAATCAGTTGCCTCTTCTTTCAAAAGTACCAACAGTTTATCTACAGATTGCACCATACGTTTTGACGATTGTGGTTCTTGCAGCCTTCTTCGGTAAAGCTGTTGCTCCGAAAGCAGACGGTATCAACTACATCAAGTCTAAATAACCTTTTACACCAGTTCTTTGGAACTGGTATTTTTGTGATTAGAAGAAGTTGCTATCGGAAATAGAAAAAGCCTGCTTCGTCTGAAGCAAGCTTTCTGAGATTAATTTGTAGCGATTTCGTTTAATAAATCTTCTGCAGTAGTAGTTGGGTTCACTCGAACACGATTGAGTGAGAGCAACCCATTAGACAGGGAAGCCAGGCCGTTATTGGTCGTCAATCCCATCTTATAGCCTAGACTTTCAGCAATCTGCAAGGTCGCATCACTATAGCGGCCAGATGGATAGGCAACAGTCGTCGTCTTCTGTGATAGATTGTCATCTAAAAAGGCTTTAGAATCACGTAGTTCAAGGGTTTGTTGATCAGCAGTAGCAGTTGATAGATCAGGGTGGTTGACGGTATGGTCTTCAAAGGACATTCCCTTTTCCTTCATTTCTTTGATCTCATCTAGCGTCAGCATATCTTCACGGCCAGCTTGGACAAATCCAGTAATGACATTGTTGGTTGCCTTCATCTGGTACTTTTGAAGTAGCGGGAAGGCATTGGTATAAAAGTCTTTCAAACTATCGTCAAAGGTCAGCCAGACTACTTTTTTATTTTCAGGTAGGACATTTTCTGTCAAAGCTTTGTAAGCTTCATCTGGGGTTAAAGTATAATAACCAGCTTCTTTCAGGGCCTGTAAATGACTTTCAAAAGTAGTTGGATCTACAATCAAACCAGCATTGGCTGCCTCAGAGGGATCCATTACATGGATCGCATGGTACATCAAGATTGGGATCTTAACAGGCTCGTCTTGTTTTACCCACTTGATTTTTGAAGCTTCTTCATTTGTTGAGGTAGAGTCTGGCTTCGAGGTGGATTGCACAGTTTGGTTGCCTGCAGAAGATTGATTGCTAGGAGAGAACTGAGTCTTCCAAAGATAAATTCCGCCTACGATTAGGGCAAGGAGCAAGAAAAGATTGATAATAGAAAAAAGGAATGCCTTTTTCTTAGCTTTATGTCTTTGCATGCGTCTTCCAATGTGTTTATCTGTCATGGTATCTCCTTCTAATCTCATGAGTTTAAAATTTTTACTTACATTATAACAAATATACAAATAGATTTGTAGGCATTTCTATATATTTTTGTTATAATGTTTTTTATATAAGAAATATTCAAGGAGTTCCTCATGTCTATTAAAATTGCTTTACTTGGTTTTGGAACAGTTGCCAGTGGTGTTCCTTTCTTGTTGAAAGAAAATGGTGAAAAGATTGTTCAGGCTGCTCATTCTGAGATTGAAGTTGCTAAAGTCTTAGTCAAGGATGATGCTGAAAAAGAACGTCTTTTGGCAGCTGGAAATGATTACAATTTTGTAACTAATGTAGATGAAATCTTAAATGACGGCGAAATTGCGATTGTAGTGGAGCTGATGGGACGGATTGAACCAGCTAAAACCTTTATCACACGTGCACTTGAAGCAGGTAAGCATGTGGTGACAGCCAACAAAGACTTGCTGGCAGTTCATGGTTCTGAATTGTTAGATATTGCTCAGAAAAATGGCGTTGCCCTTTACTATGAAGCTGCTGTTGCAGGCGGTATCCCTATTTTGCGCACCTTGGTTAATTCACTGGCATCTGATAAGATTACCCGCGTTTTGGGTGTGGTCAATGGAACATCTAACTTCATGATGACCAAGATGGTAGAAGAAGGCTGGTCTTACGAGGATGCTCTTGCAGAAGCACAACGATTAGGATTTGCTGAAAGTGACCCGACGAACGACGTTGATGGAATTGACGCAGCCTATAAAATGGTCATCCTCAGCCAATTTGCTTTTGGTATGAACATCAAGTTTGAAGATGTCAGCCACCAAGGTATTCGCAATATCACGCCTGAAGACGTTGCTGTTGCTCAAGATTTGGGCTATGTAGTGAAATTAGTTGGCTCAATTGAGGAAACACCATCAGGGATCGCTGCGGAAGTGACACCGACTTTCTTGCCAAAAGCGCATCCACTAGCTAGCGTAAACGGCGTAATGAATGCGGTCTTTGTCGAGTCAATCGGTATCGGAGAATCCATGTATTACGGTCCAGGTGCAGGTCAAAAACCAACTGCTACCAGTGTCGTTGCGGATATCGTCCGTATTGTCCGTCGCCTAAATGAAGGCACAATTGGCAAAGCTTTCAATGAATTTAGTCGCGAGCTTGTCTTGGCTAAACCTGAGGATGTTAAGAGCAACTATTATTTCTCTATCTTGGCTCCAGATGCCAAGGGTCAAGTATTGCATTTGGCTGAAATCTTCAATGCTGAAGAAGTTTCCTTCAAGCAAATTCTGCAAGAAGGTACGGATGGTGAAACAGCACGTGTGGTCATCATCACGCATGCTGTCAGCAAGACTCAGCTAGAAAATGTAGTTGCCAAGCTTCGTGAGGTACCAGAGTTCGAATTGCTCAATACCTTTAAAGTATTAGGAGAATAAGATGAAAATTATTGTACCAGCAACCAGTGCCAATATCGGGCCTGGTTTTGACTCAGTTGGTGTCGCAGTCTCCAAATATC
This sequence comes from Streptococcus cristatus ATCC 51100, assembly GCF_000222765.1. Taxonomy (GTDB): domain Bacteria; phylum Bacillota; class Bacilli; order Lactobacillales; family Streptococcaceae; genus Streptococcus; species Streptococcus cristatus. Next base: position 6,918 of record NZ_AFUE01000006.1, on the reverse strand, counting down.
TAGAAATCGAAGTCTTGGAAGAAAGTCAGGAGTGGGTCATTGAGCATGACCTCAATCCTCGAATTCCAACGGATAAACGGAATTTACTAATCAAGATTGCCCTGCAATTGGCCCCGGACCTTCAGCCTCATCGCTTAAAAATGACTAGCGATGTTCCTTTGGCGCGCGGTCTTGGCTCTTCTAGCTCTGTTATCGTTGCAGGGATTGAACTGGCCAATCAGTTAGCAAATCTGAACTTATCAGATCATGAAAAGTTGAAAATTGCGACAAAAATCGAAGGGCATCCCGACAATGTCGCACCAGCGATTTATGGAAATCTAGTGATTGCAAGCTCTTTCCAAAATCAAGTTTCAGCTGTTGTATCAGATTTCCCAGAGGTCAGCTTTATCGCTTTTATTCCAGATTATGAGTTGAGAACAGTTGAAAGCCGCCGTGTCTTGCCTAATCGCCTCTCATACAAGGAAGCTGTTGCAGCAAGCTCTGTAGCCAATGTCGCAGTTGCAGCGCTCTTAAAGGGCGATATGAAAACAGCTGGTCGTGCTATCGAATCCGATCGTTTCCATGAGAGATATCGCCAACCGCTTATCAAAGAATTTTCTGACATTAAATTCTTAGCCAGAAAACAGGGCGCTTTTGCGACTTACATCTCTGGAGCTGGTCCGACTGTTATGGTTTTATCTTCAAAAGACAAAGCTGAGCAGATTTATCAGCAAATCAAGGAACAAGGCTTTGATGGACAAGTCTTCCAGTTGCAAGTCGATACTCAGGGTGTACGTGTAGAAAAATAGAAGAGAGTTTGAGGATGACGAACTTGTGGACGCAGTGTTGGTCTACAATCTTCGTTCTCCTCTTTCTTTTTGCTTTGAAAAAGAATCTTTAATTCCCTTAGTCTATCGTAAATATCATTTAATTTTGATATAATAGAGTGTAATTTGTAAAAAAGAGAGTAAGTCATGCAAAACCTAGAAAAATTTTCTGCGGAATTAGAAGGAATCGACATCCGTTTTAATGAACCTTTGAGTCAATACACTTATACAAAGGTAGGCGGAGCTGCCGATTTCTTAGTTTTTCCACGCAACCGTTATGAATTGGCTCGGATTGTCAAATTGGCCAATCGTGAAAATATTCCTTGGTTGGTGCTTGGGAATTCAAGTAACATTATCGTTCGAGATGGCGGTATTCGAGGCTTTGTCATCATGTTTGACAAGCTAAATAATGTAACAGTAGATGGCTATACGATTGAGGCAGAAGCTGGTGCCAATCTAACTCAGACTACTCGTATTGCCCTTCATCATAGTTTAACTGGCTTTGAATTTGCCTGTGGCATCCCGGGTAGTGTCGGCGGTGCTGTCTTTATGAATGCTGGCGCTTATGGCGGAGAAATTGCTCATGTGCTTGTTTCTTGCAAGGTCTTGACCCCTGAAGGAGAAATTAAGACCTTGGATGCACGTGATATGCGGTTTGGTTATCGTCATTCACTTATTCAAGAAACTGGCGACATCGTCATTTCAGCTAAGTTCGGTCTGGCACCAGGTGTCCACCAAAACATTCGTCAGGAAATGGAACGCCTGACCTATCTACGTGAACTCAAGCAGCCTTTAGAATACCCATCGTGTGGGTCGGTCTTTAAGCGTCCTCTGGGACATTTTGCTGGTCAATTAATCAGTGAGGCCGGTCTAAAAGGCTATCGAATCGGCGGTGTAGAGGTTTCAGAAAAACATGCTGGTTTCATGGTTAATGTCGATCATGGTACAGCTAGTGATTATGAAGAATTGATTGCTCATGTTATTAAAACAGTCGAGGAGCATTCAGGTGTCACTCTGGAACGAGAAGTTCGAATTATTGGAGAAGCATAAGAGTCCAATATGTAATTATCTGATTGCTTTTCTAAGATTTGTCTAAGTCTTTGGAATAGCCAATATCCATGTGTCATTAGTAAAGGGGGTGAAAGCCTATCGATATCGCAAGTATGCAGGGCCATAGTAGCCCTCGAGAGGTTTTTTTGGTCTGACAGAACCAAAAATCTGTTAATACATGGAAAAGAAGGAATTTATGCCAATTGAAAAAACCAATTATTGAGTTCAAAAACGTTTCGAAGGTTTTTGAAGACAGTAACACCGTCGTTCTCAAAGATATTAACTTTGAATTAGAAGAAGGAAAATTTTATACGCTTCTAGGGGCTTCTGGCTCCGGGAAGTCAACCATCCTTAATATTATTGCAGGACTGCTAGATGCGACAACGGGAGACATCTTTTTGGATGGTGTTCGCATCAATGACATTCCTACTAATAAGCGGGATGTTCATACTGTATTCCAGTCCTACGCTCTATTCCCGCATATGAATGTTTTTGAGAATGTAGCCTTTCCGTTGCGGTTACGGAAGGTAGACAAAAAAGAAATTGAAGAGCGAGTTGCTGAAGTGCTGAAAATGGTGCAGCTAGAAGGCTATGAGCGTCGCTCTATTCGGAAACTCTCAGGTGGTCAACGTCAGCGGGTAGCCATTGCTCGTGCTATCATCAATCGGCCTCGGGTTGTCCTACTAGACGAGCCTCTTTCTGCGCTGGATTTGAAGTTGCGGACGGATATGCAATATGAGCTCCGTGAACTCCAACAGCGCCTCGGGATCACTTTTGTCTTTGTCACCCACGACCAGGAAGAAGCCTTAGCTATGAGTGACTGGATTTTTGTCATGAATGAGGGGGAGATTGTCCAGTCAGGAACGCCAGTGGATATCTATGATGAGCCAATTAACCACTTTGTTGCGACCTTTATCGGAGAATCTAATATCCTTCCAGGTAAGATGATCGAAGACTACTTGGTCGAGTTCAATGGCAAGCGTTTTGAAGCAGTTGACGGAGGCATGCGACCAAACGAATCCGTTGAAGTGGTGATTCGTCCAGAGGATTTGCGCATTACTCTGCCTGAAGAAGGAAAACTGCAGGTTAAAGTAGATACCCAGCTTTTCCGCGGGGTTCATTACGAAATTATCGCCTATGATGAACTCGGAAATGAATGGATGATTCACTCGACCCGCAAGGCCATCGTCGGAGAAGAAATCGGTCTGGACTTTGAGCCAGAGGATATCCATATCATGCGCCTCAATGAAACCGAAGAAGAATTCGATGCTCGGATTGAAGAATACGTAGAAATCGAAGAACAAGAAGCAGGGCTGATCAATGCCATTGAGGAGGAAAGAGATGAAGAAAACAACCTCTAACCTTTTTATGCTTCCATATTTTCTTTGGATTCTGCTTTTTGTCCTAGCTCCAGTGATGATGATTGTCTGGAAATCATTCTTTAATATCGAAGGGCAGTTCACGCTGGAAAACTATCGTATTTATTTCACTTCGCAGAATTTGACCTATTTGAAAATGAGCTTTAACTCGGTATTTTACGCAGGCATCATCACCTTGGTGACCTTGCTCATTTCCTATCCGACTGCTTATTTTTTGACCCAGCTCAAGCATCGCCAGCTCTGGCTCATGCTAATTGTCCTGCCGACTTGGATCAATCTTTTGCTTAAGGCCTATGCCTTTATCGGTATTTTTGGGCAAAACGGCTCGGTAAATGAATTTTTGACCTTTATCGGTATCGGTCCCAAGCAGATTCTTTTCACTGACTTTTCTTTTATTTTTGTTGCCAGCTACATTGAGCTGCCCTTTATGATTCTGCCGATTTTCAACGTCTTGGATGATTTGGATCCCAATCTCATCAATGCTAGCTATGACTTGGGTGCCAATCGTTGGCAGACTTTCCGCAATGTCGTCTTTCCACTTTCAATGAATGGCGTGAGAAGTGGTGTGCAGTCCGTCTTCATTCCCAGTCTCAGCCTCTTCATGCTGACGCGTTTGATCGGTGGAAATCGTGTTATTACGCTGGGAACAGCCATTGAACAGCATTTCTTGACGACGCAAAACTGGGGAATGGGCTCAACCATCGGAGTAGTTCTGATTATTGCCATGCTCTTCACCATGTGGGCAACCAAGGAAAGGAGAGAACGATGAAAAAATTTGCTAATCTTTATTTAGCGATTGTGTTTCTAATCCTTTATCTTCCGATCTTTTACTTGATTGCCTATGCTTTCAATGCTGGCGATGACATGAATAAATTTACGGGCTTTGATCTGGTTCATTTTCAAAAGCTGTTTGAAGATTCACGATTGATTTTGATTTTGGCGCAGACATTCTTCTTGGCCTTTCTGTCTTCTCTCATCGCTACGATTATCGGAACTTTTGGTGCTATTTATATTTACCAAGCCCGCAAAAAATATCAGGACGCTTTCTTATCCATCAATAATATTTTGATGGTGGCGCCTGACGTCATGATTGGGGCTAGCTTCCTGATTCTCTTTACCACGGCTAAATTCCAGCTGGGCTTTGTGTCCGTTTTGGCCAGCCACGTCGCTTTTTCAATTCCTATTGTTGTGCTGATGATTTTGCCAAGGCTGAAAGAGATGAATGATGACATGATTAAGGCTGCTTATGATTTGGGAGCCAGTCAAGTCCAGATGCTCAAGGAAATCATGCTGCCTTATCTGACGCCAGCGATCATTGCCGGCTACTTTATGGCCTTCACCTACTCACTAGATGACTTTGCTGTGACCTTCTTTGTGACAGGAAATGGATTCTCAACTCTTTCCGTAGAAATTTATTCCCGTGCACGGCAAGGAATTTCCTTGGAAATCAATGCCCTGTCTGCTCTGGTCTTTCTCTTTAGTATCGTTTTAGTCATTGGCTATTACTTTATCACGCGTGAGAAGGAGGAAGCAGCATGAAAAAACTCTATTCGTTTTTAGCAGGGATTCTTGCGATTATCCTGATTTTGTGGGGCATTAGCTATCGGATTGAGAGTAAAGCCAATAGTAAGGGCAGTGATAAATTGGTTGTCTATAACTGGGGAGATTACATTGATCCGGAATTACTGACTGAGTTTACCAAGGAAACAGGCGTGCAGGTGCAGTACGAAACCTTCGACTCTAACGAAGCCATGTACACAAAAATTAAGCAAGGTGGTACAACCTACGATATCGCAATCCCAAGTGAGTACATGATTGCCAAAATGATGAAGGAAAACTTGGTGGAGAAATTGGACCATAGCCAGATCAAAGGCCTGGAAAATATTGGTTCAGACTTTTTGGATCAGCCATTTGATCCAGGAAATCAGTATTCCATTCCTTATTTCTGGGGAACGTTGGGCATTGTTTACAATACTAAAATGGTCGAGCACGCGCCTGAACACTGGAACGATCTCTGGAAGCCAGAATACAGAAACTCCATCATGATGATTGACGGAGCCCGTGAAGTCATGGGGATTGGTCTGAACTCGAATGGTCATAGTCTTAACTCCAAAGATGCTGACCAGCTGCAGGAGGCTGTCGATAAACTTTACACTCTGACGCCCAATATCAAGGCCATCGTCGCTGATGAGATGAAGGGTTATATGATTCAGAATAACGCGGCTATCGGCGTGACCTTCTCTGGTGAAGCTCGCCAAATGCTGGAAGCCAATGAAGACTTGCGCTATGTCGTGCCTACAGAAGCCAGCAATCTTTGGTTTGACAATATCGTTATTCCAAAGACGGTCAAAAATAAAAAAGCTGCCTATCAGTTTATCAATTTCATGTTGAGACCAGAAAATGCTTATAAAAATGCCCTTTATGTTGGCTACTCAACGCCAAACCTTCCTGCCAAGGCCATGCTGCCAGAAGAGGTACAGGAAGATGAGGCCTTTTATCCAACCGAGGAAACCATGAAGCATCTGGAAGTCTATCAGCAATTAGGTCCAAAATGGCTCGGAACCTACAATGACCTCTATCTTCAAGTCAAAATGTATCGCAAATAGCCAAAGAGCCTGAGATAAAATAGTTCTCGACCACAAAAAAGCTAGAGCTTTCCAATTGCGGAACTCTAGCTTTTAATTTTGACTCCTTCTCTTATTGTATTTAAGGAGATTATTGGCCATGAGCACTAATCCCATGTCAATTTTCACCTGACGCTTGCCTTTTAGGTTACATCTCTTATAACCCAAACAAGCCTTTATCTGCCCAAAGACAGGTTCCAAATCAACCTTACGTTGAGCGAAAATCTGTCTACCTTCGGGAGATAAAAGCGCCTGGCATTCTTTAGCTTTTAAGTCTTGATAGCTCTCATATTTTTCAGTACGTACTGAAAAATCCTCCTTGACTTTATGCAAGACTTTCTTGAGTTTCCGACGCTGGGTTTTACGTTCATCCTTCCCTTTAACGGGTGTCTCCTCAATGTTCTGGTTCAGTTTTCCCAATTCTTCTTCAAGGACTTGAGCGAATTCAAGCAACTGCTCTGAGGAGATAGGCTCTTGTGTATCCAGTTCGATAGCTTGATGGATAAGGGGAGTGATTTCTTCTTGAAAATAGATCTGTATCTGTTCTTGAAGTTTGAGGGAAAACTTGTTCGTTGCCTTTTTCCATACGAAACTATACTTGTTAGCCTTGGCTTCAATCTTAGTGCCATTAATAAACAGACAATCTAAAGTCACTAACTCTTCCGTTTTCAAACGAAGATTGAGGTCAATGAAAAGATCACGAATGAGGTCTTCCATCCCTGCACCGACTCGAAAGCGATTGATGGTGCGGTAGCTGACAACCAACTGTCCCGTTAGGTACTGCATAGCGATATTTTCAATCATCATTTTTTCGATTTTTCGTCCAGGGAAAATTCCTTGTGAGTAGGCAAATAGTAGAGCTGCTAAAAGCATTTTAGGGTGATAAGACGGCCGACCAAAGTTATGATAGAAAGCGTGAAAGTGACTATACTCCAAGGCATTCACCACTTTTTCAATGGTAAAGACAATATGGTCTTGTGGTAAAATGCAAGCAAGTTCTAGTGGTAAAGTCGTTTGATTTGTGTTATAGTGAATGTGCATGGGATAGCCTTTCTAAAT